>PMSU01000111.1 GCA_003168255.1 Actinomycetota bacterium
GTCGCCCCGGCTTCAGCTGACCTGGCCGGGAATCCTCTGGCCTGGGGCGCTGTAGCTGGCGCGGCTCGCCAGGCTCGCGCGGCTGCGATCCTGCCCTTTCGCCGATCAATCCGGTTGCCATGTCTGTCACCCCTCGATGTCAGCGCCTCGAACCAGTCCGGTGCCCTGCCGCCTCATGCCGCCGCCCTGCTGATCCGTTCCGCCGCCCGCAGCCGGACCGAGGCCGCCCGGGGGTTGGCGGCCACCTCCTCGGCGGATGCCCGCAGCGCTCCTCTGGTGAGCTGCCTGAACCGCGGGCGGTGCGAAGGCAGCGACTGGGGCAGCCCGCGGGGAGTCGTGTCTGTCGTCCGCTCGGCGAACGCGCGCTTGACCATCCGGTCCTCGAGCGAGTGGTAGGCGAGCACAACGATCCGCCCGCCGGGAGTCAGCGCCTCCATGGCGACGGGCAGGGCCTGGCTGAGCGCCTCCAGTTCCCCGTTCACCTCAATGCGGAGAGCCTGGAAGGTGCGCTTGGCCGGGTTGCCCCCGGTTCGCCTGGCGGGAGCGGGAATGGACGCCCGGATGATGTCAGTCAGCCGTGCCGTGCTGGTCAGCGGGGCGCGGGAGCGTTCTCGTACCAGCGCGTTGGCGATCCTCATCGCGAACCGCTCTTCGCCGAACTCGCGCAGGACGGCGGCCAGGCGCTCCGCAGAGTAGGTGTTCACGACCTGCGCCGCGGTGAGCGGCCGCGTGGTGTCCATGCGCATGTCGAGCGGCGCGTCATAGGAATAGGCGAAGCCCCGGTGCGGGTCGTCGAGCTGCGGTGAGGAGACACCAAGGTCGAACAGGATGCCCTGCACCCGCGACCGGTCCTGACCCGCCAGGACCTCGGCCATCTCGTCGTAGCGGGCGTGCACGAGGGTGATCCTGGCGGCGTGGCCGGTCAGCAGCCGCCGGGATTCCTCGATCGCACTCACGTCCATGTCCAGGCCGATCAGCGCCAGGCCCGGATGGGCATCCAGGAGTACCTGCGCGTGCCCCGCCCGGCCGAGCGTCGCGTCCACCAGGACCGCGCCGTCGGGTTCGAGCGCGGGCGCGAGGAGAGCAGCGACCTGGTCGGCCATGACCGGGACGTGCGCTGCTGATGTCACTGTCGCCAGACCCCCCTCCTGTATCGGCTGCTGACGCGCAGGGCGACAGGTGCCGCCGGTGCGCCCGGCCAGGTCTACGTCCGCGCGAGCGGCGGTCATCGTTGCCGCCTGGCGCCGGGGAAGGGGCGTCAGCCGACTGGACCGCCCGGACGCGGGCGCAGACCTCGCCGAGCACATGGATTCAGAGAATCCCCGGCAGCACCTCCTCCGATGCGGCGGAAAACACGTCCTCCTGCTGGTCCAGGTAGCTCTGCCAGGCCGTGGCGCCCCAGATCTCGAGGCGGGTGTTCGCACCGACCACAGCGCAGTCGCGCTCCAGCGCCGCGTACGCGCGCAACGCAGGCGGGATGGTGATCCGCCCCTGCTTGTCAGGCAGCTCGTCAGACGCGCTGGCGAAGAAGACCCGGCTGTAGTCGCGCACTGCCTTTGCCGTCACCGGAGCGGTGCGCAGCGCCTCGGTGATCCGGCCGAACTCCGCGGTGGGAAAGACATAGAGGCAGCGCTCCTGGCCTTTCGTGATCACCAGTCCTCCGGCGAGCTCGTCCCGGTACTTGGCAGGCAGGAAAAGCCGTCCCTTGTCGTCGAGGCGCGGCGTGTGAGTGCCGAGGAACATCGGCGCTCACCCCCTTCGGCCTCCCAGCGACCAACGTCGAGAGACTCACTTACTCCACGGCGCACCACTGTACTCCACATTTCCCCACCGTCAATCGTTCTTAACCCCGTTCAGGGGCTATCGAACGCGAGAAATCCCAGCTAGAGAAGGTGGGGCGAAGTGGGGAGCGCCTTGCGGGGGGCCGCGCACAAGCGGCTGTCACCCGTGCGGCGAATCTTGCGGGTGCTGTGCGCGCGGCGCGTCGAAGCTTGCGGTTAGCTTGCGCGAAGGGCACAGAATCTTCACGGCTCGGCGTCGAACAGAACTCAACCTCGCGCACATACCGCCGCAAGACGTACTGTCAGAGACGCACGACTGCGACGCGGACGGTCAGGTGCGTTGTGAAGCCTGCGCTGGGTACCGCGACCCGAAAACGCGAGGAGGCCAAGTGGCGGTCGACACGGGACAAGGTGCCGCGCGCCCGCTCGCGGAACAGACCGAGGTAGTGCACCTGGCATGCAAGGCCATCGAGTCGGTGATCGACGGAAAGGCCGGGACGATCCGGCTGGCCCTCACGGTGCTGCTGGCCGAGGGACACTTGCTGATCGAGGACGTGCCAGGCGTCGGCAAGACCATGCTGGCAAAGGCGCTGGCCAGGTCCATCGACTGCACGGTGCGGCGCGTCCAGTTCACTCCCGACCTGCTGCCGAGCGACATCACCGGAGTCAACGCGTTCAACCAGGAACTCAGGGATTTCGAGTTCAAGCCCGGGCCTGTGTTCGCCAATATCCTGGTCGGCGACGAGATCAACAGGGCATCCCCTAAGACTCAGTCCGCGCTGCTCGAGTGCATGGAAGAACGCCAGGTCACCGTTGACGGCACGACCTATCATCTCGAGTCCCCCTTCATGGTCATAGCCACCCAGAACCCGATAGAGATGGAAGGCACCTACCCGCTTCCTGAGGCTCAGCTCGACCGCTTCACGGCGCGCATTTCCATCGGATATCCGTCCCCCGAAGCAGAGCTCGAGATGCTCGATACGCACGGGCTTTTCTCGCCGCTCGATCGGCTCGAGTCGGTGGCCACCGCGAACGACATGCGCGAGCTGATCACCACCGTCCGGGGCGTGCACGTGGCGGAGACGATCAGGCACTACGTCATCAGCCTGGTGAACGCGACCCGGTCGAGTCCGGAGCTGCGGCTCGGTGCTTCACCGCGGGCCACGCTGCACCTGCTGCGCGCCTGCCGTGCATATGCGGCCCTCGAGGGCCGCGACTTCGTGATCCCCGACGATGTCCAGGCGCTCGCCGTGCCCGTGCTCGCCCACCGGCTGCTGCCGACGGCCGACGCGATCATCGAGCGCAAGCTACCTGAGCGGGTCCTCACGAGGCTCATCCAGCGCGTACCCCTGCCGCAGAGAGCCTGAGCCAGGGAGCCGGAGGGAAGGCAGCCATGCGGTCGCTGTTCGCCGGATTCACTACTCGCGGGAGATCATTTCTCGCGGCCGGGCTGGCGGCCGGTATTTCCGGGCTGGCGCTGGGCGAACGCGACCTGGTGCGCGTCGGAGCCCTGATCTTCCTGCTGCCGCTGCTGTCCGCGCTCGCTGCCGGTCGAGCCCGGTACCGCCTCGGCTGCGTGCGGCAGATCAACCCGGCGCGGGTGCCCGCGGGCCAGACCGTTCAGGTGAGCCTGCTGATCGAGAATGTCACGCGGCTGCCCACCAGCCTGCTGCTTGCCGAGGACACCGTGCCGTACTCGCTGGGCAGCCGCCCCCGATTCGTCCTCGAGCGGATCGAGCGCGAAGGCAGCCGGGAGCTTAACTACCCGCTCCGCTCCGACGTGCGCGGCAAGTTCACTGTGGGCCCGCTCAGGATCCGCGTCGCGGACGCATTCGGGCTGGTGGAACTCGGCCGGTCGTTCAGCACTTACAGCACGCTGGTGGTCTCGCCGAAGATCGTGCCACTGCCTGGCACCGTGATACCAGGAAGCTGGCTGGGCGACGGCGAGGGCCGGGCCAGGGTCGTCGCCGCGGCCGGTGATGACGACACCGGGACACGCCCCTACCGTGACGGGGACGAGCTGCGCCGGGTGCACTGGCGGTCCACCGCGCGCTACGGAGAGCTGATGGTGCGCCGCGAGGAGCAGCAGTGGCGCAACCACGCCGTCCTGCTCCTTGACACCAGGCGCAGGGCGCATGCAGGCAGCGGCACGACATCGTCATTCGAGTTCGCGGTCAGCGCCGCCGCATCGATAGGCGTGCATCTGGCTATGCACGGGTTCGATGGCCAGCTTGTCACCGATGCCGGCGCGATTCCCAGCGCGGGCAGCTTCGAGGACGTCATGCTCGACACGCTGGCCGTCGTCAAGCAGTCAGCAGGACGGGACCTCGTGCCCGCCCTTTCCGCTGTCATGCCTCGGGTAAGCGGGCTGTTCATCGTGGTGGCAGGCCAGCTCTCGGCCGCCGAGGCAAGAAGCCTGGCGGTCAGCCACCATGGCCGCTCGCCCGCGCTCGCCCTGCTCCTGGCCGTCTCGACCTGGACAATAGGCCCGCAGCCCGCCGACGGCGCCGACGGGACGCAGGACGCCGCCGGCGTGCTGCTCGCGGCGGGCTGGCGGGTGGCCACGGTACGTGCCGGTACCCCGCTGGCGACGGCCTGGCAGCGGCTGCAGGGGGCATCGTCGACGGCAGGGCAAGCCGAGAACGCCCGCTATCTACCGGAGGCGGCCAGGTGAATCACAGGCTTACGGTGACCGCCGCACTCGCGTCCGCGGCGGCGTCCACGGCGCTGGTCCCCCTGCTGAGCGGCGGCAAATGGTTCTGGGGCGGCATTGGGGCGATCATCGTCGTCGCCGCCGTAGGCACCGCGACCAGGCACCGCGCCCTGCGCGCCCTGCCAGCGCTCGTCTGCCTGCTATGCGCGCTGGTCGCCCTGATGCTGTACCTCAACGTGCTCTACTCGGCGAGCTCATCCTTCCTGGGGTTGTTCCCCACCGATGCGTCGCTGGTTCAGCTATGGCGGTCCGCCCTCCAGGGGCTGCGGGATACGCGGACGCTAGCGCCCCCGGTACCCGGCCATCCCGGGCTCGAGCTCCTTGCGACTGCCGGAATCGGGCTGGTCGCGGCCGTCACCGACCTGGTAGCGGTGCGGCTGCGCCGGTGCGCGCTGGCCGGCCTGCCGCTGCTCGTGCTGTTCAGCGTTCCCATCGCCGCGAATGCGGGGCGGAGCGCGGTGGAGAACGTGGTCCTATTTTGCCTCGGCATGGCGGGCTACCTCGCCCTGCTCAGCGCCGATGGGCGGGAACGCCTTCGGCTGTGGGGGCGGCTGGTGACCCCGTGGAACGCGCATAGCGACGAGCCAGCGGAGGAGCTGGGCAGCGGTCCAAGCACCCATGCCCTGGCGGCATCCGGCCGCCGTATCGGTCTCACCGCCGTTGTCATTGCCATGTTCGCCCCGCTGCTCATCCCCGGCCTGCATGCGCACAAGATCTTCCCCGGGCCAGGCGACGGGTTCGGCGGCCCGGGGGACGGTAAGGGCGCTGGCGCAGGAATCGTGAATCCGCTGATCCAGATGACCGCGGATCTGCGGGAAGCCAAGCCGTCGGTGGTGCTCAAGTACCACACCACCGACACGACACAGGACCCGCCGTACCTACAGGTGTTCGTGCTCGGCAACCTGACCACGACCAACTGGACCTTGTCGCCGGGTATCAAGGGCGTTCCCCTAGCCGGCGGCGGAGGGCTGCCTCCGGTTCCCGCGCTCACCGGGAAATGGCCCACCGTGCAGACGAAGGTGCGGATCCAGCCGGGGGTCACGGCCACGCAAAGCTTCCTGCCGCTGCCCTACCCAGCCCGGCAGGTGAGCATCTCTGGCGGCTGGCAGGCAGATCCGGGCACGCTCATGGTGTACTCCACGTCCGCGCCTCTGTCCGGGCTGGATTACACCGTGACCAGTGACCTTGTCGTCCCGCTCCGCTCGCGGCTTGCCAGTTCGCCCGCCGGGGCCGGCGACATGGGCGCGTACCTGACCGTCCCCCAGTCCTTCCGTTCGCTCACGTCGCTGGCCAAGAAAATCACCAAGGGTGCCACAACGCCCTATGAGAAGGCCGGCGACCTACAGAGCTGGTTCACGTCCGGCAAGTTCAAGTACAGCCTGGAAGTGACCGAACCCAGCGGCGCGGCCGGGCTCAGCAATTTCCTCAATGTCACCAGGCGCGGATACTGCCAGCAGTTCGCCTTCGCGATGGCGGTACTCGCCCGGCTGCTCGGCATCCCGTCGCGGGTGGTCGTTGGCTACACCGCCGGGACCAGCCAGGGCAACGGCAACTACCAGGTCATGACGAGCGACGCGCACGCCTGGCCCGAGCTGTACTTCCGGGGACTCGGCTGGCTGGGGTGGGAGCCGACGCCTAGCGGCACCGCGGTCGGCCAGGGCACGGCGACCAAGCCGCCCTACAGCGTCCTGCCGGGTTCTCAGAGCCAAGGCGGGGTTTCACCCGGTGGCACCGGCGCGCATCCTGGCGGGCGCGAGGGTCCTCGGCCCTTCCAGCCGGAAGGCGGCTACGGCCGCCATGGGATTCAGCCTCCGGGTGACGTGACCGGGGGCGCGCCCGGGAGCGCGACCGGGACGGGATCGGGCGGCAGTCCGGCGGTGCCGCTCATCGTGGTGGCGGTGCTGCTCGCCGCTGCGCTGCTCACACCGCGTACGGCCAGGTCACTGACCAGACGGCGGCGCTGGATGACAGCACACGGCGACGCGGCCCGCGCGCACGCCGCGTGGTTCGAGCTGCTGGACGACCTGACCGACTACGGCATCAGCCACGATCCAGGGGAGACGCCGCGCGCCGTGGCCAGACGGGTCGCTGCCGGGCAGCGGCTGGCCGGGCCCGCCCGCCAGGCACTGGACCGCCTCGCCCAGGCCGAGGAACGCGCCAGCTACGCGCGGGAACCGGGACCTGCTGGCGGACTTGCCGAGGATGTAACCGCGGTGCGCGGCGCGGTCTCCGCCTCGGTGACCGCAGCCGCCCGCTGGCAGGCCCGGTTGCTGCCCGGCTCCGCGGTCGATCGGACACGGCACGCCGTAGCGCACGTGCTCGATGTGTTCGGCTGGGTTGAGGTTGCCATCACGTGGATGGGCAAGCAGCTGCCGCGAACACGACCCGGCCAGGGCTAGCAGCCCTCGCCTTCCTGTGGGCAACCGGCTACCGCGAACACGCCCCTGGCCAGAGCTAGCGGCCGTCGCTTTCCTGGCCAGAGCTAGCGGCCGTCGCTTTCCTGGCCAGAGCTAGCGGCCGTCGCTTTCCTGGCGACGCCGCCACCGCTCCTCTAGCCGTTCCATGAACCCTTGGTCGGTCCCCCGGCGACGGCGCTGCTTGGGTGGCGTGGCAGAACCGACCCCCGTGACGGTGCCGTTCATGTGCCGCCAACTGGTCAGCGCCCACATGGCACAGGTGAGCATGACCAGGAACCCGGCGACACTCATCCCGATGTACCAAGCCTTGGTCACGACCCCGGCCAGCAGCAGGCCTACACCCAGCAGGAATCCGGCGGCAGCCCAGATCATCCTGCGTCGGTAGTGCACACGGGGATCGCGTGCGCGAACGCTCTGCGCGAACTTCGGATCCTCGGCATACAGCGCCTTCTCGATCTGGTCGATCATGCGCTGCTCATGATCAGAGAGCGGCACGGTGCCTCCCATGCAACCTCTCGGGCGAGCCGGGTCGTGCTGCGGTCACCTTCACCTCACATACGCGGGATATACACCCAGGATACGATGGCCGGCACGTCGCGTGGAAGTCCGTACCCGCGCCGGGCTGCTGGGTCGCGGCACGAATACTCCTGGTGTCGCTCAGGTCACTGGTGCAACGCGGGTGCAGGACAGGCGGATTCGGGCTCCGGGACCGCCCGTGCGCCCGGGTTCTACCCATCTGTCCGGCTCCAGGAGCCGTCGTCCCGGCCGCCAGATCCTGTCTGGCCATGCTGCCTGTCATGCTCGTCGGGGACGAGGGCGGCTGGACGCACCGCGTCCGCGCCGAACCGCCGGGTGATCTTGTCAACCGCCCGCTCGGCCTCGCGCCAGGCGGTCGGCTGCTCGCCAAGTACCAGCTGGGTAGCCGCGGCAGAAGCCGGGACGAGGCCGGTAACCCGCACCCCGACCAGGCGCAGCCGGGCCCGGTCCAGCCCGGCGGCCTCATACAGGGCGCAGGCGGTTTCGTGGATCTTGTGGGCCACGTCGGTAGGCTCGGGCAGCGTGCGGGACCGGGTGATCGTGGTGAAGTTGGCCAACCGCAGCTTGATCACGACTGTGCGGGCCACGCATCCAGACGAGCGCAGGCCGCGAGCGGTGCGCTGGGAAAGCCTGAGCAACTCCCGGCGAATCAGCCCGGGGTCATCGACATCGCTGGCGAAGGTCTCCTCCGCACCGATGCTCTTCTCCGGCGCGTGCGGTACTACGGCGCGCTCGTCGCGTCCCCAGGCGAGGGCGGCCAGATGCGAGCCGTGCGCTACGCCTAGTTCGCGCTGCAGCGAGGCGGCCGGGGTGTGCGCGATGTCGCCGACGGTGCGCAGGCCGAGCCTGGCGAGCAGCTGCCCGGTTCGCTCCCCCACGCCCCAGAGCGCGGATACCGGCAGCGGGTGCAGGAAGGCAAGGACCCCGCCGGAAGGGACGACGAGCAGCCCGTCAGGCTTGCAGTGCACGGAGGCGATCTTGGCGACGAACTTGCAGTTCGCCACGCCGACCGAGCAGGTGATGCCCTGCTGCTCAGCGACCTGTTCCCTGATCATCCTGGCGATCACGACGGGCGTGCCCACCCGCCGCAGCGCGCCGGAGACGTCAAGGAACGCCTCATCGAGCGCGAGCGGCTCCACCTGCGGGGTGACCGCGCGGAAGATCGCCATGACCTCCTTCGACACCGCAGCGTAGAGATCATGCCGCGGCGGGAGGAACACCGCCTGCGGGCAGAGCCTTCGCGCTCGCATCACGGGCATGGCCGAGCGGACGCCGAACGTCCGGGCACTGTACGAGGCGGACAGAACGACGCCCCGGCCGCCGGTCGCCCCGACGATTACCGGTACCGCGGAAAGCTCCGGGCGATCACGGATCTCGACGCTCACGTAGAAAGCGTCCATATCGACGTGGAGGATATGGCAGCCCGCGTCATCAGCGACGTCTGCGGACATGACCTACCGGAATCCGAGCACGTGGAACTGGGTGGCCATGCCACGGAACTCGGGGTGGCCGGAGGCCGTCTCCTCCAGGGCGAGCAGGGCGTCGGCCGCACCAGGGTCGGTATCGGTGAACATGCTCGGCACCAGGTCGGTGAACACCCGGACTCCGTGCCCCGGTCCGGGGCGGAGTCCCGCCTTCTCGATCAGCTCAACGACGGCCGGCAGGGTAAATCTGCGCGGCAGCACCTCCTGGGCGGCCGCGCTCCGGTCACCAGCATCAGCCGCGCTCTGGCCGCCGGCACCCGCCGCGCTCCGGCCGCCGGCATCGATCGCGCTCCGGTCGCCGGCACCTGCCGCGCTCTGGCCGCCGGCACCCGCGTCGCTGCCGGGCAGGACTGCGTCGCCTGGCGAGACTGTCTGCATCCCCGTCGCGGCGATCAGCCTCCTGGCCTCGTCGAACCGGCCGGCCAGAACCCGGTGGATCACAGCAGCGACCGCGCTGGCGGCGAGCACGCTGACCACCCCGCCGGGCCGGAGGATGCCGGCGATCGCGGCCATCGCCGCCCCGGGGGAATCGACGTACTCGAGCACGCTGTGGCAAAGGACGAGATCGGCGCCCGCCCCGCCGGTAGCCGCCGCTAGATCGGAGACATCACCCTGCACGGCGCGCAGCGGCACGCCTGCCTCTGCCGCCCGCCGCTGGGCGGCGGCCAGCGAGTCTGGGCTCGGATCGACCACGGTCACGCTGTGACCGAGTACCGCGAGCGGAACGGCGAAGCCGCCGGTACCGCCGCCGACGTCCACGATGTCCAGGCTGGCCCGCCCGGTCTGGGCGGCCCGCGCGGCCACCACGCCGCGCAGCGTCTCCCAGAGGACGCCGGAGTCCGCGCCCTGCTGGCGCCCCCAGTGCGCACCCAGCGGCGGCGCGCCCGCCGCGCCGTGCCCGCCGCCGGTGCGAAGCTCGCCGGCCACGGCAATCCTCCTCATCGCGTCACTCAGGTCCAATGTAGTGCGGGCCGCCGACAGTCCGGTGTAGCGAAACCGATGTGACGTCTCCCCCGCTGTCGGGCAGCATAGGTGCATGCCAATGCGGTTTGATCCTCCGTCGGGGACACGTGACTTCCTTGCTGCCGAGCTCGAGTCTCGCGAAGCGGCGTTCGGGACAATAAAAGAAGTTTTTGTCCGTTACGGCTTCGAGCCGTTGCAGACACCGGCGTTCGAGCGTCTCGACGTGCTCACGGGCAAGTACGGGGACGAGGGCGACAAGCTCATTTTCAAGATCCTGCGGCGCGGCGAGCACGAGGCGTCCGGCGAGGCGGACCTGGCGCTCCGCTATGACATGACGGTGCCGCTGGCCAGGGTCGCCGCGGCCTACGGCAGCCAGCTACCGTCGCCGTACAAGCGGTACACGATCGGCCCGGTGTGGCGCGCGGACCGGCCGGGCAAGGGCCGTTTCCGCGAGTTCGCGCAGTGCGACCTCGACACCCTCGGCTCGCGCTCGCCGCTCGCCGATGCCGAGGTCCTGTGCGCGGTCAACGAAACCCTGACCGCACTGCGCCTGGACTCCTTCACCGTGCTGCTGAACTCGAGGCTGGCCCTGGCTGGGCTGCTGCGTGCGTTCGGCGTGCCGGACGAGATCGGGTCCGACGTGCTGATCACCTTGGACAAGCTGGACAAACTGAAGCCGGCCGAGGTGATCACCGAGCTGGCCGGACGCGGGCTCGCCGATGCTCAGGCGGCGGCGCTGGTGGACGCTATGACCGCGGCTGATGCGACGGAGCAGGTGCGGGCCGCGCTCAAGTCCAACGACGAGGGGGCCTCGGGGCTTGAGGAAATCGACAACCTGATCGCGCTGGTGCGCAGCCAGGTTCCGGCCGACCAGATCGTGTTCACGCCGCGGATGGTGCGAGGACTGTCCTACTACACGGGCGCCATCTGGGAGGTGACGGCGCCAGGCATCCCGGGATCGATCGCTGCCGGGGGGCGTTACGACCATCTGATCGAGACGCTCGGCGGGCCCGACGTCCCGGCGACAGGGGGCTCGCTTGGCGTCGAGCGGATTCTCGCGCTGCGTTCGGCCGACACTGAGGGTCAGCGTGGCCGCCTGGATGTGGCGGTGACCGTGATGGGTGACGAACTGGCCGCGGCGAGCTTCGGTTTCGCGGCCGCCGCGCGCTCGGCGGGCGCACGCGCGAGCGTGTATCTCGGGTCGTCATCGAAGCTCGGCAGGCAGCTCAAGTGGGCCAGCGACGCCGGAGCGCGGTTCTGCCTGATCTACGGGAACGCGGAGCAGGCCGAGGATTGCGTCACCATCAGGGACATGGGGAGCGGCGACCAGACGAGAGTGCCTGCCGCGGAGCTCGCGGAGAACCTGTCGCGGCTGTTGTCGGGTGAGCAACAGTCGCTGGGTTCCTGAGTTTGGCTGCGGTTGCTCACCGGAGAGTCCGCGGGAGCGGGCGGAGCGTCCGACTGAGCGTCCCTGACCACGTGGGTGCGAGACTAGTGGCATGCCCGGCATGAAAATCACGCTGAGTTCTGCGATGCGTGCCAGGGATGTGTCCAGGCCGCATGCCGAGCACGAGGCTCAGGCTGAGGGCACGGAGCAGGCGCCGGCCAGCCAGCAGGACCCGGCGAAGATCGGTGCGGAAGGACGCACGGGTGGCGTGCCGGGCAAGCGCCGGGGACCGCGGCCCCGCGGCGGCGGGCAATCCGGCGAGCCTGGTCAGCAGCCCGCCGCGGAGACGGCGTCGCCGGCTGCTACGCCGGACGAGAGCGGCGCGGGTGGCGCGGGTGGAGGACGCGGCGCGGGTGGAAGACGCGGCGCGGGTGGAGGACGCGGCCAGGGTGAGCGCGATCAGGGCCACGGCAGCCAGGACAACGAAGGACGGGGTAAGGCACAGCGGACGGGCCGTAAGAGAGCCCGCACCAGGCGGGGGCAGAGCCGGTGATCGTCTCCAGCTACATCTCGCCGAAGGCGGCGAAGGGCCGGCCCAGCGGCATAGCGGGACGCGGGCTGATCGCCGTCCAGCTGATCGCGCGGGACGAAGTGGTCGCCATCAAGGGCGGGCACATCGTGGACACCGCGACCCTGAACCGGCTGCCCGAACGCCTGCAGAACTCCGACATCCAGATCGCCGACGACTTCCATCTCGTCGCGCTCGAAGAATCTGAATACGAACAGGTGATGCTCTTCATAAACCATTCCTGCGAGCCGAACGTCGGCTTCGCCGGGAATATCGTCCTGGTCGCGATGCGGGATATCGAGCCCGGCGAGGAGCTGGCCACTGACTACGCGTTGTTCGATGACAGCAGCGAGTCGATGGAGTGCAGCTGTGGTACGCCATCGTGCCGCGGTGTGATCGACGGCCAAGACTGGCGCCGGCCCGAACTGCAGCGCAGGTACGGTCCGTACTTCTCCGCCTACCTCCTCCGCCGCCTGGCAGGTAGTCCATCAGCGTGAAGGATCTTGGTCGTAGCAGCGACCAGGATCCTTCACGCTGAATGAGTGAGCAATCATGCCCAGGGGGTGCGTGACCTAGCTCTGAACCGGGCGCTGCCCCACGCAAAACTCGTTGCCTTCCGGGTCAGCCAGCACCGTCCACACGGCGCCCCACGCGTCGTGCTCAGACAACTGGACGGCGCCCAGGGCCGACAGCCGCTCGACTTCCGCCGTCCGATCGTCGGCCGTCAGGTCGACGTGCATACGGTTCTTGGCGCTCTTTCCTTCGGGCACCCGGATGAAGAACCAAGACGGTCGATCCGGCTCCCGGTTGTCGATCGTCGCGAAGAACTCGCTGGCGCCTTCATCGACGGGGCGGTCGAGTGCCTCTGACCAGAACCGGGCAAGCGAACGAGGATCAGCACTGTCGAAGGTGATGTGACTCAGGGCTACTGCCATGTCAGGAGGGTAGCGCCGCGAACAGGGCCGGCGGCCCAGAACGCCTGGCGTGCGGCCTCCTCCTGCCGATCCAGTTGTCCCGGCCCGCCTCATGTTCGCCGCGGCCATACGGTAGCGTATGTCTCCATACCCTGGCGTACGGAGGAACAATGTCTGGTGCTTACGACCTGATGCCCAGCCCGGACTGGGCGGCGACGACGACCGTCGCGGCAGCGAACGCCACTGAGCACACGCCCGAGCAGTGGGCGCGGGCGATCTTCGACGCCAGATCCCTGCCGTCATGGGTCAAGGGCCTGTTCGCGCTGCGCGCGGTTGCCGCGGCGGCGCTGCACCTTCGGCAGGCCGATCCGGCGATGCTCGCCGTGGACCGGGTCGTTGGCGACGAAGCGATCATCGATACCGACGACCGCCACTTGCACTTCGTGGCGTCCGTCGGCGCCGAGCCCGGCCTGGTGCACGTGACAACCGCCGTTACGCTGAAGGGCTGGCGCGGGAAGTTCTATTTCGCGCCGGTTCGGTTGCTGCACGATGCCGTGACCCGCTCGATGATGGCCTCCGCCGCTGGCCGGCTCGCCGGCGACCGCCGCACGTTCCCGCGGGAACGTCCAGTCTCATTATTTGGGCCGGAAGAGTCCGGATGACAGGACGTCGACAGCAGCTCGGCGGGGCAGGATGTTCGACCGTTCGAGCTTCGCGGCCGTCGAGGCGACAGTGGGCGGGACGCAACTCTGCCTGCGATGCGAGGCTGGGCGAGAGCGTCTCGGCAGGAATGCCGCTTGCTGACAAGATCGCCGCCGATGCGCTGCGGCCGGAATCCCGGCGCAGCCGCCGGGCTCTTGCTTGCTAGATCCGTGGATCGGTGGTCAGAGTTGGGTTGTGCCAGATACTCGCGGACCGGATCATGATCATCCTGGCCTGGGCAGGGCCGCTCGGCGCACGGCACGTTCCGGCCGCCTGCTCGGCTCGGAACAACGCAGCTGCGATGTCCGGCCGGGCGCTCGCGTGGCGCAGGTCTGCCACGTCGAGCCGCGCACCGGCCTGGAGTTCTGGCTGGCTGACCGCCCGGCGGTCCTGCGTTACTTCGGCGACAGCGAGGCTCGGCCTGGTCGCGCGGGTGCCTGCCGCCTGCGTCTTCGTCGACGGCCATCGGGAGTTTCCGGCAGGGGCCGGCGTTCCCGTTATGCGATTGCCGAGAAAAGCCCGCAAACCTTCACGAAGACGGGAGTGTGCAGATGACCGCAACCCTGCAACCGACCGAGGCCGCAACCACGGTGGCGACCTGGCTGTCTGAATTCGGGGACGCGCTGGCGGCTGGTGATCCGGCCGCGGCAGCTGCCCTGTTCGCCCAGGACTGCTACTGGCGCGACCTCATCGCGTTCACCTGGAACATCAAGACCGTCGAGGGGCGTGCCGCGATCGCCGAGATGCTGGGCGAGACGTTGTCCGGGGCGCAGCCGTTCGGATGGAAAATCACTGACGGCGAGGAACCGGCTGACGCCGGTGGCGTGGTGGAGGCGTGGATCGACTTCGAGACAGCCGCGGGCAGCGGGTACGGGCACTTGCGGCTGCGCGACGGTCTCTGCTGGACGCTGCTGACCACTGTCTACGAGCTCAAGGGGCACCAGGAGCCGCAGGGGCCGAGCCGTCCGAAGGGCACCGAGCACGGCGCGAACCGCGAACGTACCACCTGGCTGGAAGAACGCGAGCGCGAGGCGTCCGAGCTGGGCTCCACCGAGCAGCCGTATGTGCTGATCATCGGTGGCGGCCAGGGCGGCATCGCCCTTGGCGCCCGGCTTCGCCAGCTCGGTGTGCCCGCGATCATCGTCGACAAGCGCGGTCGCCCCGGTGACCAGTGGCGCAGCCGCTACAAGTCGCTCTGCCTGCACGATCCGGTCTGGTATGACCACCTGCCATACCTGAAGTTCCCCGACAACTGGCCGGTCTTCGCGCCCAAGGACAAGATCGCCGACTGGCTTGAGTCCTACACCAAGATCATGGAGCTCAACTACTGGTCCAATACGGAAGCGAAGCACGCGGCCTACGAAGAGGCGAGCCACGAGTGGACAGTCAGCGTCGAGCGGGACGGCCAGCCGATGGTGCTGCGCCCGGCCCATCTCGTGCTGGCGACCGGGATATCCGGCAAGCCCCACCTGCCTTCCTTCCCTGGCATGGATCTGTTCCGCGGCGACCAGCATCACTCCTGCGCCCACCCTGGCCCGGACGCTTACCGGGGAAAGACATGCGTGGTTATCGGGTCCAACAACTCGGCGTTCGACATCTGCGGTGCACTGTGGGAGAACGGCGCGGGCGTGACAATGGTGCAGCGTTCATCCAGTCACATCGTGAGGTCCGACACGCTGATGGAGATCGGGCTGAGCGGGCTCTACTCCGAACAAGCGGTCGCTTCCGGAATGACCACCGAGAAGGCAGACATGGTGTTCGCGTCGATCCCGTACCGGATCATGCACGAATTCCAGATCCCGCTCTACGACCAGATGCGGGAGCGGGACAAGGAGTTCTACGACCGCCTCGAATCCGCCGGCTTCGACCACGACTGGGGCGACGATGGCTCGGGCCTGTTCATGAAGTACCTGCGCCGCGGCTCCGGGTACTACATCGACGTGGGCGCCGCCGACCTGGTGGCAAACGGAGACGTAAAACTCGTGAGAGGGCAAGTCGACCACCTGACCGAGAATGCCGTCGTGCTCGCGGACGGCACGGAACTGCCGGCTGACCTCGTCGTCTACGCCACGGGATACGACTCGATGAACGGCTGGGCAGCCGACCTGATCTCCCGCGAGGTGGCCGACCAAGTCGGCAAGTGCTGGGGCCTGGGCTCGGACACCACCAAGGACCCAGGCCCATGGGAGGGCGAGCAGCGCAACATGTGGAAGCCGACGCAGCATGAGGCGCTGTGGTTCCACGGCGGAAACCTGCACCAGTCACGGCACTACTCGCTGTACCTCGCGCTCCAGCTAAAGGCCCGCCAGGTCGGCATTCCGACGCCGGTATACGGACTCCAGGAGGTCCACCACCTCAGCTGAGGCTGAGGCTGGCGGCAGGAGGCTGGCGGCCGGCGGCTGGCGGCCGGCGGCTGGCGGCCGGCGGCTGGCGGCCGGCGGCGGCTCACCCGGACTGGGCGCCGCTAGCCAAGTTTCGCCAGCTGGGGCGGCCATGCCCGATGCCAGGGACCGGGGCGGTTCCCTGAAGTGAGCCGCGCCTCTTGGCGAATGTCGTCGATGTGGCAGCGCTGACGCTCTGGGGACACGTCGTGGAGTAAACCGTCGTTTCCTGATCCCGGACGATCTTGCGGTACCCGCGGACCCGGCCGACCGGATTACTCCCGTCACATTGGCACCATCGACCCCGTGAGCCACGCCTTCCGGAGCGCCGCCGAAGATCGATGTGGCAGAGCCCCCCACCGGTGGTGGGCTACGCCACATCGATCATGGAAAAGATGCGGAAGGAGGCGCCGCCAGCTATCGGCCCAGATCGGGCAGTCCATTCCTGCCGGGGGCGATCAGCATGCAGGACGGCTGGCTCAGCCGACTGCGAGCGTGACGTCGATGTTGCCGCGCGTGGCGTTGGAGTACGGGCAGACCTGGTGCGCCGCCTCGGTCAGCGCGAGGACCTTAGCTAGCTCCACGCCCGGGATGGCAACCCGAAGTGCGACGGCCAGCCCGTAACCGCCACCGCCAATCGTCCCGATCGTGACGTCCGCCTCAACCGTTGACTCGCTGGTGTCCACTCCCTGGCGGCGGCCCACGACGCCTAGCGCGCTCTGGAAGCAGGCAGCGTAACCCGCCGCAAAGAGCTGCTCAGGGTTGGTGGCACCTCCTGGACCGCCCATCTCCTTGGGCGGCCGCAGGTCCAGGTCGAGAATCCCGTCGTCGGAGACCGCGTGGCCCTCACGGCCGCCGGTCGCTGTCGCCCTGGCCGTGTAGAGAGGTTTGGTGAGCGGGGTGGTCACATCTGCTCCTCGGGATCAGCAGTGGCCGCCGCATGCGGCCCTTCTCTACGCCTAGCTGCCCTAACAGCCTCCGTATTCCGCGAGCGAGTCTCCGGTGATCATCAACGCGACGCCGGCCCGACTCGCTCCGCCGGCCCGACTCGCTCCGCGAGACCGCGAGACCGCGGGGCCGCGGGGCCGACTCAGACCGCGAGACCGCGAGACCGCGGGGCCGCGGGGCCGCGGGGCCGCGGGGCCGGCTCAGTCGCTGAGCAGATGGCGGAAGTAAGAATCTGGTTCGTTGAGAAACTGGCGCCAGGTAGAAGCCGGGCTCGTTCACCCGGGTGCGCAGCACCGCCAGGAAGCCCTCTCCATGGCTCAGCTCACGGAAGCGTTCGCGGCTCTTCCCCGGGTTGTCCTCCAGGTAGGCGTACAGCTCGTGCATCGTGTCCGCGCGCAGGAAATAGGACCAGCTGGGCCGGTATGCCCCCCGCTCGACAATCAGGCAGGACCCGAGTCCCGGATCGCTGTCCCTGGTACGGAACTGGGTGGCCAGGACAGAGCCTCCGTGCGGATTCAGCCCGTAGGCTTCCGCGAGCATCTCAACGATGGTCGACTTTCCTGATCCGTTTTCGCCCGCCAGGACGGTTAGGCCGCTGGGCAGCTCAAGGCCGTCACGCAGGAGCTGGGCCACCGCGGGCACCGAAGCGGGCCACCGGGACATGTCGACGGGGACGGCCGGATCGCGCCGGAACATGCGAACCGGACGAGGGTCCACCTTGCTGCCCTGCCCGGAACTTTCCTGCTTGACCATGCGAATGACGCAGGTCAGGACGAGGCGATCGAGTAGAGCCTGGGACGCCGCAGCAGCCACTGCCAGAACGTCCGGTGGGGCGGGCGCGCGCTGAGACTCCCGCTGCCGACCTTGCCTGACACCTCGATCCGCAACGTGACGGGCAGGTCGGGACTCCACGGCGCGCGGATCCGCACGCTGCCGCTGCGGATCGCCACATCATCGGTGTCCACCAGCACGCCTGGCTTTGTCACCAGCGTCAGGCTTCCGCTACGCACATCGGCGTGGATCTGAAGCGACGGCTGCACGATCACCGCCTCGGTGAAGTCCAGTGTCACGCTGCCGCTCGTCGCTCGGACTTCGATCCGCTGTGGCACGATCCAGCGGCCATCACGCTTCGCACTGCCGCTGTGGCAGTCGATCCGCACCACTTCCTTCGGCTTGGGAACTGGCCAGGCCGCCGCGGGACCCGGAGCGGTCGGCAGGTCCGCGGTCAGCACCGCGAGCTCGCTGTGGGTACGCGCCGTCAAGGCCACCTCCAGCCGCTCGTCGAGTTCCTCCGCGGTCAGCCGGCCATCACCAGCAGCCACTCGCAGCAGCTCGACCACCCGATCCCGATCCCCGTGCGACGCACGCAGCTCACCAGGTGACTCCGCCTCATCGCCGCGCCCCAGCGCCGGCACCTCATCAGCCATGGACAAACTGTAAGGCCGGGAACTCGCCCGGCACCACGCGGCTTCAGCGACGCGCACCCGCGCGCTGGCCCTGCCGGGCCGGCTTAGCCGAGCAGCAGTGCTATCGCGGCGAACTGGCACGCCGCGCCAACGCAGACGAAGGTATGGAAGACCTCGTGGTAGCCGAACACCGACGGGTAAGGATCGGGCCGGCGGCGACGGTAGCACAGCGCGCCGGCCGTATAGAGCAGGCCGCCACCGAGCACCAGCGCTCCCGGCGTCGCGCCCGCGTGGATCCACACCTCCGGGACCGCGAGACCCGCCACCCAGCCCAGCCCGACGAACGTCCCGCCGACCAGCAGCTCAGGCGCGTTCATCCACACCATGTGAACCGCGGCCGCGGTGATGGCCAGCGCCCATACCACGATCAGGCAGGTCAGCCCCAGCCCGCCGGGCATGGCAAGCAGAAAAGCCGGAGTTGCCGTGCCCGCGATGAGGAAGAAGATCATCAGGTGGTCCAGGCGCTGTAGGCGCTGCCGCCATGCCACGGTCCAGTTGCCACGGTGATACAGCGCGCTGACCCCGAACAAAGCGCTCACGCTGGTCGTGTAGATGGCACCAGAGATGATCCGGGTGGCTCCGTGCGCGCGGACCAGCAGCACGGTCCCGAACACTAGCGACGCCCCAAACCAGAGCAGGTGCAGCCAGCCGCGCAACGCCGGCTTGGTGTAGTAGACGTCGCGACGGGCGTCGTAGAGGAGATCCGCCGCCGGCTGGCGCGGCGCCCCCGGCGCGGAATCCATGGTCGTCACCCGCCAGCCGCCGCGGCCGGGGCAATCGGAGCGGTTAGCTCGAGCTGGACACCATCCGGATCTTCAAACGAAAGCACATCGATACCGAACGAAGGCAGGCTAGCGATCTCGCCAGGCCGGCGCCGTGCTCCTCGAGAAGCCGTAGCGGCGACTGCGCCGCTACCCCGAAGCCGAGCAAGCTGGTGTAGGACTGGCGCAGGCGTCTCCTGGTCAATTCTTCGGAGCATCGCTGGCCGCATTCCCCCGTTAATTTCAGGTCAACCTGAGGCGTCACTCTACCGTCTGCTATATGGTCTTATCTTCCGCCGTATGGTGATACGGGTGAGGCCCACGTAAAACGAGCGAAATGAGACAAATCTCCGATGGTTGTTGCGCACGCTACCGCCCGGTGGATTACCGACGGCAGGGCCGATCCCAGCCTGGTCGCAGCCGAGATTGCCAGGGGCCCGCAGGTTCCCGTGCCGTCCGGCTACTGGGGCGTTGAAATGATCACCGGCTGCGGTCACCGGATGGCCCGCAGCGGCTTTTGCGCAGGTGACGTCGTGGCCGAGGCCGCACGCCGGAGTTGGGCCACGTGCGAGGAATGCGGTCAGGAACTGGTCTCCCGGGCCGGCGTCCCCGGCGCAGTGGTCTTCCTCGAGACACGATAACCGCTAGACCGCCGCGTCCAGGTCGGTCGATGGGCTGCGTTGCGTTCGCGGGTTTTCGTATCTTCGCATGTGTAAGTCACCGCTCGCGACGACCGCTCATTGACCCACCGGGTTGAACTGCGCGATAAGGATCTCGCCGGGATAAATCTCGGGCCGGCTGCCGCAGGCCGTATCCGAATATGCGGCGGCGGACCGGATTGCCGGAGAGCATGCCCGCGGGCTAGGCAGGGAGCGGGGGGAGTTCGCCTGTCTTCTCGTAGTCCGTGACCATCTCCAGCCGCCTGGAGTGCCTGGGCTCGCCGGAGAACGGTGTCGCCACGAAGACCCGGGCGAACCCGACGGCGTCGGCTACCGGGTACATCCTGGCGCCCAGGCTCAGCACGTTCGCGTCGTTGTGCTGCCTGGCCAGCTGCGCGGTCTCGTCGGTCCAGGCGAGCGCCGCGCGTACTCCCGGGATCTTGTTGGCGGCAATCTGCTCGCCGTTGCCTGACCCGCCGATGACGATGCCGAGGCTGCCGGGGTCGGTCACCACCCCATGCGCCGCGCGCATG
Source organism: Actinomycetota bacterium (assembly GCA_003168255.1). GTDB lineage: Bacteria > Actinomycetota > Actinomycetes > Streptosporangiales > Streptosporangiaceae > PALSA-505. The sequence goes on from PMSU01000111.1 coordinate 20,215, forward strand.
ACATACGGCGGGTAGTCGTCCCCGGAGTTGTAGGCTTCGGGCCCGCAGTCGACCGGTTCGTGTCCGGCGCTGGCAAGCCACTGGATCAGGGCGGCCTTCAGCTCGTACCCCGCATGGTCAGATCCCAGATAGACGCGCACGGCAGACAGTCTGTCAGAACTGAAGAGACTTGATCTCCAGGAACTCCTCCATGCCGTGAACACCGAGCTCCCGCCCGTATCCGGACTCCCCGAATCCGCCGAACGGTGCCACGGCGTTGAACGCGCCGCCGTTGATCTCGACCTGCCCGGCGCGCAGCCGCCTGCCCACCGCCGCAGCATGGTCGACGTCAGCGGACCAGACCGCGGCCGCCAGACCGTACCGGGTGCCATTAGCGATCTCGACGGCCTCGTCCTCGCTGCCATACGCCAGGATGGACAGCACCGGACCAAAGATCTCCTCCTGAGCGATCGTCATGTCGGGCTTGACGCCGCCAAACACCGTGGGCTGCACGTAGTAGCCGCTGGTCAGCCCCTCGGGTGGCTCAGCGCCGCCGGCCGCGAGGGTGGCGCCCTGCGCCACGCCGCGCTCGATGAACCCCCGTACCCGGTCACGCTGGGCAGCCGAGACGAGCGGACCGAGCCGCGTTCCGTCGGCGAACGGGTCGCCCACCGTATAGCGTCCGGCATTCTTGGCAGCCTGGGCGACCGCCTCGTCATAGGCGTCATGGTGCACGAGCATGCGGGTGAGCGCGGTGCACGTCTGGCCGGAATTGACGAAGGCCTTCGCCACGCCGACCTTGACCGCGGTGGCCAGGTCGGCATCGGGCAGGATCACGTTCGCCGACTTGCCGCCGAGCTCCAGCGTCACCCGCTTGACGGTCTGCGACGCCAGCTCGGCGACCCGCTTGCCCGCCCGGGCCGAGCCGGTGAAAGACACCACATCGATGCCGGGGTGCCCGGCGATAGCCTCGCCGACTACCGGACCGGTCCCGCTGACCAGGTTGAACACCCCAGGCGGCAGGCCGGCCTCATGAAATATCGCGGCCAGCTCGTAGGCGGCGAGCGGCGCGACCTCACTCGGCTTCAGCACCGCGGTGCAGCCGGCCGCCAGCGCCGCGGCGACCTTGGCGACGATCTGATGCAGCGGGTAGTTCCACGGAGTGATCATCCCGGCCACGCCGGCCGGCTCCCGCACGACGAGCGAGTTGCCGGTCCGCTCGCCGCCGAACTCGTAGTAACCCAGCAGTTCCACATAGCTGGCCAGGACCGAGAGCGGCAGGGCGACCTGGACCTTTCTCGCGAAGGCAAGGGGACAGCCCATGTCACGCGCGATGGTCGCGGCGACGGCGTCGGCGCGCTCGGCGAGCAGCCCGTGCGCGGCGTCGAGCAGGCTGGCGCGCTCGGCCGGCGGCGTGGCCGCCCAGCCAGGGAATGCCGTCCTGGCCGCGGCCACCGCGGCGTCGACATCGGCCGGGTGCCCCGCCGGGACCTGGTCGATGACCTCCTCGGTGGCCGGGTCGATGACGTCGATAGCGGTCTGGTTCACCGGCGGGGTCCATGCTCCGCCGACGTAGTTCTCACGCATGACGCAATCCTATGTATCGGCCTCGTTAGCAGCCGCGAGGCCCGCGTGCAGGCGGATCATCGGCACCAGGACGCCCATGTCGAGCTCGCGTCGCGCGCCGTCGGGCGCCCAGCCGGCCGACTCGAGGAACTGCCGGGCCGCCGCATCCTGCTCGAGGAGCCACGCACAGGCCGTGCCGAAGCCATCGTCGGACATCGTCGCCGCGGCGGCGTTGAGCAGCCTGCTGCCGTGTCCCCGGCCGGCCTGGTCCTGCGCCACGCACAGCTCGTAGAGCTCGGCGTCGGTGGCGGGCCAGCGGCCCGGGTCGGTAGCCGGCCCGAAGGACGCGAATCCCGCGACCAGGCGCACTCCCCCGGCGTCCGCTTCCACCGCCACCAGCACCCGGTGCCTGCTTGTCGGCGGGCTTGTCAATGACTGCGTCCAGTGGTCACGGCAGCGCCGTTCGGAATCCTCGGTTGTCAACTCGCCGATTACGGCCTCGGGGACGAGTCCTGGGTAACCAGATCGCCACCGGGATACCTGGATGCGCGCGACGTCGGCCGCGTCGGAGGCGCGCCCGTCCCTGACGAAGTCCTCAGCGCTGACCGGGTGCGGCGAGCTCACGATCGGTCAGGCGGACGGGCCGGACGGGCCGACTCCGGCCGGCTCGCCCAGCAGGGTGATGTCGCGGGCCGCGCCGGTGGCTGCCGACGTGGCCATCGCGGCGTAGACCTGAAGCGCGACACTGACCGGCCGGCGGCGGTCGCGGGGGCGGAACGAGCCGAGCTCGGCCTTGATCCGCTCGGCCCTGGCCCGCAGCTCCGGCTCCGGCACCGCCAGCGTGAGTTCCCGGCGCGGGATGTCGATCTCGACGCGGTCACCATCGCGCGCCAGCGCGATCGTTCCGCCCGAGGCCGCTTCGGGGGCGACGTGGCAGATCGACAGCCCGGAGGTGCCGCCGGAGAACCTGCCGTCGGTGATCAGCGCGCAGTCGCGGCCGAGGCCCCTGCCCTTGAGGTAGCTGGTCGGGTACAGCATTTCCTGCATGCCAGGGCCGCCGCGCGGGCCCTCATAGCGGATGATCACGACGTCGCCCGCGCCGACCGCGCCGGCCAGGATTGCCTCGACCGAGTCCTCCTGGCTCTCGAAGACCTTGGCCGGGCCGGCGAACCGGTGCAGCTCCGGCGGCACTCCCGCGGTCTTCACGATGGCGCCGTGCGGTGCGAGGTTGCCGTAGAGCACGGCCAGGCCGCCGTCGGCGGAGTAGGCGTGCGCGGCGTCCCTGATGCAGCCCGCCGCGGCATCGGTGTCGAGGTGCTCCCAGCGCTCGTTCTGCGAGAACGGCCGCGTGGTCCGCACCCCGCCGGGTGCGGCGTGGAACAACTCCACTACCTCGGCGCTGGCCTGCCCGCCGCGGATGTCCCACTGATCAAGGAACTCGCCGAGCGAGCGGCTGTGCACGGTGTTCACGCCGCGGTTGAGCAGCCCGGCGCGGTCCAGTTCGCCCAGGATCGCCGGGATGCCGCCTGCCCGGTGCACGTCCTCCACGTGATAGTCGCTGCTCGGTGCCACCTTGCACAGGCACGGCACCCGCCGCGACAGCTCGTCGATGTCTTTCAGCCCGAAGCTCACTCCGCCCTCATGCGCCGCGGCGAGCAGGTGCAGGATCGTGTTGGTTGAGCCGCCCATCGCCACGTCAAGGGCCATCGCGTTCTCGAAGGCGTCACGGCTGGCGACTGCCCGCGGCAGCACGGAGTCGTCGCCGTCGGCGTAGTACCGCTGGGTGATCTCCACCGTCACCTGGCCGGCCCGCTCGAACAGCGCGCGCCGCGCGACGTGGGTGGCGAGCGTGGTGCCGTTGCCCGGCAGGGCGAGCCCGATCGCTTCGGTCAGGCAGTTCATCGAGTTGGCGGTGAACATGCCAGAGCAGGAACCGCAGGTGGGACACGCCGCTTCCTCGATCTGCGCCAGCGTCTCGTCCGACACCGACGGGTCGGCGGAGGCCACCATCGAGTCGATCAGGTCGAGCTTGCGGCCGGCCTGCTGCCCGCCCGCGCCTTGGGTCAGCGCAGCGATCGGCTTGCCCGCTTCCATCGGGCCGCCGGACACGAAGACCGTGGGGATGTTGAGCCGCATGGCGGCGATCAGCATTCCTGGCGTGATCTTGTCGCAGTTGGAGATGCAGACCATGGCGTCCGCGCAGTGCGCGTTGACCATGTACTCGACCGAGTCGGCGATCAGCTCGCGGCTGGGCAGCGAGTACAGCATGCCGCCATGCCCCATCGCGATGCCGTCGTCCACCGCGATCGTGTTGAACTCGCGCGGCACCGCCCCGGCCGCCTTGATCGCATCGGCGACGACCTGGCCGACCTCGCGAAGGTGCACGTGCCCGGGGACGAACTCGGTGAAGCTGTTGGCAACTGCGATGATCGGCTTGCCGATGTCCTCGCGGGCAACCCCGGAGGCGCGCATCAGTGCCCGGGCTCCCGCCATGTTCCTGCCATGGGTGACGGTCCGGGATCGAAGCGGCGGCATGATGGCACTCCTCACGTGCGGTGAAACTCACAGCGTAGCCGCCGGGGCAGGGGTGATGGTGACGCGGCGAGAGGCGAGGGCGAACGCAGGTCAGCGCTTGGGCGGCAGGATCCGGTCCGCGGCGGTATAGATGCGTTCGATGTCTGACGCGGACAGATGGCGCGCATTGGGTCCGGCCGGGCGCTTGCGCAGGTACTTGCGGAGCCTGTCGCCGCCAAACACGTCCACGTCCCTGATCGTCGCGACGCCCCACGGGATCGCGGGCCCGTAGACGACCATCGCCGGCCGGACGCTGATCTGTTCGCCGAGCGCGGTCCCGACCAGGTCGCTGGCGCGGCCCGCCTCCCAGCGCGCGTGCTCAAGGCGGTCCTTTTGGCTGAACGGCCCGTGCCATAGCTGCCTGGCGTTCTTCGTCCGCACCGGCAGCCGCTTGTCCCACTGCTCGGAGTCGATCGAGTACACCCCGGTCGGGCCGATCAGCAGGTGATCGATGACCTCGTCGCTGCCCGGGATGGCCCGGATGTGCAGTGCCCGGTAGCCGGAGCGCTCCAGCTTCGCGAGCTCCCGCTTGGTCCGTCGCTGCGCACCCGTGGTCAGGCCCTCCGCGCCGCTCGCGGCGGAGCTGCGAGACCGGATGACGGCGTCTGCGATCGCGGCGAGCACCGCCACGGTCAGCCCGATCCGCCAGTCGGCCACGATGGTGAGCACGATGAAGCACGCGACGGCGATGATCAGCCGACGCCGCCACACCGGCATCCGGGAGTCCCGCGCCAGGTGGCTGATCCCGTGGCGCTGCGGGAAGACGTGGTGGCCGGGCGCCGGGTCTGGCTCGGGCAGCCGCCCTGGCTCGGGCAGCCGCCCTGGCTCGGGCAGCCGCCCGGACTCCGGCGACCGCCCTGGCTCGGGCACTCGGACGGGCTCGGCCACTCGAACGGGCTCGGATACCCCGGCGCGCTCGGAGATTCCGGCGCGCTGCGACAGCCCGGAATCGCCGGGTATGTCCTGCTGACCTTGGCGATCGCTGTCGGGCGACGCCCAGATGGGCCGTCGCGGCGAATCCAGCGACGTGCCGTTTCTTCCGGGCGGCAGCGGCGAGCCTGATGAGCCGGAGCCAGCCGCCTCCTGCCCGCTCATCTGGTCCGCGCGACGCCCAGTGATCGGGTCCACTGCTCCAGCGTAACTGATCTAGAACCCAGCGCAAGTAGCTGGGCCTTCACGCAATTGTCGCGGTGTTAGGCGGATTTATACGGCCCCGCACGGGGTATACAGATAGATTCCGCCGGGGGTTGATTAGCCGGGGTCTACCATTCGGTAACATGACCCAGATTCATGATCTCTCCGTCACCGAGCTCGCCGCCGCGATCCGTGCCCGTGAGCTGTCGCCGGTCACCGTCACCGATCACTACCTGAGCCGCATCGACGAGAAGAACGCCGCGGTGGGGGCGTACTACACGGTCACCCCCGAGCTGGCACGTGATCAGGCCCTGGCCGCGGAGAAGGCGGTCGCCGACGCGGCGGATCCCGCGCTGCTGCCGCCCCTTACCGGGATCCCGATCCCGATCAAGGACCTGAACATGGTCGCCGGGGTGCGCCAGACGTTCGGCTCGGTGGTGTTCGAGGACAACATCGCCGGCCAGGACGACTACGTGACGAGCACGATCAGGGCGGCCGGCGCCGTCATTATCGGCAAGACCGCCACCCCGGAGTTCGGGCTGCCCTGCTATACCGAGACAGCGGTCGGCCCGCCTGCCCGCACTCCGTGGGACCTCAGCAGGTCGGCCGGGGGCTCGAGCGGCGGCGCCGGGGCGGCGGTAGCCGCTGGGCTTGCCCCGGCGGCGCACGGCAACGACGGCGGCGGGTCCATCCGGATCCCGTCCAGCGTCTGCGGCCTGTTCGGGATCAAGCCGTCCCGCGGCCGGATCTCCAACGCGCCGCTCATGCCGGACCTTCTCGGGCTGACCACCGAGGGCCCGCTGGCCCGCAGCGTCGCCGACGCGGCGCTGCTGCTCGATGTGATGACCGGGAACCTGCCGGGTGACATGTACACCCAGCCGGCCCTGCCCGATGGCGAGAGCTTCGCCCGCTACGCGGGCCGCGAGCCCGGGCGGCTGCGGATTGGCCGCACGCTGACGCATCCGGTGGGAGACGGCGCCGTTCATCCCGACTGCGTCGCGGCCTACGAGGATGCGAGCAGCCTGCTGGCGGAGCTCGGGCACGAGGTCGAGGACGTGAGCATGCCGTTCGGGGCCGACGTGGTGCCATCCTTCGAGACCCTCTGGTACTCGATGGCCACCCTCGCCCCGGTGGCCCCGGCCGACGAGCACAGGCTGCTGCCTCTCACCAGGTACCTGCGCGAGCGGGGCCGGGCGGTGACCGTGCCGGAACTGCTCTATGCCCAGGCCTTCCTCCAGATCATCATGCGGTCGGCGCTGCCCGCACTGGGCTGCTACGACGCCATCCTCACCCCGACGCTGGCCGCCCCGCCGGCCGAAGTAGGGTACTTCGATCAGGTCGAGCCCGCCGAGAACTTCGAGCGGCAAAAGCGCTTCACTCCTTACGCGGCGCTGTACAACGTGTCCGGCCAGCCAGCGGTGAACGTGCCGCTGTACTGGACCGAGGGCGGCCTGCCGATCGGCGTGATGCTGGCCGGCCGGATGGGCGACGAGGGCACGCTGATCTCGCTGTCCGCGCAGCTGGAGGCGGCCCGGCCGTGGAAGGACCGGCACCCGCCCCTGTGGTGAGGCGCCGCTTGTGGCGCGGCGGCACTATGGTGGTCGACGCTGCGCAGCCTGCCCATCGGCGCGACCGCCCGCGTGCTGGCCGCCCTCGCCGGACTGCCAGCGCACGCGGCGTTCGGGATCGCGGCCACGCTGCTCGTCGCCGTCGTTCGGGCCGCTGCGGGTCTGTGGCTGGGGTGGGTGCTGGCGGCAGCGAACCCGCGTGGTCGGTAACGCACCGCAACCGCGGGCGGGGGAACGCAGTCATAAGAGTGGTAGACGTTTGAACCATTCACTCTCGGTCAATACGGGGAGCATGAGCATGAACACCAATTCACGTGCCGCCAGGCGGGCCGCCGTGGTGGCGGCCGTCACCTGCGGCGGCGCGTTCGTCGCGGTACTGGCCGCGGCCTGCGGATCGCAGGCCGCGGCGCCCCCGGCCGCGACGCCGACCGCGACCGGGTCAGCCAGCCCGTCCGCCACGTCGTCCAGCGCAGCCGCGGTCGGGGTTCCGCGGATGCCCGCATCGCAGTGCCCGACATCCGCGCTGCACGTGACGGTGGACGTAGCGAAGGGCAGCGCCGCGGCGGGTACCAGCTATGTCCCGATCGACTTCACCAACGTCTCCGATCAAAGCTGCGCCATGTACGGCTTTCCCGGCGTGTCGTTCGTGACGGGTCACCCGGGCAGCCAGATCGGTGACGCGGCATCGCGGGAGACGACATTCGGCTCTGAGACGGTCACGCTCGCCGCCAACGGCGGCACCGCGCACGCCTGGCTGGGGGTCGCCGACGCTGGTAACTTCCCGGCATCGGCCTGTCACCAGGTCACCGCGCACGTGCTGCGGATCTACCCGCCCGACCAGTACGCCTCGTTGTACACCAGCTTCACCTCGCCGGTCTGCTCAGCCAAGATCACCGGCGGCAGCACCCCGCTGACGATCCTGCCCATCAGGCCAGGACTGGGGAACCCCGGGACCGTGCCGTAAGCCGCCGGCCGGGGCCGGCCCCGGTCGCTACCCGGCGGCTGTCGGCCGCTGAGGGGTGAGCGGGTGCCCGGTTTCCAGCAGCGTCTTGAGCCCGCTCAGCACGAACATCCAGCCGACGCCGGACACGTTGTCGGCGGTCTTGGGCGAGTCGTCGAGCCGATCGTCCGGCCGTCGCGCTCGAAGAGGCGATCGAGCAGGTGCCAGCGAGTCTGGCCTGCCAGCGCCTTGAAGACCCGGTCGTCCTCCTCCATGAGACCGGCCAGCGACCCGACCAGTCGTGGCTGAGAGGGCTATGTCCCCACGCACACCCGGATGCCCAGGATAATGACGCACAAGCCCCCACTACCTTTCGACGGTGACGGGGACGGAGACGGCGACGGCGACGGGGACCGGGACCGGGACCGGGACGGAGACGGGGACGGGGACGGCGAGGCCGACGGCGAGCCCGACGGAGGAGGTAGCGGGGACCGCGAGCGCGATGGCGCCGGTAGCGCAGACTGCGAGACCGCCAGCGCCGGAGCGAGCGCCGAGGACGGCCGTCCAGGACGCCACGGGTCCGGCTGAGAGCCGGGCGCACCCTGCCTCTGCGGCTGGTGCGGCAGCCCCGAACTGAGCAGGGGCAGCCGGGCGGCGGACGGGCCGTGCTGGAGCGGCGCTGAAGCGAAGAAGGCCCAGACGACTACCGCTGCGGCGGCGACTATCGCTGCCGGCGTCCATGCGTCCCGGGCACGGGAAGCCGTTGCGGCGCGCCAGAGCCGGACCTTGACTGCCGCTAGCAGCGCGACCCCGGCCAGAGCCAGCCTGGTCCACCGGTTCGGGTGACGCGAGGTACGAATTGCCTCCGTCGCGGCGGCCCGGTCGCCGTTGGCATCGAGAGCGTCGGACATGACCACACCCCCTGGCCAACCTGGACGGGCACCGCAGTTGGGACCTCGCGAATTTCCGTTACTTTACGCTTCTTCGCACCCATTTGAGGCGCAACTATCCGATCTTCACAGCCTGCACAAGGCTGCGGCCCGACCTGGTCGGCGGGTCCGCCGCTTGCGGGAGCAGCGCCGGCAGCTCAGCTGCCAGGACGGCCGCCTTGGCCGTCGCCGGTACCGCCGGCCAGCCCGGCGCGGCGCAGCGCCTCGGCCATGGCACCGCCGTCGTTCCCGCCAGCGCGTCCTGCGCCGGGACGGCTGCCAGCCGGCGAGCCGCCTCGCGTCCCGCCCCGCCTGCCTGAGTCACGGCCGCGATTGCGGTCAGCCTGCCCGCCGCCGGAGGTCGCCTGCGGCCCGGACGCTGACTGCGGCGCGTCCCGCCGCGCCCGCGGGGAGCCTTCGGGCTCGTCATCGAGGCGCAGCGTGAGTGAGATCCGCTTACGGTCGGCATCGACACCGAGCACTCTCACCCGCACGACGTCGCCGGACTTGACCACCTCGCGCGGATCGGAGACGAAGTTCCGCGACATGGCGGACACGTGCACCAGGCCGTCCTGATGCACGCCGATGTCGATGAAAGCGCCGAACGCCGCGACGTTGGTGACGACTCCCTCCAGGATCATGCCGGACGCTAGGTCCGCCAGTGTCTCCACACCCTCGGCAAACGACGCGGTCGTGAAGGCCGGACGCGGATCACGACCCGGCTTCTCCAGCTCCTTGAGAATGTCGGCCACGGTCGGGACGCCGAACCGCTCGTCGGTGAACTCCAGCGGCCGCAGCGAGCGCAGCACCGCGGTATTCCCGATCAGCTCCGCCATGCCGATCCCGGCCGCCACCAGGATGCGCCGGACCACCGGGTATGCCTCCGGGTGCACGCTGGAGGCATCCAGCGGGTCGTCGCCGCCGGTGATGCGCAGGAATCCCGCGCATTGCTCGAACGCCTTCGGGCCCAGCCGCGGGACCTTCAGGAGCGTCCGGCGGCTGCGGAACCGCCCGGCGGAATCCCGGTGCGCCACGATGGCGCCGGCCAGTCCCTCGCTGATGCCGGACACCCGCGCCAGCAGCGGGACGGACGCGGTGTTCACATCCACGCCGACCGCGTTCACGCAGTCCTCGACCACGCCGTCCAGCGAGCCGGACAGTTTCACCCCGGACAGGTCGTGCTGGTACTGACCGACCCCGATGGACTTGGGGTCGATCTTGACGAGCTCGGCCAGCGGATCCTGTAGGCGGCGGGCAATGGACACCGCGCCGCGCAGCGACACGTCCATGCCGGGCAGCTCCTGAGAGGCGTACTCCGATGCCGAGTACACCGAGGCTCCTGCCTCAGAGACCACGATCTTGGTGAGCTTCAGCTCCGGGCGCGTCTTCATCAGGTCAGCGGCCAGCCTGTCGGTCTCCCGCGAGGCGGTGCCGTTGCCGATAGCGATCAGCTCAACCTGGTGGGCCGCGGCCAGCCGGGCCAGGACGGCGATCGATGCTTCCCGGCCCGCCCCCGACTTCGATGACGGCGAGCCACCCGCAGCGCGCCGCTTCAGCTCGTGCGGGTAAATCGTCTCCGTCGCGACCGCCTTGCCCGTCGCGTCGACCACCGCGACCTTCACCCCGGTCCGGAAACCGGGATCAAGCCCCATCGTCGTCCGGGCACCTGCGGGCGCAGCCAGCAGCAGGTCGCGCAGATTGGCGGCGAACACGCCGACCGCGTCGTCCTCGGCCCGCTGCCACAGCCGCATCCGCAGGTCCACCCGCAGATGAACCAGGATCCGGGTCCGCCACGACCAGCCGACCGTGTCAGCCAGCCAGCGATCCCCCGGTCGGCCATGGCCGGCGATGCCGAAGTGCGCCGCGATCTGCGTTTCGTAATCGCTGTGCTCTCTGGCGCTTACGGACGCGGACTCGCCCGGCCCCGATGGTGCCGGACCAGCCGGGGTAACCTCCCCCGGATCCAACTCGAGGTCGAGGAACTCCTCCTTCTCCCCGCGCAGCAGCGCCAGGATCCGATGCGACGGCAATCGGGTGAAAGGCTCGTCGAACTCGAAGTAATCCGCGAACTTGGCGCCAGCCTCCTGCTTGCCGTCCCGCACGCGCGAGACGACCCGGCCGCGTGACCACATCCGCTCCCGGAGCGCGCCGATCAGGTCGGCATCCTCAGCGAAACGCTCGGACAGGATCGCTCGCGCCCCGTCCAGGGCGGCAGCCGGATCGGCTACGCCCTTCGCCGCATCCACGTAGGCCGCGGCAGTCTCCAGCGGATCACGTTCCGGGCCGGCCAGAACGTCGTCGGCCAGCGGCTCAAGGCCGGCTTCTCGTGCGATCTGAGCCTTCGTCCGGCGTCTCGGCTTGTAAGGAACGTAAACGTCCTCCAGCCGCGCCTTGGAATCAGCCGCCATGATCTGCGCTTCAAGCGCCGCGTCGAGCTTGCCCTGAGAGCGGACCGACTCCAGGATCGCGGCGCGCCGTTCTTCCAGCTCACGCAAGTACCGCAGCCGTTCCTCGAGCTTCCGCAGCTGCGCGTCGTCGAGCGTGCCGGTCGCCTCCTTGCGGTAGCGGGCGATGAACGGCACGGTGGCCCCGTCGTCAAGCAGCCCGACAGCCGCAACCACCTGCTCCTCGCGCACGCCGAGCTCGTCGGCAATCTTGCGGCTGACGGGCTGACCAGGTGCCTGGACGGGCGTTGTCACAACTTCATCCGCCTTCTCGATCGGCCAGCATGACCGGGCCGCAGCGCGCAGGCCCCCACGAGCATTGTGCCGTGCCGGATCATCACCCCGGTCTGGACGGATCGGCGGATTCAGTGACCGCTTTGATCCTTTCCAGGGTGATGCGCATGCCGTTGCGGTTGGTGCGGCCGCGCGCGGGCCCGGCAATCATCCAGTACAGCCGCATCAGCAGCGTGTCCGCCAGCTCAAACGACTCGGTGACATCGGTGCCGCCCGCGCCGGGCTCCAGCTGGTAGCGCCAGGTGTTCACGGTCGCGCCGCCCGGCCCGGCCACGGCGAAGGCGAACTCGCGGCCAGGATCGCTCGCCACAACCGTGCAGGCAGTCCAGTAGACCGGCCCCCTGCCGTTACGCCGGACATGACCGCGGAAACGCGCCCCGGCTCTGGGCCCGGTAGCGCCGTCGATCCACTCCGCCTCGAAAGTCTCGGGGCTGAACTCCCCGACCCGGGTGATGTCACTCACCAGATCCCAGACCCGGTCAGCGGATGCCGCCATATGGACCGTCACCGAACCACGCATCACACGACCATATAAGGCCCACCTGGACGCCGGCCTCCGTCCCCAGCTCCACGCCACCTGACGCTGCACGTGTGTCTGCTCCAGGCGGACTGCCCGGACCGAAGTAACCGGCCCCGAGCGAAGCCTCCAGCACTGCTCGCAGCGTCTTCGTCCCACCATATGGACGTATTCAGACCGAATACTGAGATAAGACGTTCCCGCGGGAACGTCCCATCATGCCGAGCGGGCGCGTCCGTCGAAGTGGTGACTCCGGTATGGAAGGGTGAACGCATGGCGACCGGCGAGGGCGAGCGGACGGACCAGCGGTATCGCGAGCCGTGGCCGCCGGCGATCACGCAGACGCATGAGCGGATCGCCTCGCTGCCCGGTGGCAGCGATCCGTGGAATCGCATCCTGCTGCACACCGGCCGGAACGTCGGAGCCTAGCCGGATGGAAAGGGCGGAACTCCTGCGCCGCGCGCAGGCACGCGGCGTGGCGACCTCCTACCGGGACTGGCGCGGACGCGACGTCGAGGTCGGCTCGGACACGCTGGCAGCGATACTGACGGCGCTCGGCGACCCGGATGCGCCGCCGCAGGAGGAGCCGGGAACGTCCGGCGAGGGCACCGACACCGGCGGGTCCGCCGAAGGCGCGTTCGGAATCCTGCCGGAATCTAACGCCGCGCCGGAGCCGCGGGGGCGGTCGTGGGGCTTCACCGTGCAGCTCTACGCGCTGCGCTCGCGCGGCTCCTGGGGCCATGGTGACCTGCGTGACCTGGCCGACCTGGCGGCCTGGAGCGCCCGCGACCTCGGTGCCGGCTTCGTGCTTTGCAGCCCGCTGCACGCGGCCGAGCCACTGCCGCCGGTGAGCGCGTCCCCGTACCTGCCGATGAGCAGGCGGTTCACCAGCCCGCTCTACCTGCGGATCGAGGACATACCCGAATACGCCCAGCTCGGCGCCGGGGACAGGGAACGGATCGAGACCCTGGCAAGGCCGCTGCGCGCCCGCAGCGGCACCGGAGAGCTGATCGACAGGGACGCGGTGTGGACGGCCAAGCGGGCGGCGCTGGAGATCCTCTGGGCCGCTCCGGAAGACCCTCGGCGGCGGGCCGAATGCGAGCGGTTCCGGGTCCGCCAGGGCCGCGCGCTCGACGACTGGGCGACCTGGTCTGCACTGGCCGAAGTCCACGGCCCTGACTGGCGGGAATGGCCAGCCAGGCTGCGCGATCCGCGGTCCGCGGCGGTCGCCGCGGAGCGGGCCAGGCTGGCCGGGCCCGCCAGCTTCCACACCTGGCTGCAATGGCTCGCCGACGAGCAGCGCGCTGCCGCCCAGCGGGCCGCACGCACCGCCGGGATGAACATCGGAATCATCCACGACCTGGCGGTCGGGGCGCACCCGGGCGGCGCGGACGCCTGGGCCGGCCGGGACGTGATCGCCCAGGGCGTGAGCGTGGGCGCACCGCCCGACGAGTTCAACCAGCGCGGCCAGGACTGGGCGCTGCCGCCCTGGCACCCGGAGCGGCTGGCCGCACGCGGTTACCGCCCGCTGGCCGACCTGATCGACGCGACGCTCGGGAACGCCGGCGGGATACGGGCTGATCACGTCATGGGCCTGCTCCGGCTGTGGTGGGTGCCGGCCGGGATGACCCCGGACCGCGGCACCTATGTGCGCTACAACCACGAGGCGATGGTCGGCGTGCTGGCCAGCCGGGCGGCACGGGCAGGCGCGTGTGCCGTCGGCGAGGATCTCGGCACCGTCGACCCCTGGATCCGCGACTACCTCGCCGCCCGCGGCGTGCTCGGCACCTCGATGCTCTGGTTCGAGCGCACCGCGGATGGCACGCCGCTGCCGCCGGACCAGTGGCGCCGGGGCTGCCTGGCGACCGTCGGCACTCACGATGTACCGCCAGCCGCGGCATTCGTCACCGGGGAACACGTGGCACTGCGCGCCAGCCTCGGGCTGCTTGCCAGGACCGAGGATGCCGAACGCGCTGACGCGGACGCGGCTGTCGCCGCATGGCACGCGGCCCTGGTGGGCGCGGGCCTGCTCCCGGCGGACTCACCCGCTACCCCGCAGGAGTTCACCGTCGCCCTGTACGGCTACCTGGCCCGCACCCCGGCCGTCCTGATCGGCGTGTCGCTGGCCGAGGCGGTGGGCGAGCGCAGGTCGCAGAACCTGCCGGGCACGGACAAGGAATACCCCAACTGGCGGATCCCGCTGGCCGGTTTCGACGGCGAGCCCGTGCTGGCCGAGGAGCTGCCGTCGCACCCTGGCGTTCGAGCCGTGGCCGGCGCGGTCACCGGCAGGCCCGGCGGCTAGCCCGGCCGGCCGACGGCGGGCGGGCCGGTAGCGTGCGGGCCGCTAGCCCGGCCGGCCGACGGCGGGCGGGCCGCTAGCGTGGCCCGGACCGGCGGGCGGGCAGCTAGTGGTTCGCGACGTGGATGTGAAATTTACCTCAGCCAGCCAACCGGTCGCGCTCCCGGCAGCGCAGCGCTCTGGCCACATCGTCCCGGCTCTCGCTGAGCAGGCGGCGCAGCGGAGCCGGCGGGTCGGTCCTTGCCAGATAGTCGTCGGCCGCCTGGATCGCCTCCTGGCTGACGCTGGTCACCGGGTAGGCCTTGCTGACGAACCACTGGGCCATGTCCGAATTCCAGTCCCGCCACACGTCGGCCACCACGTCGAAATAGCGCTGCGCGTACGGCTTGAGCAAGGCTTCCTGGTCGGCGCTGGCGAAACCGCTGAGCACCGCCCGGAACGTCGCGTTGGGCAGCTTGCCGTCGGTGATCTCATCCCACGCTGCCCGCTTGGCCGCCGCCGTCGGGATGGCCGCGCGACAGGCCGCGGCCGACCGCTCGCCGGCGTCGGTGGCGTCGGCTGCCAGTTCCGCGTCGATTTCCCGCTGGCCGGCCACGCCGCGGTTCACCAGCCGCCGCAGCAGCGCCCACCTCATGTCGGTGTCGATGACCAGGCCGTCGATCGCGGCTGAGCCGTCCAGCAGGCCCTCGATGAGCTCGATATGGCGGGGCGCGATAGCGGTACGGAAGAGCGCCTGCGCGTAGGCAAGCTGCATGTCCGAACCCGGCTCGGCCCGGTACAGCAGTGCATGAAGCGCATCGGCCATCGTCGCCAGGCCGGTTTCCCGCCAGGCCGGATCGGCGTACAGGCGCACCGCCTGGGTGGCCTGGCGCAGCAGCGTCTGCACCACGGAGATGTCCTGCACGGACTCGATACCGGACAGCACCAGCCGCAGGTAGTCGCGCGTAGCCATTTCACCATCCCGGCACATGTCCCAGGCGGCCGCCCAGCACAGCGCGGCGGGCAGCGAGTCTTCGAAGCTGCCGATGCTGTCGATGAGGGTGCGCAGCGAGTGGTCGTCCAGCCGGATCTTGGCGTAGGTGAGGTCGTCGTCGTTGACAAGCACAAGATCCGGGCGGCGCTCGCCGACCAGCTCGGCCACCTCGGTCAGCTCGCCGGACACGTCGGTCTCTACCCGGCGGCGCAGGACCAGTGAGCTGTCGCCCGGCCCCGCACGGTCATACAGCCCGACCGCGATCCGGTGCGTACGCAGCACGGGATGGCTGGCCGCCGCTCGCTGCAAGACGGCGAAGCGGGTAATCGCGCCGTCCGCCCCGGTCTCGTAGTCCGGCCGCAGGGTGTTGACCCCGGCAGTCTCCAGCCACTCCTTCGACCACGAGGACAGATCACGGCCGGAGGTCTCCTCAAGCGCCGCGAGCAAGTCCCGCAGCGTCGCGTTGCCCCACGCATGCGCGTCGAAGTAGCGGCGCACCCCGGCCAGGAAGTTGTCCCTCCCGACGTAGGCGACCAGCTGCTTGAGCACCGAGGCGCCCTTCGCGTAGGTGATCCCGTCGAAGTTCACCTCGACCGCGTGGATGTCGGGAATGTCCGCCGCGATGGGATGCGTGGACGGCAGCTGGTCCTGCCGATACGCCCAGCCCTTGTACAGCTGCGCGAAGGTGGCCCAGGCGGAAGGCCAGCGGGTGGCCTCGGCCTCGGCCAGCGTGGCCGCCCAGGTGGCGAACGACTCATTCAGCCACAGGTCATCCCACCAGCGCATGGTGACCAGATCGCCGAACCACATGTGCGCCATCTCGTGCAGGATCGTTTCCGCCCGCCCCTCGCGGGCGAATTCGGTGACCCGGGAACGGAAAATCAGATCCTCGACGAACGTCACGCAGCCGGCGTTCTCCATCGCGCCTTCCTTGAACTCCGGCACGAAGAGCTGGTCATACTTGGTGAACGGGTACCGCCTGCCGAATGCGTTATGGAAAAAGTCGAGCCCCTGCCTGGTGATCTCGAAGATCTCGTCAGGGTCCAGGTACTCGGCGAGCGATGCGCGGCAGTAGATCCCGAGCGGGATGCCGTCGTGCTCGCTGCGGACCACGTGGTACGGCCCGGCCGCCACCGCGGTGATGTAGGTCGGCATCAGCGGTGTCGGCGGGAAATGCCAGCGCACGCCTGACGAGTTCCCGGACGGCCCGTCCTCGTCGGTGCCGGGCGGCGCGATATCCGGCGCCATGTTCGAGGCCACCTGCCAGCCCGCCGGCGCCAGCACGGACAGCTCGAAGGTCGCCTTGAGGTCGGGCTGGTCGAAGCAGGCATAGACCTGGTGGGCGTCGAAGGTCTCCAGGTCCGAGTAGAGGTAGACGCCGCCGTCGGCCGGGTCAGCGAACCTGTGCAGCCCTTCGCCATGGCGTGAGTAGGCGCACTCGGCGACCACCCGCAGCTCGTTCGACGCGGCGAGCCCAGTCAGCTCGATCCGGCCCCCGTCGAACGCGCCCGCCGCCACCGGCCTGCCATTCAGGATGATCTCTGCGACGACCGGAGCGACCAGGTCGATGAACGTCGAGGCTCCCGGGCTTGAGCAGCTGAACTTGGTTACGGTGACCGAACCGAAAGTGATCTCACCGCCGGTGAGACCGGTGACATCCAGCTCGACCGCGTACGATTCCACGTCGATCAGCTGAGCGCGCTGACGCGCCTCGTCACGCGTAAGGTTTCCTGCCACCTGATGATCCCTTCGTGTTCTCTGGCCGTTCCGGCATCCTGTCACGTCGATAGGCGGAATGCCCTTCCAGGGCCGCCGGTTATGGACTATGTACCCAATGAGAAGGAGCGAGCATGGCGGATCAGGAGCCCACGGTCGTCGATTTCTGGTTCGACCCCGTCTGCCCGTGGGCGTGGATCGCCTCGCGCTGGCTGCTCGAGGTCGAGCAAGTGCGCGCGGTCCAGCCGCGCTGGCACGTGATGAGCCTGTCCGTGCTCAACGAGAACAAGGAAGATCTGCCCGAGCGCTACAAGGAGCTGCTGAGCCAGGGCTGGGGACCGGTCCGGGTGTGCCTCGCCGCGGAAACCAAGTTCGGCCCCGAGGTGCTCGGCCCGCTGTATACCGCCCTCGGCACGAAGATCCACAACGAGCAGGGACCCAGAGAGCGGTCCACGATCGAGGCGGCGCTGGCTGAGGCGGGCCTGCCGGCCGAGCTCGCCGACGCGATGGACTCCACCGAATACGACGAGGCAGTCCGTGCGTCGCACAAGGAAGGCATCGACCGGGTCGGCTACGAGGTCGGCACACCGGTGATCACGGTAAAGGGAACCTCGATCTTCGGCCCCGTGGTTTCCCCGATCCCGCGCGGCGAGGCCGCAGGCAGGCTCTGGGACGGCGTGCTCCTGATCGCGGAAACCGATGGCTTCTTCGAGCTGAAGCGCAGCCGCACCCGCGACCCCATCTTCGACTGACAGGTGCAGGTAGAGTCGCTGCCAGGCGAAGCGGAGGAGCATAGGTGGCGACGGGGCGTGACTGGATAGCGGGCGCCCGGCCGAGAACCCTCCCCGCGGCAATCGTCCCGGTGCTGGCTGGCTCGGCCGTGGCGGCGGGTTACGGGAAGTTCTCGCCGTGGCGCGCCGTGCTCGCGTTGTTCGTCGCGCTTGCCCTCCAGGTCGGGGTCAACTACGCCAACGACTACAGCGACGGCATCCGCGGGACCGACGAGCACCGCACCGGCCCGGTCCGGCTGGTGGCCGGCCGTCTCGCGGCGCCGCGACACGTACTCGCCGCGGCGTTGGGCTGTCTCGCCGCCGGCGGCGCCGCCGGACTGGCCCTCGCGGCAGTGACGTCCTGGTGGCTGCTCGTGCCCGGGGCGGCGGCCGTCGCCGCGGCCTGGTTCTACACGGGGGGGCGCAGACCCTACGGGTACCGAGGGTACGGCGAGCTCTCGGTGTTCGCCTTCTTTGGCGTGCTGGCGGTGGCCGGCACCGCCTACGTGCAGATGCGCTCGCTCTCCTGGCTCGCGCTCGCGGCGGCCGTCCCGGTCGGCCTGCTCGCCTGCGCCCTGCTCGTGGTCAACAACCTGCGTGACATCGGCACGGACACGACCGCGGGCAAGCGCACGCTCGCGGTCATGCTCGGCGACCAGCGATCCCGGCTGCTGTACGGGGCCTGCGCGCTGCTTCCGTTCTGCGCCGCGATCGCGATCGCCCCGGTGCGGCCACTCGCCCTGCTCACGCTCGTCGCGGCGCCGCTTGCGCTCGCCCCGGTCCGGCTGGTTGCCTCAGGGGCTTCCGGCCGCGTGCTGGTCACCGTCCTAGGGCAGACCGGGCGGGTGCAGCTCGCGTTCGGTGCGCTGCTGGCCATCGGGCTCGCCGTCCGGCTGTAGCAGCGGCACGGCTGAGATCGGCGCCTCCCCCGTGGTCGGCTGCTGAGTGTTTGCGGGCACGGGGTTCGGCGGCTGCCCTGGTGCGGCGGCCTGATCGTCTGGTTGTGCACCGTTCGGCTGGATGGGGGTGCCTGCGGTAATCCCGGGGATGCCGGCGGCGCCTGCGATGCCAGCCACGGCGGAGGCAACGCCTGAGCGGGAGCCGGAACTGTCGTCGAACGCGGTGGCCAGGCTCTTCAGTGCCGTGGTCACCTCGCTGGGAATGACCCAGAAGGTGTTGCCTTGGCCTTGCGCGAGCTGCGGCAGCGTCTGAAGGTACTGGTAGGCGAGCACCTTCGGGTCCGGATCGCCGTCGTGGATCGCCTTGAAAACCGTGCCGATCGCCTGAGCCTGCCCCTCCGCCCTGAGGATCTGCCCCTGCCGCTCGCCTTCGGCGCGCAGGATGCTGCTCTGCTTCTCACCTTCCGCGGTGAGGATCTTGGACTGCCGCAGACCCTCGGCGGTGAGGATGGCGGCGCGCTTCTCGCGTTCGGCACGCATCTGCTTTTCCATCGCGTCCACGACGCTCTTCGGCGGGTCGATGGCCTTGATCTCCACCCGGGTGACCCGGATGCCCCACTTGCCGGAGGCCTCGTCGAGCACGCCGCGCAGCATGTTGTTGATCTGGTCGCGCGAAGTCAGGGTCTGCTCCAGGTCCATCGAGCCGATCACCCCGCGCAGCATGGTCGCGGTGATCTGCTCGATCGCCTGGATGTAGTCGACGATCTCGTAGTCCGCCGCCCGCGGGTCGGTGACCTGGAAGAACAGCACGGTGTCGATGAGCACGACCAGGTTGTCCGCGGTGATGACCGGCTGGCCCTGGAAGGAGACCACCTGCTCGCGCAGGTCGATCAGCGGTTTCACCCGGTCCACGAACGGGATGATGAAGTTCATCCCGGGCTCCAGGGTCTTGCGGTACCTGCCCAGGCGCTCGATGTTACGGGCACGGGCCTGCGGCACGATGCGGACCGAGCGCAGCACCGTGACGACGGCCAGCAGGACGATGACGACTGCGATGATGGCCCCGGCGATCTCCATGGCTACTCCCGTGGGTACACGAGGGCGGTGACACCCTCGATCTGCATGACGTCGACCATGGCGCCCACCGGAATCACGAGGGACTCGTCATAGGCGCGGGAGGTCCATATTTCACCGCCGATACGGACCCGCCCGGTATGCCGGTTGACCTCCTCGACGACGATCGCGGACCGTCCGACCAGGGCGGCTACCCCGGTGCGCAGCGGTGGCGGCTGCTTGATGTGGCGCATCGCGATCGGGCGGATCACGCCGAGGCCGGCCGCGGCGACCACCGCGAACGCGCCGAGCTCAGCCGGGACGCCAAGACCGGCGGCGCTCACCACCGCCGCGGCGACCGCGGCTACGGAGAGCAGGCCGAGCGCCAGCGTCACCGTGAGGAGCTCGGCCACGCCGAGCACCGCGGCCACGATCAGCCAGATGATCCAGCCCATGACAGCTCCGGACAGGCGGTGCGCCGGTGCGGCGGGTCCGCACGCTCTTCCTCGACAGTAACTCCGCATCCCGCGATTTAGCACAATCGTCACCGAGCAGTGACCTGCGGGCGCGCCTGGCGTCGCGGTCACGCCCCGGTCTTGCGGTCACGCCCCGGTCTTGAGTCAGCGGGAAGGATCCTGGTCGCAGGGACGGCCAGGATCCTTCCCGCTGATGAAACTCCCCCGGCGTGGCCGGTCGTGGGCGTTAGCGGGAAGGGTTTTGGTCGTGGGGACGGCCAGGATCCTTCCTCTTGTTGGGATGCGGCGGTTGGTGGCGCTTCACGTGAGTGGAACGGGGGGCCAGGATGGTCCTTGGAACGGGAGGTCGCCATGGACGATGCGAGCCGGCGCTCGTACAGCAACGGCATGTCGGATCGGCCGCTGATCGGGGAGACGATCGGCGCCAACCTGGAGCGCACCGCGGCCGCCTTTGGTGACCGCGAGGCGCTGGTGGATGTGCCGACCGGCAAGCGATGGACGTACGCGCAGCTGAACGCGGACACCGACGCACTTGCCAGCGGCCTGCTCGCGGTCGGGATAGCGGCAGGCGACCGGGTGGGCATCTGGGCGCCCAACTGCCCGGAGTGGGTGCTGCTGCAATACGCCACGGCGAAGATCGGCGCGATCCTGGTCAACATCAACCCCGCCTACCGCAGCCATGAGCTGGCCTTCGTCCTGCGCCAGTCCGGCGTGACCGTGCTGGTCAGCGCGGAGCGGTTCAAGACCAGCGACTACCGGGCGATGATCGACGAGGTGCGCGGTGATCTGACCGGGCTCAGCCAGGTGGTCTACCTGGGTACCGCAGACTGGGCGCGGCTGGCGGCCGGGCACGGAGCCGCAGCGGACCGGCGCCGCGCGCTGGACAGCCGGGCGGCGGAACTCTCCTTCGACGACCCGATCAACATCCAGTACACCAGCGGCACCACGGGCTTCCCCAAGGGCGCCACCCTGTCCCACCACAACATCCTCAATAACGGCTACTTCGTCGCCGAGATGTGCCGGTACACCGAGCGGGACAAGGTGTGCATCCCCGTTCCCTTCTACCACTGCTTCGGCATGGTGATGGGAAACCTGGGCTGCACCACGCATGGTGCCTGCATGGTCATTCCCGCGGCCGGGTTCGACCCGGGCGCGACCCTACAGGCGGTGCAGGACGAGCGGTGCACGTCGCTGTACGGAGTGCCGACGATGTTCATCGCCGAACTCGCCCTGCCCGACTTCGCCTCCTACGATCTGTCCTCGCTGCGCACCGGCATCATGGCGGGCTCGCCGTGCCCGGTCGAGGTGATGAAGCGTGTGGTCAGTGAGATGCACATGACCGAGGTCACCATCTGCTACGGGATGACAGAGACATCGCCGGTGTCCACCCAGACCGGCGCGGACGAGGACATGGAGCGCAGGGTGTCCACGGTCGGACGGGTGCATCCGCACCTCGAGGTCAAGATCGTCGATCCGGAGACCGGCATCGTCGTGCCCCGCGGCACGCCCGGCGAGCTATGCACCCGCGGTTACTCGGTCATGCTCGGCTACTGGGACGAGCCGGCCAAGACCGCGGAGGCGATCGACGCGGCCAGGTGGATGCACACCGGCGACCTCGCCACGATGGACGAGGCCGGCTACGTCAACATCGTCGGCCGGAGTAAGGACATGATCATCCGCGGTGGCGAGAACGTCTACCCGCGGGAGGTCGAGGAATTCCTCTACACCCACCCCGCTGTCGAGGACGTGCAGGTGATCGGGGTGCCTGACGCCAAGTACGGCGAAGCGCTGTGCGCCTGGGTGCGGCTGCGCCGCGGCCAGGAGCTGACCGCGGATGAGCTGACGGCTTACTGCAGCGGCAAGATCGCGCACTACAAGGTCCCGAAGTACGTGCGGTTCACTGACGAGTTCCCGATGACCGTCACCGGCAAGGTGCAAAAGTTCAAGATGCGTGAGGTCTCCACCGCCGAATTCGGCCTTGAGCAGGACGCCAAGGCCGAGACAGCCTGAGATCTGGCCGGGCCTCGCGCGGGCTTGGCGCGAAGTTACGCGAACCAGACATCCGGCTTATCGGGCGAACGGCGCGCCTGAGGGGACGCTGAGAGCCGTTCGGTCGCGGAAACATAACCAAGTACCATCGCGTCCCATGGGCATGCCTTTAACCCTGCTGTCACCAGCCGCCGCAAGCAGATCGTTCCCGTAGCTCACCTATGAAGGGCCGGCCCGACATGAGAGTCATGGCAGGATGGTGCTCCCGCCATCGCAAGATCATCCTGGTCTTGTGGCTGGTGGCACTGATCGGGTCCTTCGCGGCTACCCGGGCAGCCGGGACGAACTTCTCCACCAAGTTCCAGCTGCCCAACACCCAGTCCGCCGAAGCACTCAGCCTGCTACAGAAGGACTTCCCCGCGGCGTCGGGCAGCTCGGACCAGATCGTGCTGCACGCCACGTCCGGCACGCTTCGCGGCGCCGCCGTGGCAGCCAGGACGCAGCGCATGCTCCAGCAGGTAGCCACCCTGCCCCACGTGCGCTCGGTGGCCAGCCCGTTCACCGCGGCCGGCGCCGGCCAGATCAGCAAAAACGGCACCGTGGCCTTCGCCACCGTCATCTTCGACGAGCAAACCCAGAGCCTGCCCAAGGCAGCAGTGAAGCGCGTCATCACCACCGCTCAGGCTGCCGGTGACAGCCAGCTCCAGGTAGCCCTGGGCGGTCCGGACATCGAGAACGCGGAGGCGCAGAGCAGCTCAGACAGCACCCTGGCCGGCGTCGTGCTGGCCCTCATCGTGCTCGGCCTGGCGTTCGGGGCGCTGTTCGCGGCGTTCCTCCCGCTGATCACCGCCCTTATCGCCATCGGCGTCGGCTACTCGCTCACCGGGCTGCTCAGCCATCTCTTCTCTATCGCCAGCTTCGCCACCATCCTGGGTGTCCTCATCGGCCTGGGCGTCGGGGTCGACTACGCGCTGCTGATCGTCACCCGCCACCGCAGCGGCCTGAAGGCCGGGCGTGACGTCGAGGACGCCACGGTCAACGCGGTCAACACCGCAGGACGGGCGGTATTCTTCGCCGGGATCACCGTGTGCATCGCCCTGCTCGGCCAGTTCGCCCTCGGCGTCTCCTTCCTCTACGGCATCGCCGTATCCGCCGCGCTCACCGTGGCACTGACCATGCTGGCGTCGCTGACCTTGCTGCCCGCCCTGCTCGGCTTCTTCGGGATGAAAGTCCTCAGCCGGCGCCAGCGAGCGCAGCTGCGGGCCACCGGCCCGGTCGACGAGGAGAGCACCGGATTCTGGCATCGCTGGGCCACCGCTATCGAGCGCCGGCCCGTACTCCCGGCCGTGGCCGCACTGGCCGTCGTCATCGTCATCGCGCTGCCCATCTTCAGCCTGCGCCTCGGCCTCGACGACGCCGGCAGCGACCCGTCAGGCACCACCACCCACCAGGCCTATGATCTGCTAGCCGAAGGCTTCGGCCCCGGGTTCAGCGGGCCGCTGCTGCTGGTCGCCGAGCTGCCAACACCCGCCAGCGAAGCCAGCTTCGCCGCTCTCACCCGCACCCTGGCGCGCCAGCCGGGCGTTGTATCGGTCTCTCCGGCCATTGCCAGCCCCAGCGGCCAGGTCGCCATCGCGGATCTCTACCCCGCCACCAGCCCGCAGTCGGCCCAGACCGCTGCGCTGCTCACCCGGCTCCGCAGCGATGTCATCCCCAAAGCCCAGGCCGGCACCGGCATCACCATCCTGGTAGGCGGCGCCACCGCCATCCAGACCGACTTCGCCCACATCCTGTCCTCCAAGCTCATCCTGTTCATCGGCGTCGTCGTCCTGCTGGGCTTCCTGCTGCTCATGGCGGTATTCCGCAGCCTGCTCATCCCGCTGGTCGCCTCGGCCATGAACCTGCTGTCGGTGGGCGCGGCCCTCGGCCTCATGAACGCGGTCTTCTCGTGGGGATGGGGGCACTCGTTGTTTGGCATCTCCACCACCGCCCCCGTCGAAGTCTTCGTCCCGGTGCTGCTGATCTCCATCCTGTTCGGGCTGTCCATGGACTACGAGGTGTTCCTCGTCAGCCGGATGCACGAGGAATGGATCCGGACAGGCGACAACCACCGGGCCGTGACCCTGGGCCAGGCAGCCACCGGCCGGGTGATCACCGCCGCAGCCGCCATCATGATCCTGATCTTCGCCTCGTTCGCCCTCGGGCCGAGCATCGTCATCAAGCAGTTCGGTCTCGGCCTGGCCGGCGCCATCATCATCGACGCCTTCCTCATCCGGACAATGGTGGTCCCAGCCCTCATGCACCTCTCCGGCAACGCCAACTGGTGGCTCCCCCGCTGGCTCGACCGGGCGATCCCTCACCTGAATGTCGAGGGCTCGTCTCGGGCAGTGGCCCGGGCAGCAGCTACATCCGAGACATCGGCGTCGGCCTCAGGCTCGGCATCCTGAGGGACACCTTCCTGGTCAGGACGCTGCTCGTGCCCTCCACTGTCGCCTGGTCGGCCGGTGGAACTGGTGGCCGTCCCGGATAAGCCGCGCCAGCGCTGAGTCGGACGCGATCGGCGGCAACCTGGACGGCAGTACCCCCGGGCCGCCCCGCTGGACACCGATAGAGTCAACGGCCAGACCGAAGATCGCCATCCCGAACGGCTGAAGGCGTCCGACCCGCCCGTCTAGCGGGACTCGCCGGGAGGCGGCCAGGTGCTCGCCGGCCGGCAAGGCATGATCAGGCGCAAGCGGCACGCGAGTCCTGAAGCGAACGTGGGCACTGCACCCCCGTCCGCAGCCTCGGGGGCAACCGGCGCGGACGAGCTCGGGTCGTGAGATGGCGTGTCAGGCTTGGGCGCGGCGGAAACCAGGCGGGCAGGGGTGAAACATTCGGTGCGGCGGTGTAACATCTGGGTTACTCATCAGTAGGGAGGCCGCCGTGGGACTGGCGTACACGCGTGCTGGATCAGGGCCGCCGCTCGTGCTGCTGCACGGGCTCGGCCACCGGCGCCAGGCATGGGACGCGGTGCTGGACCGGCTGACGCCGCACCGCGACGTCATCGCCGTCGACCTGCCCGGGCACGGCGAGTCCCCGCCGCTGGATACCACCAATCGCTCGGTGACCGATGCCCTCGGCGAAGAGCTCATCGGGCTGCTCGACCAGCTCGGGCTGGACCGGCCGCACCTGGCGGGGAACTCCCTCGGCGGCAGGCTCGCCCTGGAGGCGGCCGCCCTCGGCCGAGCGGCCAGTGTCACGGCACTGTCCCCGGCAGGGTTCTGGCGCAGCGATCGCGAGCTCGCCTACACCAAGGGAGTCTTCCGGGCGATGCTGGTCCTGGGCACCCGGATCGAGCCGATCGCTCCGAAGCTGGCGAAGAGCGCGGCCGGCCGCTCCGTGATGTACACCACGATCGTGAGCAGGCCCGCCCGGATGAGCCCGGAGCAGGCGCAGGGCGACATGGCCGCGTTCATGTCGGCCAGGCCTGCCATCAACGCCATCCTGACCGCCGCAGGCCCGTTCACCGGGCAGATTCCCAGCGACGTGCGCGTCACGATCGCATGGGGAAGCCGGGACCGGCTGACCTTCCCACGTCAGGCCCTGGTGGCGAAGGCATCCCTGCCGCAGGCCACGTTCGTGCGGCTGTCCGGCTGCGGGCACGTTCCGATGACCGACGACCCGGCCATGGTCGCCCGCGTCCTGCTGCGCGGCAGCGAGCCCGTTGCGGCCGCCGTCCAGCAGCTCACCCAGCCGTCGGACGTCGCGCGATCACAGTAATCTCGACAAGGGCGTCGTCAAGCAGCGCCGCCCCCACTGTCGTGCGCACCGGCCGGGGCTCACTGAAATGCTGCTCATATATGGCATTGAAGCGACCGAAGGCAGTGAGGTCGCTGAGCTAAGCCTGGCAGGAGATCACGTCGTCGAGCGTGCACCCGGCCTCGCCGAGCAATATGGTGATCTTCCGCAGTACGTCCACGACCTGGTCTTCGATGGTATCCCCGGCACCTGTCTGGCCGGCCAGGAACACCCAGCCGTCCACGACGAGGCAGGGCGAGTACGGGCCGCCAGTTGGCGCCGACTCGGACGTGATGAGGGTCTTGTCCATCACAGCTCTTCTGCGATCTTGCGCTTGAGATCTGCGAGGGCGGCCTCGTCGCGCTTGTAGAACGTCCACTGTCCGATGCGCTTAGAGGTGATCAGGCCGGCCCGCGCCAGCGCCTGCAAGTGTGTGGTGGCCGTCGGCTGGGCGACGCCGAGCCGACGGGCAATGAACACCACGCACACGCCGTCCTCGACCAGGTCGCCATCTCGCTGCGGCGGGAAGTACGCCCTTGGATCCTTCAGCCACTGCAGCACCTGCAACCGCTTCTGGCTAGCCAGGGCGGCGAGCACGGCGCTGTCAAGCAAGGAGTTCCCCGCGCGCGACGATGACGGCAGAGCCCGCGACCTCCACCTTGGTGACCTGTCCCCCTTCTGCTTCCACCCGGGCGAGCAGGATGGACGGACGGCCGATCTCCTCCCCCTGGCGGATCTCGATTTGCTGGCCGAAGGCGATCTGGCCGTGCCTGGCGAGGTGCACGGCCAGCGGGCCGGCCGCCGAGCCAGTGGCCGGATCCTCGCCGACGCCGAGAGCTGGCACGAAGCACCGCGTCTTCCAGCGCGTGCCCGAGCCGGCAAAACAGCTGACTCCGATGTCGGGCAGCATGCCGAGCGCGGTCATGTCGGGCCGCAGCCGGCTGACCGCCTCCTCGCTGTCCAGCGCCACGTAGACGTGCCGCGGACCGTTGCGATACGCCTCGACCGGCAACTGCGAGGACTGCACCCCGATCGCGGCGAGAAGTTCGGCGGCCCGTTCGTACGGTTCCCAGGTCGGCACCGGCTGCCGCATGCGCCCCGGCAGGCCGGGCACGTGGCTCACGTCCGGCGCGTGGCTCACGTCCGGCACGTGGCTCACGCCCGGTCCATCCGACGGGGCGGGTGCGTTCTTCGCGAACTCCACCCGGATGACACCCGCCCCGGTCTCGAGCTCGATCGCGTCCAGGCCACGCTGCCCGCAGAGCACGAAGGCGCTCCCGAGCGTCGGGTGCCCGGCGAACGGCAGCTCCGTCGAGGGCGTGAAGATCCGGATCCGCGCATCGCCGCCCACCTCGGGCGCAAGCACGAACACCGTCTCCGACAGGTTCATCTCCCTGGCCACCCGCTGCATCCGGTCCGGCGCTATGCCGTCGGCCGCCGTAAAGACGGCGAGCGGATTGCCCTCGAGCGGAGTGTCGGTGAAGACGTCCACGATCACGTACATTCGCATAGAACAAAAGCTATATTGCTACTTATCTATGCGCAAGAGGACACTCGCATCCCGCCCCGGACCCACAATTTCACGAGCGGGAAGGTTCCTGGTCGCTGTGACGACCAGGATCCTTCCGCTAACAGCTCGCGCCAGGCCAGGCACCGCACCCGGCCAGGCGGGGCTGCCGCCGCGCCCGGCCCTACGCTGCCGATCCGCTGGCACGGGCGCCGCATGGGGCACTGCTACGTTGGACAGTCCCGCGAGCCGACGGAGGGCTGATGCCGCCGATCACATTCACCGATGCGGCGACCTGGTACGCCGGGCTGCCCACCATGTACGGGGCCGCTGCCGCCCTGATTACCGGGCCGTCGGGAGTGCTGCTCGTCAAGCCGAACTACCGCGACCTCTGGTCGCTGCCGGGCGGNNGCCGGCTGCGCCCGCGAGGTCGCCGAGGAAGTCGGCCTGAAGCTCACGGTCGGCCCGCTGCTCGTCGTGGACTGGGCGCCGCCTGACGACGAACGGCCCAGGCCGTTTGTGTACTTCGTGTTCGACGGGGGCGAGGTGGGCCCGGACGTGGACATCACGCTGCAGGAAGAGGAGCTGGACGACTACCGGTTCACCGAAACCGGCGAATTCGGGTCCTACCTCCCGCCCATGGCAAATGCCCGGGTCTCGGCCGCGCTGCACGCCCGCGCGATCGGCGCGCCCGTCTACCTGCCGACCTGGGCAGGCTGACGCCGCGGGTCGCACCGCCGCAGGGTGCAGCTGACCGGAGGGCTCCCCGTGGGAGAGCGGGAGCAGGAGCGGGCGGATCGGGGCAGGAGGGACGCCTGAGAGGGAGGCGGCGGGCGGGGGCAGGGCGGGAGCGG
>PMSU01000059.1 GCA_003168255.1 Actinomycetota bacterium
CAGCGCCGGTCGTGGTCTTGCGATGCTCTGGGGGTCCAGCCTGGCTCTGAAGTTTGGTACTGGGATCGGTCTTGCCCGGCCTCGTCGTCCCAAGGTGGCGGTACCGGCGGGTTTCGCCGTTCACCCTGGCCGCCGCCTCGATAAGGACTCGATCCCACGGCTGCTCCGTTTCTCGGGTTCCCTACGACGGAGGTTATCGCCGACTGCCTGGTTGCGACACTGAGCTGCCTGCGGGCGCACCTGCGGCTAAGGTACCTGTGGTTCCCCCGTGACCATGCGGCTGGTCAGGCTCACATTAGCGGTCCGGCTGATGAGATTTGCGGAGAATGTTTTTAGCTGTGCCCTTTCGGAAGCCGTTTTCGGCGCCCGAAGTGTGCTGAACTCGACCCAGGTCAAGATCAGGTAGTGCCCCTTGACCTCGGCCTCCTCTAGGCCAGTGCCCTTGGTCAGGTCGTGTGTCGGGCCGCTGGCGGCAGTCAGCTGGGCAACGAACTGGCTGGACCCGGTAACTTTGCCCACCGCGTTAGCGCCGGTCGAGTCGGCGAGGTTCAGCACGCCGATAGTCCCCATCAGCTTCTGCCCCGGGGAAAGATAGCTGGCGCGCATGACCTGGCTGCATCCATACTTGCGGACTGCCGCCTGCAGCCTCGCCCCAAACACGGCGCTGGCACAGTCCTTGCTGCCGAGCTGTGTCGTCCTGGCATAGCTGGCGCTGCCGGCCATGAACTGCGCTGGAAAGAGCTGGCTAAGCGCTAGCGGCGCCGGGTCGCCGGTGCGGTTGGCGATGTGCTGCCATGTGCCCAGGCTGGGGGACGGATGGCCAGCGGACAAGGTGGCCGATGGTGCATGCGAATCGACCGCATTCCGGGCTGTGTGCCCGCCGGGATGATGGACGTATGCCATGGCGGCGACTATGGCGACGGCCGGCAGGCAGACCCCTGCGACTAGCCGCCTGCGTGCGCGCCCCCTCCGCCTGGCCGTCTTGCGCGCGCTCGCCGCGGCCGCCCGCGTGCGTCCCGCCGCCCTGCTGACCCCGCTACCGGGCAGTGACGCGACGTCAGGATCCGCCGAGCCCTCGTCCGTTTCGGTGATGGTCGCCGTGGCGGGAAAGGGCGGCTCATCGGGCGTCAGGGCCTCCGCATCGACAAAACTGGCTGCCCAGGCATCCACGTCATCATCGGAGAACACGGCAAGGTCGTCGTCGCGTTCGGCGAGCGCTACCCCGCCGCTGCCGCCCGATCCCGGAATTGGCAGGGGGGCGAATGCATCGCCGGTGTCCGCCCAAGTCGGCGCCGAGGCCAGCATGTTCTCAGGAGCGGCCCTGTTCCCTGAGGCGGCCCTGTTCTCAGGGGCGGGGGCGGGCCTGTTCTGTGGGGCGGCCCTGTTCTCTGGGGCGGGCCTGTTCTCTGGGGACGGCCTGTTCGCGGGGACCGGCTGTGAGGGCGCCGCGGGCTTGTTCCACGCGGAAAACTGACGCTGCGGATACCGTGGGCCGGGCTCGCCCGGCTTCGGCGGGTAACCGTAAGCGGGGCCTTGCCGTGGCCGCTCGGCGCGGACCCCGAACTCCGCCTGGCCGCTGTCCGGCGGGCTGGGGCGGAAGGCCTGGAGCCAGCTGTCTGCGCTCTCCTGGACGTATCGGTTACTTGCATGGCGGGCGCGTCCCTGGCGGGGCCTTGGCACGTTCGCGGTACTCGGCGGCGGAGCGTTCCGCGGGCTGGCGGGCCGCATGTCCCCGTTCCGGGCGGACGACGCGTTTCCAGTAGTCGCAGGCGGGGTACCCCCCGGCGTAGCAGGCTGGACATGCCCGCTGCGGGCGGCCGGCACGCACTCGGTGCTCCCGTGCCGGGCGTGCCCGTTTCGAGCGGGCGGGACGTGTCCGCCATAGGTGGCGAACTCGTCTGTGTCGTCGTCCGACTCGGCCTGCGTAGGCACATATGAGCGCTGCCCGGGCTGGTTTCGCCGCCACTGGTCCGGCGGGGCGGTGACCTGATCGCCCGGGTAGCTCATGTCGCGAGCGTATCGCTGTGCGCGGCGCCGGATGGGCTGTCCGGTGTTTTCCCTGGTCGGCACGGTGGTGACTGGGCCCTTCCCGAAGCCAGAAAGACGCCGGGAAGGCGGTTGAACGGCACTCGTCGCGCGCGTTAGGGCGGCGGGATTGCCGTGCGCACTGAGGCTGGGACCTGACCTGCTCACGGATCCTGGCTGGTCATTGCTGCGTTCGCTTTGCCAACCGCGATACATGGCCGGTATCCTCCGTTAGACGTCCGTCCGCATCCGCGTACCGGAGGGCTCCATCGCAGCGGAGCGCACCTCGGAGCGGTGGCGGACCGAGGCTGTCGCGCTCCCGGCTCTGGGAGCGGGTCAAGTCCCTTGATCAGCTGCATACGTGAAGGCTTATGACTGTGCGCACATTTAGCCCGAAGACCGACGACATCCAGCGTCAGTGGCACGTTGTTGACGCTTCCGATGTTGTCCTTGGACGCCTGGCCAGCCAGGTAGCAGTGCTGCTCCGAGGCAAGCACAAGCCCATATTCGCGCCGCACATCGACACCGGCGACTTCGTCATTGTCGTCAACGCCGAGAAAGTTGCGCTCAGCGGCAAGAAGCTGGAGCAGAAGTACGCCTACCGGCACTCCGGTTACCCGGGAGGACTGACCGCAGTTGCCTACGGCGATCTGCTGGCCAGGCACCCCGAGAGGGCGGTCGAGAAGGCAGTGAAGGGAATGCTGCCGAAGAACTCGCTTGGCAGGCAGATGCTGCGCAAGCTGAAGGTGTACGCGGGTCCCGAGCACCCGCACCAGGCGCAGCAGCCCACCTCTTTCGAGATCACGCAGATCGCGCAGTAGTCGCCGACATAGGAAGCATGAGGAACGAATCGTGGCCGAGTCCACAACAGCGCTGACGCCCAGCGAGAGCGCCGCGGCGGAGACCGAGGAACACGCCTCGGAGTACACCACGGAGTCCGCTCCGGATGGCGGAACGCGCCAGACGGCCGGCCGGCAGGTCCTGACCGGTCGCGCGGCCGGGACGGGTCGCCGCAAAGAAGCGATCGCTCGCGTACGCATCGCGGCGGGCACGGGTCAGTGGAAGATCAATAACCGGACGCTGGACGGCTACTTCCCGAACAAGGTCCACCAGCAGGCCGTGAACGAGCCCTTCGTCGTCCTCGGCGCCGAGGACAGCTTCGACGTGATCGCCCGCATTACTGGCGGCGGAGTGTCCGGCCAGGCAGGCGCGCTGCGGCTGGGGATCGCGCGGGCCCTGCTGCTCGTGGATCCGGAGAGTCGGCCGGCCCTGAAGAAGGCCGGATTCCTCACCCGCGATGCCAGGGTCAAGGAGCGCAAGAAGTACGGGCTCAAGAAGGCCCGCAAGGCGCCGCAGTACTCGAAGCGCTGACGTCAAGCCAGGTTGCGTGACCGGAAACCAGCGGAGGTTACCCCGTCTATGGGCCGACTATTCGGCACGGACGGCGTACGAGGGCTGGCCGGCCACGATCTGACCGCGCGGCTCGCCATGGATCTGGCCGAGGCCGCGGCGGACACACTGGGGGATGCGGGCGAGTTCGGTGTTGCCCGTGCAGCGAACAGGCGCCCGCTCGCTGTGCTCGGGCGTGACCCGAGAGCATCCGGTGAGTTCCTTGAGGCTGCGGTCGTGGCGGGGCTGGCCGGGGTGGGCGTGGATGTGCTCAGGCTGGGTGTCATCCCCACCCCTGCCGTGGCATATCTCACCGCTGAACTGGGCGCCGAGTTTGGCGTGATGCTGTCGGCGAGCCACAATCCGGCATCCGACAACGGCATCAAGTTTTTTGGCCGGGGCGGTCTGAAGCTGCCGGACGACGTCGAGAACGAGATCGAGGACAGGATCAGGCGGCGGGGCTCGGCTGTGGCCCGCCCACCCGAGGGCGGGTTCGGGCGAGTGAGCGATGCCTCGGCCGAGCCCGAGCGCTATCTGGACCACCTGGTCTCCTCGCTGCCATCCGCAGGCGCATTCCCCGGGTCCGATGCCGACGCCAGCGGCAGGCTGCCGCTGGCTGGTCTGCGGGTCGTCGTCGATTGCGCGCACGGCGCCGCCTACGAGATCGCGCCCGAGGCGTTCAGGCGCGCGGGGGCGGACGTCATCACGATCGGCGCAGAGCCCGACGGGCTGAATATCAACCAGGGCTGCGGCTCGACGTCACTCGGCGCGCTGTCCGCCGCGGTGATCGCCCACAGTGCGGACGCCGGCATTGCGCACGACGGGGACGCGGACCGTTGCCTGGCGGTGGACGCCGCCGGCAATGGGGTCGATGGCGACCAGATTCTCGCCGTCCTCGCGCTCGGCTTCAAGGAAGCGGGTCGGCTCACCGGCGACACCGTCGTCGCCACGGTCATGTCCAACCTCGGTTTCCGGCTAGCCATGCGCGATGCAGGGATCCGGGTGATCGAGACGGCGGTCGGGGACAGGTATGTGCTCGAGGCCCTGCGGGCTGGACATTACGTGCTTGGCGGCGAGCAGTCCGGCCACATCATCATGCTGGACCACGCGACCACCGGGGACGGGATACTCACCGGGCTCCAGCTGCTCGACGCGGTCGCCCGTCGCGGCCAGCCCCTTGGCGAGCTGGCCAAGGTGATGACTAGGTACCCGCAGGTGCTGATCAACGTGCAAGGGGTGGACAAGTCGCGCGTCGGGTCGGCGCCGGAACTCGCCGCCGCCGTCGCCGCGGCCGAAATGGAACTGGGCAGCCTCGGTCGGGTGCTGGTCAGGCCGAGCGGCACGGAACCTGCGGTCAGGGTCATGGTTGAGGCGGCCGATGAGGTCGAGGCGGAGCGGGTGGCCGGCCGGCTGGCCGAATCGGTCCGCACGGTCCTCGGCTGACGTCCTCCCGCCGGGTGCGGCTCACCCCAGCGGAGCCGCACCCCCCCTCCCGCCAGGATGGATGTGAATCTACCCCCCACCGATGGGGGGTAGATTCACATCCATTTCAGTGATTCCGCGGGGCAGGGTGCCCATGTGGCTCTCGTGCCACTCTGGTAACTGCGGTCCCAGGGCTTGCGGGCAGGAAGGGGCGGCTACCGCACCGAACGGAGCTGCTCGGCGAGCACGGCCGCCTGGCTAATCTGCACGTCCCTGGTGGCGGTCAGCAGCGTGACGGGACCGACGGCGGCCAGCCCCCGTAGCCGGTCGAGCGCGGCACGCGGCTCCGGCTGATCAAGCTCGGCCAGGTAGCGGCGGCTGAACTCGGCGAACCTGTCGGGATCGTGCCCGTACCACCGGCGAAGCTCGCCGGAGGGCGCAACGTCCTTGGCCCACTCTTGCAGCCGGGCAGCCTCCTTGCTGATTCCGCGCGGCCAGATCCTGTCCACGAGTACCCGCGCGCCGTCGGCCGCCGCAGGCTCGTCATACACCCGCCGGACCCGGATCTGAGGCTCAGGGGTGGTCATCCGCGCTGCGGCGACATTCCGGCGGAGACCGGCAAGCCGGCCATCATTCCTGCTCGCCATGGCCGGCCGCCTCGGCGAATGCCTTCGCCGGAGTGGACTCTTCAGCTATGTCTGAGTCGGCCCAGAACCGGGCGGTCAGCGGAGCATCCGAATAGCCGAAAGTCACGGACCTAAGGTAGCTCTGCATGACGAGAACGCTAGACAGCCCGGCCTCCGGGCCGCAACCAGAATCCGTGGCAGGCTGGGGGCCGTGATCGTAGGCATCGGTGTGGACATCGTGAGCATCGCGCGGATTGAGACGGCGCTCGACCGGACCCCGAAGCTAGCCTTCCGCCTGTTCGCTCAGGGCGAACGTGATCTTCCGGTCGCCGCGCTCGCCGCGCGCTTTGCCGCGAAGGAGGCTACGGCGAAGGCGCTGGGCGCTCCGCCCGGGCTGGCGTGGACCGACGTGGAGGTCCGGCAGGACGATTCCGGCCGCCCGGAGCTCGCAGTCCGCGGCACGGTCGCCCAGGCGGCGAGGATGCGAGGAGTCTCGCGCTGGCACCTCTCGCTGAGCCACGACGCGGGTATGTCGGTCGCCATGGTGGTAGCGGAAGGCTGATGGGGATCACCGCGGGTGCGGTGGTGCCATGGTGGCGGTAGCGAGCGAACGGGGGGTGAGGCTGGGATGAGGCAGGCACACGAGGTCGCGAAGGTCCGCGCCGCCGAAGGCGCCCTGATGGCCACGCTTGGCGAGGGCGCGCTGATGCAGCGGGCCGCCTTCGGCCTGGCGGCCGTGTGCGCCCGGCTGCTCGGCCAGCCCTACGGCGCGCGGGTGGTCGTGCTTACCGGCAGCGGCGACAACGGCGGTGACGCCCTGTACGCCGGTGCCCTGCTTGCCCGCCGCGGGGTGACGGTCCGCGCCATTGCGGCCGGCTCGCGGACTCATCAGGGCGGAGCCGGCGCCCTGCGCGACGCGGGCGGCCGGCTGCTCAGCCCGGCGGACCAGGCGGTGCCCGGCCTGATTCAGCGGGCGGATCTGATCGTGGACGGCATGCTCGGCATCGGCGGCAAGGGCGGCCTGCGTGAGCCGTACGCGTCGCTGGCCGAGCAGGCGGCGGGGTCGCAGGCGGTCGTAGTGGCCGTCGACCTGCCGAGCGGCATCAATGCCGACACCGGCGTGCTCGACGGCCCGTCGGTGCGGGCCGATGTCACCGTGACGTTCGGCACCTGGAAGCCTGGCCTGCTCGTCGACCCCGGCGCGGGGCGGGCCGGTATGACCGAGCTGATCGACATCGGCCTGGCACCGCACCTGGACGCCGCCGACCTCGTGGCGCTCCAGTCAGCCGACGTGGCCGCCCTGCTGCCCAGGCCGTCGGCGGAGTCCGACAAGTACCGCCGCGGCGTGCTCGGCGTGGTCGCGGGCAGCGACCGGTTTACCGGCGCGGCCTGGCTCGCTGTCGGCGCTGCCCTGCGGGGCGGCGCCGGAATGATCAGGCTGTTGTCGGCGCCGCCCGCCGCCGCGGTGGTCAGGCAGCACTGGCCAGAAGCCGTGATCACGGAAATTCCCGACAAGGACCCCGACGCCGTCGAGCTGCTGCGGACCGCCGGCCGGGTGCAGGCCTGGACAGCGGGACCGGGGATGGGCACCGGCCAGGACGCCGCCAGGCTGCTTGCCGAGGTACTCGCCACCGACGTCCCGGTGCTCGTGGATGCGGACGGGCTGACCCTGCTGGCGGCCGACCGCGGACTGCTGCCCAGGTCGGCACCGACCCTGCTGACCCCGCATGCGGGCGAGCTGGCCCGGCTGCTCGGCGCTGACCGGGCCGACGTGGAGGCACGGCGGCTCGAGCACGTGCGCAGGGCGGCGGCCGAGCTGGGCGTCACCGTGCTGCTCAAGGGCTCCACGACGGTGATCTCCAGTCCGGAGCCCGGCACGCCCGTGCTGGTGAACCCGACCGGCACGCCGTGGCTGGCTACCGCCGGCACCGGCGACGTGCTTTCCGGCCTGGCCGGCTCGCTGCTCGCGCAAGGGCTTGCCGCCGCGGATGCGGCGGCTGCCGCGGCATACCTGCACGGGCTCGCCGCCCGGCTCGCCGCGGACGGCCAGGACGGCCAGGGTGGCCAGGGTGGCTGCGACGCGGGCGATGGGCACCCGGAGTCGCTCGAGTCGGTGCATAGCGGCTCCGTTGCGGCGCCGATCGACGCCTCGGACGTCTTGCGCGCGCTGCCTGCCGCCATCCGCGCCGTGCGGGCGGCCGCGCGCCACGTCGGCGACGGCGACGTTGCGCCATGAGGGTGACTGGCTGGCCAGCGCCGTTCGGAATCATCGCCTCTTTGAACACCCGGGCCGGACCTAGTCGGCCGCGAGCACCAGCAGCGGGCTGGCACACTGGAACGTCGTGAACGTCATCGCGGAAGCCGTCGTGGATCTAGCCGCGATCAGGGGGAATACCGCCGCACTCGATGCGCACGTGGGGGCCGCCGGGCTGATGGCCGTGGTCAAGGCCGACGGCTACGGGCACGGCATGATTCCCGCGGCGAACGCGGCGCTGGCCGGCGGTGCCGACTGGCTCGGCGTGGTGGGCGTGGCCGAGGCCGTCGCGCTGCGCGCGGCCGGGATCACCGCGCCCGTGCTGTGCCTGATGGACGACCCGCAGGCGGCGCACGCCGAGGCTATCGGGCGCGGGGTCGATCTCTGCGTCGGCTCCGCGGGCACGCTCAGCCGGGTCACGGCCGCAGCCTGTGCCGCGGGCAGGCCGGCCAGGGTGCACCTCAAGGCGGACACCGGCATGTCCCGGGGCGGCGCGACGGCCGCCGACTGGCCTGGCCTCGTCGATGCCGCGCTCGCCGCGCAGGCGGCCTGCTACGTCGATATCACCGGTCTCTGGTCGCACCTGGCCTGCGCCGACATGCCCGGCCATCCGTCGATCGCGGCGCAGCTCACCGCGTTCGGCGACGCCGTGGAGCTGGCGGAGAAGGCCGGGGTACGGCCGGAGCTCCGGCACCTCGCCAACACCCCGGCCACCCTGACCCTGCCGCAGACGTGGCTCGACCTGGTCCGGGTCGGCGGCGGGATCTACGGCCTGTGCACCCTGCCCGGCGGCGGTCCCGACTGGCTGCGGCCCGCGATGACGACCAGGACCCGCCTTGTGCAGGTCAAGCGGGTTCCGGCCGGCTCGGGCGTGTCGTACGGGCACCGGTACACCACGAAAACGCAGACCACGCTCGGCCTGGTGCCCGTTGGCTACGCGGAGGGCGTGCCGAGGACCGCGGCCGGGGTGGCGCAGGTGCAGACGAGGGGGCGCCGGCGGACGATCTCCGGCACGGTCTGCATGGACCAGTTCGTGATCGACCTCGGCGACGAGCCTGCCGAGGCAGGGGACGAGGTGGTGCTTTTCGGCCCCGGCGACGCCGGCGAGCCGACCGCGCAGGAATGGGCCGACGCGCTCGGGACAATTTCTTATGAGATCGTTACCGCATTCGGTTGCCGGTGGCCCAAAAGCTACCGTTGAGTAACCTATGTGGCCAGGGGCTCCTGATCGGGGTATGTAACCCAAGGCATGTCACGGGCAGGAGGAGATATGGCCAGGTGGCGGCTGATCACCGGGATCGCCGGGATCGCTGCGGGCGCCGCCGCGGCCGGAGTCGGCGCGGTGATCGCGGTCGAGCGGCTCGCGGCGAACAGGCTCCGGCTGTCCCCGGACGCCGCGGCGGATGAACCACTCGGCGAGCTGCGCGGGCGCGAGTTCGTCGTGCTCGCGCCCGATGGGGTGCCGCTGCACGTGGAGGTCAACGGCCCGGACGACGCCCCGGTCACGATCATCTTCAGCCACGGGTACGCGCTGCACCAGGACAGCTGGCACTACCAGCGCCGCGATCTGGCCGCGGCCGCCAGGCTGGTCTTCTGGGACCAGCGCGGCCATGGCCGTTCCGGCCGGGCGGCCGGGCAGCCGGTCACCGTGGATCAGACCGGTAGCGACCTGGACGCGGTCATGCAGGCCGTGGCAACTGGGTCCTCCTCCGTCGTCCTCGTCGGCCACTCGATGGGCGGCATGACGATCATGGAGCTGGCTGGCCAGCATCCAGAACTGTTCGGCCCCAAGGTGGTCGGCGTCGTCCTGATCGCAACCACGGCCGGCGGGCTGAGCGGCCCAGATGGCCTGGTGCCCGGGCTGCCGTCGCCGCTGCGGACATTCCTCCAGCGCGTTGCTCCCGCCTTGCTGGTCGTCGCCGCGGCCGGCCGGCAAGCCGCCCTGGTGGAACGCGGCCGGAAGGCAACGAGGGAGCTTGAGCTCGTGGCGACTCGCTTCCTGGCATTCGGCGAGCCGCAGGCAAGCATGACCCTGACCGAATTCGTCGAGCGGATGGTCCGCGAAGCGCCCGTCGGCGTCATCGCCGAGTTCTATGGTGCGCTGCTCGGCTGGGACCAGAGGGACGTGCTCGGCGTCCTCGGCAAGGTGCCGGTGACCGTCGTGACGGGCGACCGGGATCGCCTGATCCCGCCGCGGCTGGGTGCCGAGCTTGCCGCCGAGATCCCCGGAGCCCGGCTGGTCATGGTGCCGGGCGCGGGTCACGCGCTGATGCTGGAGCGCCCGGATGTGGTCAACGATGTGATCGCCAGCCTGCTCGGTGAGATCCGGCCGGGCAAGCAGTCCCGGCGATCTCGCGGCGAGGGAGGCGTGCGGGGAGTTGCCTGACGAGATCACGGTGCCGACCGCCGCCGGGATGCGCGCGTTCGGCCGGCAGCTGGCCGGACTGCTGCGCCCCGGTGACCTGGTGCTGCTATCCGGGCCGCTCGGTGCGGGCAAGACCACCCTGGTGCAGGGCATCGGGGAGGCCCTGGAAGTGCGCGGCCGGATCACCTCGCCGACGTTCGTCATTGCCAGGATTCATCCGTCGCTCGCCGATGGTCCCGCCCTGGTCCATGTCGATGCCTACCGGCTCGGCGGCCTGGCCGAGGTGGACGATCTTGACCTGGACCTCGACGGGTCGGTGACCGTGGTGGAGTGGGGGGAGGGCCTGGCCGAGGGGCTTTCTGCCGACCGGCTGGAGATTACGATCGGCTTCGCGGAGCGGCTCTCCTCGCCCGGCGACCCCGGCGACCCCGGCGACCCCGGCGACCCTCACGACCCTCACGGCCCGGCCGACCCTCACGACCCCGGCGACCCGGCCGACCCGGCCGACCCGGCAGAGGATGAGGCGCGGATCGTACGGATAGGGCGTATCGGGCCACGCTGGACGTCGGCCGACGGCGCGAAGCTGGGCGGGTGCGACGTGGCCGGGACACACAGCGCCAGGCGCGCGTAAAATCCGTGTGTCCGGACCTACCGGGCAGCCGAAGGCTCTATAGTTCCGGCTGTTCCCAGATAGTTCCGGCTGTCCCTAGGCTGCCGATCACCCGATCACCCTTGCAGTCGTGCCGCGCCGTCACCGCACGGCGCGGATTCTCCTCACCCCCGGAGGCGTGCCGTGGCTCAGCAGGGCGCAGGCCCCCCTCGGTCCACCAGGGCGTCTGCGCCGGGAGCGCGCGATCAGGGCGGGTCTTCCGCGGACCCTCTTGACACCGACGAGGAATATCCGGCCTGGGCCGTTCCCGAACCGCTGCGGCCGCCACGAGGTCACCGGAATGCCCTCCGCCGTGGCCAGGCAGGCAGCCGCCGCGCGGAACCGGACGGCGAGGCGCGCCACGCCGGAGGAAATGACGGCGAAGAGCGCCGCGTCAGACGGCTGGTCCTCGGCCGGGCGCATGCGACCCGGGCCAGGCGGGCAAAGCGCAGGATTTACGTCTGGGGCGGCCTCGCGGGCGGTGCGGCGATCATCGCTGTCGTCGTCTTCGTCCTGCTCCCCGGCGGTTCCGGGCCGAGTACGGCGGGGGCCAACGGATTCGTCACCACGTACCTGCCGGGCGAGCTGCGGTCCGTGCCAGATACCTGTGACTCGGTGTCGGCCAGCACGCTCGGCCAGTATCTGCCCGGAAAGCTGACGAAAGTCGCCCTGCCGGGACTCAGCGGCAATTCAAGCAACCAGTGCGACTGGACGCTGGACCGCCGGCCCGTCTACCGGCTGCTCGAGGTTACCGCCACGGCGTACGCTCCGAGCGGTCTGGCCAGCGGGAACGGCAGCGCGACCTCGGCCGCGAAGGATGCCTATAGCCAGGCCATGCAGGGTGAGCTCCACCCGCCGCGAAAGAGCCATCAGCCCAAAGCGCAGGTCACCGCGATCGGTGGGCTGGGCACAGCGGCGTTCAGCGCGTTCCAGGTGATCACGGCCGGCGGGGACACAACGGAGCGGGTCACCGTCGTGGCCAGGTTCCGCAACGCGCTGGTCACCGTGGAGTTCAGCGGCCTCGATCACGCCGACCAGGGCGGATACGGGCCCGTCTCGGCCAGCCAGCTCAGGGCCGGCGCCGCCGCCGCGGCGACCGATGTGCTCCGTCGGATCGGCTGATCCAGGTCACCAGGTCATCTACGCTGTCCACCGTGCTGCTCCTAGCGTTCGATACCGCGACCCCGGCCATCACGGCCGCGGTGCACGATGGCGAACGCGTGCTCGCCGAATCCACCACGGTGGACGCCCGCCGCCACGGCGAGCTGCTCATGCCGTCGATCGTCAGCGTGCTCGACCAGGCTGGCGTCACCCGTCACGACGTGACCGCGGTGGCCGTCGGCATCGGCCCGGGTCCCTATACCGGGCTGCGCGTCGGCCTGGTCACCGCCCGCGTGCTCGGCGCCGTCCTCGGCGTGCCGGTGCACGGCGTATGCACGCTCGACGCGATCGCGCGCGCGGCGATCACCGCGGCGGCGGGCCGCGAATACCTCGTCGCGACCGACGCCCGCCGCAAGGAGGTGTACTGGGCCAGGTACACGGCAGCCGGCCAGCGCATCCTCGGCCCCGCGGTCGGCCAGCCGGCCAGCCTGTATCCCGCCGTGCCTGCCGCCGGCGAGGGGCCGCTGCTTTACCCCGCCGCGTTTGGCGAGCCGATCGGACCCCGCTATCCGGCGGCATCTTGGCTTGCCGACTTTGTTTCCGAACGGCTGGCGGCCGGCGCCGTGCTGGAGCCAGCCGAGCCGCTCTACCTGAGAAAGCCCGATGCGCGAGTGCCGGGCCCGCCGAAGCGGGTGTCTGCGGCGTGACCGCCCGGCTGCGCCGGATGGCCGCCGGCGACGTGCCCGCGGTGATCGACCTTGAGCGGGAGCTCTTCCCCGATGATGCCTGGACCCTGGAGATGTTCGCCAGCGAGCTCGGCGGCAGGTCGGCGGGCCGGTACTACCTGGTCGCGGAAGCCGGCGGCCAGGTCGTGGGATACGCCGGACTGATGGCGCCGGTGCCCAGGCAGGCCGGCCGGTCTCGTCCCGAGGCGGGCGGCCAGGCGGACGTGCTGACGATGGCGGTCGCCCCCTCCAGCTGGGGACGGGGCATCGGCTCCGCGCTGCTGGAAGCGCTGCTGGCGCAGGCAGCGGAGCAGGGCTGCGCCGAGGTGTTCCTTGAGGTACGGGCGGACAACCAGCGGGCACAGCGCCTCTACCGCGGGCACGGGTTTGCCGAAGTCGGCCTGCGGCGCGGCTATTACCAGCCGAGCGGTATGGATGCCATCGTGATGCGCCGGCCGATGGACCCAGCCGAGCTCTCCCCTGGGCCGGCCGCACCCCTATCACCGGAGCGACGGCTATGACCGCCCCTCTCGTGCTCGGCATCGAGACGTCCTGCGACGAAACCGGGATAGGACTCGTCCGCGGTCATCAGCTGCTCGCCGACTCGGTGGCGTCGAGCGTGGCCGAGCACGCGCGGTTTGGCGGCGTGGTTCCCGAGGTGGCAAGCCGCGCGCACCTGGAAGCGATGGTTCCTGCCGTGGACCGGGCGTTCGCGATCGCCGGCGAGAAGCTGGCCGCGGTGGACGCGATCGCGGTGACGGCGGGCCCGGGCCTGACCGGCGCCTTGCTGGTCGGGGTCGCCGCGGCGAAGGCCTACTCCGTCGCGCTGGGCAAGCCGCTTTACGGTGTCAACCACCTGGCCGCCCACATCGCGGTGGATCAGCTCGAGCACGGCCCGCTGCCCGCCCCAGCGATCGCCCTGCTGGTATCAGGCGGGCATTCCTCGCTGCTGCTGGTGCATGACGTTGCGTCCAATGTCGTGCCGCTCGGCGCCACCATCGACGACGCGGCGGGTGAGGCCTACGACAAGGTGGCGCGGCTGCTCGGACTGCCGTTCCCTGGCGGCCCGCCGATCGACGCCGCGGCCGGCCACGGTGACCGGTCGGCGGTCGCCTTCCCGCGCGCCAAGTACCGGGATGGGACGCTCGATTTTTCCTTCGCCGGGCTGAAGACCGCAGTGGCGCGCTGGGTGGAGGCACGCGAGGCCGCCGGGGATGCCGTGCCGTTGAATGACGTGGCCGCGTCGTTCCAGGAAGCCGTCGCGGACGTGCTCACCGCCAAGGCAGTGATCGCCTGCCGGCGCAATGGAGTGACGGATCTGATCATCGGCGGCGGCGTGGCGGCGAACTCGCGCCTTCGCGCGCTTGCCGCCGAGCGTTGCGCCGCTGCCGGGATCCGGCTGCGGGTGCCCAGGCCCGGGCTGTGCACCGACAACGGTGCCATGGTGGCGGCGCTCGGCGCCGAGCTGGTTGCCCGCGACGTAGCGCCGTCTTCGCTCGATCTTCCGGCCGATTCCGCACTGCCCGTCACGGACGTGGTGGTCAGGTAACCGGCCCGGATCTGGCACACTGCGGGACATGGACTCGACCGGTACGCAGCCGGGCAGCCCCTCGAGCGGCGACGATACTTCCAGTAGCCGTGTCGAGGTTGCCATCAGCGAAGGCTCCAAAGAGGGTAGCGACCACGTGATCACCCTCCGGGACGCGATGGACCCGGACGGGCCGACACTCGTCTTCACGCCCGCCGAATGGGACGCGTTCGTGGCCGGGGTCAGGGACGGCGAGTTCGACCTGGACGACTCCGGCGCCCTGGTGGAACTCGGCGATCCAGACGATCCGGCCGATCCGAGCGGCACTAGCTGACCCGAATGGCACCTGCTGACCCGAGCGGCACTAGCTGACCCGAGCGGCACCTGCTGACCCGAGCGGCACCTGCTGACCCGGGCCTGCGCCGACCTGTGCGGGCCGGGGCAGTCGCCCGGCCCCGCCGCAATACTTCGTCCGTCATGGAACCTGTCGGGTCCTAGGATCACAGGCATGGCAGACGATGATGCCCAGCAGCCGCCGGCGTTCGCGAAATCAGGCGCCGCCGGCGAATGGATCGCCTGCCGGTGCGCCGACGTTCAGGCCGTCCTGGCCGATGACCGGTTCGAGGTTCCTGAGGCTGATGCGGCCGGCCGTGTCGGCACGATCTCCTGGCTGCGCGCCTCGGTGTCGCGTTTCGCCAACGGCCCTGAGCACCGCCGCCGCCGGGCAGGTGCGGTCGCGGAGCTGCGCCCGCTAGAACCTGATCAGCTGCGCCGCGCCGCCCGCTGGCGGACGGATGCCGCGATCACGGCGACCGCCAAGCCGGGCGAGCGGCTTGACGTGATGGCACTGCTTGCCCGGCGAGTGCCCATGACGGTCATGGCGGAATGCCTGGGGATCGCGTGCGCCGAGGGTGCCGCGGAAGCGGTGATCGCGATCGCGGCTGGCTACTTTCCCGGATCGGATCCGCGGGTGCAGCAGCTGGCCGACGCGGCGACCGCGCGGCTCGTCGACATGCTGGGCCCGGCTGAAATGGACGTGACCGTTGCCAGGATCGCGCTCATGGTCCAGGGCTGCGATGCGACGGCTGGCCTGATCGGGCTGGCGCTGGAGTTCCTACAGGGCAGCCGGGAAGCATCCGCGGACTGGCCGACCCATCAGGTGCTTGACGAGGTGCTGCGGCATAATCCGGTCGTGCGGGCCAGCCGCCGGATTGCCCGTGCACCGGTCAGCGTCAACGGCAGCGCCCTGGTCGGCGCCGGCGACACCGTGGTGTGCAACGTCGAGGCGGCCAACCGTGATCTGGCCGCATCCGGTCAGTCGGACAGCCCCGATCTCTCCGGTCACGTCATGCCCAGCCTGACGTTCGGGTACGGGATCCGGCCATGCCCGGGCGCGCCGCAGGCACTGGCGCTTGCCACCGGTGTCGTCGACGCAGTGCGGGAAGCCTGTAGCTTGCTGTCGTCCCAGCGGGTGGAGTACGAACCATCCCCGGCGCTGCGGATTCCCCGGATGCTGGAGGTCGTGCTGCGCTGAGGCAGCGCCAGTGTGGCCACACGGGCGGCCGCTCCGGGGCTCTCGTGTTGACGAGTCCGCGCCAACTGGATACTGTTCGGAACTGGCACTCGCTAGTGTAGAGTGCTAATGCGACAAGGTCAGTCTGACACCCGCGACGGCAGGCTGCCGTGGTCGCCTCTACCCAAGTCTCATAAGCCTTTCCGAAGGGGGAGGTCATATCATGACGACCGCCACCAAGGTAGTTCTCAAACCGCTCGAAGACCGGATCGTGGTCAAGACGCTCGAAGCTGAGCAGACCACAGCGTCCGGCCTGGTTATCCCGGACACCGCCAAGGAGAAGCCCCAGGAGGGCGAAGTTCTTGCGGTTGGTCCCGGCCGTTTCGACGATGCCGGAGCCAAGCGGGTCCCCATGGACGTCAAGGTCGGTGACGTGGTGCTGTACAGCAAGTACGGCGGCACGGAGGTGAAGTACAGCGGCGAGGAGTACCTAGTGCTCTCTGCCCGTGACGTTCTCGCCATCATCGACAAGTAGCGATCCCGCAGGTGGCGGGGCGACATTCGCTCGCGGATGCCGCGGATCCCGCCGTTACCGCCCCGGGCTGCCCGGCCCTGGAAGTGATCACTTCTGGGAGTTCCGGGCAGCCCGGGGCGGTTGCACATCACTTTTAAAGAGCCCGATTGGATCGGAGTCCGAAGGTCACATGCCCAAGATCATGGAATTTGACGCAGATGCGCGTCGCTCGCTTGAGCGCGGTGTAAACCGCCTCGCCGACGCCG
Source organism: Actinomycetota bacterium (assembly GCA_003168255.1). Lineage (GTDB taxonomy): Bacteria > Actinomycetota > Actinomycetes > Streptosporangiales > Streptosporangiaceae > PALSA-505. Next base: position 16,378 of record PMSU01000059.1, read on the forward strand.
TCAAGGTGACACTGGGGCCGCGCGGGCGCAACGTGGTCATCGACAAGAAGTGGGGCGCCCCGACCATTACCAACGACGGCGTCACCGTGGCCCGCGAGGTGGACCTGGAGGAGCCGTACGAGAACCTCGGCGCCCAGCTCGCCAAGGAGGTCGCCACCAAGACGAACGACGTTGCCGGCGACGGCACCACCACGGCGACCGTGCTCGCGCAGGCGATGGTCCGTGAAGGACTGCGCTCGGTGGCAGCCGGAGCCAGCCCGATTTCCCTGAAGCGCGGCATCGACGCTGCGGCTGAGGCCGTGTCCGAGCGGCTGCTCAAGGCGGCCCGCGAGGTGACCGAGCAGAGCGACATCGCGCATGTCGCCACCATCTCGGCCCAGGACCGGCGCATCGGGGACCTGATCGCTGAGGCCTTCGACAAGGTCGGCAAGGACGGGGTCATTACCGTCGAGGAGTCCCAGACCATGGGGCTCGAGCTGGAGTTCACTGAGGGGCTCCAGTTCGACAAGGGCTATATCTCCCCGTACTTCGTCACCGACCAGGAGCGGATGGAAGCGGTCCTCGAAGACGCCTACATCCTCCTGTACGCAGGCAAAATCTCCTCGATGACGGACTTCCTGCCCGTGCTCGAGAAGGTCGCCCAGGCCAAGAAGCCGATGCTGGTAGTGGCCGAGGACGTGGACGGCGAGGCCCTGTCGACCCTCGTGGTGAACAAGATCCGCGGGCTGCTCTTCGTGGTCGCCGTGAAGGCGCCAGGCTTCGGTGACCGGCGGAAGTCCATGCTCGGTGATATGGCCGTGCTGACCGGCGCCGAAGTGGTCAGCGAAGAGCTGGGCATGCAACTGGACCGAGTCACGCTGGACATGCTGGGCAGCGCCCGCAGGATCGTGGTCACCAAGGACGACACCACGATCATCGACGGCGCCGGTGACGAGTCAACCATCCAGGACCGGATTCGCCAGCTCCGTACCGAGATCGACGGCACGGACTCTGACTGGGACTCCGAGAAGCTGCAGGAGCGGCTCGCCAAGCTGTCCGGTGGCGTGTGCGTGCTGCGGGCAGGCGCGGCGACCGAGGTGGAGCTGAAGGAGAAGAAGCACCGCCTCGAGGACGCTATCTCCGCCACCAGGGCGGCGATCGAAGAAGGAATCATCGCCGGCGGCGGCAGCATGCTCGTGCAGATCGCGGCCGACCTCGGTGACCTGGGAAAGACCGGGGACGAGCTGACAGGCGTGCGCGTCGTGCGCATCGCCCTCAGCGAGCCCTGCAAGTGGATCGCGCAGAATGCCGGAGCCGAGGGCGCCGTCGTCGTCGCCAAGGTGGCCGGCCTGGGCGAGGGCAATGGCTACAACGCGGCCACCGGCGAGTACGGCGACCTGCTGGCTCAGGGCGTCATTGACCCGGTCAAGGTCACCCGCTCGGCGGTGCAGAACGCCGGCTCCATCGCGGGCATGCTGCTCACGACCGAGGTTCTTATCGTGGAGAAGCCGGAAGATGACGCCAACGGGGCAGGCCAGGGCCACGGCGGCCATGGTCACGCTCACTAACGTCCGCTGAGCGGCGAATAGCCGCCCTGTCCGGTTCGGGCCAACGCCCCTGTCCGGTTCGGGCCAACGCCCCTGTCCGGTTCGGGCCAACGCCCCTGTCCGGTTCGGGCCAACGGCCCCTGCACGGTTCGTGACCAACGGCCCCTGCCCGGCTACTTTTAGTAGCTCGGGCAGGGGCCGTTGGCTGCTTGGGACATGTCGTGGAGTAAACCGTCGTTTCCTGGTCCCGGACGATCGTGCGGTGCCCGCGGACCCTGCCGGCCGGGCTACTCCCGTCACACCGACACCACCGACCCCGTGAGCCGCGTCTTCCGGAGCGCCGCCGAAGATCGATGTGGCGTTACCTACCACCGGTGGGGGGCTCTGCCACATCGATCTTGGAAACGATGCGGAAGGACGCGCCTGCGGGCCGCTTTTCCCGTTGCGGGTGCCGGCTGTTCGAGGATTCCAGGCGGGGGCGTGCCAGAACCGCCGCGCACGGTCATGCGCCGGCTTACGTCCTCGCGCTAGCCAGCGCGCGGGCCCGCCGGCCAGGGCGGGCGCTCCTGAGCTCGTGCCGGGCGCCCCGGCCCGACCTGACGATCACGAACTTGCGGCTTACTTCTCTGCGGGCCCTTAGCATCATGACCAGACGCCACGCCAGATCCATATGACTTTTTCTTTGCCGGGTCCTGAGGCCATACATCTCGCCGACCTGGGCATCATGCTTGGGTGACGGAGGGATGCATTGCGGGGCGCACGCTCCCGGGGGAGAGATCAAGGCGTGCAGCACACGACAGGACCGGCCTTCGGGATCTGACCGATCTCGCGGTAAGCGGGCAGCCGGATGCGATCGAGAGCCTCCTCGAGCAGGTACGGCCGATGGTGATGCGATACTGCCGGGCCCGTCTCGGCCGGATCTCTGGTCACTACCACATAGCCGATGACGTGGCCCAGGAGGTCTGTATCGCCGTACTCGCGGCGCTGCCCAGGTACCGGGACATGGGACGACCATTCGCGTCGTTCGTTTACGGCATCGCATCGCACAAGGTCGCCGACGCGGTCAGGTACGCTACCCGGTCCGCCGTTCCGACCGAGGATCTGCCGGACGGTCCGGACGAGCACCCGGGACCCGAAGAGATGGCGGTGGCCTACATCGAGGCGCAGCGGGCCAGGGACTTGCTCGCCCGGCTGCCTTGCCACCTCAGGGAACTGCTCGTCCTCCGCGTGGTCGCGGGCCTGAGCGCGGAAGAGACGGGTAGTGTGCTCGGTATGTCAGCGGGGGCGGTGCGCGTAGCCCAGCATCGGGCACTTGCCCGGCTAAGGGCGATCGCGGTACAGGAGTCGATGGCGTGACCGCAGGGGGCGGCCCCGCGCCGCCCGGCGGGACCCAGCGAGATCCTGACTCGCCGGATCCCTGGCCGGAGGGCGAGGGATCCGAGCAGATTGTCAGCCTTGGCGAGATCTGGCGGGCCGAGGCGATCGTTGACGCGCTTGGGGCACGCCGTGGCCTTCCGCCGGACGCCATGGGCGACCCGGCCGTCGAGTTGCTGGCCGCGCTCAGCGAGGACGTCGACACCGCCGATCGCGGTACTGCCCATAGCGGCCTCGGCGGTGCCGCCCTTAGCGGCCTCGCCGATCGCGGTGCTGCCGATCGCGGTGCTGCCGATCGCGGTGCTGCCGATCGCGGTGCCGCCCATAGCGGCCCTACCGATCGTGGCATCGCCGCGCGTGACACCCCGGTGCTGGCCCGCGCGATGAGCCCGGCACTCGCGGCCGCCGACGCCCGCTGGAGCCGCGCCGAGCCCCGCGCCGAGATCTTCGCCGGGGCAGGCCAGCCGGAAGCCCGACGCCACGGCAGACCGCTTGGCCGAGCGCGACCAGTGCCCGTGCGAGCGCTGGCCATCGGCCTCGTGGCCGCCGCCGCTGCGGTCTTGATGGCCGTCGTCGCCCGTCCGTCGTCGCCAGCCGGAAGAAGCGGGGTGGCGCTTGCACCACTCTCCGCCGAGTTGCAGTCGGCCGCACAGCACGCGGGGAAGGTACGTTCGGCGGGTCCGCGGCACTCGCTCGTGGGGGTGTCCTTGGACAGGCCAGGATTCGGGGCACCGCGTCCGGCCGTCGTCGCCCGCCCACCGCGGGCGGCGTCCAGCGGTCCGGCCGCCGATGGCGGGGTTCGTGCTGCCGCCCCCGGTGGCAGCACCCGAGGCAATATCAGCGCAGACGATAACTCTCCCGCGCGCGGCGTTGGCGCCGCGAAGCGTGATCCCATGGCACGCCCTGGGCCCGGCGCCGGGCGTGCCGCTGCCGGACAGCCATCCAATGGTCATGCCGGCCTGGCCGCGCCAGACCGGCATCCGGCCTCCGCCCCCCGGTTGTCGTGGCCCGCCAGGCATGGCGTGACAGGCGCTGTTGGCACCGCCCGTACCGGGGCTCACGCGCGGCACCCCGCATCGCCGCGCGCAGCGGCGGGACCTGGCACAGGGCGCGGCGCGCGGCTGGCGCATCCCCCTTCGGCTCAGCCCTGGCAGTTCTGGCTGCGCGGATAGAAGGCGGGTAGCCCTGCGGCGCGGCTCGGCACGCCGGGTAGGCCGGCTGGTCCTGCCTCGGCGGGTACTGGCGTCAACCCATCGGGACGGAAGCTACGATCGGCTGGGGTGCGGGTTGGCATCCCGAAACCGACCGGAGGAACGCTGCGTATGGGTGCCTCACGCTCGTCGAGGCTGCTCATCGCCGGAATAGGTATTCTGGCGGTCCTTGTCGGATCCGGCTGCACGGGCCGCCCGGCGTCTAACAGCGTGGTGTGGACGAAGGCCTGGTCTGACACCTTTGCCGGCCCGGCCGGAAGCCCTCCCGACGCCCGGTACTGGGAATACGACCGTGGCGTTGGCGTGTTCGGCACCGGCGAGGTCGAGACAATGACCAGCGCGCCGACCAATGTTCACCTCGATGGCCAGGGCGACCTCGACATCACCCCCCTGGACAGCGGCTCAGCCTGGACCTCCGCCCGGATCCAGACCAAGAACAACAAATTCGTTGCACCGGCTGGTGGCGAGATGATGGTGACCGCGTCCATCAAGCAGCCGGACCCGGCGGCCGGCCTGGGTTACTGGCCGGGATTCTGGATGCTCGGGAATGGCGTTTGGCCCGCCCACGGCGAAGTCGACATTCTGGAGGACGTCAATGCCCTCGGCAGTAACTCAGGCACGCTCCACTGCGGAAACCTCACCCAGCGCAATCCTGATGGCACCTTCGGGCCTTGCCATGAGTCCGATGGCCAGTCAAGTGGGCTGCGGACATGTTCAGGCTGCGAGAGCGGGTATCACACCTACAGCGTGATCATGGACCGGCGTAACGAGGCCGACCAGCAGATCCGCTGGTACCTCGACGGCAAAGAGTATTTCAGCGTCAGCGAGAGCAAGGTGGGCACGGCCGCCTGGGCCGAGGCGGTTGATCACGGCTTCTCGATCATCCTCGATGTCGCCATCGGTGGGTCATATCCGAACGTTCAGTGTGGTTGCAAGACCCCGACCAGCCAGACATCCCCGGGCGCAACGATGAGTGCGCAGTACGTGAGCGTCTACACCACTATGGGCTGAGCTGCGCCCTCGCCTGTCGAGGCGGGACAGTCCCAGCCCGCTCAGGACTCGAGCTGCCTGGTGGCTTTACTTGGCGCTTGCCTTTCATGGGTTGCCGTGCGGTGCCGGATCACAGTATGCGCGCGCTGATGAGTCACCGGCGATCGCTTGACCCATATGTAGTAATTCCAGAAGGTGTAGGGGCTCGAGTAGGAACGAACCACCGAGGCCAGCCGATAGGCGGGGTCGGCTCTGAGCGTTCGCCCCAGCAGCTGGTCCACCGAGGGGGTGATCGTCCCCGTGTACGCAATGACCTGGAAGTATCCCTGCTTCACTGCGGCCACAAAGCCGGCGTCGCCGGTGAGGGTCTTACCCTGCTTGTCTACATAAAAGATCAAGAAGGTGGAGTAGAACTGGCTGGGCTGCGCGTCCGCGTGATTCCTCAGGTAATAGATGGGTACCTCCGGCACTTCGACCAAGTAGCGCGCACCCGGCCGGAGGTAATGTGCGAGCGTCTGCGTGAACTTCTGCGAGTTCGGCCACCCGCTGTAGAGCTGGCTTGCCTGCGTCAGCCCCCCGAGGATGAGCGCCGCGCACCAGACCGCGATGCCGAGCTGAGGCCGGCGGAAGTGATCACCGACGATCCGGGCTAGCCCCACTCCGGCCATGGGCGCGGCGAAGAACAGCCCGAAGCCGATGTGCTTCTGGAAGGAGACATCGGTGTGTATGTGCGCCTGGTAAATCGGCGCCAGCAGCGCAGTCCCGGTCAGGATCGTGCCCATCGTCGCCCGCCTGAGGCGGCTGCCGGCGGGAGCGAGCTGCTCACCAGGCTCGGTACGTGGACGCCATACGTAGGCCACGGTGCCGAGCACCGCTACCGCGAACCAGAGGCCACCCCAGTCCAGACTCTCCCGCAGGAGCGTGCTCAACGGCGTGCTGCCCGAGGCGCGCGACGTCGTAGTGCTTTGGACGGCGTTCAAGTACGCGGATCCGCCCAAGCGCAGGCCGCCATAGAGAATCGCCACCACCGCTGCGGAGAATGCGAGCGGATACAGCAGCGCGCGGCGCCGGCGGAGAGGCCAGGCGGTCAAGGCAGGCAGCAGCGCAATCGTGGGCACGAACATCAGGCCGGCATACTTCGTGGCCACGGCCAGCGCCGCAACGGGGGCCGCCATCAGGAAGATCGGCCACCGTGCAAGGGCAGTCCGGACCACGATCCACGCGGCCAGGGCGAGCAGGAACAAACAGCTGGCGTCGAAGGTGGCGAAGTTGCCGAGGAAGATCACCGACATGGTCACGGAGTACAGCAATGCTGCGCACAGGCCGGTTCGCTCGTTGAAGAGCCGCCGAGTCAGGGAGTAGAGCAGCGCCGTCGTAGCCAGCATCTCGAGCAGGCTGAGCCCCCTGGCCGCGGCCAGCCCTCCTATCGAATCTACGGCGGCCGCAAGCACGGGGTAGAGGACGGGAGAGCCGGAGAAGTAGGCGGCGTAATTACCCTGGAGCGATGCGCCATGGAGCAGATGCGCTATCTCCATGTGCCCTGCGTAGAGGTACAGCGCCTCATCTTCGAAAGCCGTGTTGTGCAGGCGCAGCGACATGATCGCCTGCAGGCACAGGATGGCGAGCAGCACGAGGCGGCTGATCATGGTCCGGCGGCGGCTCGGGGTGTAGGACTCCTCGGGCCGGTAGTCATCGGCTGCGGGCAACAGCGTGGCGGGCGCCGAGATAATCTCGGTGCCCTCGTCTGGCCGCGGCTGGGTCGCGACATCCGCGTTGGCCTCTGCCACATCTGTGGTCACCAGTGCGGCCGGGGGTGCCATCACTATCGCGGGAAACATCACGGTGTCGGCGTCGGACAACATGTCTGGACACAGCTGCGAGGCTGATGGCCCGTGACCGTTCTGGCTGGGTTCCGCGGTGGGCTGGCCGTCCGGCGGCGCGCCCGGGGCGGGGTCATTGCCCCGAGGACGTCGCGGTCGCCAGCGCCTGTTGCGGCTGGCCTCGGTCTTGGTGTCGGCCAGGCTGGCTGATGTCGGCTGGGTCAGCCCTCGATCGTCGTCGGGCGGCGTTCCCGCGGGACCGCCGCCGTTGTCGTTGGGCGGCGTTCCCGCGGGGGCGTCGTGGTGCCGCGTTCCTGCGGGGGCGTCGCCGTTGTCGTCGGGTCGCGTTCCTGCGGGGGCGTCGCTGGGTCGTGCTGGTGGCGTGTCCTTGGTGACGGCGCGCTGCGTTGCGGTGCTGGCTTCGGCTGGCGTGTCTGGTCGTGGCTGCGTGGCTGCGGGGCTGTGACCGTTTGGGATGTGGTCGTTCGGGAGGTGGCCGTTCTGGCGAGGTTCTGCCGTTGTCCGGCCGTTGCGCGACGCGCCTTGGGCGGCGTCATAGTCGCGGCGGCGAACTAGTCGCCAGCGCTCGTTGGGGTCCGCCGCATCCACGGTGGCCGGACTGGCGCCGCCGATCGGCGGGGCAGCGTCCCTGTCGCGATCACGAACCAGCCGCCACCGGTCGTCGGGATCGGCGTCGGCTGATGTCAGAACCTCGCCGCGCCGCACCAACGGGCTGTCCGCTGACCCTTCCACCTTAGGAGTGCGCATCCGTGGCGGGCTGGATCAGGACACGACCAGCGATCACGAGCTCGAACAGGCCAAGGGCGAACAGGACAACGAAGTTGGCCGGGTTCATGGTCAGCATGCGCCAGAGGGCCACGCCTATCCAGGCCAGGGAACTGCCCACGCTCCAGACAGTGAAGCAGATCCAGAAACGTTTCCTGCCATCCTGCTTCTTCTTGTCGCCGCCGGATGGATTCCATCCCAGCTTCTTGCCGCGTATCGCATCGAAGTAGGCAAAGAAGTGAGCCCAGCCCGAGATGAGCCTGACCGACCATGCCTCCAGCCGGAACGGGGCGTGATGCCACGCGGGGAAGATCACGGCAGAGTACAACAGCACGGGCACCATGAAGATCATGTTGCGCAGCAGCAGCACGTTCGGCACGAAGACCAGGACCGCGATGGTCAGGGCCGGGACGACGAACGTGAAAAGAGCCGTATAGACGTAGTAGATGAGGCCGGATATGTAACACATCCGGCTATACAGGGGAAACTTGCTGCGCCAGAACCTTGGGCCGAAGAGCAGCCCCACGGTGCCAGCGCACCAGCGGTACTGCTGGTTCAGGAAGGCAAGCACGTTATCCGGGCAGTTCCCGGTGGACAGGGCGACCGGCAGGTAGCGCAGCTTCCAGCCGATCCTGTTCAGGTCGAAACCGGTGAGGACGTCCTCAGAGTGCTCGGCTAGCGTCATGCCCTGGTTGTCCTTGAGCGCGGCTCGCCGGTAGACGGCGCAACTGCCCACGCAGATCGCGCCGCCTTTTCTTGACCGGGCCGTCTGGATGGACCGGTAGAACAGCTCCTGGACGGCGCCGGCTCCTCGTTCCACCCAGGTCTGGTCGTCGGTAATGCGGAAGAACTGCGGTGTCTGCACGATCCCGGTATCTGGCTCCGCTTCCATATGGGGCAGGGCGTGGTCGAGAAGGTCGTGGCGGGGCGCGAAGTCGGCATCCAGCAGAAGGATGTAGTCGCCTTCGGAGATCTGGAAGCCGAACAAGAGGTTGCCTGACTTCTTGAACCAGCCCCTGTTTGGGCGGGTCGCGTAGGCGAAGCCGAAGTCTCGTGCCATCGATCTCAGTTCCGGGCTGGCCGAGTCATCGAGCACGTAGGCCATGACCGTTCCCTTGTAGTGCCGGCTCATGCGGGCCACGTACATCCAGGTGTTGCGCAGCACCTCAACCGGTTCGCCGCACACGGGCAGGAAGACATCGACCGACGGATACCGGGTCGGCTGCCACGAGTCCACCAGGCGCTGGTGCTTGCCGAAGTCGAAGCCACGGCTAATGCCGTCTGTCAGCAGGGGCAGTGTCAGGAACAGCAGCCCCAGCACTGCGAACGGGGCATAGAACCAGAACCAGTGGTGCAGCAGCATCAGCCGTAGCTGACTGAACAGCAGCAGCGGGAAGCTGGCGGCGGAGCAGACCGACAGGATCCACGAGTGACGCCGGATGTACCGGAACTTCTCGTCGTCAGTTGGTGGCACGGGCAGCACCGGCCCCTGGGCGACTGGCTGCGCCCGGGGCATCTCCCTCGTGCCGGGTATCGCAGGCGGCGCCAGCGCCCCACCTACCGTTCCGGATCTGCCATGTCCGCGGAACAGGATGCCAGGTGTTGGCATGGCGCGGACCGCCAGGGCCGCTGCCTGCCCCCTGCGCGTGATGGCCATGCGCAGTCTGCCAGTCGGGTGGCTGGCGTCGGCGGCCCAGCGACCGACGGCGGTCTCTGCTGCCGGTGCATCGGCCCCTGGAGAACTCTCGATGACGTCAGTCAAGTGTGCAAACCTCCCACCGGCACGGTCGAATGGACTAAAACGTAGGCCACTGCTCGCGCGAGGTCTAACGATCGTAGCGAGTATCAGCTATTCGAGGCAGGCGAGACATGTATCGTCCGATGATCTAAGATTCCAAACCTGTTCCTTAAGATGACGCTTAGCGGCACCATTCGGTTGACCCGGGATTGTGTTACTTAATGACTACTTTCCGTGACTTACGGCTAAGGCTCACGGTGTACCTGTGGTCTGTGGTGCTGAAGTGACGAACGTTATAGGACGTAGCGGTTGATTGCGGACATCGTCCAATACGGACCGTCACGGGGATTTCTGTGTTGTTTCCGCAATGTTTCCGGATGTTTCCGTTTAACACCGATCCGTGGATTGATGTGAAGTTACGCGTCAGAAGACCAGGAACCTGGCTGCCGATGACATCCGATCGGGCTAATCGGGCGTCGTACTGATTGTTAAGCAACGTGCTCCTAAAAATATGGGATATGGCTGGCGTGTCCGGCTCATTCAAGTGCCGTCGGGGGTCCGATCCATGCCACACCGGACATCTGGCTCAAGCCCTTGAGGTGGTGTCAGGCGCCAAGGCCACAGAGATCTGGTCGGAGGTCATGGGGTGGAGACCGCATGCGAGATCGTCGAGCTGATGCACGCCGCTGCGCCAGCGGGGCAGCCGCGCCTCGACGACGCGACTGTGCGGCGGTTGCGTGATCTGACGCAATCGCTCATTGCAGCCTCGGGGAGCGCTGCCGAGGAGCACGCCCGGTTCGTGGGGATACGCGAGCGGGGATTGTGCCTGCCGGACGCGGCACTTGACGAGAAGCTGCGCGGCGCGACGGTACTGGTGACCGGAGGGACGGGATGCATCGGTTCAACGCTGATGCGGCAGCTTGTCCTGCGATGCCCAGGTCGCCTGGTCAGCATGAGCCGCGGTGGTACCGATGCCTGGCCGCGGCTCGCTAGCGCGCAATACGTGCAAGCCGATGTCAGGGACCGCCGCAGCCTGGACGAGGTTATCCGGGAGATCCGGCCGGACGTGATCTTCCACGTCGCCGCGCAGCGCAGTCCGGGGCTGGCGGAGCTAGAGGTGCATCGCACCGTCACCACGAACGTGTTTGGTACCCGCAACGTGCTGGCGGCCGCCGCGGAAGCCGGGGTTCCGCAGGTAGTGTGCGCCTCCACCGGCAAGGCCCTGCGGCCATATTCACCGGAGACATATACCGCCTCCAAGCGAGTGGCGGAGTGGGTCTCGTCGTGCGCCGCCAGCAGTGGTGAGCTGCTGTGCTCATCAGCGAGGTTCACTCACGTCGTCGACAACTCGATCATCTACCAGCGGCTGCTGGACTGGGCCGATGGCGGAGTGATCCGGCTGCACAGCGCGGATATCGCGTTCTACGCCCAGTCGGCGCTGGAGTCGGCGCAGCTGCTGCTCGTCGCGGGCGTGGGCGGTCAGCGCGGAGAATACCGGCTGCATGCCATCACCGATCTCGGCTGGCCGGTCAGCCTGCTGGACGTAGCCACCGGTGTGCTGGCGCAGACCGGTTCGGCGGCGCCGATCTACTTCAGCGGGTACGACCGCGGGTACGAGGAAATCCCGTTCCCCGGGCTCTATGACCCGGCGACGGCGGGAGAGGTAAGCCCGCTGCTGAACTCGTTCGAGGCCTGCACGGTGGGTCAATCGCCCTGCCGCATGGTCGATGCGTTCCGGCTGGATGCGGTGCCCGATCCGAGGCCAGTCAAGCTGCTGTCCGCACTCGAAGAGGTCTGCGACAGGACCCAGGACCCCCGCGCGGTGCGCGCCGCCCTGGATGAGCTGTCCTGGTCGCTGCTCGACGTCACGCTGCGGGCCGCGCCGGGCCGTGCTCTTGCCCGAGCCGCGGCTCAGGCCGACCCTTACCGGGACGGCCTGACCCTGGAGCACCGGCAGATACTGGACGCCATTCAGCTGAACGCGGACCTCGCTGATCGCCGAAGCCCTCAGGGCAGGCCCGCGCCGCGGCCGGCTGCGGGTCCCCGGTTCGCAGCGGCTGAGGTGGCCTCACCTTTGGCTGGCTGACTGACTGGCGCCGCGGGGATGGGTGCCGAGCGCGCCGGGTGCTTTACGGCTTGCGGCCGCCCGTGCGCCTTGATGTCCCTGCCGGACTGTACTAACGGGTCAGCCTGGATGGCCCGGTCGGCCCGTTAACCCTCAGTAAGATGGATGACGTCCGCCGTCACCGACCGGGAGATGCCATGACTGACGGAGTCAAGTTCGCCCCTCCTGGCCTGACCTTCGACGACGTGCTGCTGCTCCCCGCGCACTCCACGATCATGCCGAGCGACGCGGATCTGACGGCGAGGCTCACCCGCCGCATCTCGCTCCGCATCCCGCTGATCTCCTCGGCCATGGACACCGTCACCGAGGCCAGGATGGCGGTGGCCATGGCCAGGCAGGGCGGCGCGGGCGTGCTGCACCGCAACCTCTCCGTCGAGGAGCAGGCGCAGCAGGTGGACATGGTGAAAAGGTCCGAGGCCGGCATGATCACCAATCCGGTGACCTGCGGCCCGGCCGCCACGATCGCCGACGTGGAAGCCCTCTGCGCCACGTACCGCATCTCCGGCGTGCCGGTGACCGACGACGAGGGCATCCTGCTGGGCATCGTCACCAACCGCGACATCCGGTTCGAGAGCGACCACAGCCGCCGGGTGACAGCGGTCATGACCCCGATGCCGCTGGTCACCGCGCCGGTCGGCGCCGCCTCCGGCGAGGCGCTTGCCCTGCTCAAACGGCACAAGGTGGAGAAGCTTCCGCTGGTTGACGCGGGTGGCAGGCTGCGTGGCCTGATCACCGTGAAGGACTTCACCAAGAGCGAGAAGTTCCCGCACGCCACCAAGGACGCCAAGGGCAGGCTAGTAGTCGGCGGATCGGTGGGCGTGGGCGAGGACGCCAAGCTACGGGCGCTGGCGCTGATCGAGGCGGGCGCGGACTTCCTGGTGGTGGACACCTCGCACGGGCACGCGCAGGCGGTGCTGGACATGGTCACCCAGATCAAGGCGAACACCAGCGTGGACGTGATCGGCGGGAACGTGGCCACTCGGTCAGGCGCCCGCGCGCTGGTCGAGGCAGGCGCGGACGGCGTGAAGGTGGGTGTCGGGCCCGGCTCGATCTGCACGACCCGCGTCGTGGCCGGGGTCGGAGTCCCGCAGGTCACCGCGATCTACGAGGCCGCTCAGGCGGCCCGGGCGGCGGGCATTCCGGTGATCGGCGACGGCGGCCTTCAGTACTCGGGCGACATAGCAAAAGCCATCGCCGCGGGCGCCGACACCGTGATGCTCGGCGGCCTGCTGGCCGGCTGCGAGGAGAGCCCGGGCGAGCGGGTCTTCGTCGGCGGCAAGCAGTACAAGCTGTACCGGGGGATGGGATCGCTCGGCGCGCTGCTGGGCCGGGAGCGCGGCCAGTCCTACTCCAAGGACAGGTACTTCCAGGACGACGTGCTGGCCGAGGACAAGCTGGTCCCGCAGGGGGTCGAGGGCCAGGTCCCCTACCGTGGCCCGCTGGCAGGCGTGGCCACCCAGCTGACCGGCGGGCTGCGCGCCGCCATGGGGTACTGCGGCGCCAGGACCATCGCCGAGCTACAGGAAGCGAACTTCATCCAGATCACCGGGGCCGGCCTGGCCGAGAGCCATCCGCACGACATCCAGATGACCGTCGAGGCGCCGAATTACAGCGGGCGGCAGTAGTGACGCAGGTAGAAATCGGCCGCGGCAAGAGCGGCAGGCGAGCCTACTCCCTCGACGAGATCGGGCTGGTGCCGTCCCGCCGCACCAGGGATCCCGAGGAGGTCTCGATCGCCTGGCAGATCGACGCCTACCGGTTTGAGCTGCCGCTGGTCGTCTGCCCCATGGACAGCGTGGTGTCGCCGCAGACGGCGATAGAGATCGGCAGGCTCGGCGGCCTGGCCGTGCTGGACCTGGAAGGGCTCTGGACCAGGTACGAAGACCCGGAGCCGCTGCTCGGCGAGATCGCGGAACTGGACGAGCCCGCGGCCACCAGAAGGCTCCAGTCAATCTACGCCGAACCGATCAAGGAAGATCTGATCGGCCGCAGGATCGAGGAGATCCACGCGGCCGGGATCACCACGGCAGCCAGGCTCTCGCCGCAGCGCACTGTCCGGTACTACAAGACGGTCATCGACGCGGGCGTGGACATCTTTGTCATCCGCGGTACCACGGTGTCGGCGGAACACGTCTCCGGCCAGGCCGAGCCGCTCAACCTCAAGCGGTTCATCTATGAGCTGGACGTGCCGGTCGTCGTCGGCGGCTGCGCCACCTACACGGCGGCGCTGCATCTCATGCGGACCGGGGCGGCCGGGGTGCTGGCCGGCTTCGGCGGCGGCTCGGGCCACACGACCGCGGCGGTACTCGGTGTCGCGGTGCCGATGGCCACCGTGATCGCTGACGTGGCCGCGGCCCGCAGGGACTACCTGGACGAGTCGGGCGGGCGGTACGTGCACGTGCTGGCCGACGGGGGCATGACCCGCAGCGGTGACATCGCCAAGGCCCTCGCCTGCGGCGCGGACGCCGTGATGGTCGGCTCGCCGTTCGCCCGCGCTGCCCAGGCGCCCGGCCGCGGGTATCACTGGGGCAGCGAGGCGCACCACCCGGAGCTACCGCGCGGCGCCCGGGTAAAGGTCGGCACGATCGGCTCGCTGAAGCAGATCCTGCACGGTCCGTCTAGCGTCGCGGACGGCTCCATGAACCTGATGGGGGCACTGCGCCGGACGATGGCCACTGCGGGCTACTCGGATCTGAAGGAATTCCAGCGGGTGGAGGTAGTGGTCGCGCCGAGCAGCCGGCCACGAGGCGAGCCGGCCGCACCTGGTGAGACGCCGGCCAGGTCCTTGTAGGCACTGGCCGCCGCAACCGCGCTTGATACCCGCGGGGTACCGTTCGGGATGTGAGAACCGGGGGAAGAGACACAGCCGTGCCGGGCTCCGGCGCGGCCACCGCGCTGGGCCCTGACAAGCGGGCCGCAGCGCTTGGCGATGACGAACGGGCCGCCGCGCTGGCCGCCCTCGCCGCCCGCGAGCAGCACGTTCTCGTGGTCGGCGGCGGGGTGGTTGGCGCTGGCGTGGCGCTTGACGCCGCTACCAGGGGCCTGTCGGTGGGCCTGGTGGAAGCCAGGGATTTCGCCTCTGGCACGTCATCGCAATCGAGCAAGCTCATCCATGGCGGGCTGCGGTACCTGGAGCAGCTCAATTTCGCGCTGGTCAGAGAGGCGCTGACCGAGCGGGCGCTGCTGCTTCAGCGGATCGCGCCGCATCTGGTCCGCCCTGTCTCGTTCCTGTACCCGCTCACTCATCGCGGTGGCTGGTAGCGCGCGTACGTGGGCGCGGGGGTGGGGCTGTATGACCTGCTCGGCTTCTCGATGGGCCAGGTCCGGGGCCTGCCCGGGCACAAGCAGCTCAGCAGGCACGCGGCGCTGGAACTCGCCCCGGCGCTGAAGCGGACCGCGGTGCATGGCGCGATCAGGTACTGGGATGCGCAGGTGGACGACGCCAGGTTCGTCATCACCGTGCTGCGCACCGCCGCCAGCTACGGCGCCAGGATCGCGTCGCGTACCCAGGTGACCGGGTTCCTGCGGGAGGGCGAGCGAGTCACCGGCGTGCGCGTGGTGGATCTGGAGTCCGGGTCCGAGCTCGAGATCCGCGCGCAGCAGGTGGTCAACGCGACCGGCGTGTGGACCGATGACATCCAGGCGCTGGTCGGCGGCCGGGGCATGATCAACGTGCGTGCTTCCAAGGGCATCCATCTGGTGGTCCCCAGGGATCGCATCCACTCCAGCACGGGGATCATCGTGCGCACGCCGGTGAGCGTGCTCTTCGTGATCCCGTGGGGCCGCCACTGGATCATCGGCACGACCGACACGGAGTGGTCGCTCGACAAGGCGCACCCCGCCGCGAGCAGGTCAGACATTGACTACCTGCTCACCCAGGTCAACCGGGTGCTCAGGGTCCCGCTGACCTCCGATGACGTGGAAGGCGTGTACGCCGGCCTGCGCCCGCTGCTGAGCGGCGAGTCCGATGAGACCTCGAAGCTGTCGCGGGAGCACACTGTCGCCCACCCGGTACCGGGGCTGGTGATGATCGCGGGCGGCAAGTACACCACCTACCGGCTGATGGCCAGGGACGCGGTGGACGCGGTGGCTCACGGGCTGGACGGGCGGGTCCCGCGGTCGTGTACCGAGGAGATCCCGCTGGTGGGCGCGGAGGGCTTTCCCGCGCTCTGGAATTCCAGGTACCAGATGGCCCGCGTCTCTGGCCTGCACGTCGCCAGGATCGAGCACTTGCTGCACAGGTACGGCACGCTGATCGGCGAGGTACTCGGCCTGATCGAGGCGGAGCCCGCGCTGGGCCAGCCGCTGACCGGCGCGGACGATTACCTGCGAGCGGAGATCGTCTACGCGGCCTCGCACGAGGGCGCCCGGCACCTGTATGACGCGCTGGCCCGGCGAACGCACATCACGATCGAGACCTGGGATCACGGGATCTCTGTCGCCCCGGAGGCGGCGGCCCTGATGGCGGGGCAGCTTGGCTGGGATTCGCGGCAGACGGCACGCGAGGTCGAGCATTATCGGGCAAGAATTTCTGCCGAACGGGCTGCGCAGGATGTCAGCGATGACCAGGAGGCGGACGCGATCCGGCTCGGCGCCCCCGACATCGTTCCGTTGGTGGTGGGCACCGTCGCGGGCGGCGAGAGATGAGGCGCTTCGCTGCCGCTTTCGCCGATGGCGGTGGCGGCTGCCCGCCTAGAATCGGCCTATGACCCAGCCGTCCCGGCCGCCGCGACCACGCGTTCTGTCCGGTATCCAGCCGACCGCTGACTCGTTCCACCTGGGCAACTACCTCGGCGCGGTGCGGCAGTGGGTGGCCATGCAGGATACGCACGACGCCTTCTACTGCGTCGTGGATCTGCACGCGATCACGGTTCCGTACGATCCGGCGCTGCTGCGCCGCAGGACCAGGATCGCCGCCGCCCAGTTGTTCGCGGCCGGCCTCGATCCCGAGCGCTGCACCGTGTTCGTGCAGAGCCATGTGGCAGAGCACACCGAGCTCGCCTGGGTACTGGGCTGCCTGACCGGGTTCGGCGAGGCGAGCAGGATGATCCAGTTCAAGGACAAGTCGGCCAAGGGAGGCGCGGAACAGGCCAGCGTCGGCCTGTTCACCTATCCGGTGCTCCAGGCCGCCGACATCCTGCTGTACCAGGCCAACCAGGTTCCGGTCGGCGAGGATCAGCGGCAGCATCTGGAGCTCACCAGGGATCTCGCCCAGCGATTCAACCACAGGTTCGGCCAGGTCTTCACCGTGCCAGGGCCCTACATCCTGGCCGATGTGGCCAAGATCAATGACCTCCAGGATCCCGCGGCGAAGATGAGCAAATCGTCGTCCTCGCCACAAGGCATCGTGGACGTGCTCGATGAGTCCGGCGTGATCCGCAAGAAGATCGCAAGGGCAGTGACCGATGCCGGCACCGACATCCGCGCCGACGAGGCGGCCAAGCCGGGAGTCACCAACCTGCTGCGGATCTATTCGGCGCTCGCCGGGGTGAGCGTGGCCGAGCTCGAGGCCTCGCATGGCAACGTCGGCTATGGCACCTTCAAGCGCGAGCTTGCCGAGCTGGTAGTGGACACCTTTGCGCCGGTGCGGGAGCGAACCGAGAAGATGCTTGCCGACGAGACCGAGCTCGACCGGCTGCTGGCCCAGGGTGCCAGCCGGGCGAGCCGGGTGGCCCGCGAGACCATGGCGCTGGTCAGGGACAGGATCGGCCTGCTGCTGCCGCTGCCCGCCGGGTAGGAAGGTGGTGGGCGGCGGTTGCCGGGCTGGGTCATCCCCCGGTCGAGGCTGAACTCCGGCGCTGGCTGGCACGCGACTTCGCGGCGGCGACCATGGCTCGCCTGCGGTGCACCACGAATCCGGTGACTATGAGCCCGGCCAGCAGCAGGAACCCCACTCCCACGGCGACGGGATGGCCCGGGAATGAGCCGCTGGCGGCGGCCGGCCGGCTGGCCGCGCCCTTCGCTGCGTGCGCCGTCGCCCTCTTGGCGGCCGGAGGCGGCAGCGGGCTGACGAGTGTGCCGGCCGGCTTGACCTTGCCATCCATGGCGAAGCCCCAGTTCAGCAGGCGGGACGCGTAGGTGAACTCGGTGAGCGGCCGGCAGTGCAAGATCGTTACGATCAGCGTCACGCCATTGCGTCTGGCCATGCCGACATAGGTGGCACCCGCGGCGGTGGTCCAGCCGATCTTGCCGCCGATGTCGCCGCGGTAGTCGGTGAGCATCTGGTCCTGGTTGACGAGCGTGACCCAGTGCCGCGGCTTGACCATAAATCGCGCGGCCAGCGTCCTGTCGTAGCCCAGGAAGGCGGGCATGGCCAGCGCGCGCCTGGCGATCAGCGCCTCGTCGTAGGCGGAGGTGTGCTGGCCCGGCGCGTCGAGCCCGTTCGGCTCCTTTGCCACCGTGTCGTCCGCCTGTAGTTCGTGTGCCTCGGCGTTCATCAGCGCGATGCCCCGGCTGAAGGATCCGGTCGCCTGGGCCAGCGCAACGGCCGCATCGTTGGCCGAGATGGTCAGCAGGGCACGGAACAGGTCGGAGATCTTGTAGTGCCGGCCGGCGATGAGGCCCACGTCATTCGGCTCTACGGTGGCCGCCTGATGCGAGGCGACGGTGCTGGCGTTCGGGTTCAGCAAGGGGATGAGCGTGATCGCGGTGAGCACCTTGAGGGTGCTCGCAGGCCTGAACCAGCCGTGCGGGTCCTTGGCGGCGAGCACCTGGCCGGTGCCGGCGTCGGCGACCACGAAGGCGGACGCCGGTACCCGCGGCAGCCTGGGCGTCTTGCGGGACGGGTCGTTGACGACAATGCCCCTGCTGGCGAGCTGCGCGCCGCCCTGTGTCCAGTCCCCGCTGCTGGCTCCTGGGGCTGCGGTAGGCAATGCCCCCGGCAAGACCGCAGACGTGGCCAGGGCCGGGGACGTGGACCGGGAGGACGCTGCCTGGGCCCGGGACGTGGACCGGGAGGACGCTGCCTGGGCCGGGGACGTGGACCGGGAGGACGCTGCCTGGGCCCGGGACGCTGCCTGAGCTGGCGGCGCTGCCAGCGCAGCCACGCCCGCCGCGAAGACCGCAGCGGCCGCCATAGCCGCTGCTCCCCGCCTACCTGCCATTGCCGGCCTCCTCGTCCGGGTCGTGGCACCGGGTGCCGCCGTGGCCACTTTGAGTGTGCGGCCCGTGGACCAACGGTACTGTGCCTGGCGCGTGGCGCAGGTCACTGTCTGATTCCCGGCACGCGGCCGTAGCCTTGACCACATGGCGCGCGAATCGGAGTCAGGACTACCGGTCGAGGCTGTATACGGTCCCGACCAGCTAAAGGATTTCAGTCCGGCGGAGAAGCTGGGCGAGCCGGGCGAGTACCCGTTTACTCGCGGGATCTATCCCACGATGTATACGGCCCGGCCATGGACGATGCGGCAGTACGCCGGCTTCTCGACCGCCGCGGACTCGAATCGCCGTTATCACCAGCTGATCGAGGCCGGCAGCACCGGACTCTCCGTCGCCTTCGACCTGCCCACCCAGATGGGCTACGACTCTGATTCCCCGGTGGCACACGGCGAGGTCGGGCGGGTGGGCGTTGCCATCGACTCCATCGACGACATGCGAACGCTGCTACAGGACCTACCGCTGGACAAGGTATCGACGTCGATGACGATCAACGCCCCGGCGGCCGTCCTGCTGCTGCTCTACCAGCTGGTGGCCCAGGAGCAGGGGATCAGCCCGGGCAGTCTCAACGGGACCATCCAGAACGACATTCTCAAGGAGTACATAGCCCGCGGAACCTATATTTACCCGCCACAGCAGTCGCTTCGGCTTGCCGCCGACACCTTCGCCTACTGCCGGACCGAGATGCCGAGGTGGAACACGATCTCCATCTCCGGTTACCACATGGCGGAAGCCGGCGCGACCCCGGTGCAGGAGATCGCGTTCACACTGTCCAATGCCAAGGAATACGTCCGGGCGGCGCTGGGCTCGGGCCTCGCGGTGGACGAGTTCGCCCCCCGGCTGTCGTTTTTCTTCGTGGCCAGGTCAACGCTGCTCGAGGAGGTGGCGAAGTTCCGCGCCGCGCGCCGGATATGGGCGCAGATCATGCGGGATGAGTTCGGCGCGTTGGATCCCAAGTCGCAGATGCTGCGGTTCCACACGCAGACTGCCGGGGTCCAGCTAACCGCTCAGCAGCCGGAAGTGAATATGGTCCGGGTCACCATCCAGGCGCTGGCCGCGGTTCTCGGCGGCACCCAGTCACTGCACACCAATTCCTTTGACGAGGCGATCGGGCTGCCGAGCCAGAAGGCGGCGACCCTGGCGCTGCGGACCCAGCAGGTGATCGCTTACGAGAGCGACCTGACCGCCACCGCCGACCCGTTCGCGGGTTCCTATGCGGTCGAGTCCATGACCGACGACGTCGAGACCGCCGCGCGGCAGCTGATCGACCAGGTGGAGGAGATCGGCGGCGCCGTGGCCGCGATCGAGCGCGGCTTCCAGAAGGACGAGATCGAGCGGTCGGCCTATCAGGTGGCGCGGCAGGTCGAGTCGGGGGAGCGCGTGGTGGTCGGCGTGAACAAGTTCCAGGCCGACCAGGAGGAACCGCAGCAGCCGTTGCGCGTGGACGTAGCGATCGAGAAGGAGCAGGCGGCCCTGCTGGCGCAGCTGAGGAGCGAGCGGAACGCCGCAGACCACAAGCAGCGGCTCGACGACCTCAAGCAGGCGGCGCAGGGAACGCAGAACGTGCTGGTACCGCTGCGTGAAGCGCTGCGGGCCAGGGCAACGGTCGGCGAGATCTGTGATGCCCTTCGCGAGGTATGGGGCGTGTACCAGCCGCCCGATGTGCACTGATTCGCGGGGGCCCTTTGCGCCGGGTCTGACCTGCATCACGATAAAGGGGTTATGGCCCGTAGTTTCATAAGTTACTATCCGCGCACGATCCGTTACGGATCTGGCCCGGATGGCGGCCGGTCGCCTGTGCGGGACATCCCCGGCCGTCCCCGGCTGATGGCTCATGGATGTCACCCGCACGTTTCTGGCCGAGCTGGAAAGATTGCGGATGGAGGTCACCGGTGGTCATCGACTGGAACTCGTCACGTGGTGCGACGCTGGGTGTGGAGTGGGAAATCCAGCTCATCGACGCTCGGACCAGGACGCTTCGCCAGGATGCCAGCGAGGTGCTCGCGGCGCTTCCCGAGCTGGGCGAGAGCAGTGAGCGTCCCAAGATCCGCTACGAGCTCATGCAGTCCCAGCTCGAGCTGTCCACCGGCATATGCAGCACGGTAGCCGAGGCAAAGGAAGACCTAGCCGAGACAATCGCGCAACTCCAGCGGGTGGCCCGCGCTAACGATATGCTGCTGACCTGCGCAGGGACGCATCCCTTCAGCAACTGGAGGGACGCGAAGATGGCACCAGTGCAGCGTTACGCCGAGCTCGTCGAGCAAATGCAGTGGCTCGCCCGCAGGATCCAGCTTTTCAGCACTCAGGTTCATGTGGGGCTCACTGACGGCAGCACGGCGATCCCGATCATCAATGCTCTGGCCGGGTACCTACCGCATTTCCTGGCGCTGACCGCGTCGAGCCCGTTCTGGAACGGGCAGGACACCGGGCTGGCATCGAGCCGGACAGTCATCTTCGGTGAGCTGCCGACCGCGGGGCCTCCGCATCGGCTTGCGGACTGGAGTGAGTTCGAGGAGTACATGGACACGCTGATGCGCGCCGGGACGATCCGGAGCATCAAAGAAGTGTGGTGGGATATCCGCCCGCATCCAGATTTCGGCACGATCGAGATCCGCATCTGCGACGGCGTCCCGACCCTGCGTGAGATCGGCATGGTTGCGGCCCTCTCGCAATGCCTGGTCCACCGCTTCACCCGCCAGCTCGATCGCGGTTACCAGCTGCCCAGCCCGGCGACTTGGGTCGTTCGGGATAACAAGTGGCGCGCGACGAGGTACGGTCTTGACGCAATAGTGATCACCGATGATTCCGGCGCAACGGCGCCGGTGCGTGACGAGCTTTACGAGCTGGTGCGCGAGCTTGAGCCTGTCGCGGACAGGCTGGGCTGTAGTCCCGAGCTCGGCGTTGTTTCCGAGGTGCTCGACCAGGGTGCGTCATACGAGCGGCAGCGCGCTGTCATGGCTGACAGCGGCGAGCTGACTGAGGTGGTGGATTCCCTGGTCACCGAGTTCGCGGAAGACCGGTTCTTGTGCCCGGGGGAGGCAGCGCATGCCGGGAGATGATCTGACGGGGGAACTCGACGCATTCCTCGCCGAGCACTCTGGCGAGCTGATCGAGTTCCGCCGTGACCTGCATGCCCATCCGGAGATCGGCTATCACGAGCACCGGACCACGCGGCGGGTCGCCCTCAGGCTGGCCGCGGTCGGCCTAAGGCCCATGCTCCTGCCCAAGGGAACCGGGCTGATCGTTGACGTCGGCGGTAGTTCCAAGGGCCCGGGCGCCGCCGGGCCGATCGTGGCACTGCGCGCGGATCTGGACGCGCTGCCCCTCCAGGACGAGAAGCCCGTGCCGTACCGGTCCACGGTGCCGAATGCGTGTCACGCCTGCGGGCACGACGTGCACACCACCATCCTGCTCGGCACCGGGCTCTTCCTGGCTGCGCAGGCGGCGGCGGGGTCGCTGCCCGGGCGTGTCCGGCTGATCTTCCAGCCGGCCGAGGAGATTCCCGGCGGCGCGCTCGACGTACTGGCCGCGGGCGGCATCGCCGGCGTGGAACGCATTTTCGCGCTGCACTGCGACCCACGGCTTGACGTGGGGAAAGTCGGGATCCGGAGCGGCCCGATCACGGCCGCCTGCGACAAGATCACCGTCCGGGTTACCGGGCCGGGGGGCCACACCGCCCGGCCGCACCTGACTGCCGACCTCGTCTATGCCCTCGGCAAGATCGTGACCGAGTTGCCGGCCGCCCTGACCCGCCGGGTGGATCCCCGGTCCAGCCTCAGCCTGGTCTGGGGCCGGGTGTGCGCCGGCTCCGCGGCTAACGCGATCCCCGATGACGGGGTGGCCGAGGGGACCGTGCGCTGCCTCGACGACGAGGCCTGGCAGGCCGCGCCGGACCTGCTCAAGGCGCTCATCGAGTCGGTCGCGAGCGCTTACGGGGTACTGGCCGAGCTCACCTACGAGCGCAACGTGCCGCCCACCGTGAACGAGGCGGCGAGCGCCGCGATGCTCTCTACTGCGGCGCAGCGGGCGCTGGGTGCGGACTCGGTCGCCAGCACCCCGCAGAGCCTCGGCGGCGAAGACTTCGCCTGGTACCTGGAGTCGATTCCGGGCGCGCTGGCCAGGCTTGGCACCCGGACCCCCGGTTCGGCCAGCCTCGACATCCACCAGGCCGCGTTCGACGTGGACGAACGGGCCATCGGGACGGGAATCAGGCTGCTGGCGGAGACCTCGTTCACCGCCCTGCGTGATGCAGGCGGCAGCGCGGCCATGGACACCATGCCCCGCGCCGCGCATGCCTGACCAGGCATCTAACAGGATCACCCAAGCTCAGCACGGAGTCGGTTGGGCCGGCCCGTGTCCCGCCGCTGCGGCAGGCTTGCGGTAGCCAGCGACGTGGGTGCAGCCCCGCAGGCCGCGACGGCCTACAGTGGTTGCACGGCGGTGCCCAAGCCGGGCTGCCGTAGCAGTCGTTGTCAAGCCAGCGGAGTCCAGTACGGTGTCATCAGCCCAGCAGCAACCCGGCCAGGCAGGCCCGTCGGTGCGCAGTGCCGCGGCTGCCATGCCCGTCGCGTCGGACGCGAAACCCGATGTGTACCGGTCGCCGATGGCTCTCGTGGTCTGGTGGGTATGGATCGCCTTCGCCGCCGCCAACCTGATCGATCTCGCGGTGCAAGGGCACGACCATTTTGCGGCTGTGGTTGCCGCCGTCCTGATCCTGATCACTGGCGTGACCTACGTAGGGGCGTTTCGCCCCCGGGTACTCGCCGATGACGAGGGCATGACGATCAGGAATCCGCTGCGTGATCACTGGGTGCCCTGGGGCAGCGTGGAGAGCCTGAACCTGGGCGACTCGCTTCAGGTCCGCTGCTGCTGGCAGGACGGTGGCCCGCAGCGCAAGAAGCTGTATGGCTGGGCGGTGCACTCGCCGCGCCGCAGCAGGCTCAAGGCCGAGACTCGCGCACGACGCAGCGTCAGGTCGGCGGAGCGGCGGTCCCCTTCCTTCAGCCGGCTGCCGCCGGAAGCCAGGGAAGCCATGACCAAGACGGACGTGGAGCACATCGCCGAGGCGCTGGAAGCCCGTGCCGCCAAGGCGCGCGCGGCCGGCGCCGAGGCCGGGCGGCCGGCGGCCACCTGGGACCGGCTGGCCATTGCCGCGCTCGTGGTCCCTGTCGCGGTGCTGATAGTGGTCGCAGCGACCTGATCTGATCAGGAACCGATCGAACGGCAGGGCCTGTCCCGCAGCGAGGTGACATAGTCGGCCGGCGCCGACGCCTCCTCCGCGGCGTCTGCCAGGATGCCGAGATACCAGGCCGAGGGCAGGCCGCCCTCATATCCATTCAGCACATACAGCCAGGCCGCGGCGTCACCCTGGTGCGGTGCTCCGGCTGGGTGCCAGATACGCCAGAATGAGGCATCGTGAGCCAGCCAAGCGCGCGCATCGCGATAATCGGCGGGGGGCCCGGCGGATACGAGGCGGCCCTGGTCGCCGCACAGCTCGGCGCCGAGGTCATCGTGGCGGACACCGACGGCCTCGGCGGTGCCTGCGTACTTACCGACTGCGTGCCGTCAAAGACGCTGATCGAGACCTCCGGCGCAATGGCCGCGCTGACCGGCTCTGCCGACCTGGGCATCCAGATCGGCGGCGGTCAGGGCCAGCCGCTGGCCAGGGGCAAGGTCGACGCCCCCCGCCTGTACCGGCGGGTGAAGGCACTGGCCAGGGCGCAATCCGCCGATGTAGCGGTCCGCCTCGCGGCGGAGGGCGTCGAGGTCATCACCGGTCCCGGCCGGCTGTCAGGCCCGCAAGCCGTGACCGTCGGTCGGCGGGAGATCACCGCCGATGCCGTGCTCATCGCGACTGGCGCACGGCCGCGGATACTGCCCGGCGCCGAGCCCGACGGCGAGCGCATCTTGAACTGGCGGCAGCTGTACGACCTCGACGAACTGCCCGAGGAGCTGGTGGTCGTCGGCTCAGGGGTGACGGGAGCCGAGTTCGCGAGCGCCTACCAGGCACTTGGCTCCAGGGTGACCCTGGTCTCCTCCCGCAGCCGGGTGCTGCCGCACGAGGACGCCGACGCCGCCGTGGTGATCGAGGGCGTGTTCCGCCGTAACGGGATGACCGTCCTCGGCAAGTCCAGGGCAGCGGGGGTGAAGCGGACGGGCCACGGCGTGATCGTCACCCTGGCGGATGGCAGGACGGTGGCCGGATCGCATTGCCTGCTCACGGTGGGCATGACGCCGGCCACCCGCGAGCTCGGCCTGGAGGATGCGGGCGTCCGGCTGGACAGCAGCGGGTTCGTTCAGGTGAACAGGGTGTCCCGGACCTCGGTTCCCGGCGTGTACGCCGCCGGTGACTGCACCGGCGTGATGATGCTGGCCTCCGTCGCGGCGATGCAGGGCCGGATCGCGATGTGGCACGCCCTGGGCGAGGCGGTGCAGCCACTTCGGCTGAGCCACGTGGCCGCGACCATCTTCACCGACCCGGAGATCGCCACCGTCGGCGTGTCGCATGCGGCCGTCATGTCAGGGGACGTGGCCGCCCGGGTGGTGAAGCTCCCGCTGGCCACCAATGCGCGCGCGAAGATGGCCGGGCTGCGGGACGGTTTCGTCAAGCTGTTCGCGCGGCCGGATACCGGGGTAGTGCTCGGCGGGGTGGTGGTGGCGGCACGGGCGAGCGAGCTGATCCTGCCGGTCTCGCTGGCTGTGGAGCAGCGGCTCACCGTGGACCAGATAGCGCACACCTTCGCGGTGTATCCGTCGCTGTCCGGCAGCCTGACCGAGGCAGCCCGCCAGCTCATGCAGTCCGCGGCCGAGGCGGACTGAGCACAAGCCCCCCGTCACGTCCCTGGCTTTCAGTGCGTGGGGTGGCCGAGGTCGGGGTCGTTGGGCACCGGCAGCCTGTGCTGGCGCAGCCGTGCCACCCTGATGTCGTCCGCGTAGATGGCCACCGTGAACAGGCTGCCGACCAGGGCCAGCGCGGGAACCATGACCCGCAGCCAGGGCGGACCCGGCAGCAGCGCCAGCCCCAGGCAAATCGGGATCATCACGGTCAGGTGCCGCAGGATGACCCGCACCCGCCAGCCAGCATCGGTCAGCTCGTGCCGGACCCAGTCACGGTGCTCGGCCCGCAGCCTGAATCCGACGGCGAACAGTAGTTTCCCGGCCACGCTGGGATCGCCTGGCAGCCTGCTCACCGCTGTCTCCGCGCTCTCGGGACCCTGGACACTACAGGCTCGCACAGTCCTCCACGATCGCAAGAGTTAGGAGCGTGATCACGCCACTAACTCTTTGCGATAACGCGGTCGGCGGCTTATCGGCTGCGCGGCGGCAGCGGGAGGAAGCCGCTGGTACGGGCGGCATAGTCGGCGTAGCCGGGGCGCGTCTTGACCATCCGTTTCTCGGTCAGCCGCTTACCCGAGCCCCAGACGAGCAGATAGGTCATCAGCAGCGGCGAGATCACCGTGGCCAGGCTCGCCCAGGACCCGCAGCCGATCATGAAGATGCCCCACCAGGCGCAGGCGTCGCCGAAGTAGTTCGGATGGCGGGTGTACCGCCATAGCCCCCGGTCCATGATCTTGCCGTGGTTCGCCCGGTCGGCCTTGAATCGTTCGAGCTGCCGGTCGCCGACCGCTTCGAGGAGCAGCCCGCACAACCAGAGCAGGCAGCCGATGACCAGCAGCGGGACCAGCGGCCGCCCGGCGAACATGCCGACCTGAACGGGGAGCGAGATCAGCCAGATGAGGGCGCCCTGAGCCAGGTAAATGGTCCGCAACGCGTACCAGGAACGATTCCCTTTCGCCTTGTCCAGCAGGTCCGCATACCGGGGATCCTCGCCGGCCCCCCGGCTGCGCCAGAAGATGTGCGTCGCGAGGCGTAGCCCCCAGATCACGGTCACCGCGGCCAACAGAACCCGCCGCGCCTCCTGCCCGTGCCCGGCCGAGCTGGCCAGGGAGACGACGGCTACCACGGCGAAGCCGAGGCCCCACGCGATGTCCGCGACGTTGTGCCGTCCCAGCGCCACCCCTGCCGCGAAGGTCGCCAGCATCAGGACCAGGACGCCGCCGCCGCTGAGCGCCAGCGTGACGCCCAGCGATCCGCTGGCGGCGCCGGTCATCCCTGCGGCCAGGCGGCTGCCGCCCGCCGGACCGCCAGGATCTGGTGCACTCCCATCCGCCCTTCCTCGAAGGCCAGCGCCCCTCCGTTCAGATAAAGCATCCAAACCCTGACCTGCTCGGCGCCGATCAGGCGGGTGATCTCGGTCTTCCGCTGCTCGAAATTGCCGAGCCATGCCCGGATGGTCCGGACGTAGTCCTCGCGCATCGCCTCGGCGTGCACAACCTCCAATCCTGCCGCCTCCATCAGGTCGATCGTCTCGCCGACCGGCCGCATGTGCATGTCAGGCGCGATGTAGGACTCGATGAACGCGCCGCCGCCAGGAGCCTGCCCGTCCCGGGACATCTGCTGGATCAGCAGGCGGCCGTCGTCGGCCAGCAGCCGGTGCAGCTGGGCGCAGAATCGCGGGTACTGGCTGGCTCCGACGTGCTCGCCCATCTCGATGGACGTGATCGCGTCGTATCGCTCGCCGCCGATCTCGCGATAGTCCTGGACCTGGACCGTCACGAGCTGGTCGAGGCCGAGATCGCGGACCCGGCCGGCCACGAAGGCGCCCTGCTCGCCGGACAGGGTCACGGCCGTCACCTGGGCGCCGTAGTCACGGGCCGCATGGATGCTGAGGGATCCCCAGCCGCAGCCGACGTCGAGCAGCCGCATGCCGGGCGCGAGCCGCAGCTTGCGGCAGATCGAGTCCAGCTTGGCGCGCTGCGCGTCTTGCAGGGTGTACCCGGCGTCGGCGGACTCCCAGCGGGCGCAGGAGTAGGCCATCTGCGGGTCAAGCAGCAGCTGGTAGAAGGCGGCGGTCAGGTCGTAGTGGTGGGCGATGACCGCCTTGTCGCGGGCCCGGCTGTGCAGGCGGCCCGACACCCGGGCCTGCGAGGCCGGCGGCCTGGGCGGCGGGCCGAGCACGCCGGCCGCGCCGAGCGCCACGCCGGCCGCGCCGAGCGCCACGGCGGCCCTGACCGTCGACGCCCAGCCTTTCGCGGTGATCCTCGACCCGCTGAGATTGCGCTCTCGCCCGGTACGCCAGGCCAGCCGCAGCACCTCGGTCAGGTCACCCTCGATGTCAAGCTCGCCGGTGACATAGGCCTGCGCGACGCCCAGCTCACTGGGATGCCACAGCAGCCTGCGCAGCGCCATGGGCGTCCGCAGCACTACAACGGGCGGGCCGGCCGGGCCCGCCTCGCTGCCGTCCCACGCCCGCAGCCGGATCGGCAGCTCCCCCCTCGAGAACTGCTCGGCTAGCGGGGCGAGACGTTGCGAGACGCCGGCCCGGCTGCCGCCCGCGCCGCGCCTGGCCCGGCCGGCGGCGCCGCCATGACCGGCCCGGCTGGCTGCGCCGCCATGCCCGGTCATGAGTCACGCACCAGCAGGAGCTGGCAGACGTCCAGATAGGACGACTGGAATCCAGCTTCCGAATAGCACAGGTAAAGCAGCCACATCCGGTGGAACACCTCGTCGAACCCCAGGTCATGAACGTCCTCGCGGCGGGCGCAGAACTGCTCGCGCCAGATTCGCAGCGTCCGCGCGTAATCCGCGCCGAAGTCGTATCGCCCGGCCACCCGCAGCCCGGTGAACCGGGCCAGGCTGTCCTCGATCGAGGTGACCGACGGGATGATGCCGCCGGGGAAGATGTACTTGAGTATCCAGGTGTAGGTGTGGCGAGTGGCCAGCATCCGCTCGTGCTGCATGGTGATCGTCTGTAGGCCGATCCTGCCGCCGGGCGCGAGCAGCCGGTCAAGTGCCGTGAAGTAGGCCGGCCAGTAGCGCTCGCCAACGGCCTCGATCATCTCCACCGACAGGATCGCGTCGTATTCGCCATCCACCCTGCGGTAGTCCCGCAGTTCGACGCTGACCCGGTCGGCCAGCCCGGCGTCGGCGACGCGGCGGGCGGCCAGGACTCGCTGCTGTTCCGACAGCGTGACCGTGCGGACGGTGGCCCCCCGGGCCGCCGCGCGGATCGCCAGCTCGCCCCATCCGGTGCCTATCTCGAGCACCCGGCTGGACGGTCCCACCCGGGTCAGGTCGAGCAGGCGGTCGATCTTGCGCCGCTGGGCGGCTGCCAGCAGTTCGGCCTGCGCCACGGGCGTTCCCGCTGCGCCGGTCTCGAACAGCCCGGCCGAGTAGGTCATCGTCTCGTCGAGGAACAGCGCGAACAGCTCGTTGGACAGGTCATAGTGGCGATGGATGTTGTCCCTGGCACCGTCCTCCGAGGCGTCTTCGGTCGGCGGGTGGCGTCGCACCGCTAGCCGGCGAAGCCGCTGTAGGGGCGGCGGCACGAGGGTGGCCAGCTGGCTCGCGAAGACGGTGAGCAGCCCGGTCAGGTCGGTGCAGTCCCAGTCGCCGGCCATGTAGGACTCGCCGAACCCGATCAGGCCGCCTGCGCCGATGCGGGCGAAGAAGTCGTCGGGGCGATACAGCACCATTTCCGGTGTGCCGGGGCCGCCGCCGCCGGTGCAGCGCCCGCTCGGCAGCAGCACCCGTACCTGTAGCTTGGCGATGGCCCGCGCGAACACGGCCCTGGCGATCGCCGTGCGGGCCGGTGACCGCGGCACGTTGGCAACATCCGGCCACCTGGTGGGCTCCGCAGCGAGCGGCCCCGCACCGACCGGCCCCGCACCGACCGGCCCCGCACCGGCCCGCGCCGGGGTCACCCGCGCCGGGGCTATCCGAGCCGGAGCGACCCTCGTCACACCAGCCTGCGATACCTGCCTCATTGGACTCCTTCCTGTGGTGCGCGGCCTGGCCTCGGCGCGATCCGCAGGCCGCGCGCGTAGAGCTTGATGCCCTGCCACCGGATGCGGCCCGCCACCACGGCGGTAGACCAGGGATGCCGGATGGCGGCCGCGAGCAGGCCCGCCGGGCCGGCCCGGACCCGGCTGCCGTGCATGCTCGCGACGAATGGCTGCCCGCCGGGCCGGTGCAGCACGATGCTGACGGCGAGCCGGTGACCGGGCTCGGGCAGGCTCATCTGGTACCTGCCGTCAACAGGGAAGTACGGCGAGACGTAGAACTCCTTCGCCGTCTCCGCCCGGCCGCGGGAGTCGGTTCTCAGCAGGTAGCAGTGCCGCTGCTGGTAAGTGTTGTGCACCTCGGCGACGACGCACTCGAGCGGGCCGCCGGCGCTGTGACACCAGTAGACGGTCAGCGGGTTGAAGACATAGCCCAGTACCCGGGCGTGCGCGAGCATCAGCACCTTCCCCCCGCCCAGGTCGATGCCGCGGGATGCGAGGAAACGGTCGAGGTTCTCCCGGATGCTCCGCTGCGGGTCGCCGAGATGATCCTCCGGGCGGAATTGCGCGAGCAGCGCCAGCCCGCGGCGGAACCGCGGGATGTGATCCAGATCGACCAGCCACTGGTAGCTGCGGTAGCTGAAGACGTTGCGCAGCGGTGCCGTCCGCGCGTGGGTGATCCGGCACTCGTAGATGGCCGGCCCGCGTCCCGGGGTCACCACTGGCTCCCGAGCGACGCGGCGGCGGCGACTCCCGAGCGGCATCCGTCCTCGTGAAAGCCCCAGCCGTGGTAGGCGCCGGCATAGGCGGTGACCGCGTTGCTGAGTGCAGGCAGCCGGCGCTGTGCCGCTACTGACTCCTGGGTGTAGACGGGGTGCGCGTAGTTCATCCGGGCGAGCACGCGTTCCGGCGCTACCCGGTCGCCCGGGTTGAGGGTGACGATGTAGTCCTGGCCAGCGGGCAGCCGCTGTAGCCGGTTCATGTCGTAGCTGACCCGTACCTGGCCGGTCACGGCGGTGCACGAGGCGAGCTCGTAGTTCCAGGATGCCCGGACATTGCTGCTGGTCGGCAGCAGCGCGGAGTCGTTGTGCAGGATCGTCGGGTTCCGGGTGTAGCGGAAGGCCCCGAGCACCTCCTTCTCGGCCGGGGTCGGGTCGCCGAGCAGCCGCAGTGCCTGATCCGGATGCGTGGCGATGACGACGGCATCGAACACCCGCGCCTGATCACCCTGGTCACGAATTTCCACGCCGCCAGGGAACCGGCACACCACGCGCACCGGTGCCGAGGTCGCCACCTCGGTCAGCCGCGCGGCGATCCGCTCCACATACACGCGGGAGCCGCCCTGAACCGTCCGCCATGGCGGCGAGCCCGTCACCGCCAGCAGGCCATGGTTGGCCAGGAACGTGAACAGGTACTTGGCCGGGTAGCCAAGCGCGGTCTGCGGCGGGCACGACCACACGGCCGCGACGAGCGGGACGGCGAAGTGCGCGATGAAGTACGCGGAGAAGCCGCCGCCGTCCAGGAACTGGCCGACGGTGCGGCCGCTGTCCTCCCCGTCCACCAGGCTTCGTGCGGCGCGGTGGAACCTGCGGACCTCGGTGAGCATCCGCAGGTAGCGGCCGCGTCCCACGGGCAGCCCGGCGATGATGCCGCGCAGGCCCCGCTTGCCCGCGTATTGCAGGCCGCAGCCGAGGCAGCGCACGGACATGCTCATCTCGGAGTCCTGGGTGCTCACGCCGAGCTCGGTGAACAGCCTGGTCAGCAGGGGATAGGTGCGTTCGTTGTGAACGATGAACCCGGTGTCCACGGCCAGCTCGCTGCCGTCGGCGGCGACAACCATGTGCGTGTCGGCGTGGCCGCCCAGCCGGTCGTCGGCCTCGAAGAGCGTCACCTCGTTCCCGCTGGTCCCGCGGCCGAGCACGTACGCCGCGGTCAGGCCGGCCACCCCGCTGCCGACCACGGCTATCCGCCGGCCGGTCATCCGCTGGCCAGCTGTCTGTCCGGCGCGATCACCGCCGGCTTCGTGTCGCGCGGTGATGCCTTCGGCCTGAGCGGCCAGTAGACGGCGGCCAGCAGGATGAGAGGTGGGCCGGTGTCGGGGTCAGTGGCCGTGGTGGTGAGGATCGTGCCGAAGTTCTCGCCGATCACCCAGAAGGCCAGCCCCGCCACGATGGCCAGGATCAGGGCCGGGCGGGTAGTCACCGGAAGGAATATCCCGCCCGCGATGACGACAAAGGTGGCGGCAAGCAGGACCGATACCAGCAGCCCGTGCGACCCGACCGCGTTCGCGGCCGCGCGGTCCATGGCGGCGACCCAGCCGGGCTCGCCAGCCGCATTGCCAGCGATGGCGTCGTGCAGGCTACCGGGTGCCCTGATCGGGCCCTGCAGGATCTGGTAGGCGAAACTGCCCCACAGCACGACCCATGCTGCCCGGGCCCAGCCGCCAAGCGGGCTCGCGGCAGCGACGCCGCCCCGGCCAGGACTGCCGGAGCGCCTGGGCCAGACAAGGACGGCGATCAGTGCATACAGGATGACGGCCCCCGGTGCCCCTGTGACCGGGGTGGCCGTTCCGGTAAGCACGCCGCCCAGCCCTTCGCCGAGCCACCACACAGACAGCGCCCAGACGATGGATCCCGCCAGGGCGGCCTTCACGGCGGGCCGCCACAGCAGCCCCAGCGCGATGGCGAGCTGGATCAGGGCGAATGCGGTGTTCCATGCGGGCACGTTGTGCGCGATGAGGCGGCTGGCCCACATGGCCGGGCTGGCGAGCAGGGCGGGATTGCCCATGGACGCCGGCGCAAGCTGCTGGCTGACGAACGCCTTGCCAAACATGTACGGCTGGAACTGGAGGACAGCGTCAACCAGCCACACGAGCCCCAGCGCGATCTGTAGTCCGCGCCGGGTGCCGGCGGATTCCAGGTCGGCGGTCCGGCTCAGGACGCTGCGCCGGATCCCGTCGGCCCGGCTGCGCAGGGCCCGCGATCTGGCCGCCGACCCCGCCGACCCCGCCGACCCCGCTGACCCCGCCGACCCCGCCGACGGCGCCGCGATCGCCGACGATGGCAGAAACAGGGTTCCGAAGGCGAGCAGCGACCCAGCCGCGGTAACCCACAGGCCGGGTCCGCCGCTGGCCAGCACCATCGAACCGCTGAGCGCTTTCATGGTGGCGGCCAGCTGGATGAGCAGATACCCGGAGAAGCCGAGCGCGGCAAACCCGCCGACGCCGACCAGCCAGCGCGACCGGGTACCCCCCCGGATGACGTGATACAACCCGGCAGCCGCGATGAGGACGCCCGCGACCGCCAAGATGCGCCCGTTGCCGCCGCGAACGCCCGGAATCTGGATGAGCCCGGCGAAGGTCTCCACCCAGGGCAGGAAGGCGCCGGCCACGATCGTCGCGCCGGCCGCTGCCCCGGTCACTCCGGCGACCGTACGCCAGTTGGGTAGCGCCGACCGGTGTGCCCGGGGTACCGCTGGGGTTGACATGCTGATCATGACGAGTTCCCTTTGGTCCGTTAGGGCCGATTTAGCCGAACGCTGGCGGGGCGCCCGCAGGCGCCGGATGCCGGTCCTGGCCGCGTGGTCTCGGGTCGCGGCCAGAACCGGCCGGCCTCGCTTATGCCTCTGCGTGAGTCATGAGCGCGGTGCCGGTGGTGCGGTCAGGATCCCTTGACGGCGAAGAAGAGGAACAGGTTCGTGGGGATGTTCCCGGTGACTTCGCTGCTGTCGGCCTTCTGGAGGTACTTGAGTTCCTTGTAGCTCTTCGCGGCGACGATCTTGTTCCACGCCTTGAGGTCCTGGACCCCGACCACGTCCACGTTCCACCACTCGCCCTGGCCGCTGTTGGCGGTCGCGACGACGTGGCTATGCGCGGGCAGCAGCGCATCGGAGGTACCGCTGCCGAGTATCGCGGACAGGTCGATCGTGCTCGGATGGTCGACGCACTTGCCGGCCACCGGGCACTGGAGGGTAGAGGTCGGCGGGGTGAAGCCGAGCGGCACCACGACGTAGAGCGGATCGAATGCGCTCGCCGGCGTCTGCGTGTAGTCGGTCCCCGCTTCGCAGTCTGACGCTGCTCCGCTGGCAGGCGGGCTCTGGCAGAAGTAGTTGCGGGTGTAGTGGAGTGTTACGGTCTCGCCGTCGAACCAGCCCTTGGTGTTACCGACAGCGTTCGTTTTAGAACCCGACGACATGCCGGCCATGCCGGCCATGCCCGTGCTTGCCGAGGACGAGCCGGACGACGCGAATGCCGTCCCAGATGCCACAGCGAGCACTATGCCCAGCACTCCCATGAGCGCTATGCCTGCCCGCCGCGTGCCCGTCATGCGGCCTCGTATCTTTTCGGCCACCGCTGCCCTCCCGGGGGAATCTCGGGGCCGCCTTATAGCGTGCCCATTGACCGGGATTCGCAGCAGAGTCGGCTAGCGGTTCACTTCGATCCGGATTCACGGCATTTGGCCGCCGAGTCCAGGCTGCCCAGGGTGAACCGGATCGCCAGCCGCTGCCAGCTGCGGTAGTGCGTCAGCATGGCGTGCTTGTCCCCCCGCACCGCCATCCAGCTGATCTCCGGCGTCACCGCGCGGGCCCGCTCTGCATAGGCGCGGGACGCCCGGGGCGAGGTGACTCTGTCCAGGCTGCCATGGGCGATCAGGACCCGCCGGCCGGCCAGCTGGCTGAATGGCTCACTGTCAGACAGCCACGGCGCCAGCGCGAGCACGGCTCGCACTGACGGGTCGCCGGCCGCCCGCAACGCGGCCCGCCCGCCCATGGAGTGCCCGAGCAGGACAACCGGCACGTCACCGTGCCGGCGTCGTACCTCGTCCAGTGCCCAGCCGATGTCGGCCAGCGGGCTGGCTTGCTCGCCGTTCCACCCGCGGTACCTGTAGTGCACCGTCCACGCGGCCAGCCCCAGCGTGCGTCCCGCGCGGTGCAGTCCGCGGGCGAACGGGCGCATCCGCAATGCCGCCAGTTGCCTCGTCGAGGTCGGTGCCAGGCTGTCCGCCTGCCCGCCAGGCAGCACCAGCACCACCGCCCGAGTCGCCGCCGCGGCGGCGCGTACGGTCAGCCGGGGCACTTCGGTCCCTGGCGGCGTCCCTGTGGTCACCAATTGATTCTCCCGGACGATGCCAGGCTGTGTCGGCGATCACTCATAGAAGGGACACGTCGTGGCGTAAACCGTCGTTTCCTGGTCCCGGACGACCGTGCGGTGCCTGCGGACCCGGCCGGCCAGACTACTCCCGTCACACCGGCACCACCGACCCCGTGAGCCACGTCTTCCGGAGCGCCGCCGAAGATNNGCCGGCTTACGTCCGCGCGCTAGCCAGCGCGCGGCCCGCCTGCGTCCGGGCGGGCGCTCCTGAGCTCGTGCCGGGCGCCCCGGCCCGACCTGACGATCACGAAACCTGCGGCTTACTTATCTGCGGGCCCAAGTCCGTAGGCGATCTTGGGTCTAGAACCGCTCAGCTGGCGGGCCAGAGAGGGCGGGACTGGCCCGGGGGGTCAGGGTGGTGGTTAGTC
>PMSU01000134.1 GCA_003168255.1 Actinomycetota bacterium
CCCACCGGCCACACCGGCTCGGTGCGCCGGGCCGGCGGCGCCAGCAGCTCCGCCAGCTCCCCGTCCGCCAAGGCCGCCAGCTCCGCCGGGCGGCCGCTGTCCGGGTCGGGCCCGCACCAGGCGTCCTCGCCGGGGATGTCCGAGCTGGTCAGGGCGTCCAGCGCGGCCTCCAGGATGTCGTCCTGGGATGGCGGCCGGCGATCTGGCTGGCGGTCTGCGGGCATCGGGGTCACCTCCGTCCAGGCGCGGTCAACGGGTCAGGCTGTTCCATGTTCTTCGAACACTGTATCGCACAGGTACGACAGTCCGCAGCCAAAACAAGGCGCGACACGCCGAAGGATCGGTTGCGGGCAGATCAAACCGCCGGGCCCAGTGCCAAGCCCGATGCCTGCTTGCGCTAGACGGCCCGGCAGGACCAGGCCGCGACACAGCCGCGCACAGCGAGGCCGACAAGCGCACCGGGTTCGGGCGGGTCGGGGCTGTCGGTCCTGGCCCGCAGGTCTCCGAATTCGTCCGGTAGATCGGTGTGCACCGTGAGGAGAGCATCGTGACCGTAATATCTGCAGGCCGCGACCCGGGCTGTGATGGTGCCAGGTTGCACGGGCGAGAGATGCAGCTGTTCGGGCCTGATCAGGACCTTGACCTGGCCATGCGCGGGCATTGACTGCCCAGGATTTAGATTGTGCCGGCCAAGGGCTGTGGTCACAGAGCCGCCATCCCACGTGCCATTCACCAGGTTGGCGGTACCCACGAAGGCGGCCGTCTCCGGGTCGACCGGGCGCTGGTAGATCTCGCGCGGGGTTCCTTCCTGGGTGATCCGGCCATCGCGCATGATCGCCACCCGGTCTGCCGAAGACAGGGCCTCGTCCTGATCGTGGGTAACCAGCACCGTCGTCGTGCCTGTGGCCCGCAGTACGCTCAAGACTTCGGCACGGACCGTTGCCCGCAGGCTGGCGTCGAGCGACGAGAACGGCTCGTCGAGCAACACAAGGCGGGGCTTGCACGCCAAGGCACGGCCCAGGGCAACGCGCTGTTGCTGGCCGCCGGACAACTGGTGCGGATAGCGATCCTGCAGGGCAGTCAGCCCCACAAGATCGATAATCTCGCGGGCCACAGCACCGCGACGATCCTTGCGCGGCAGGGCAAAGGCAACGTTGCCTCGGACAGTCAGGTGCGGGAACAGGGCACCATCCTGGGGAACATAGCCGATCCGTCGGCGCTGAGGCGGCATCCGGTGGCGGCCGTCGTCGATAACCACGCCGTCGAGGGTGACCGATCCACTGTCGGCGAACTCGAAACCTGCGATCACCCGCAGCAGGGTGGTCTTGCCCACACCTGAAGATCCCAGGATGGCGGTGAGCTCCCCTGGACTAACCCGCAGGTCGACTCCATGTAGCACCGGGGTGTCACCGTAGGACTTGCACACATTGCTGATGGTGAGGCTAGTCACGGTCGCACCCCGGTCACGGCCTGCGGGACATGCGCGGTGCTCGCGGGGAGCGCAGGAGCCGCCGGCAACCCGGCGCGCCGCAGGCGGCCAGTGGTCGAGCCAGCAGGCCGCCCGCCGGGGCCACCAATGCAGCTCGAACGATGCCAACCAACAGCCATCACCTCCGCGATACCGTCGCCGACTCGGCGCCTGAGTCCTGACCGCATGGCGGCCAGAGCCGGGCATGCGCGTGCATGCCGGTCAAGGCTACCGGGGGAACTACCCCCAAAGATTAGGTTAGGCAAACCTTATGTGTCGAGTGGCCGGAGAGGATTGGGCCGTGACGTGAGGATTAGCCCGTTGCGGAAGGTCTGGCCGGAGTGGTCTCTCGGCGCGTCAACCACGCTGGAATGGAGGATCGCCATGATCCGTGGCGTGGCCGACGGAGGGCCGTGCCGTGCCGGGTCAAGCACCACCGCGACCGCCGTACCGGAACAGGTCAAGTACTACGGCGGCCGTACTGGGACGCGGCGACCGCCGTACCGGAACGAATCAAGCGCCACGGCGGCCGTACTGGGACGCGGCGACCGCCGTACCGGAACGAATCAAGCGCCGGAGCAGGAGCCATGCCGAACCAAATCAAGCCTTGCGGCGACGGCGCGCCCCGCCGACCGTGCCCGCAACGCCGGTCAGCGCGTAAGCGCCGGCGCCATGCCAGAGCCCGCTGAACACACCGGAGAACAGGCCGCCCCCGAGCACCACGGACAGAACGAACACGATCGCGGCGCAGGCAATGCCTGGGACCAGGGCGAACCGCCAGGGATTGGCTCGCACCCAGCGGGCCGCCCGCCCCGCACGCGAGCTCAGCAGAGCCCCTGCCCCGACTACGACGAAGAACGCCAAGACGCCGAGCGACACAGAACCGCTCAGCGCATGGAGCCCTACGCTTCCACCAATCAGGTGCAACCCGAGGTCGCCGACGGTGACAACCCCGCCCGTTACGGCTGCCGCGGTCCACGGGGCACTGGACATGGCCTCGCCTGAGACCGCCATTTCCTCGCGTCTGGAGAGCTCAGGTTGGGTGCGTGTTGGTGCGGGCATGACCACTCCCTGGTGTCAGAATTCTGGTGGCATGCGCAGCAGGGTTGCTTCCCGACGGCCCGCCACCAGACTCACCTTTCACGTTATATCGTGAGTATAGCTCAGGCAACGCACGCCTGGGAGAACTACCGTTTCCCCAGCTCACGAACTCGAACTGGTCGACAGGTGGAGTGATCTAGGTCACGTCGGGCAATCCTCAGGAGGCGTTCAGCGTAAGTACAGGCAGGTCGGGCTAACTAAGGGAAGAGCACGGGCCAGGTAGAACGTTCTGGCGTGTGAGCAGGCAGGACCTGAACGGGAATTACGCTAGTTCCGGGCAAGGGTGATGGAAATGCACGAAGACGGCAGCAGCAGCGAGCAGCAGCTACCGGAGTACGGCAGCGCCTGGCCATCGCCGCAGGCTGGAGCCGACGACCAGGTCTCGGCCGGGGATGCGGACGAGACGCGGCATGCGGCTGCCTACCAGGCACCAGACGAGCATGTCGCCGGGACTGCCTCTCAGGGGCTGGGCGCGGGCGGCGTGGACGCGAGCGCGCCACCGGGTGCGCAGGATGGTGGCCCACCAGCGGCTGACGCAGACGCACCCGCGATGCCGGCGGCCGGTTATGAGCACCCAACCGTGATCTATCCCGGCTCGTCAGCGCCGTCAGGTTCGTACGTTCCGCCCGGGACAGGCGAGCACGGAACTGGCGAGCACGGGGCAGGCAAGCCCGAGGCTGGCGAGGGCGGCTACGGAGCCGGCGGGAGCGGCTACGGACCCGGCTACGAGGGCGCTGGCTACGTCGGCGGTGGTGGTGCTGCTGGGTACCCGGGCGGGGCTGGGTACCCGGCTGGCGCTGGCTACCCGGGCGGGCCCGGCTATCCAGGTGGCCCCAGTTACTCGGGGGACCCAGGTGGCCTCGGTTACTCAAGTGGCCCAGGCGGCGCCGGTTACTCGGAGGGCCCAAGCGGGCCCGGCCACCCAGGCGGCCCCGGTTACTCAAGCGGGCCCGGCCACCCAGGCGGCCCTGGCTACCCGGGTGGCCCTGGCTATCCCGGCGGTGGCTACGCGGGCGGTTACGGGCCGGGCGGCTATGGAGGCGGCGGGGGCGGTTATCCGCCCGGAGGCGGCGGGGGCGGTTATCCGCCCGGAGGCGGCGGGGGCGGTTATCCACCCGGAGGCGGCGGCGGTTATCCGCCCGGGGGCGCCGGCTACGGCATGCCCGGCGGATACGGCACTGGGGACATTATCGGCAGTGGCTACCAGGAGCGCCCGCCCAGGCGCGGCAGCCGGATTCTTACCTACGTCGTGGTCGCGGCACTGGCCGCGGGCGTCGGGGCAGGGACAGTTCTCGCCCTCAAACACAACAACACCACCCCAGCGAGCGTCTCGCTGCCCGGCTCCGGCGCGATCCCGCAACCCGGCAGCGGATCGGCTGGCAGCACCAACGCGAACAGCGCAACCACTCAGGCAGTCGCCAGCAAGGTGAGCCCTGGGATCGTTGACGTGATCTCGACGCCCAGCTACTCCGCTGCGGGCGGTCAGCTAGAAGGCACCGGCATGATTCTCAGCCGCAGCGGACTGGTGCTGACAAACAATCATGTCGTCGAGGGAACGTCCCACGTAACGGCGAAGATCGCCAACACCGGCCAGACCTACAGCGTCACAGTGCTCGGTACCGACGACGTCGACGATGTCGCCCTGCTGCAACTGAATGGGGCCGCCAATCTGAAGACCGTCCCGCTCGGCAACTCGAACGGGGTTCAGGTGGGCGCGCCGGTCGTGGCACTGGGCAACGCCGAAGGCGAGGACGGTGCACCGACCATCGTTACTGGCAAGGTCACACACCTGAACCAGTCGATTAACGCGACCGACGCGGGCGCGGGAACCACCGAGAACCTGCACGGGATGCTGGAGACGAACGCGCCGATCGTCCCTGGTGACTCCGGCGGCGCGCTCGCGAACACCCAAGGCCAGGTCATCGGCATGAACACGGCCGCGCAGACGGCGGCTAACGCGGGCGGTACAGGTACCAGCCAGGGGTTCGCGATTCCCATCAACCGGGCACTGTCGATTGCCTCCCAGATCGCCGGGGGACACGCAACCTCCGACATCCAGATCGGGCTTCCCGCGTTCCTGGGCGTGACGGTGGCCAGCGCAAAGTCGGGACCGAGCACCTCGACCAGCCCGGCGACGCAACTACAGCAGCTTCGGCAGAACGCCAACCAGAGCGGCTTTGGCAGCTTTGGCGGCGGGACGGGCAGTAGCAGCGGCGCCTGCCTCAGCACTGATACGCCCTCGGTTCCTTCGAGTTATGCGCACGTCAGCTCGGGCGCGCTGATCGGCGGGGTGCTCTGCGAAACACCGGCCGATTCGGCCGGGATGACCGGCGGCACCGTTATCACCAGTATCGACGGCCAGGCTGTCAGCTCCCCGGCCGCGCTGACGAAGGTGCTGACCAAGTACCACCCGGGTAACACGATCTCGGTCACGTGGACGGCCACGAGCGGCCAGCAGCACACATCGTCGCTGAAGCTGACATCGGGTCCGGCCAAGTAGGTTCCACCAGCGGCACCCGATCGGGGCGGGCCAGCGCGAAGACGCCGGCCCGCCCCGATCGGCGTCTAGAAGCTAGCTCGCCAGCCAAGCACGCATCCTGGCCTCGCATTCACCGATCTTCGAAACCTCGACGTACTCACCACGGGAATGCGCCACCTCGGGCTCCCCTGGCCCGTAGTTGACCGCGGGGATGCCGAGCTCGGCGAAACGG
Source organism: Actinomycetota bacterium (assembly GCA_003168255.1). Classification (GTDB taxonomy): domain Bacteria; phylum Actinomycetota; class Actinomycetes; order Streptosporangiales; family Streptosporangiaceae; genus PALSA-505. The sequence goes on from PMSU01000134.1 coordinate 5,281, forward strand.
GCGACATCGGTCCAGCCGAGCTTGGCCCGCGGCTCGCCGCCGACCGCCGCGACAAACGAGGCGGCGGCCGCCCTGCCAAGGCCGGGCCTGGCTCCCGGTGCCACGTCCAGCAGGTTCACCTGCCAGCCGTCGAACAGCTCACGGACATGGTCCTCCGCCTGGCTCGGGCTGCGGTCCGGCGCGAACCTGAAGTTCACCGTGACCACACAGCTGTCTGGGATCACGTTGCCTGCGATGCCGCCGCTGACCGCGACCGCGTTGAGCCCTTCGCGGTAGGTAAGGCCGTCCACCTCGGGGGTTCGGGGCTGGTAGGCCCGCAGCACCGCCAGGATGTCGGCGGCCTTGTGAATCGCGTTGCTGCCCATCCAGGCCCGCGCGCTGTGCGCCCGCTCCCCCGTCGCGATGACATCGGCCCGCAGCGTGCCCTGGCAGCCGCCCTCGACCACACCGCCGGTCGGCTCCAGGAGGACGGCGAAGTCCCCGGCCAGCAGCGCGGGCTGCTCGCGGCTGAGCCGACCCAGCCCGTTGCGCTCCGCCTCGATCTCCTCGCAGTCGTAGAAGACGTAGGTCACATCCCTGACCGGGCTGGCAAGACCGGCTGCCAGCCGCAACTGAATGGCCACGCCCGATTTCATATCCGCGGAGCCGCACCCGTATAGGAGGCCCCGTTCGGAATGGGAAGGAAGATTGCCGGCGACGGGGACGGTATCGATATGCCCAGCCAGGATCACCCGCTCGGGCCGGCCTAGCGAAGTGCGCGCGACCACCGTCGCGCCATCGCAGTGCACGGTGAGGTGCGGCAGCGCGCGCAGCGCCGAGGAGATCTCGGCGGCCAGCCGTTCCTCCCCGCCGCTGACTGACTCGATGTCAACGAGCGCGGCGGTGAGGGCGACGCCGTCACAGGAAAGATCAAGACTCATCGGCGGCCTCCCCGGCGATCAGCGACCAGGCGGCCGCGACGCCGACGACGGCCGCGCCGCCAGCCGACATGGCTACCAGCCAGCGGCCGATAGCGGGCAGCTCGTCCCAGGCCGCCCTCGTCGCCAGCACGTCGAGGGAATCGGCCAGCGCGCCCGCGCCCACCCAGAGGGCGGCGCTGGCGGGCGCCGGACGCGCAAGCGCGGCAAGCGCACCAAGGCCAAGTGCGAGATCGCGGCCACCCAGCGCCCGGCCGAGCACCCGCGCGGGAGCTTCGTGAGCGGCCGCGCCCACCCAGGGGCGGGCAATCAGCGCCGGCGAGGCGAGCGCGGCCACACCTATCGCGGTGCGCGCGGCGGCCAGCGCCGTCGCCCCGCGTCGTACCCAGGCAGCGGTCATCGCATGACCATCCCTTCGGCTCGCCGACTCGATCCTGACCGAGCCCGATCGTGACAGGGTAGCCAGGCCGGCCAGGGGGCGGGACGTCCGCCGGCCCCGCGGCTATGACCGGCGGTCCGGGATCTTGCGGGGCAGGGCCAGGACGAGGAGCAGGGCCAGGACCACGATGGCGACGTTGGACAGCAGCGCCAGCTGCGCGCTGTGGCTGAACGCGATCGCGACGGCATCCGGCACGCGCCGCACGTGCAGCGTGCCGAACAGCACGGTGCCGATGACCGCGATGCCGATGGCGCTGCCGATCCGCTGGGACGTGCCGAGCACCGCGCTGGCCGTTCCCGCCTCACGCCTCGGCACCTGGGCCAGCACGAAGTCCTGGTTGGGGGCGATCACCATTCCGCTGCCGAGCCCGGCCAGGAGCAGCGGGCCGACCAGGTACCAGCCGTCGGTGCTCGGCGCGGTGAGGTGCACCACCAGCGTGACCAGGCCGAGCCCGGCGCCGACCAGCACGCAGCCGATGATCAGGACCATCCGGCCCAGGCGCGCCGACAGCTTGTCGCTGTTCGCCGCGGTCACCAGGCTGCCGAACGAGAACGGCACGATGACCAGCCCGGTCATCAGCGCGCTGCGGCCAAGCCCCTCCTGCCACAAGATCGAGAGGGTGAAGAAAACGCTGGTGAACCCGGCGAAATACACGATCGCGAAGATCGCCCCGGCGGAGAAGGACGGCTGCGCGAGCAGGCGCGGCGCCAGCAGCGGGTCCCCGTCGCGCCGCTGCGTGCGCAGCTCCCACCAGGCCAGCAGGCCGAACGCGACCACGCAGCCGGCAAAGCACGCATAACACCAGGCCGGCCAGCCGATCTGCTCGCCTTCCACCAGCGGGATCATCAGCAGCAGCAGCGCGGCGGACAGCAGCCCGAGGCCGACCGGGTCGAAGCTGCGGCGGGTGCGCGACCTGGCGGCCGGCAGCAGCCAGGCGGCCAGCGGCAGCGCGACGATGCCGATGAACAGGTTCACCAGGAACACCCACCGCCAGCCACCTTTGGCCCCGCCGGCCGCGATGATCAGGCCGCCGAGCACCGGGCCGAGCGCGGTGGACACGCCGATCGTCGCGCCGAGCATGCCGAACGCCTTGGACCGCTTTGGCCCGGTGAACGACAGCTGGATCGTCGCGGCGATCGCCGGATAGAAAATTCCAGCCCCCATTCCCTGAACGGCGCGGGCGGCAACGATCTCGCCCTGGTTCTGCGACAGGCCGCAGACCACGCTGGCCAGCGTGAAAATCGTCAGGCCGATGAGGAACAGTGGCTTGTGCCCGAACCGGTCGCCGGCCCGTCCGGCCGGAACCAGTACGAGGCCGTAGGCGAGCGCGTACGCGGAGACCACCCACTCCAGGCTGGCGGGCGACGCGTGCAGGGCGGTCCTGATGGTGGGCAGCGCGACGTTGACAATGGTGGTGTCGAGCAGCGCCATGAACGCCCCGACGAGGACGATCGAGACCGCCCGCCAGCCGTTCCCTCCGGCCTGGGCCGCATCGCCCTGGCCGCGGGACCCGGCCTGCGCCCCGGCACTCTCGTCGGTCATGTCTGGTCCTCCGGGTTGTGGTCGGGCGAGGGGCCGCCTATGCCGTCGTTGAAATCGGCGGCGATCTTGGGTATGCGGGCGAGTAGTTCCTCGTGCCAGCGCACCTCGCCGGCCACCCGTTCGACCAGGTGAAGCATGATCATGCGCTCGGCCTCGTTGAGGTACTGATCGGCGCTGACCGCCTGATGGCGCAGCGAAGATTCCTGTGCCCGCAGCGCTGCCAGCCGATCGGCGACGACCGCGCCGAGGTGCTCTTGGGCGATGTCACGTGACTGGGCGAGCGCCAGGTCGAAGGGATCGTTGGGCGCGACGATCCGGCGCAGCGCCTCGTCCCGGACTGCCGACAGCGCGCGGCGGCCGGCGGTGGTGATCTCATACACGGTTCGCTCGGGGCGGTTGCCCTGCCGCTCGGTGCGCAGCTCGCGGATGAGCCCTTCGGCGGCAAGCCGCTTCAGCGCGCCGTACAGCGAGCCCGGCTGGACGTCGGTCCACAGCTCGGTGCGGTCAAACTGCGCCTGCTGACGGATCTGATGACCGTGCAGCGGGCCGCTCGCGGACAGGGTACCGAGGATGAAGAGCCTGATGGATGACACGTGATTACTCTTACACGACTAATCACGTACGCGCAAGCGGCGGCGCAATCCGGGTCACCGCAAGGCGGCAACGTAACCCGGTCACCGCAAGGCGGCAACGTAACCCGGTCACGGATACCGCGCTGATCTCCCTTAGCTGGCCTTCTGGCCGGGCAGATGCTTCGCCGCGGCGTGCAGGGCGGCGAGTACCACCGAGATCGCCGGGCGGCGGACGCTCGACGCGCGCGCCACCGCGTAGACGTCCCGGGACGGCACGATACCTGGCAGCTCACGGACGGCTACCCGGCCCGCACCCGCGGCGAGAGCCAGCCGGGGCACGGCGGCGATCCCGACGCCGCGTGCCACCAGGCTGAGAATGGTGCCGAGGCCCTCGAACTCCCAGGACACTGGCGGCGCGCCGCCGGCGTTGGCGAATAGCCGGTCCACCGCCTGCCTGGACGGCTCACCAGCGGGGGTGACCATCCACGCCTCTTCCCTGAGGCTGCGTAGCTGGACCCGCTGCTGGCTGGCCACCGGATGAGCACGAGGCGCGACCAGCACGAGCGGATCGCGGATCAGCCGGTAGTACCTGAGCATGCCCCGCTGGCCCTCCTGCTGCTGCGGCAGGCGCCCCGACCAGTCATCGACTAGGGCGACATCGGCCTCGCCCGACCTGACCGGGCGCAATCCCTCACCGCGCTGGGTCTGGCGAAGCAGCAGGGTCAGCCCGCGATGGGCCCGTAGGCTGCGGGCCAGGGCGGGCGCGAAGGCAGCGGCCGCGGTGGGGAATGCGGTCACCACCACCCGCCCCTCGGGTTCCTGCGCCTGCGCGGACAGGTCGGCCTCCGCTGCCTCCACCATGGCCAGGATCCGCCGTCCGTGCTCGGCCAGCCGCCGTCCCGCGCCGGTCAGCTCGGCGCTGCGCGCCGTCCTGTCGAGCAGCGCCGCGCCGGCCTCCCGCTCGAGCGCGGCCAGCTGCTGGGAGACCGCCGAGGGCGTGTAACCGAGCGCGGCGGCGGTAGCGGCGATGCTGCCGTGCTCCGCGAATTCGCTGAGCAACCTGAGCCTGTGCACATCTAGCATCAGCAAAGCTTAACCTCCCCCTCAGAAATCACTGCTTGCGCTTATGCTCGCTGGCGGCGAAGCTTGGGATGTCCGGCTAGCGGGCCGCCCGAGGAAGAGCATCCCGAAGCGTCCGCCCTTTTCCCTGTACTAGGAGTGACCCTGACCATGGCTGCAATAGCCATGCCTACGACGGCGCCCGCCCGCATCCCGATCACCGTGTCCGCCACCTTGGCCGCCAATGAAGCACTCGCCGCCAGACGCAGACGTGGCGAACGCGTGCTGCCGCTCGCGTTCGGGGAGGCGGGCTTGCCCGTCCACCCGGCGCTGCGGGAATCTCTGGCCGAGGCGGCCGGCCGCAACGCGTACGGACCGGTGGCTGGCCTTGCCTCGCTCCGCGAGGCCGCCGCGGGTTACTGGGAACGGCGCGGCCTGCCGACCGACCCGGCCTGCGTCGTCTGCGGCCCTGGCAGCAAGCCGCTGCTCTACGGGGTACTGCTTGCGCTGAGCGCGGATGTGGCCGTGCCCAGGCCGAGTTGGGTGAGCTACGCGGCACAGGCCGCCATGATCGGTACCCGGGCGCACTTCGTGCCGACCCGGCCCGGTCAGGGCGGAGTGCCCGACCCTGACCTGCTGGACCGGGCAGTCATCGCCGCTCATGCGGCCGGCCGGCGCATCGGGTCGGTGATCGTCACGCTGCCTGACAATCCGACCGGGACCCTGGCGGCACCGGCCACCGTCCGCGAACTCTGCGCGGTCGCGGCCGAGCATGACCTGATCATCATCTCGGACGAGATCTACCGCGACCTCATCCATGACCCTGCCGCACCGTTCATCAGCCCGGCGACGGTAGCCCCGGAGCGGACCGTCGTGACGACGGCACTCAGCAAGAACCTGGCCCTCGGCGGCTGGCGGATCGGAGTGGCCCGGCTGCCGGACGGCGATCAGGTCCCCCCGTCGGCGGGCCGGCTGCGGGACCGGCTGGTCAGCATCGGCAGCGAGATCTGGTCCGCACCCTCGGGGCCGATCCAGCAGGCCGCCGCCTATGCGTTTGGTGAGCCGCCCGAGTTGGTCGAGCGGGTGGCCCGCAGCCGGCGCCTGCACGCGACGGTGGCACGGGCGGTGGCCGCGCGGTTCTCTGCCGCCGGGGTCGCGGGTCCCGTCCCGCGGGCCGCGTTCTACCTCTACCCGGATTTCGGCCCCTGGCGTGAGCTGCTGCGTGCCCGGCACGGGGTAACCAGCGGGCAGGGACTCGCCGCACTGCTGCTCGACCGGTACGGCGCCGGCGTGCTGCCCGCCAGTGCGTTCGGCGAGGACTCCGAGGCGCTCAGGCTGCGGGTGGCCATCGGGCTGCTGTATGGCAGCAGCGACGAGCAGCGCGAAGCGGCGCTTGCCTGCGCCGACCCGCTGGCCCTCCCCTGGATTTCTGCCGCACTGACCGGGATCGAGGACATCCTGGTGGACTTGCGCGGCTAGCGGCCTGCGCGGCTAGCGGCCTGCGCGGCTAGCGGGCCTGCGACAGAGCGCTGGCTACAGGAAGTAACCGCCGCGGATTCCCGTAGTTCCTGGCTGTCCGGCGCCTCATGATGGCCGCGCCGGTATCACCGGACTCCGCGGCCCGGCGCTGACCAGCCATGATGTCGCCTGCTGGCGCTTTGGGCCGGCTACGGGAACCGCTGACAGCCGACGATCAATGCCCGGCAATTGCTTCCTGCGACCCTGGAATAGCCTGAATGGGCACAGTTCTCTCAGCCACGTAACGCTGATCACGCGCCCATATCCGGGCTGTAATACGGCTCACTTCCGGGAGCGTGATATGCACGGATCCTTGGCACGTCGATGGCTGACCGTCCCGTCCGCCGTCATCTTTCTCGCAGCGGTCTCGGCGCCCGCTCTTGCCGCCGCGGATAGCCCGGCGTCGACCGCGGGGCCGGCGGCAACAACAACGAGCGCCGCAGCCACCAGCTTCACCGGCCAGGTGCGCGACGGCCGCCGGATAGAGCACGGCCGGGTAACCAATGTCACCGTGCCGGACGGGCTGCCCGTGGTCCGCGGCGCGACGGTCTCCCTGCCCGGCCTGCACCGCACGACCATCACCAACGCGGCCGGTCAATTTACCTTCCGCGACCTGCACGTGACAGCGGCCGCCAGCTATACGCTGCGGGTGCGGGAAAAAGGCTTCGGCCAGTGGCAGGAGACCGGGATAAAGCTGTATGCCGGCATATCTGCCCAGCTCTACGTCGAGTTGCAGTCAAACCCGGTAAAGCTACGTGCGCCCAAGCCGCTCACGCAGCCTTACAACGGTCCGTCGAGAACGCCGGCCACCGCCAGTGGCTGTGCCGGCAATTCGTCGGGGTGGACATCACAGAGCGAGCAGCCACCGATTATCCGCGTGTACATGACCGGCGTACACGGGGACACCGGCGCCATCAACGATTACGACTTCAGCTTCTACGAGCAGCACGTTCTGCCTAATGAATGGGAAGCCGGATGGGACCAGGCGGCCCTTCAGGCTGGCTCCGTGGCGGTACGCGACTACGCGTGGTACTGGATCCTGAACGGGTCGAAGGGCACAGGCTACGGTAATCCAAACCCCTGCGCCTATGACGTCGATGACTCCACCGACTACCAGGATTTCGATCCGTTCGCGCCGACCTACAGTTCTACCAACGATGCGGTTAACAGCACGGCAGAGTACCTGTACACCCATGACTCGGCGATCCCGGAGACCAGCTTCAACGCGGGCGACCCCGGTGATGCGTGCGGTCAGGACTACGGCCAGTCCGGCACCCTGGACATGTCTCAGAATGGAAGCCAGAACTGCGCCCAAGCCGGATACAGCTGGCAGGGGATTCTTCAGAAGTATTACGACTACGGCCTCGGGGTATACGGCAGCCGCGGCCCGGCTGCTGCGGTGGACGAGAACGGCGACAAGTTCGTCTACTGGGAGAACACAGGCGGCGGCCTGGAGGAGGCGTACTACACGGCCTCGACCAACCGCTGGAGCAGCCCGAGCGAGATAACCGCGGGCGGCAACGGAATGGGACCGCTCGGATCGCCGCCGACCGTCGCCGTCACCGGCCAGTACTCCGGCAGCTACCCGGACCAGTATGTGTTCTGGAAGGGCACCGGGTCGGCCTCGAAGCTGTGGGAGGCGTACTGGAACGGCTCCTGGCATGGCCCGATAGACCTGGGAAAGGGACCACTCGGGTCGGCGCCCACCGCGGCGGGAGACACGGCCGGCGCCGTCGACGTCTTCTGGAAGACCCCCGGCGGCAATCTGGAGGAGACCTACTCCAGCGACCCGTCAAGCTCCGGGTCCTGGGACGCGCCCCAGGAGATCACGGCTGGCGGCAAGGGGATGGGACCGCTCGGGTCCTCGCCAAGCGTGGCGGCGGACGCGGCCACCGGCGACCAGTACGTGTTCTGGAAGGGCCCGGGCGGCCCGCTGTACTACACGTACTACAACGGCTCATGGCACAGCCCGCAGGAGATCCCGGGCAGCAGCCCGCTGGCTTCGCCGCCCAGCGCGGGCGCCGATGACGCGGGCAACGTGTACGTCTTCTGGGAGAACACCGGCGGCGGCGTGGAAGAGGTCTACTCGTCCGATCCGGGCCAGGCATCCTCCTACGACGCCCCGAGCGCGATAACCGTGAACGGCAGCGGAATGGGGCCGATCGGCTCAGCCCCAACCGTGGGAGTCAACCCCGCCACCAGTGGCCAGCACGTGTTCTGGAAGGGCACGAACGCGGCCCTGTGGGAAGCGGAATACGTCGAGGGCTGGTCGGGGCCCACATCGCACGGCGACGGCCCGCTCGGGTAATCCGGTAACGCACTTTCGCGGCCGCAGGCCGCTGCGTCTAAGTTCCCTCGTCCTTTGTAAGGAGAGCTATGCACTCCCTTTCGATCCGGATGATCCTGGGGGTGCTGGCCGCATGTGCCGGCATCCTCGCGCTCGCCGCCTGCGCTGGCGTTTCTCAGCGCGCCGACATGACCACGGCCAACACCGACGCGGCGCATCATCGCACCGCCCCGGTCACGGTAGCCGGCAACGGCCCGATCGCGGCCCGGCCTGGAGCAGCGATGCCTGGGCCGAATATGGCAGCGATTACCACCAGGATCGACGGGCTGCCGGCCGCCCTGCCGGCCGGTGGCAAGCCGGTGGACTTCACGGCCGTGCTGGCCAACCACAGCGGCATCAGCTACTCCGATGTCGCACCGCTGTTCACGATCGTCGGTGGCGAATGTAACTGCGTCACTGCCACGCTGCAACGGCTGGACCCGGCGACCGGAAAATGGCAGACCGTCCGCATGCCGGAAGGCGACGGGGAGAACCCGCTGCTGGCCGCCAGCGGCGGGATCAGCCTGCCCCGCGGCGCCACCGTGACCATCGGCTTCCGGCTGACCGTGGCCGCCGATAGCCCAGCCGAGAAAACAGTGTCCATGCTCAATGCGGTGGTGCTGCCAAGCCGCACCCCGATCGGATGGGTGACCATCGCCGACCGAGTCACGCGCAGCCAGGAAAGGTCCTGAGGCGATGCGATCTGCGAGGAGACTCATCGCCGTGATCGGCGGTGTCATATTGATAAGCTCGGGAATTGGCGCCGCCACCGCTACAGCCGCCGTGCCAACTACAGCCGCAGTGCCAGCTACGACCAATACCACCCAGGACATCGTCGCGCTTGCCCTGCTCAATGACGCCACCCACACCAATCTTGGCATAGGCGGCTGCCGGGAAAACAGCGCCGGCGGGATCGGATATTACACGAGCTGCCATGGCAACGGCGGGCAGCCCGAATTCTGGTGCTCCGACTTCGCCCACTGGATCTGGGCCGAGGAAGGAGTCCAGGACACCGGCATGCTCACCGCTGATTCGGCCACCTTTGTCAGCTACGGCGAGAAATACCATACCTGGTCGAAAACGCCGGCCATCGGTGACGCGGTCGTATTCGGAAGTCCCACATACGGTCCTGACCAGCACGTTGCGATCGTGAGCCAGGTTAACTCGAACGGCACGATCGAGACCATCAGCGGCGACTGGGGCGGCGATCCAGGGGACGAGGCCACTTTCGCCAGTACCTCAAATGTAGACGTGAACGCTCCCGCCTACGACTCGGCAGTCGGCTCGACCTCGGCCATCATGGGGTACTACATCCAGGGCTATGCGGCCCCGGTGGGCGTTACCGCGACCGTCACCGGCGGCTCCGCGCAGGCATCGCAGGCCGCGGCCCAGGCAAGTGGCACGGTGGACGTGCTCTACCAGGAGAACACCTCCGATAACGGGCTGGGGCACGTCTGGTACTCGAAAAACTCCGGGTGGAACGCGCCGGTGGACATGGCCGGAGGCCCGCTCAATTCCGAGCCGTCGGTGGTCACCTCGAAGCCAGGCACGGTGGATGCGTTCTGGGAGGGCACCGGCCCTGGTTATGACCTGTGGCACCGGTACTACTCGACCAGTGCCGGCACCTGGAGCCCCCCGGTCAACCTGGGCTTGGGGCCATTGGGCGGGCCGCCCGAAGCCGTGGCCCAGAGCAACGGCACGATCGACGTGTTTTGGCGGGGCCAGGGCCCGGGCTACAACCTCTGGCACGCCTGGTACACCAGCAAAGGCGGCTGGACTGCAAAGCCGCAGAACCTGGGCGGCGACCTGGCCTCGAATCCCTCGCCGGTGGAATCGAGCGCCGGAACCGTGGACGTGTTCTGGAAAGACGGCAGCACCACCGATGGCAACAATGGCGGCCTGTCCCACGCCTATGTCTTCCAGGGCGGTAGCTGGAGCCAGCCACAGAACCTCGGCATGGGCCCCATCGGCGACCCGCACGCGACCGGGCAGCTAGACGGCACGATCGACGTGTTCTGGAAGGGCGCCAGCGACGATCACCTCTGGCACGCCTGGTACACCAAGGACGCCGGCTGGACCACTAAGACGGCGGATCTCGCTCCCAACAACACGCTGGCCTCTGATCCGTTCGCCGTCAGTTCGTCCCCGGGAACCGTGGACGTGTTCTGGAAGGGCGCCGACGGCAATCTTTGGCACGTCTACTATTACGCCGGCGGCGGATGGAGCGGGGCGACCAACCTGAGCATGGGCCCGCTCGGCAGCGACTTGTTCGCCTCAGCCGAATACAGCGGAACCGTGGACGTGTTCTGGAAGGGTGCCAGCGACAACTGCCTCTGGCACGCCTGGTACGTGTCCGGCTCTGGCTGGAATACAGCACCGCAGAATCTCACGCCCAACGCCTGCAACGTGTCCTAGCTGGGGTGCTGCCCCGTCGACGGCTAGCCGTCGACGGGCAGCAAGTCCGGGCGCTTGGGCGGGACGTCGTCACCCGATGAGACTCCCCTGATCCGCCGCTGCACCCAGGGCATCGCGTGCCGTCGCGCCCACCGGGCATCGACCTGCCGCGCCGCCAGCCAGCCGGTCATCACCGGAAGGCCAGCGCCGCCATGCGATGCCAGCGGCTCGCGCCAGTCGGCTTCGCTCACCACGCCGACCGCCTCGCACGCCCGCAGCGCTACCCGACGGTGACCCTCGGCCGTCAGGTGCAGCCGGTCGTCGCTCCAGACCCGCCGGTCACACAGCACCGGCATGGACCACAGGTCCACCACCGGGCAGTCGCGGCGGTCGGCGATCGCGCGCAGGTGCATGTTGTAGACCGCGACCTTGCCCCGGATCCAGCGAATGACCGGAAACGTGCGCGGATCGAAGCCGGTGAGCACGAGCACCTGGCAGCCGGCCTCGCGCAGCCTGGCCACCGCGCCGTCAAAGACCTCGGCCAGCACGTCCGGATCCGCGCCGGGCCGCAGCAGGTCATTGCCGCCCGCCGCGATGGCGACCAGTTCCGGCGCCATCGCGATAGCGGCCGGCAGCTGCTCGGTCACGACCTCGCCGAGCGTCTTGCCGCGCACGGCCAGGTTCGCGTAACGCAGCCCGGCGTCGCGCTCGGCGAGGATGTCGGCGAAGCGATCGGCCCAGCCGCGGTAACCGCCGCCGGGGCGCGGGTCGTCCAGGCCCTCGGTGAAACTGTCCCCCAGCGCGGCGAAAGAGCCGATCGGCGCCGTCCCGCCCGCTACCCCCATGGCCCATATTCTGCCAGCCCGGACGGCCGCGCCGGTCAGCCGCGGTGGTCGAGCCGGGCAGTTATCCATATCCTGGGACATCGATCCTTTCGCTACGGTTTGCGAGGAGACCATTGTCCAGATTGAGGATGCTCGTCGCTGCCCTGGGCGCGACAGCGGTAGTGGCCGGCACAACGACCGCCGCCGCGAGCGGGCTAGCCCAGGCAGCACCGAGACCAGCCGACACGATCCTGGCTGGCAGCGCCGTCCCGTTCACCGGCCACACCAGGGCAACCGGTGACGTCGTTGCTTCCACCCAGCTGTCGATCGAGCTGTGGCTGAAGCCCCAGGTCGCGGCGGCGGAGCGGTTCGCCACCGCGGTCGCCACACCGGGCAACGCCGCGTTCCACCGCTATCTGAGCCCGGATGCTTACACCGCCCGCTTCGGCGCGTCCCGCTCCGAGGCTGCCGCAGTCGAGTCGTGGCTGCGCGCCGAGGGCTTCACCGCCGTCCACACCGACGCGCAGCGTTCCTACGTGCGGGCAACGGCGGCGACGTCGACGATCAACGCGGCGTTGCACGTGCAGCTGAAGACATACAGGGCGTCTGCGGCAGTAAACGCCGGACCCTACGCGCTGCGCGCCAACGACCGCGCGGTCACCCTTCCTTCCTCGCTGGCCGGCAGCGTGCTCGGCGTGACCGGCCTGGACAACGCCGCGACGGTCAGCCCACTGGACACGGCGGGCAGCAAGCCAGCCCGCGAGACCAGCCGGCCAGCAGGTCCGGCGGCCAGCGCCGGCCCGGCCTGCTCGAACTACTATGGGCAGCACCTGGCCACCGGTCTCCCGGAGAAGTACGGCACGACGTCGTTCCCGACCTTCGTGTGCGGGTACAGCGCCGGCCAGATGCGGGCGGCCTACCGGGCTAGCTGGGCCAATACCGGCAAGGGGCAGACGGTCGCCCTGGTGGAGCAGGGCCTGACCAGGGACATGTTCCTCACCCTGGCGGACTACGCGAAGACCAACCACATGCCCGCGCCGTCGCCGCGGCGGTACGAAGAGCTGTCGCTCGGCAAGGACTCCTGCGGGGATCCGTTCGACCTCGAAGAGCAGCTCGACGTCGAGTCCTCCTACGACATGGCACCAGGGGCGAACACGCTCGTCGTCGGCGGTGACAGCTGCAACCATGGTGACTTCGGCAACCAGGCCGTGTTCAACGCGGACATCGCGGTCCTGGACGGCGCCGGCGGTCACCCGCTGGCGAGCGTTGCCTCCAACTCGTGGGAAAGCGGCGAGGAGTCCCAGCCCGCCTCGCTGACGAAGATCGAGCACGCCTATCTGGTGCGCGCCGCCGCCGAGGGCGTCGGCATGTACTTCTCGGCCGGCGACGGCTCCGGCGTGCTGGCCCCGTCGAACGACCCGTACGCCATCGCGGTCGGCGGCACCACGATCGGGATCGGCAAGACCGGCAGCCGGCTGTTCGAGACCGGCTGGTCCACCGGGGACTCGGTGCTGACGGACAACGCGTGGGTCTTCAAGGGCGAGGACGGCGCCTCCGGCGGCGGCCCCAGCGTGCAGTGGCCCCAGCCGGCCTACCAGAAGGGCGTGGTTCCGCCGGCCCTGGGCAGCACCCGCAGCGCGCCTGACATCAGTGCCGACGCCGACCCGTTCACCGGGATGGCGGTGGGACTGCTGTCCTTCAGCCACAAGCACCCCGCCGCCCCGCCCACGTACTACCAGATCAGCGTCGGCGGGACCAGCGAGTCCTCGCCACTGGTGGCCGGGATGGTGACCGCGGCTCAGCAGGGCCAGCCGGCCGCGTTCGGGTTCATCAACCCGCTGATCTACAAGCTGGCCGGGACCAGCGCCTTCTACGACACCCTCCCGCTGACCAGCCACAGCCCCGCGCTGTACCGCGGGATGGAGTGCGACTTCCTGGAACTCGCCGACATTTGCGGCGGCCAGAAGCACCGGATCCCGAACCTGACCACCTTCGACGACCAGAGCCCCAGCATGAAGTACTACACCGGCCAGGTCACCCTGCCGGGATACGACAACATGACGGGTCTCGGCACGCCCGACGGGCCGAACTTCATCGCGGCCATGCGCAAGCTCGCGGGCTAGGCCGGCGCCCGGCGTTTTTAAAAGTCATCCTCCCGAACGGCACGCGGCCAGCGCTCGAGTCTGGCGCCAACCGTTCGGGAGGATGACCTAACGATGCTCCTATGTCGTGTCAAGGCCTATTTCGGGTTCGGTCAGGACGTCGGTGATCTGTTCGGCGAGGTGCTCGGCACTGGTGCGGGACCGGCCGATGGTGGTGATGACGCTTCGGTTGCCTCGCCGGAGCCGGATGAGCCAGGCCTGTCCGGGAGGTCGTCCCCGGGAGCTGGCCAGCAGGCCGGATGGGTCGGGGACGGCCGGCGAATCGTTCGCAGGCCAGCGCGGTGCGGCAGCCGATTAGCGGGTCAGGCCGTCCCCGGGTCAGGGGCGTCAGCCGGCGGCGCGGAGGTGCGGGCAGACCTCGCGGGCGACGTAACGCTTGAGGCAGCGGATGATGCCGCCTGCTGGGCTGGTCCTTCGGCGGACTGGTCGCGCACGCTATGGCCACGCGTCTGCAGGACCAGGGCGAGGAGGTCGACCTGCTCGTTCTCCTCGACGCCTATTCTCCTGTCGCCCCCGTTCGGGTGTGCCCAAGGACGCTTCAGCCGGTAAGCAGGACGGCGGTGCGAAGCTCTTCCGTAACATCTCCAAGTTCGACCTGGCGGAAGAGGCCAAGTCCGCTATCGCGAAGATAGCGGCCAACAACAGCGGCCGGGTGATAGAGAGCTTCGCTCCCGGCCGGGCAGCAAACCTGCGACCGCCCCGATGACGATGGCGGCCCCGAGGCCGCCGCCCCAGGCCAGCGCCGGGATCACGGTGGCCCACCCCTTGATGGAGGCGTAGACGGCGGTGGCCAGGGCGCCCGCGCCCACTCCGACACCGCCGCCCAGCACGGCCAGCATGATGGCCTCCGCCAGGAACTGGGTGCGGAGCTGCCCGCGAGTGGCGCCCAGGGCGCGCCGCAGCCCGATCTCCGAACGGCGCTCCAGCACCGAGATGACCATGATGTTGGCCACCCCTACCGCCCCCACCAGCAGGGCCACCGCGCCGAGTCCCAGGAACAGGCCGTTCAGCGCGCTCTGCGCGTCGGCCCTGGCCACCAGGGCCGACGACGGCTGGCTCACGTTCACCTGGCTGGGAGCCTCGGGGTTGGCCGTCGCGGCCAGCAGGGAGTAGACCGCGGTGGTCTGGTTGGTCTGGGTGCGGACGTAGATCCTTGACGGGTGCCCGTCGAAGCCGAGATACGTCTGCGCGGCCTGGAAGCCGACGAGCGCGGAGCTGTCGATCGCCGGTGCCAGAACCGCGGGCCGCAGGATGCCGGCCAGGTAGAACCACTGGCCGCCCAGCCAGACTCGCTCACCGGAGTAGACCCCTAGACGTCGGCGCTCGTGGTCCCGGTGTACTGCACCTGGGCGACCGACTGGATGCGGCTGATCATCACCGGTGCGGCCTCCGGCAGCTCGGCTTGCTGGCCGAGGATGTTCTGCCCGTTCGTCACCGTGAGCAGGTTGGTCCCGAGCTGGTCGATCTCGGCGAGCAGCCCTGCCTGGGAGGAGGCGGACAGGCCGAGCACGGCTACGATTGCGGCCACCCCGATGGCGATGCCCAGGGCCGACAGCGCGGCCCGCAGCCGCCGTGTGCGCAGCCCGACGCTAGCCACCCGGGCCAGGTCGGACGGCCGCAACCGGGCCGGGACCAGGGTGCTGGTGGTGGTCATCGCCCCTCCCTTTCCAAGGCCGGCAGGGCACCAGGCGAGCCGGTGTCCGTCACTACGCGCCCGTCCAGCATCTCGATGCGCCGGGGCATGCTGGCTGCGATGTCCCGGTCATGGGTGATCACGACGATCGTGGCCCCGGCGGCATGCAGCTCGTCGATGAGGCCGAGGATGGCGTGACCGGTGTTGCTGTCGAGGTTCCCGGTGGGCTCGTCGGCCAGCACGATGGCAGGCTCGCCGACCAGTGCCCGGGCGATCGCGACCCGCTGCCGCTCTCCCCCGGACAACTGGGTCGGCTTAGCCTCGCCCCGGTGACCGAGCCCCACCCGCTGCAGTGCCCTGGCGGCTCGCCGGTCGCCGCCGGGTCCAGCGGGCTGACTTCCACCGTTATCGTGGGCGTCTGCGAGCCCGACGAGGAACCTGAGCTCGGCGGCGTAATCGCCACCGTGCCCACCGATGTCACCCGGCCTTGTGTCGTCGAGTTGTCCGGCAGGGTGGCCACGCTCACCGTGGTCAACGGCGGGCCGGTGATCCCGCCGGAAGAGGTGGGCCGGCTGCTCCAGCCGTTCCAGCGGCTCAACGGCAGCAGGGAGCACGACCGGGATGGCCTCGGGCTGGGGCTGTCCATCGTCCAGGCCATTGCCACGGCTCACGGCGGCAGCTTGCTGGTCACCGCCCGGCCTGGCGGCGGGCTGGACATCGCAGTACGCGTCACCGCCGCCGAGGATGGCTCGTCGTCGCTCCGCCATGACCGGCATGACCTGCAGGTTTGATGCGAAATTTTCTGTTAACCGAAAAATCGCACATTGCTGACATCGGCCGACGAAAGCAACGGCAACCGAGCCAAAAGGCAGGCCTCGTCACCCCGGGGCTGCGGCGCTGGAGATGCTGATCGCCGTCGCGGCCCGGTGCCCGGCTGCTGACTGCCCCGCCTTGCCCGGCGGCGTCCCGGGCCGGCGGGCAGCCGCGTGACCGGCCGCCAACTCCCCGGCGGGGCCGGCGGCGTGCCGCTCCGGCAGCCCGCCGCGGCACCAATGGCGAAAGGGCGGGCACCTGCTGGTGCCCGCCCCTGGTGGTGCCCGCCGCCGGTCAGGGCAGCGGCACGCCGCGCCAGTCCCCCTCCAGCGGCGGCAGCCCCGCCACCGCTACCTGGGCGGCTGAGGTGAGGTCGACTGGGGTCAGCGTCCAGCCGGCCGGCCCGTCAACCGGGCAAGGCGCGCCGCTAACTTGTCCCGGATGTCTTGAGACCCCCTGTCCTCGATGTCCTGAACCTAGACACAACACCTGCCACCAACAGCGAAAACGGCCCGCTGGCCGCGAATTCCCGGCCAGGCGGGCCGTTTTCTTTTGTCCCGTCGTGTCTCATTTTGCAGCGCCGTGGATCACGGTGTTGCGGGGTGCACGGACGTATAGCGGACGGCGCCGGGGCACTCCGACGGTCGGTGACACCGCCGGTTTTCACGGACGGCCACGGACGGGCCCGGCGGACCCCGTCCTCCCGGCGCGGAGCTGCGGGGATCATCGTGCTCCGCAAAAGGGGCGGCGGCTGTGGTTCATCGGTGTATCTCTGTGCGGGGCGTTCTGGTGTGGCAGTTGCCCGGGGCAGGAGCCGGCGTCCGGCCCGGTTCCCGTCGCGGCAATGCTGCCGGTGCGTCCGGAGCTGACTGCGGGGCGCACGCGAGCGCGGCACCCCCGGAAGCAGCTTCGCGACGGGCCGCCCCGAATCCGGGCCGCCACTGCCCGCTCTCATGCCGATGGGCGCATGTCCCGCGGCCGGCTCCAGGGCCCACAGTCTCCCTGTCGACACTCGCAGGCCGGCCGTGCCAGCGGCGGGAAGCGGCCCGGGCAGACTTGTGCCATGACATCGCCCGTGCGCTATCCGCAGCCACCGCCGCCCGCGTTTCTCTTTGATCTTGATGGCACGCTCATCGACAGCGTGTACCAGCACGTGATCGCGTGGCGCACGGCGCTGTCCAGCGTCGGCATCGACCTGTCGGTGTGGCGGGTGCACCGTCGGATCGGGATGAGCGGCGGGCTGTTCGTATCCGCCCTGCTGCGGGAGACCGGCCTGGTGCTGTCCGGCAGCGAGATCGAGGCGCTACAGGCGGCGCACGCGGCCGCGTACCTAGCGCAGGCGGACTCGGTCACCGCCCTGCCCGGCGCGGCCGAACTGCTCGCCACCTTGACCCGGCGCGGCATCCGGTGGGCGATCGCCACCAGCGGGATGGCGGCGACGGCGCGGCCGGCCCTGCGGCTGCTCGGGCTGCCCGCTGACGCGCCCATGGTGACCAGGGACATGGTCGCGCACGCCAAGCCCGACCCGGACCTGTTCCTGGCCGCGGCCGCGCTGCTGGACACCGATCCGCGGCACGCGATGGTGGTCGGCGACAGCGTCTGGGACCTGCTGGCCGCGCGGCGGGCCGGATCGCTCGGCATCGGGGTGATGTCGGGCGGGTACGGCCGCGAGGAGCTCGAGCGGGCCGGCGCGTACCGGGTGTACGCCGACCCGGCCGACCTGCTCAGCCGGATCTACGAGGTCGGAGTGCGCGAACTGGGCGAGTAAGCGGCCCCTCCCGGCGCAACCGCACGCACGGACGGTAACCGCGCCGCTACGGCGTGGCGCCTTGACGACGGCCGGCCTGCATGGGTTCCGTTAGGGCCCGCGGGGGGCCCGCATGGATGGCGCATGGACGCGGCCTTTCGGGTGATTTCGCAGGTATCACTGACCTTGCCGGCCGCGGATGAGACGGGCCGGCCGGTTTTCTTACGTCTGGGAGGCGACCAGTGTCCGACGTGCTTTATATCGGCCTGACGATCTTGGTATTCGGCGTGCTCTACCTCATTTTGAAGGGGGTTGAGCGTTTTGAGCGCTGAGAACTGGATCGGCCTGATCGCCGGAGTCCTGCTGACCATTTACCTATTCGTCGCCCTCGTGCTGCCTGAGAGGTTCTGATGAACAGCAGCCTCGCGGGCTGGCTCCAGGTTGCGCTGCTCGTTGCCGCCCTGGCCGCGTGCTATGTGCCGCTGGGCAACTACATGGCCCGCATATTCGGGGGGACTGGGGGGTCGTCCCCCCGGGCTAGCAACAGCACCACCGACAAGCACCTGCGGGCCGAGCGGGCCATCTTCCGGCTGACCGGAATCGACCCGGACGCGGACCAGAAATGGAGCACCTACGTCCGCAGCCTGCTGGCGTTCTCCGCGGTCAGCGTGCTCTTCCTGTACGGCTTCGAACGGCTACAGCGTTACCTGATGCTGTCGCTGCACATGGCCAACGTGCCGCCCGCGCTGTCCTGGAACACCGCGGCCTCGTTCGTCACCAACACGAACTGGCAGAACTACTCCGGCGAGTCCACCATGGGCTACGCGGTGCAGATGGCCGGGCTCGCCGTGCAGAACTTCATGTCGGCTGCCGTCGGGCTGTGCGTCGCGATGGCGATGATCCGCGGCTTCACCAGGTCGCGGACGGACAAGCTCGGCAACTTCTGGGTCGACCTGACGCACTGCGTCGTGCGGCTGCTGCTGCCGCTGTCGATCATCGCCGGGCTGATCCTGATAGCCGGCGGCGCGGTGGAGAACCTCACCGCCTACCACGCGGTGAACACGCTGGCCGGCGGCCACCAGACGATCGTCGGCGGCCCGGTGGGCTCGCAAGAGGCCATCAAGGATCTGGGCAACAACGGCGGCGGCTTCTACAACGCCAACTCGTCCCACCCGTTCGAGAACCCGAACCCATTCACCAACTGGTTCGAGATCTTCCTGCTGCTGCTTATCCCGTTCTCCACGCCGCGTGCGTTCGGGAAGATGGTGAAGGACAACCGGCAGGGCTATGCGCTGCTCGCGGTCATGGTCATCATCTGGCTGGCGGCCGTCGGCGGGATCAGCTTCTTCGAGGGCCAGCACGCCGGCGTTGCCCCGCAACTCGCGCACAGTGCGATGGAGGGCAAGGAAGTCGCATTCGGCGGACCCGGCTCCTCGCTGTTCGCGGCGTCCACCACGACGACCTCTACCGGGTCGGTGAACTCGTTCCATGACTCGTTCACCCCGTTCGGCGGCGGCATCGCGCTGTTCGACATCGCGCTCGGCGAGATCGCGCCCGGCGGCATCGGGGCCGGCATGTACGGCATCCTGGTGCTGGCCATCGTCACCGTGTTCGTGGCCGGGCTGATGGTCGGCCGGACTCCCGAGTACCTCGGCAAGAAGATCCGGCCGACCGAGATGAAATACGCGGCGCTGTACTTCCTCACCTTGCCGACGATCATCTTGACCAGCGCCGGGCTGTCGCTGGGTCTCAAGATCGGCACGTCCCGGATAGACAACCCGGGACCGCACGGCCTGACCGAGATCATGTACGCGTTCACCTCGATGGCCAACAACAACGGCTCCGCGTTCGCCGGCCTGGGCACCAACACGACCTGGTACAACACGGTCGGCGGGATCGTGATGCTGCTCGGCCGGTTCGCGCCGGAGATCTTCGCGCTCGGCCTGGCCGGGTCGCTGGCCAGACAGCAACCGGTGCCCGCGAGCGCGGGCACGCTGGACACCAGGAAACCGCTGTTCGTCGGCATGCTCATCGCGGTGATCCTCGTCCTGGTCGGCCTGACCTACTTCCCCGCGCTCGCACTGGGCCCGTTCGCGGAAGGGCTGCACTGACATGTCCATAACAACGACACCCGACGCTGCACCGGGCACCGGCGGCAAGCAGGTAGATCAAGGGCCGCGCAAGATCGGCGGTGGCCTGCTCGACCCGAAGATGCTGTGGAAGTCCACGCCGGACGCACTGAGGAAGCTGGACCCCAGGGTCCAGATCCGCAACCCCGTCATGTTCGTCGTCGAGGTCGGCGCGGCGGTGACCACCTACACGTCCATCACCAAGCCGTCCATCTTCAACTGGACCATCGTGGTCTGGCTGTGGCTGACCGTCGTCTTCGCCAACATGGCCGAGGCGGTGGCCGAGGGCCGCGGCAAGGCCCAGGCGGCCACGCTGCGGCGGGCCAAGCGGGAGACCATGGCCCGCAAGGTGGCCGGCTGGACGCACGGGGCCAGCCCCGGCTCGCTGCACGAGGAGGCCGTTCCCGGCACGCAGCTGCAACTCGGCGACCATGTGGTGGTCGAGGCGGGCGACGTCATCCCTGGCGACGGCGACGTCGTCGAGGGCGTCGCCTCGGTGGACGAGTCCGCGATCACCGGCGAATCCGCGCCGGTCATCAGGGAGTCCGGCGGCGACAGGTCCGCGGTCACCGGCGGCACAAAGGTGCTGTCGGACCGGATCGTGGTGGAGATCACCTCCAAGCCGGGCGAGACCTTCATCGACCGGATGATCGCCCTGGTGGAAGGCGCGAAGCGGCAGAAGACGCCGAACGAGATCGCGCTGAACATCCTGCTGGCCGCGCTGACCGTCATCTTCATGCTGGCCGTGATCACGCTTCAGCCGATGGCGTTCTACTCCAAGGCGCCGCAGAGCCTGGTGGTCCTGGTCGCGCTGCTGGTCGCGCTGATCCCGACCACGATCGGCGCGCTGCTTTCGGCGATCGGCATCGCCGGCATGGACCGGCTGGTGCAGCGGAACGTGCTGGCCATGTCCGGCCGCGCGGTCGAGGCGGCGGGTGACGTGAACACGCTGCTGCTGGACAAGACCGGCACGATCACCATCGGCAACCGGCAGGCCACCGAGTTCCTGCCGGTCGGCGGTGTCACCGCGGCTGAGCTCGGCGACGCCGCGCAGCTGTCCAGCATGGCCGACTACACGCCCGAGGGCCGCTCGATCGTGGTGCTGGCCAAGACCGAGTACGGACTGCGCGAGCGCGCCGACGGCGAGCTGCCCGGCGCCGAGTTCGTGCAGTTCACCGCGCAGACCCGGATGAGCGGCGTGAACCTGGCCGACGGCCGCGAGGTGCGCAAGGGTGCCGCCAGCTCGGTCCAGGACTGGATACGCGCCGGCGGCGGGACCCCTGATACCGAGCTCGGCCCGATGGTCGATGGCATCTCGGCGGCCGGCGGCACGCCCTTGGTGGTGGCCGAACGGGTGGGCAACTCCGCCCGGGCGCTCGGCGTGATCCACCTCAAGGACATCGTCAAGGAGGGGATCGCCGAGCGGTTCGCCGAGATGCGCAAGATGGGCATCAGGACCGTCATGATCACCGGTGACAACCCGCTGACCGCCAAGGCGATCGCGGACGAGTCCGGCGTGGACGACTTCCTCGCCGAGGCGACGCCGGAAGACAAGATGGCNNGCAAGCTCGTCGCGATGACCGGGGACGGCACCAACGACGCCCCGGCCCTCGCCCAGGCCGACGTCGGCGTGGCCATGAACACCG
This sequence comes from Actinomycetota bacterium, assembly GCA_003168255.1. Classification (GTDB taxonomy): domain Bacteria; phylum Actinomycetota; class Actinomycetes; order Streptosporangiales; family Streptosporangiaceae; genus PALSA-505. The sequence goes on from PMSU01000134.1 coordinate 27,002, forward strand.
GTACCTCGGCCGCCAAGGAGGCCGGGAACATGGTGGACCTGGACTCCAACCCGACCAAGCTCATCGAGATCGTGGAGATCGGCAAGCAACTGCTGATCACCCGCGGGGCGCTGACCACCTTCTCCATCGCCAACGACGTGGCGAAGTACTTCGCCATCATCCCGGCCATGTTCGAGGGCGTGATCCCCGGCCTGGCCAAGCTCAACATCCTGGGCCTGCACAGCCCGCACTCGGCGATCACGTCAGCGATCATCTTCAACGCGCTGGTTATCGTCGCGCTGATCCCGCTGGCGCTGCGCGGCGTGCGGTACCGGCCCGCTTCGGCGCAGTCGCTGCTCCGCAGGAACCTGTGGATCTACGGCCTCGGCGGACTGATCATCCCGTTCATCGGCATCAAGGCAATCGACCTCATCATCGGTTTCATTCCTGGATTTAGGTAATATTCATGAACCGTCTTCCCGGCATCGTCAGGCAGCACCTCGCGGCATTGCGGATGCTGATCGTCTTCACCATCGTCTGCGGGATCGCCTACCCGCTGGTCATGGTCGGCGTCTCGCAGGTCGTCTTCCACAACCAGGCCAACGGGTCACTGGTCAGCTACAAGGGCAAGGTGGTCGGCTCCAGCCTGCTCTGCCAGGAATTCACCGACGCCAAGGGCAACCCGCTGCCGCAGTACTTCCAGCCGCGGCCGTCCGAGGCGGCGAATCCGGAGTCCAAGACCGACTACGGCTGCGACCCGCTGTTCTCCGGCGCGTCCAACCTCGGGCCTGACAACCCCATCCTGGTGCAGGACATCAAGGAGCGGCAGCAGCAGATCGCTGCGTTCGACCACGTCAAGATCTCGCAGATCCCGGCGGACGCGGTCACCACATCCGGCTCCGGGCTCGACCCCGACATCTCACCGGCGAACGCATACATGCAGGTGGACCGGGTGGCCGCGGCCAGGCACGCCAGCCCCGCGGCGATCAGGGCGCTGGTCGCCCAGTTTGTCCAGGGGCGTACGCTCGGATTCCTGGGTGAACCGCGGGTGGACGTGCTGACGCTGAACATAGCGCTGGACGAGAAGTATCCGGCCTCGGGAAGCTGACCGGCCGATGGCGGAAGCGGTGGTGCACTCCGCGTCCCGGGCCCAGCGGGCGCAGCGGGTGCTCATCGTGGAGGACGAGCCCGCGCTGCTCCGGGCGCTCCAGATCAACCTGCGGGCCCGCGGGTACGAGGTGACCATGGCTGTGAGCGGGCGGGCGGCACTGGCCGAGGCGGGCCGCCGGCCGCCGGATGCCGTGCTGCTCGACCTGGGACTGCCCGATGTCGACGGCGTCGACGTGATCCAGGAGCTACGCACCTGGTCACGGGCGCCGGTCATCGTGCTGTCTGGCCGGACCGGCTCCGGGGACAAGATCGGAGCGCTGGACGCGGGCGCCAACGACTACGTGACCAAGCCGTTCGACATCGAGGAACTGCTCGCCCGGCTGCGGGCCGCGCTCCGCCGGGACCAGCCCATCGGCGTCGCGGAGATCATGCTGGGCAGCTGGAAGATCGACCTGGTCGCCTACACGGCAACCCGGGCGCAGGGTGCGGTGACCGAGACTGGCCGGCTGACCCCCACCGAGTGGCGGCTGCTCGAGATCCTGCTGCTGCACCCCGGCCAGCTGGTGCCCGCGGGCCGCCTGCTCACCGATGTCTGGGGACCCGGATACGAGCGGAGCACCAACTACCTGCGCTTCCACATGGCCAAGCTGCGCCGCAAGCTGGAGGACGACCCGTCGCGCCCCCGGTACCTGCTGACCGAGCCTGGCATGGGTTACCGCTACCAGCCGGACGGGACGCCGCCCGGCCGCCGCCCGTGAGCCGACGTGCGGGAATGCCCGCCTGGCGGGACACTGTTGGTGAACTGACGGGAAGAGCATGAATCATACGGGCGACAACGAGCAGCTCGACGAGGCGGCGCGACGAGGCGAGACGTCTCGTCGCGGCGCGGCTGCTGCTGGCCGCGCGGAGCGCGGGCAACTGCGGATCTATCTCGGCTGCGCCGCGGGGGTGGGCAAGACCTTCGCCATGCTCTGCGAGGGACACCGCCGGGCGGAACGCGGCGCCGATGTCGTGGTGGCCTTCGCCGAGACGCATGGGCGGCCGCACACCGCCGCGCAGCTCGACGGCCTGGAAATCGTGCCGCGTGCCAAGATGCCCTATCGCGACACGGTCTTCGAGGAAATGGATCTCGACGCGGCGCTGGTCCGCAAGCCGGAAATCGCCATGGTCGACGAGCTGGCGCATACCAACGTGCCAGGCAGCCGCAACACCAAGCGGTGGCAGGACGTCGAGGAGCTGCTGAACGCGGGGATCGATGTCATCAGCACGGTGAACGTGCAGCACCTGGAATCGCTCAACGACGTCGTCGGGAAGATCACCGGCGTGCCGCAGCGGGAGACGGTCCCCGACGCCGTGGTCCGCGCGGCCGACCAGGTCGAGCTCGTCGACATGACGCCCGAGGCGCTGCGGCGGCGGATGGCGCACGGGAACATCTACCCGGCCGACAAGATCGACGCCGCGCTGAACAACTACTTCAGGCCGGGCAACCTGACCGCGCTGCGCGAGCTTGCCCTGCTCTGGCTGGCCGACAAGGTGGACGAGGGCCTCCAGCGCTACCGGATAGCGCACTCGATTCACGACACCTGGGAGGCGCGGGAGCGGGTGGTGGTCGCGCTCACCGGCGGGCCTGAGGGCGAGACGCTGATCAGGCGCGCCGCCAGGATCGCCGCCCGCAGCGCGGGTGGCGAGATGCTTGTCGTGCACGTCACCAGGGCAGACGGCCTCACCGGCGCCGACCCGTCGGCGCTGGCCGGCCAGCGCCGCCTGGCCGAGTCCCTCGGCGGCACCTACCACCAGGTGGTCGGCGACAACATCCCCGCCGCGCTGCTCGAGTTCGCCCGCGCGGAGAACGCCACCCAGCTGGTGCTCGGCGCCAGCCGCCGGTCCTGGCCCTCTACCTTGCTCACCGGCCTCGGCAACGGCGCGCGGACCATCCGGGAATCTGGCGACATCGACGTGCACATCGTGACGCACTCGCAGATGGGCCGCGGCCGGGGCCTGCCGCGGGTAGAGGGCGGTTCCATCACCCCGCGCCGCAGGATCGCCGGCTACCTGCTGGCCGTCGCGCTCGCGCCGCTGCTGACCCTCGTGCTGGCCAGCCTGCGCGGCAGCCTCAACCTCACCAGCGATGTGCTGGCATTCCTGGTGGCGGTCATCGTGGTCGCGCTGACCGGCGGGTTCGTTCCCGCGGTGCTCGAGGCGATCGCCGGGTCGCTGCTGCTCAACTACTACTTCACGCCGCCGATCCACAAGTGGACCATCGCCCAGGCGAACAACGCCCTGGCCCTTGGCGTGTTCGTCATCGTCGGCCTGCTCGTCAGCTCGGTGGTGGATATCGCGGCCAGGCGCACCAAGCAGGCGGCGCGGGCGAGCGCGGAGTCCGAGCTTCTCGTCACCACGGCAGGCAGCGTGCTGCGCGGCCAGGGAGCGCTCGCCGCGGTGCTCGACCGGGTACGGGAAGCGTTCGGGATGGAGTCGGTCACCCTGCTCGAGTCCACGTCGCCCCCCAGCGGTGCCCCCCGGGGCCCGTCCACCGGGTGGACGGCGGTGGCGAGTTCCGGTGAGACCGCACTGGCCAGTCCGGCCGAGGCCGACGTCGAGGTGCCGGTGACCGAAACCCTGTCGCTGGCACTGCGCGGCCGCACGCTGCCGGCCGCGGACCGCCGGGTGCTCGGCGCCTTCGCCGCCTATGCGGTGGTGGCACTGGAGCAGCAGCGGCTCGCCGCCGAGGCGGAGGCGGCCCGGCCGATCGCGGCCGCCGACCGGATGCGGACCGCGCTGCTGCGGGCGGTCAGCCATGACCTGCGAACGCCGCTCGCCGCCGCCACGGCCGCGGTCACCAGCCTGCGCTCAGCCGACGTGGACTGGGGGGTCGAGGACCGCGAGGAGCTGCTTGCCACCGCGGATGAGTCCCTGGCGACCCTCGCCCACCTGGTGGGCAACCTGCTCGACATGAGCAGGCTACAGGCCGGCGTGCTGTCGGTATTTCCGCGGCCGGTCGGGCTGGACGAGATCGTCGCCCGCTCGCTCGGTGACCTGGGACCGGCCGGCCGGTCCGTCCTGGTGGATATCCCCTACTCGGTGCCCGAGGTCCTCGCCGACCCGGGCATCCTCGAGCGGGTCATCGTGAACCTGACGAGCAACGCGCTGCGCTACTCGCCGCCGGGCGACCCGCCGCTGCTCACCGCCAGCTCGCTCGGCGACCGGGTCGAACTGCTGGTGGTCGACCGCGGGCCGGGCATCGCTGAGGTCGACCGGATGCGGATGTTCGTCCCGTTCCAGCGGCTCGGCGACACCGATAACACCACCGGCGTGGGGCTGGGCCTCGCGCTGTCCCGCGGCTTCGCCGAGGCCATGGGGGGCACGCTTGATCCGGAGGAGACGCCAGGCGGCGGGCTGACCATGATCCTTGCCCTGCCCGCCGCGGAAGCGGTGGCGGGCGACGGCGAGGCCGATCCCGGCCGGCGGGAACGTGCGGCGCTGCCGCCGGCTGACACCAGCGCGGGCGGGGCGCATTGATGCAGCGGGTTCTGGTGGTAGACGACGAGCCGCAGATACTCCGGGCGCTGCGGATCAACCTGCGGGCGCGGCAGTACGAGGTATCCACCGCCGCGACCGGTCCCGAGGCGCTTGATGTCGCGGCGAAGCATCCGCCCGACCTGGTCCTGCTCGATCTCGGCCTGCCCGGCCTGGACGGCCTCGACGTCATCAAGGGCCTGCGTGGCTGGACCACGGTGCCGATCATCGTGCTGTCCGGCCGGGCCGACAGCACGGACAAGGTGGAAGCGCTTGATGCCGGTGCCGATGACTATGTGACGAAGCCGTTCGGAATGGAGGAATTGCTGGCCCGGATGCGCGCCACCGCGCGCCGGGTGCGGGGGCAGGAGAGCCTGCCTCAGGTCCGGCTCGGCAGGCTCACGGTAGACCTGGCTGCCAAGCGGGTGTCTGCGGCAGCGGCCGACGACGGCGGTGACGGGACCGGGGACATCCGGCTGACCCCGACCGAGTGGCACCTGCTGGAGGTGCTGCTGCGCAACCCCGGCAAGCTGCTCACCAGGCGGCAGCTGCTCACCGAGGTATGGGGACCTGGCTACGCGGACGCCACCGGGAACCTGCGGCTGTACATGACCCAGCTGCGCCGCAAGCTTGAGCCGGATCCGCCCAGGCCGCGCTGGCTGATCACCGAGCCCGGCATGGGTTACCGCTATCAGCCAGGGCCAGAGGACGAGCCTGGCGAACCGGTGCCGTAGCCAATCGCGGTCAATCGTTTTGCTGGCTTGCGGGTCTGACTCTGTGATGGCCACAATCGGGAGGACCGAACTCATGCGTAAGTCAAGAGACCGCTCTGCGGTGAGCTCACCGGCGGAGATCCAGAAGCCCGACGAGCAGTGGCGCAGCGAGCTGACTCCTGCGCAGTACGAGGTCCTGCGCCGCGGCCACACCGAGCGGCCGTTCACCGGCGAGTACGTGCACAGCAAGGAGAACGGCTCGTATTGCTGCGCGGCTTGCGGGAGCGAGCTGTTCCGCTCGGACGCCAAGTTCGACTCGGGCACCGGCTGGCCGAGCTTCTACGAGCCGGCCGTCGCCCGCGCTGTCGAGCTCAGGGCCGATAACAGCCTGTTCATGCGCCGCACCGAGGTCCTCTGCCGCCGCTGCGGCGGTCATCTCGGCCATGTCTTCAACGACGGACCGGCCCCGACCGGCGACCGCTATTGCATCAACTCGTGCGCGCTGACGCTGCAATCCGCGCCGCTGGCGCGCGACCAGCACGAGGACCAGCCAGGCAGCTGACGTCCGCCGGTCAACTTGCAAGGCTAGACTTATCAGTCTAGCCTTACGAAATGCACCAGGACCCGGATGTCAACGAGGTAGCCGGCGCGCTGCGGGTAAGCATCGGCCTGCTCCGGCGGCGGCTGCGCCAGGCGCTGCCCGAGGGCGAGCTCACGATGCCGCAGACCTCGGCTCTGGCGCGCCTGGACCGCGGTGGCCCGGCCACGTCGGCCGGGCTCGCCAGGCTCGAGCAGATCAGCCCGCAGTCGATGGGGGCGACGCTCGGCGCGCTCGAGGCGCGCGGCCTCGTCGAGCGGGGGTCCGACCCGGCGGACGGCAGGCGGGCCGTTCTGTCGCTGACCGAAGCCGGGCGCCAAGCGCTGCGGAACAGGCGCAACGCGGGGACCGAGCAGCTGGCGCGGGCCCTTTCGGCCGGGTTCACGCAGCCGGAACTCAGGCAGCTGATGGCGGCCGCGCCGCTGATCGAGCGACTGGCTGAGAGCATCTGATGCCGGGCCACGGGCAAGACCAGGCGGGCGGCGGGCCAGCGGGCCGGGCGGGCGGCGGGCAGGACCGGGCGGGCGGCGGGCCAGCGGCGGGGACGGACGACCGCTACAAGTGGGTCGCCTTGTCGAACACGACCGCCGCCGTGTTCATGTCGCAGCTCGACGGATCCATCGTCATCATCGCGCTCCCGGCGATCTTCCGCGGCATCCACCTGGATCCGCTGGCGCCGGGCAACATCGCCTACCTGCTGTGGATGATCATGGGGTACCGGCTGATCCAGGCCGTCCTGGTCGTCACCGTCGGCCGTTTCGGCGACATGTTCGGCCGGGTCAGGATCTACAACGCCGGCTTCATGGTGTTCACCGTGGCCTCCGTCCTGCTGTCCTTTGATCCGTTCGAGGGTGGCCACGGAGCGCTGTGGCTGATCGGCTGGCGGGTGCTCCAGGCCGTCGGCGGGTCCATGCTGACCGCCCAGTCGGCTGCCATCCTGACCGATGCATTCCCTTCCGATCAGCGCGGTTTCGCGCTCGGCGTCAATCAGGTGGCCGGCCTGGCCGGCATGTTCATCGGCCTGGTCGCGGGTGGCCTGCTGGCAGCCCTGGACTGGCGGGCGGTGTTCTGGGTGAACGTGCCGGTCGGGGTCTTCGGGACGCTGTGGGCCTACCGCAGGCTCCGGGACACCGGTGAGCGGCACGGCCGCCGCATCGACTGGTGGGGCAACATCACGTTCGCCGTCGGCCTGGGCGCGATCCTGATCGCCGTCACCTACGGCATCCAGCCCCATGGCGGGCACACGATGGGGTGGACGAATCCCTGGGTGGTCACCGGGCTGGCCGGCGGCGTCGCGCTGCTGGTGGCGTTCGGCATCATCGAGACCAGGGTCGCCGAGCCGCTGTTCCAGCTCAGCTTGTTTCGAATCAGGGCCTTCGCGGCCGGCAACGCGGCCGGGCTCGCCGTGTCCATCGCCAGGGGCGGCCTACAGTTCATGCTCATCATCTGGCTACAGGGGATCTGGCTGCCGCTGCACGGCTACAACTACAGCGACACGCCCCTGTGGTGCGGCATCTTCCTGCTGCCCCTCACCGCCGGCTTCCTCATCTCGGGCCCGGTGGCGGGAACTGCCTCCGACCGGTTTGGCTCCCGGGGCATGGCCACGGCCGGCATGGTCGTATTCGGCGGCAGCTTCATCGGCCTGATACTGCTGCCCGTCAACTTCCCGTACTGGGCTTTCGCCCTGCTCATCGCCGCGAACGGGATCGGCACCGGCATGTTCGCCGCTCCCAACTCGTCGTCGATCATGAGCAGCGTGCCGGCGAGCCTGCGCGGCGTGGCCTCGGGGATGCGCTCGACCTTCCAGAACTCCGGCACGGCGCTGTCGATCGGGGTGTTCTTCTCGCTCATGATCGCCGGGCTGGCCAGCAGCCTGCCCAAGACGCTGACCAGCGGCCTGGAGCACCAGGGCGTGCCGCCCGCCATCGCGTATCACGTCGGCACCCTGCCGCCGGTATCGTCGCTGTTCGCGTCGGTTCTCGGCGTGAACCCGCTGGAGCACCTGCTGGCGGCCAGCCGGGTGCTATCCTCCCTCCCGGCGGCGGCTCAGCAGACCCTCACGGGCAGGGAGTTCTTCCCGCATCTGATCTCGGGGCCGTTTCACCAGGGACTGGTGGTGGTGTTCGCCGTAGCCGCCGCCTTGTCGTTGCTTGCCGCTCTCGCATCGCTGTTGCGCGGCGGCCGCAACGTCCACCCAGCGGCCGGCGGCGAGCCGCCGCTGCCCAGCTCGGCCCGCTGATCCGGCCCGGGAGACATATTGGCAAGCTGGGAGCACAACGCAATCGCGACCGGCGCTGGTCTACTGCGTTGAGTGCCGCGAGTCCAGCCGCAGGAGGAGTCATGGGCCTGTTCAGCCGAACCGATGACCACCAGTGGTCCCAGCAGCACCTGTCGCACTACGTCGAAGGGGACCTCGGCTCCCGCGCGCGCCGGCGCCTGGACCGTCATGCGCAGGACTGCGTCGATTGCGGGCCGGGCATCCGGGCGATGCGCGCCCTCGTGCGCCTGATCCCCGTCATCGAGGGCAGCGAGATCCTCCGCGCTCCGGCCGGGATCTTTGACAGGATGCGCTCCGCCGGTGCCGGCGGCCCGCACAGTGACACGCCGCCTGCCCCGTCCTGGGACGCGTGATGCAGCTGCCTGGCCGCCGGCCCGGTCCCGGCAGCAGGGAAACCGAGGCAGGCCTGGTCGCCCGGGCCCAGGCTGGGGACATGGACGCCTTCGAGCAGCTGGCTGGCGCGTACGCCGACCGGCTGTTCGCGCTGCTGCTGCGGCTGCTGGATGATCGCGCCGAGGCTGAAGACGTGGCCCAGGAGGTCCTGCTGCGAGCCTGGCGGGGCATCGGCCGCTTTCAGGGCCGCTCGCAATTCTTTACCTGGCTTTACCGGATCGCGATCAACGAGGTCAACCGGTCACTGGAGAAGAAGTCCCGCAGGCCGATAAGCGTGCCCGTCGATACCGAAGCCCTCCAGTTGGCGGCTGCCGCCAGCGCCGAGCCCGCCCAGCAGGCCGAGCGGGCGGAGCTGCGCCGGGCGATCAGCAAGGCACTGGCCGACCTGCCCCCGCCCGCCCGCACGGCGATCGTGCTGCGCGATGTCGAGGGCCTCTCGACCCAGGAGGCCGCGGAAATCGCCGGCGTCGCAGAGGCAGCGTTCAAGAGCCGCCTGCACCAGGCGCGGCTGAAGGTCCGTGCCGCGATCGGCGACGAGGCGCTGCTCGCCGGGTGAATCAGTAACGCCGGCCTGCGGCACCGCCGCCGGGTTCACCCGGGTCAGCTGCCGATGGCATACAGGTAGCCGTTGTCCGAGGCAATCAGAAGGTCTCCGCCGCCGGAGAGCGCCGGGTAACTCGCGACGGTCTTGCCGGTCGCAATCGCGAACAGCAGCTTCCCGGCAGGTGAGTAGCCGTAGATATGACCGCCGTTGGTTCCGTAATAGACGTCACCAGCGCTGTCCACCAGGGGCGCCGTCCAGATATTGACCGCCGGCGTGCTCACGCCGGGATTCGCCTTTAGCGCGTGCAGGACCGAGCCTGACCCGGCGGACGCGATGGTCAAGACACCCAGATTGTCCCCGTAATACGCTGTCCCGCCCCTCGACACCGCCGGCGAGGAGTAGCTGGGGCTGTTGGTCGGCTGCTTCCACAGCTGCTTCCCGGCCGAGCTCACTGCGTACTCGAAGCCGTCGTTGGTTCCCAGGATCGCGGTCCCGTCAGATCCGACCGCGGGCGACACCTCCACTTCCTTCGCCACCGTAAAGCGCCACAGCCGCCGGGCAGAGCTGCCCTCATCCCGGACAGCGACGAGACTGTCGTCCACAGTGGTCTCGATCACGCCGTCGGGCGCGATGACAGGGCTCCCATACGACTGGTTGCCGAGCTTGATGGTCCACCGCGGCGCCGTCTTCGCGCCATCCAGCTGGAGAGCGGCAAGAACACCGGATGTCGTCATGACGTAGACCTCGTCCGGCCCGGCAATCACCGGCGAGAGCGGAACCCCGCCAACGTCGACGGCCCACAATCGCTTCCCCTGGGCATCCAGGCCGAACACCATGTGCCGCGGGCCCGGCCAGACGATATCGCCGTCAGGAAGCACCGCCGCGGTAGTGGACAGGTCCCCGCCGATACTGCCCTTGCCGTTGAAGGTCCATCGGTCGTGACCGTTCGAGGGGTCGATCGCATGCAGCACGCCCGCGTCGGTCGACTCGTAGATCGTGCCGTTGGTGCCGACACTGGGGCCCTGGCTAATCGCGCCGCCCAGGTATGCCTTCCAGCGGATGCGGCCGGTCTGCGGGCCCCGGACAGTCGCCTGCGAACTATGCGCCGCATCGTGCTCCGCCTCAGGCCACGGTGCGTACCCCGTGGGCGCGGGTCCCGACGGGGCTGAACCCTTCGCGGGTCCCGCGATGGCACTCGGCCCGCTCGCACCGTTCGGCCCGCTCGTACCGCTCGCACCGCTCGCGCCGCTCGCGCGGAAGCGCAGCCGGCTGCCAGGACTCCGACAGCCAGGCAGGCGACCGCGCCGGACACAGCAGACGCCCGATGATGTCGCGCCAACGCCGATCGCATCACGGTCTCCTCTTCTTCTCGTCGGGTCTTCTTCTCGTCAGGTCTTCTTCTCGTCAGGCACCGCCTGGGGCGTCACCCGAGGCGTCAGCCGCCCTGACGCGACAGTGCGCGCGCCCTCCGCGCCCGCATCGACGCACGCCGCAGGCTCAGCGCGTAGCAGATGGCCGACACGGCGAACAGCACCCCGGTGACCGCCAGCCAGCGCCATAGGTACGGTGCCGTGGACAGTCCGCTTGCCAGGTGGTACCTGGCCGCCGACAGCCCGAGGATCAGCGGGAACCACACCAGCAACAGCAGCGCCGAGAAGCCCGCAGGGACCCGCAGGTAGTTGATGACCGGCGGCACGGGCGGCGGCATCTGTGCCGGGACGGCGGCGTGCGCCGGGCCGTCGCCGGTATCGGCAGGCTGGCCGCGCGGCGCGGCCAGCCGCTTGGGAAGCAGGCGGCGCACCGACAGGTCGGCGAGCGAGTAGAGCGGGAAGAGCAGCAGGTCGTGGCCGACGATGGCGACGACGAACCAGACGGCGAAACCGCGCCACTGCCCGGCATCGACGACGGCCCGGACGGCATATCCGGCCAGCGCGAAGGCGGCGAGGAGGGCCAGCAGGTGCAGCGGATTAGCGCCGTACCAGCGGCGGATCCAGGCAGTGAAGGCCTTCACGTGTTCTCCGTAAAGGTGATCTTGTTGACCCACTTGGTGTTATGCACGCCGGGAGCGGCCGGGATGATCGTCCGTGCCGGATAGCCGTGGTCGCGGGAGAGGTCCGCGCCATCCAGCCGCAGCGCGAGCAGTGACTGCGGATCGTTCACCTGAGGCGCCGACAGGGAAGTCTTGCGAAACGAGCCGGTCGCCTGGATCGATTCCACCAGGGCCGTGCCCGGATTGGCTATCCCGGCCAGCCGCGCCAGGTCGCTCAGCCGCACTCCGGTCCAGCTGGCGGCATAGGACCATCCCTCGACGCAGGCGATCGGCAGCACCGCGGTCCGCTGCGGCAGCGCCAGGATCTGCTCGCGGGTCAGCCGCACCGTCCGGGCGCCGGTGAGAACCAGCCGGTAGGAGCTCCCCACGTCCGCATCGCTCAGCCCAGCCTCCGCGGCTGTCCGGTTGACAGGGAAGACACCAGGCTGGGCAGCAGAAAGTCCGCGGGGACCAAACAGCGCGGTCCGGCGGGTCCAGCCCCCGATCGACTGCCCGACCTCCAGGGCGACAAGAAGGACCGACGCTCCCCCGACGGCAGCCAGCAGCCCGCGCCGCGAGATGGTCGGCGGCGCCGGATCGGCCGCCCGCAGGCCCTCGGCGTCCGGGGCCTCCGGGCGGGTCTGCGCCAGTGAGGTGCGCAGCTCGCGCCGCAGGCTACGAGACCGCAGCCCGGCTCGCATGTGCGGGAATTTCAGGGTCACGTGGATCACGAGCCCCGCGATGAATACCCAGGCGCCATAAAGGTGAGCGGTATAGAACGAGAAAGGGAAGACGTAGTAGTTCTGAATGTCCGCGATTCCCGTGGCGAACTCGAACAGCACCCCGCCGACGACCATGACCAGGCTCAGTCGTTCCAGTGCGTGGGCGGCCGACCGCACCGGAGGCCAGGAGAAAAGCTTGGGCAGGACGGACCACAGCTTCACCAGGACTATGGGCGTTAGTGCCAGGCCGAGCGCGATGTGGATTCCCTGGCTCGTCCGGTAGATCCAGGACGGGTGGGTGAACCAGGAGAAGAGGAAGAACTTCAGCAACGGCGCGCCCGGGGTCTGGTCGTTGCCCAGCAGCCGTGGGTTGTAGGCCGCGTAGGACAGCAGGCCGGTCAGCACCATGACCGGCAGGCCGATCAGCAGCACCAGGCCAAGCAGCGACGTCAGCCACCGACCGCGCAGCGGGCTGCGCCAGGCGCCAGGCCTGAACGGGCCAGGCGGCGGCCGGGTGATCGCCTGGCGCAGCAGGCCGACTGGACGATCAAGTGCGGCGACCGCGCGGTCCATCAGCCCGCCGGCACGTTCGAGCAGCGTGCCCGCACGCGCGAGCAGCCGCACAGCGGCACGCAGCATGGCGACGGCAGCCGCCAGCGCCGCGACCGCGGTAAGCAGCGCAACCGACAGCACTTTGACGGCCGCGGAGCTGCCTGCCGCAAGTTTCGCTCGCAGGTGAGCGCCGCGCCGCCCGGGTTCCCTCTGACCGGCCATGATGGTCGACCAAACCACGAGAACGGGCCGCCCGGCTGACGACAGGCCAGCCGGTAACAATGTCGTAAGCACCGTGCCCGCGCTGGGCGCTGAACGGAGCTGTGAACCCGCCGCCCGCTATGTCGGCCGGGCTGGCCGGTTCCGGACGCTCACCCGGGCGCGGCAGCTGTCGGCCCGCGCGCAGCCTTCCAGGTGGCCGTGCGGGACCTGGTGTATCCGTCGTAGTCGGCTGGCGTCCGCATCGCTTGCAGGACCGGAGCGGAGCGGAGCTGCTCGGCGGGAACCGGCAGCGCGGCGGTGAGCTGCGCGTCGATCTGCTGGATGTGGGAGACCTCGGCGGTAGCGGTATTGGTGCCACTCGATACCGGGACGGTGACGCCCGCCAGCGGATCGTCGGTGCGCGGTGTTTCCAGGGTGAGGGCGCCGCCGACGTCAGGTGCGGCGGCATCGCGCCTGGTCAGGGACGGCAGCCCCCATCGGGTCTCGACGGTCTTCAGCACCGACGTGTGGTCGAGCGGCATCGAGCCGGCCGGGACTCGAAAGACGGTACCGGCACTGATGAGCGGCGAGACCAGGACGGCGGGGACACGGACGCCGAACCGGGTGAAGTCGAAGCCGAATTCGCCTGGCGAGTCGTCCGGCGGCACGGCCCCGGACGGCGGCGGCACGTGGTCGTAGCAGCCGCCGTGCTCGTCGTAGGTGATGATCAGCAGCGTCTGATCCCAGCCGGGGCCGCCGCGCAGCGCGTAATAGACGTCGTGGATCAGCTTCTCCCCGAGCGAGACATCGTAGTTGGGGTGCTGGCTGTTGCCTGATGATCCCCAGCTCGGCTCCAGGAACGAGTACTGAGGCAACTGGCCGGCCGCCGCGTCGGTGGTGAAGTCGACGAACTTGCCGAAGCTGGCGTCCGGGGCGTTCGTGGTGTCAGGGAAGTTCTTGCGGGTCAGCGGCTCCTCGTTATACCCGTAGATCTTCCAGGTCAGGTTGTGCGCGGTCATCAGGCCGAAGATGCTCTGGACTGTGTAGGAGGCGGTGTCGTCGTTCATGTGCCCCTGGCTTGTCGCCGCGCAGGCGAAGGCCCGGTTGGGGAATGTCTCGGTAGGCACCGAGCTGAACCAGTGATCGCAGACCGCGAAGCCGCGGGCCAGGCCGGACAGGATGGGGAGCGCCTCGGGTGTGAAGATTCCCATGATGCTCGCGGCTGTCGTGCCGGCCTGTACGCTACGGCCGACCCGCTGGTCCCAGGCGATCGTGGCATCGAAGTTGATGACGAAACCCGCATTGGTGGCGACCGTCGCGACTGGTGCCTTGCCACTGCCGAATAGCTGCGAGTTTGTGTTGGCGTAACCCTCGCCGGGATCGGCGCCGGGCATGAAGTAAGCGTCTGAATCCGTAGGGTTAATCTTGAACACGGAAATGGGATTCTGGCTGGAATCGAGGTTGGACTCCTGGCCGGCTAGTCCCTCGAAGGCGGCTCCGGCCGGGGAAACGTTGCCTGAGTCCGCATAAAGGAAACCGAGCAGGTGGTCGAAGGAACGGTTCTCGAGCATCAGGTGCACGACGTGCTGGATGGTTAAGAGCTGGTTATCGGGCATGGTTCCGTATTGTCTGGTGGATGGGGTTCCCTTGGCAAGGGCCTGCGGGCAGCTTTGCGGATAGACATAGGACTGGCCCGATGACACGGTGTTATGGCGTTTCGACGCGCTTGGCTGGGTGGCTCAGCGTAATGGCGGCAGGCGGGATGAACCTGTCTCGCGCCGATGGCTGCCGGCTCCCGCGAGCCAGCAAGGCAACTCGGAATCGGCCAGGTAGCGAGTTTGCGCGCTGCGGAGAATTTATGGCGCCGTTGTGGTGCGCGGGCTGCCGTTCCGCTCAGCCCAGCAAAGATCATGGCGTTTCGCGCAACAAGATCGCTAGCGGTGACCGCAACCCATAGGGTGACCCGGTGAAACCGTTTCTGCTGCTGGCCATCCGCGCCGAGGACGCCGCCGCCGACAACGAGTACGAGTCGTTCCTGGCCTTCGCCGGCTTGGGCGAGCGCGACCTGCGCAGGGTCCGGCTCGAGCAGCGGCCGCTGGGGAGCGTCGATCTGGAGGACTGGTCGGGGATCCTCCTCGGCGGCGGACCGTTCAATTCCAGCGACCCGGAGGCCTCGAAATCGCCCGTCCAGCGGCGCGTCGAGGCAGACCTGCGGGACTTGCTCGACCGGGTGATCACTGCCGACTTCCCGTTCCTGGGAGCCTGCTACGGCATCGGGACGCTCGGCAGCCACCAAGGGGCGGTGGTCGACCGGAGGCACGCCGAGCCGGTCGGTTCCGTCCCGGTCACCCTCACCTCCGCGGGCCGGCGAGACCCGCTGCTGCGCGGGCTGCCCACCACGTTCGAGGCGTTCGCCGGCCATAAGGAGGCGATCAGCAGGCTGCCGCAGCACGCCGTCCTGCTGGCCAGTTCCCCCGCCTGCCCGGTGCAGGCGTTCAGAATCGGCTCGCACGTCTACGCTACCCAGTTCCATCCCGAACTGGACGCGCGCGGCCTGTGCACCCGGATCGACGTCTACAAACACGCCGGTTACTTCGACCCCGAACAGGCTGCCGAACTCAAGGCGCTGGCCCAGCGCAGCAGCGTCACTCACCCGCCCGCCATCCTGCGCCGGTTCGCCCAGCGCTACGCCCGTAGCCGGCCGGCCTGGGCCGAAGCGGGGCCGTGGCCGCCGACCGCCGTTTCGCCGGCCGTCCAGCCTCGCGGATTGCTCCCGGACGACCATCCCGATGCGCTCGCGGACGACTCTGGCCGAATGCGGCAGCCCGAATCATAGACAACGAACAAACGATATCCGTGCTCCCCTGTCTGACACACAACCCGGTCAAGCAGATCACTGCCTCTTGACAGGGTGCCCACCCGAGGTGTTTAACCGAGGTGGCACTTGTCGGGGCGCTCGGCAACCTGCTCGGCGTGGCCCGGACGCTGGAGGAGGGGTTTTGAGAAGGATCACGCAGTGTCTTGGCGTTCTCGCGAGCGTGGCACTCGCGGCGGCCAGCGTTGGGTCGGCCTCGGCAGCCACCCACCCGGTCGCCGGATCGAAGGCGCAGTGGCAGGTGGCCATCGCACACGTCCCGGAGCGGGGCACCGGCTGCTATCACGCGTCGTATCCCGCGTTGCAGTGGCACGCCGTCAAGTGCGTGGCCGCGCCGAAGGTTCCCCTGGCGCCGGCGGTGCCCTCGGGGTCAGCAAGGCACGCCGCGCCCGCGGTGGTAGGCGACGGTACCGACTACTCGGCCCAGGTACCGGGATTAATCTCCCAGGCGACAGGAACCTTCACCGGCGTGAGCTCGGGCATCACCGAGAAGGGCCAGAACGGCGGCTCAGGCTCGCAGGTCGCCAACGCCTTCTCGCTTCAGCTCAACACCCAGTTCTTCTCCGGCTCCCCCGCGTGCGCGAAGAGCAGCGATCCCGCCGACTGCCTGGCGTGGCAGCAGTTCGTGTACACCTACGCAAGCCGCAGCACCGGTGATCTCTTCATGCAGTACTGGCTGATCAACTACGACGCCACCTGCCCCTCGGGCTGGTACACCTACTCCGAGGACTGCTACACCAACAGCTCTGCCAGCACAGTGAGCACCCTCACCGCCAAGCAGCTCGCCACCGTACAGCTGTCCGGGAGCGCCAAGTCGGGCGGCAACGACAAGGTGTCGCTGTCTGTCGGCTCCGGGCAGGCAACCCTCGTCACCGGCAAAGACACCAAGATCCATCTTGCCGCCAACTGGAACACGACGGAGTGGGGCGTGTTCGGCGACGGCGGCGGCAGCGAGGCGAACTTCGGCACCGGCACGAAGCTGGAGGCGGTGACAGCCTTGACGGCTACCAGCTCTTCAGCGCCCGCCTGCATCCAGGAAGGCTTCACCGGCGAGACGAACAACCTCACCCTGACCAGCACGCCGGCGCTCGGAAGCGAGCCATCCCCCACGATGGGCTCCAAGCAGACCAACGGCACAACCGGAACCGCGAGCTGCGCTGTCGCCGCCTGAGCCCGCCGCAAGCGGATCACTTCGACCAAGGAGGCAACCGGCGTACCGGCATTAGCGGCCGGGGATCGCCAAGTGCACCGGGCATGCTGCGTTGTAGTGCTTCAAGGTCAGCTCCCCCCGGGAATAGGCCCACGAGCATATACAGGAATTAGGTACGCGGTCGGAAGTTATGACCTCGGCAGGCACACCGCTACGCCGCTCGGCGCGACCCGGCTGGTACGGCAACGGTTGTCCGACGAGGGCAAGAGCAGGCCCCTCGGTCCTGGCTTCCTGGACAGCTCCGTCAGCTAGCGCCAGCCACTCGCGTGGCCTGGCATATGACGAGAACGGGGCTGGCAAGTGTCGCTTGACGCGCACCCTGGCTCCGGGGATTTTGTCACTCGCCCGGCTGTCCATGTCATTCAGGATATCCGCTGAGCGGGAGGGGGCGATTGAAGCGCAAACTAGCTGCGGGTGTACGCCACCACCTCATCGCCGTCGGCGATGTAGAGGTAGCCGTTGGAGACGGCCGGGGTGGCAAGGATCTGGCTGCTCCGGGAGTCGCTGAACACCACGTTGCCGTTCCGGATGTCATAAGCGGTGATATTCGCGTTGATGTCGCCCCGGAAGACAACCCCGTCGGCCACGGCCGGCTGGGACTGGCCGATATAGTCGCCGGTCGGGGAACCGCTCCAGACCACCAGTCCAGTGTGGGCGTCGATGGCCACCAGGCTGCCGCCCTCGTCGTCGAGGAACACCAGGCCGTAGGCAACAGCTGGGTCCCCCGTCGCGCTCGGCTGGACATCGCTGGCCTGCCAGAGCAGGTTGCCGGTGGCCGGATCAAGAGCGAGCAACCCTACGTCCCAGTCGCTGACGTAGAGGGTGCCATCGGCCACGACAGGGGAGCTCTCTATCAGCCCGTCAGGGAAGCTTTGGCTCCACAGGGCCTTTCCACTGGTGGCGTCGAAGGCGTACACGTCGGTGTTGTCGGTGGCGTACACCACCCCGTTCGAGACGGCTGGCGTCTCGCACGACGTGGCGCTGTTGGTGGCGGCGTGCCAGGCCGTCTTGCCGTCACTGAGGTTCAGTGCGTATAGGCCGCCGTTGCTTGAACCGCTGTAAAGGAGCGTTCCGGCGACTTGGGGAGGGGAAGTGCCCGTGTTCGTGCAGTAAGGGGTGGCGTTGATCTTGGCCGACTTCCATAGCTGGCTGCCGTCCGAGGTCTGGTGGGCGCTGATGGACCCGTCGCTGTCGTCCACGTAGACCACGTCGCCGGACACGACCGGCGGTGAGTCCTGCGTGTTGGCCACTGTCCAGAGCTGGTTACCGGTGGACGCGTTGAGGGCCACCAGGTGGGGGATCTTGGAGGTCTGACCGTTCACGAAGACGGTGCCGCCCGCCACGACCATCCCTCCGTCGGTCTGACCGGCAGTCGTGGCCGACCACTTCTGCGTTAGCTGACCTGCGGTGCTGACAGAGATGTCCTGCTCGTAGGGGTTCTCGCCATCGTTGGCCGGATCGTAGCGGTAGCCGGGCCAGTCGGAGGCACCGGTCGGATCGACCTCGAAGGTGATCTGCCTGGTCGCCACCTTTCCGGCCCCGTCGGTGAGCTGAATGGTCACCACCGCCGTGCCGGCCGCAGTCGGGGTACCCGAGATCTTGCCGGTGCTGGCGTTGAGAGCGAGGCCAGCCGGCAGGCTGCCGGCGCTGATGGACCAGGTGTAGGGCTTGGTGCCATGGGTGGCCGCCAGGGTGGTGCGGTAGGCCGTGCCTACGTGGGCGGGCAGCACGTAACCGGTGGTGATAACCGGCTGGGACGGGCCGAGGCTGTAGGCCTCCAAACCGTTAGCGGTCTGGAGCAGGACGCGGCCGTCCACGACGATGACAGCGCCGCCCTGTCCACCGAGGGAGGTCTGCCATAGCTGGGCCCCGGTCTGGGCGCTATAGGCGATGAGCTCCTGGAAGTCGTAGTCGTCGTCGAAAAGGATGCCGTCGGCCAGAGCGTAGGGGTTGAACTGGCGGCCCGCGTCGGTCTCCCACGCCTGCTTGCCGGTGGTGGCGTTGAACGCCTGGATAACGCCGTCGCCGTCGTCCACGCCGCTGCCGGCATAGACCAAGCCGCCGCCCACCACAGCCGGTGACTCACCCTCGCCCTGGAGAGACTTGTGCCACTGCATGGTCCCCGAGGAAGTGCTCAGCACATAGAGAGCACCGCCGTCAGAGCCCGAGCCGGTGACGTAGGCGCTCGAGCCACTGATCGTCACGAAGGCCGGCGAGATCACCTGGCTCTTGATGGCGGTCCGCCACTGCCGCTGGCCCGACGACGTGCTGAGGGCGTACACCGCACCACCGGAGGAGTTGGACACCGTGGCCAGAACCTCGTTGCCACTCACCGCCAGCCCCTGACCGGTGAAGGCATCGGTGCCGGTCACATTGGCCTGCCACAGCCGCTGCCCGTTGGCCAGGCTAACGGCATAGACGGCGTCGCTGCCCGAATCGACCAGATAGGCCGACGATCCGGAGATCACAGGGATGCCGGAGTCCGCGGGGACACCGCTGGGTGCACTCCACAGCTGCGCGCCAGTGACGGGGTCAAGGGCAGTCAGGACGCCAGCCACCTGTAGCAGAAGCACACCTTGACCGAGGACCATCCATGCGCTGGGGGTTCCGGACGCGAAGCCCTCATGCCAGCTAACGTCGCCTGTCGACAGATCGATCCGGCACACCTCGGTCTGGTCATAGCAACTGCCGTAGGTGAACCCTCCCGACACCACGGGGGCCTCATCGGTGCCGCCCGGGTCCGTCCACTCGAGCTTCAGCTCGGTAACGTTGGCCGGCGTGATCGAAACCTCATCGGGATTGAACGTGTTCTGGCTCTGGTCGTAGGCGGGCTGGAGCCAGTCGGTCTCGGCGCCGATCACGTAGGGAAGCGAGCCGTTAGCCTGGCTGCCTTTGCTGTCCGTGACAATGACATTGGCCGACCCGCTGCCGGCCGTCGTCGGGGTGCCCGAGACCACTCCGGCAGACGACACATACAGGCCAGCCGGCAGGGGCGAGCCCACCGACCAGGTGTACGGAGGGGTGCCGCCGGAGGCGGTCAACTGGAAGTAGTAAGGCGCACTTACCTGCCCGTTGGGCAAGGCTGTCGACGTGACCGTTACGGCACCGGCGGCTAACGCCCGCCCAGCCGGCGTGACTACCCGCCCCGCCGACGCGGCTGCCTCTCCAGCTGGGCTCAGCCACACCACCGCCAGCGACACAGGCACCAGCGCGCACACCACCGCGAACCGCTTCATTCCGTTCACCACGATCCAGGTCCCAGGAACCGTGACCCGGGACGCTACACCGCACCCCAAGCAAAAGCAAGAAAAGGTAATCAAAGCGCAAAACCTCATGGCACGGCCAGGAGCCATGCGACCCGGCACCAGCCACACCAGATCACCAGATCTGCGCAGTCCTGGGGGGTCTGACCGTCTGATTTGGGGGCGGGCCTACAGACTGAGGTGAACGCGGAGTGCTTGGTCGAGTTCCGTCAGGAGCGCCGCCGGCAGCTGGCCCACTCGGTTGCCGATCCGCTCGACCGCTACGGAGCGGACCTGCTCTGCCTGTGCTTTGGAATCGCGGGGCAGCCCGGTCTGGGGCGCCGGCAGCAGAACCTGGAAGGGGTGGACGCGCGCGGTATTCGAGGTGACGGGCACCACGGTGATCACGCCTCGTCCCAGCCGGGTTGCCGTGGCGTTGGCCGCATCGTTGCTGACGACCACGGCAGGGCGGGTCTTGCTGGCTTCCGAGCCGCGGGCAGGGTGCAGGCTGACGGTGACGATCTCGCCGCGGCGCATTCAGCTTCCCAGGCCGTCGGCGACGACGCTCTCCCACGTCTCGGCATCCCCGGTAGAAGCCCAGGAAGCCCAGGCAGCCGCGCCGCATGCCAGGGACGGGACGAAGATCCCGATTCCGAACGGCTCCGCGGCAACTCCGCTGCTACGCCGTCGCCGACCGAGCCAACGTAGCTGAGCCGGCTGGCCACTGAGCGGATGCCCGCGGGGCCAGGTCGTCGGCAAAGCGGTCCTCACATTTCAGTAAGGGGACAGGAAACCGGTCGGATTACAGTCTCACTATACGAACATTTTCAGACCAAATAATGAGATAAGACGTTCCCGCGGGAACGTCCGGTCATGCATGCGACGGGTACGCTGACCGGTCTGGCCTGCTGGCAGCAGAGCCTGGACAGGATGGGCGCGCTTATGATGGCGCCGGCAGGTCAGCAGGCTGCCGAGGGCCGCGCCGCGAGCGGGCGGGGCGCGCCGCGAGCGGGCGGGGCGCGCCGCGAGCGGGCGG
>PMSU01000194.1 GCA_003168255.1 Actinomycetota bacterium
CGCCGGCCCCGCCGGCCCCGCCGCGCCCGCAGGACCTGCCGGCCCCGCCGGACCTGCCAGTCCCGTCGGGCCGAGCGCGTCGATCGCGGCCACGGCCACCCGCCTGGCCCCGGCCTTGTCGTCGTCGGCGACGGCGTCCTCGAGGTCCACCACCGCCACATCGGGACCGAACCGTGGAATCTTCGCGATCATGTCGGCCCGGGTGGCCGGCATGAACAGCATGCTGCGTACCCGCGTCAGCACCGGCATGACGCGCTCAGCCCTGCTCCGCACCCGGCTGGTTCTGCTCCGGCCCTGACCGCTGGCCCTGCTCCCCGCCCGCCTCCGGGCCTGACGGCCGGCCCTGCTCCGGGCCTGACGGCCGGCACCGCATCATCGCCGCCCGCACAGCCACGCAGACCGTCTCCTCGCGTTGGTTAATGCCGTGATGCTCGAATGTCACGATGCCGGCCCCCGGCCGGGACCGCGAAAGCCGCGCTTCAACAACGTCGGTCACCACGTGCAGCGTGTCGCCGGCGAACACCGGGGCCGGGAAATCCACCCGGGAGAAGCCCAGGTTGGCGATGGTAGTGCCGAGGGTCAGCTCAGGGACGGCCAGGCCGACCACGAGGCCGAGCGTGAACAGGCTGTTCACCAGCGGCCGCCCGAACTCGGTCTTCGCCGCGAACTCCGCGTCCAGGTGCAGCGGCTGCGGGTTCATCGTCATGGTCGTGAACAGCACGTTGTCGGTCTCGGTGACCGTGCGCGTGGTCGCGTGCTGCACCCGCAGGCCCGCCTCAAGCTGCTCGAACCACAGTCCCGACACGTCGTCACGCGCCCGGAGCCGACGCGGCGGCGACCGCCTGCTGCGCGGCCTGTAGCCCGGCCACGTCGTCCATGGCGCTGGTGTCTCCCTGCGGCCCGCCGTGCTCGACGACGTCACGCAGCAGCCGTCGCATGATCTTGCCGGTCCTGGTCTTGGGCAGCGCGGCGGTGAGGTAGACCGCGCCAAGCCGCGCATAGCCGCCTAGCTGCGAGGACACCTCGTCGGACACGTCCTGCCTGACCCGGCCCGGGTCCGCGCCGTCGAGCAGGGTGAGGAAGGCGACCGGCACGGTGCCCTTGGTCTGGTCGGATACGCCGACGACCGCGGCTTCGGCGACCTGCGGATGCGCGGTCGCGATCGCCTCGATCTCCAGCGTCGAGATGCGGTGCGCCGCAACGTTGATCACGTCGTCGGCGCGGCCGAGTACCCACAGGTGACCGTCATCGTCGACCACGGCTTCGTCGTTGGTGCAGTAGTAGCCGGGGAAGCGGGTGAAGTACGCATGCTGGTAGCGCTCCGGATCGTCCCAGACTGTGCGCGCGAGCGTGGGGAAGGGCTCGGTCAGCACGAGGTTTCCCTTCGTGCCGGGCGGCACTGGCTTCCCGTTGTCGTCGAGGATGTCGTAGCTGTGCCCTGGCACGGTCGTGCCGGTCGAACCGGGTTTGAGCGCCTCCACGCCTGCGACCGGATAGGCCCAGGTCGAGCCGGTCTCGGTCTGCCCGTAGGCGTTGACGACAGGGACGCCGCCGCCGAGGTGGCTGGTCGCCCAGGCGAACGTATCACCGTCGAGCGGCTCCCCCTGGACCGTCACCAGCCGCAGGTCAGGCAGCGGGTGGGCGGCGGCGAGGTCGTCGCCGTACTTGCGCAGCATGCGCAGCAGCGTCGGCGCCCCGAGCACCTTGGTGACATGGTGCTTCTCGCAGATCTCGTAGAACCGAGCGTTGCTGGGAGTGTCCATCGCCCCCTCGAAACAGACGATGGTCATGCCGTTGGCGAGCCCGCCGACGACGGCCTGGATCGGGAATGTCAGCCAGCCGACATCGGCCGCCACCCAGTACACGTCCCCGCCGGTAGGCGCGACCTGCCAGCGGACGTTGGCCCAGGTGCCGAGCAGGAAGCCGGCCACGCTATGCACGACGCCCTTGGGCTGCGCTTCGGTCCCGCTGGTGAAGATCAGGAACGCCGGGTCATTAGCCTCAAGATCGACTGTCCGAACGGCTCCGAGGCCAAGTTTGAGCGCGTCCGCATAGCCGATCTCACCGGGTTCGAGCGGCACCCCCCGCCCGGTGCGGTCGACCACGATCGTGTGCTGCACGGTGCCGACTTTGGCCCGGGCGGCGCGCAGCGTCTCCAGCAGCGGCGTGAGCTTGCCCCGCCGGTACGCCGCGTCGAGCACCAGCACGACCTTGGCGCGGGAGGCCTCCAGCCTGGACCGCACGGCATCCGGTCCGAACCCGGAGAACAGGATCGTGTAGATGGCGCCTATCCGGTTGCACGCATGCACCGCGGTGAACGCCTCGACAGCGTTCGGCAGGTAAATCGCGACGATGTCGCCACGGGCCACGCCGAGTGACGTGAGCGCGCCGGCCAGCCGGCTCGATTCGTCGGCGAGCTCGGCATAGCTGACGGTGCGGACGTCACCCGGTTCGCCTTCCCAGATGACAGCGGGCTTGTCGGCGGTCGCCGGATCCTCGGCCCACCGGTCCAGGCAGTTGTCGGCGACGTTCATCCGGCCGCCGCCAAAGTAGGTGAAGTCCCCGAGTTCGCCGGTCCGGACGGTGTCCCACGGCCGCATCCAGCGCTGCTGCTGCGCGACCCAGGTCCAGTAGGTGTCAGGGCTGCGCTCGTGCAGGGCGCGGGCGGTGCGTAGCAACTCGGCTTGCGCGGCCGAACGCCACTGCTCGGGCAGTGGTTGCAGCGGAGTGGACAGTAGCTGGCTCAGGTTGTCTGACATAGCCGCCTCTCCGGGAATGGCCTATCGATGGGTTCAACCGTGGTTCCGGTGATCACACCGGGCTGATGTGATGATGCCGTCGCTGCGGACCGCGAGTCCAGTGCTCCGCGTCATGCAGGCGCGCGATGAGCTCCGCGCGCAGCGCCTCAGGTTCCACGATGGAGTCGACCACGAGCTCGCTCGCCAGCCGCAGCAGGTTGATATCGCCGCGCTGCTCGGCGATTCGGGCACTGACGTAGGCCGCGCGCCGTTCGGGATCATCGATTTCAGCGATTTTCTTGGCGTACATCGCGTTGGCCGAGGCTTCCGCCGCCATCGGCCCGACGGACGCCGTCGGCAGCGCGATGGACGCGCGCGGGCCGAAGCCGGGGGCGCACATCGCGTAATAGCCGGCCGCGTAGCTCTTGCGCAGGATGACCGAGAACTTAGGCACTTCGGCGCTGGCCATCGCGGTGATCATCTTCGCGCCGTGCCGGATGATGCCCTGCCGCTCGACGGCTACGCCGACCATGAACCCGGGTACGTCATGCAGGAAGATCAGCGGCACGTTGAAGGCGTCGCACATGGTGATGAATCGCGCCGCCTTGTCCGCGGAGTCCACGAAGATCGCCCCGCTGCGAACCTGCGACTGGTTTGCCACGATGCCCACGACCTGCCCGTTCAGGCGCCCGAGCCCGACCACGATCTCCTGCGCCCAGCGCGGCTTGATCTCGAAGAACGAGCCCGCGTCGACCAGCCGGTCGATGACCTCGCCGACGTCGTAGCCCGCCGACTCCGCCGCCGGAATCACGTCCGTCCAGTCGCTGCGGGCAGGTTCCGCCGGAGCCGCGGCAGGCGGCCGCTGCTCCCAGCTGTCGGGAAGATAGGACAGCAGCAGGCGAGCCGCGGCGATCGCCTCCCAGTCGGAATTGAAGACCTCGTCACCGCAGCCGGAGACGGTGGCGTGCATGAGCGCGCCGCCCATCTCTTCCAGCGTGGTCCGTTCCCCGGTGACCTTCTCCGCGACCCGCGGCGACGCCAGGTACATCGACGCGTTGCCCTCCACCATGCCGACCCAGTCGGTGAAGGCGGGCATGTACGCGCCGCCGGCCGCTGACGGGCCGAGCAGGCAGCAGATCTGCGGTACCCGCCCGGACAGGGCGATCTGCAGGCCAAAGATGCGTGCCGCACCGCGGCGGTCGGAGAAGAAGCCGAGCTGGTCGGTGAGCCGTCCTCCCGCCGAGTCGACGAGATAGATCACCGGCAGCAGGTCGCGATCGGCTCGTTCCAGGATCCGGACCTGCTTCTCGCAGGTCAGCCTGCCCCAGGAGCCCGCCTTCACGGCGAAGTCGTGCGCGATGACGGCCACCTTACGGCCGTCGATGCGGCCCACTCCGGTCCGGACCCCATCGGCGGGCAGGCCGTCCGCACTGGCGTTCGCGAGCAGGCCGTCCTCCAGCCAGGTTCCCGGGTCGAGCAGGGCGGCCAGCCGATCGGCGACCGGCAGTTTCTCCGGCCAGCGGCTCGGGTCGTTTCCCCGGCGAGCCGCGGCGATAGCAGACCGGACCGCCTGGGCCCCGTCCGCTCCTGTTGCTTCGNNTTCGGCCCGGTCCGCTCCCGCTGTTTCGGCCCGGTCCGCTCCCGCTGTTTCGGTCTGCGGTGTCGTCACCCGGGCAGTCCCTTGGCCAGGATCTCGAGCTGGATCTCGTCGGTACCGCCGCCGATGCGCAGCACCCGGACGTCGCGGTAGTGGCGCGCGACGGGCGTCTCCTCCAGGAAGCCGCTGCCGCCGAAGATCTGGACGCACTCGTCGACGATGTGGCATGCCGCGATCGCGGCGTGGTACTTGGCCATGGCCACCGACTTCGCGGTCTCGGGGTGACCGCCGTCCAGCCGCGCCGCGGCCCGGTAGGTGAGCAAGCTGGCTGCCTCCAGCTCCACCGACAGGGCCGCGAGGCGATGCCGGATTGCCTGCATGCTGATCAGCGGTGAGCCGAACGCTTCGCGGTCACGGGCGTAGGCAGTCGCGGCGTGCAGGCACTCGGCCGCGTGACCCAGCCCCATCGCGGCGAGGGCCAGCCGTTCCAGCTGGAAGGCCGACATGATCTGGTGGAAGCCGCGGCCGGCGTCGCCGAGCACCGCGTCGCCCGCGACCAGGCAGTCCGCGAGGATCACCTCGCGGGTGTCCGAAGCGTGCCAGCCCATCTTGCGCAGCGGCCTGCCCACGGACAGGCCGGGATTATCGGCATCGACGATGAACGTGGTGATGCCCCGGTGCCCGTCTGGCGACGTGCGCGCGGCGACCACGAAAACGTCGGCGATCCCGGCGTTGGTGATGAACATCTTGGTGCCGTCGAGCCGGAACCCGCCGTCGGCCGCGGTCGCGCGGGTCCTGATAGCGCCGACGTCCGAGCCTGCGCCGGGCTCGGTGACGGCGATGGCCGCGACCTTCTCACCGGCGATAAGCCCCGGCAGGTAGCGGGCCCGCTGTTCGTCGGTGCCAAACTGCGCGATATGCGGCGTGGACATGTAGCCGGTCACCAGCGCGGTGACGGCGATGCCGCCGCTGGCCCTGGCCAGCTCCTCGGCGAGCACGATGATGGCGAGCGTGTCGCCCGCGCCGCCCCCGTATTCCTCCGGCACCGCCAGCCCGAGCAGCCCGGCGCTGCCCATCTCCTTCAGCAGGGCGGCCGGAGGGCGGCCGGCTTCCTCCGATTCCTCGACCAGCGGGCGCACCTGACGGTCCACGAAATCCCGAACGCTGGCCCGGAACTCCTCGTGCTCAGCGTCAAGCTCCCAGGTCATGGATGCGGTCATGAAAGGCCTTCCCGCGCGGGCCCGGCTGCCATCGCCCGCACTACTAATTAACGTTCGTTAGTACCGTATGCTGCTGCCCATGGAGAGGTCAACCGCGACGAACCATGCCGCCGTGCTCGACGCGGCGCGCACCCTGTTCGCTGACCACGGCTATCGCGGTACCTCCATGAAGGACATCGCGGAGGTGCTCGGCGTCCGCGCGCCGAGCCTGTACAACCACGTCGCGTCCAAGCAGGACATCTTGCACGCGATCATGGACAAGGCGATGGACCGCGCGATCACTGCCCTCGATGAGGCGCTCGCCGGCATCAGCGACGTGTCCGAGCAACTGCGCCGGGCGACGGAATCGCTGGTGCTGGATTTCCTGCGCTATCCAGCCGAGGTGACAGTCTGCAACAACGAGGTACGCAGCCTTGACCCCGGCAACCGCATCGCCATCGTGGCCAAGCGGGACCAGTACGCAGGTCGGCTGCGCAAGATCATCGAGCAGGGCTGCCGAAGCGGCCGGTTCCAGACGCGAACGCCGCAGCTGGCCGCGTTCGCCGTGCTCGAGATGGGCAATGGCGCAAAGTCCTGGTTCAAGGCCAGCGGCCGCTACACCGACACCTACGTTGCCGGCGAGTACGGCGAGTTCGCGTTGCGCGTCGTCGGCTGCACCGACTCAAGCGGCAGGTCACCAAGCGCCAAGGGCCCGCAGAGAAGTAAGCCGCAGGTTTCGTGATCGTCAGCTCGGGCCGGGGCGCCTCCTTCCGCATCGTTTCCATGATCGATGTGACGGAGCCCACCACCGGTGGTAGGCCATGTCACATCGATCTTCGGCGGCGCTCCGGAAGTCGTGGCTCACGGGGCCGGTGGTGCCGGTGTGACGAGAGTGGTCCGGCCGGCCGGGTCCGCGGGCACCGGACGATCGTCCGGGACCAGGAAACGACGGTTCATTCCACGACGCGCCCTAACTGACCGGTCGCGTTGCGGCTTGGCAAAGCTCACGTCGGCGGGTCGTCGCGGTCGAGGGCACCGATGAAGTCCAGCGCCCGGCCCAGGTTGTCCAGGCGGGCGGCCAGCGTGTCTCCGGCCGGGTAAAGGCGCACGGTGTTCACGCCGGCGTCGCGCCATACCTTGAGCCGGGCGCGGACCATGTCCTCGGTGCCGATCAGCGTGGTCGCGAGGACCATCTCGTCGGTGACCAGGTTGGCGGCACCCTCGCGGTCTCCGGCCTGCCAGCGTGCGCGGATCTGGGTGGCGATGTCCGCCCAGCCCTGGCGGCTGTAGGCATCATTGTAGAAGTTGGTGCTGCCCGACCCCATGCCGCCGAGTGAGAAGGCAAGCTCCTTCTTGCGGCTCCCCGCGACGTGAGACAGTTCGGCTTCGTCGGCGACGAAGTTGACCTCGGCACCCTGGCAGATGTCCAGGTCAGCCCGCGTGCGGCCGGCCCGGGCCAGCCCCGCGTCGAGAGGGGAGAAGTAGGCGCCGGCGCCTTCGGGAACGAAGCTCGTCCCCAGCCAGCCGTCGGCGATCTCGCCGGTCAGCTCCAGCATCTTGGGCGACATCGTCGCCAGGTAGACCGGAACCGACACGGGCGGCACGTTGACCCGCATCGGTCGGCCCTCGCCGCCGGGCAGCGGGATGCTGAACTGGCTGCCCTGGAAGGAGATCTTCTCGCCGGTGAACACGCTGCGTACGATCTGGACGGTCTCGCGCATCCGGGCCAGCGGATGCGCGAACGGAATCCCGTGCAGGCCCTCCAGAACCTGTGGCCCCGAAGCCCCCAGGCCGAGCAGGAACCTGCCGCCGGACAGGTGCGCCAGCGTCATCGCGGTCTGCGCGATCGTCACCGGGGAGCGGGTGCCAAGCTGAATGATCCCCGACCCCAGCAGCATCGTCTCGGTCCGGGCCGCCAGGTAACCCAGCGGCGAGGGCGCGTCGCTGCCCCACGCCTCGGCCACCCAGCAGATGTCCAGGCCGAGCTTCTCCGCCTCGCAGGCGAACTCGCAGATCTCCCGCCAGTTCCCGCCGGAGCCCTCGACCGTCGTCGCGGTGCGCATCATGCTCCCGCCGCTCTGACCCGCAAGTGCCGCGCTCCCGCCGCTCTGGCCCGCGGGTGCCGCGCTCCCGCCGCTCTGGCCCGCGCGCGCCGCGCTCCCGCCGCTCTGGCCCGCGCGCGTCACGCCCCGGCCTCGGCCAGGTTCTTGATGGCCGCCAGGTTGGCCGTGAACCCCGTCTCGAACTCCCGCAGCCGCACGAAGACGATCTTCTGCTCCTTATCCGGCATCGCATCGATGGCGAAGCTCAGCCCCGACCGGGCCGGACCCATCTGCGTCCACTGCTCCAGGATCGTGCCCGTCCCTTCCGGGCGCAGGGTGAACCGCCAGATCGACCACGGATGGTCGGGGTCTCCCACCGCCCACCCGAACCGCCGCGGCTCGTCGTACTCGACGATCGTGCTGGTCGTCTCCCAGTTGCCCAGCGCCTCATGGGCGTTCCGGCCGACGAAACGGTGGCCCACGGCCGGGCCGGTGACCCCGTCGAGCCACTCCACCTCCTGGAGCTCGGTGCTCAGCCTGGGCATCAGGTGGATGTCGCTCACCAGCGCCCACACCCGCTCCGGGGAGGCCTCGATGTGGGTCTGCACGGCGACGGTCGGCGTATCCGCGTATACCTGCCCCGTCCATTTCATGACGTTCAGCTCCCTCCGGTCTCAGCCTCCATAGTCGCAAGGCTGCTCGCGCGTCCTGACGTCCGGCGCCCCTTCGGGCTCGACCACGCCCGTCGATGGATGTGGCAGGGCCTACTACCGGTGGGGGGTAATTTCACATCCACGCTGCTGGCCAGGGCGCGTGAGCCAGCCGCGGTCAGCCGAACGTCTTGCCCTCGCCCCGGTAGGTGGGCACGGTCGCGACGATCCTGTCCCCCTCGATCAGGTGCAGCTCGGCGAACCGCTCGCACAGTTCGCCGGCCTTGGCGTGCCTGAACCAGACCCGGTCCCCGATCCGCAGCCGGTCCGCCGCCTGCCCGAGCAGCGGCGTCTGCACCTCGCCCGCCCCCTCGTTCTTATCCAGCCGCAGGCCGGGCGGCAGGTACGGCCGCGGCAGCCGGCTCTTCTCGGCCGGGCCGGACGCCAGGTAGCCGCCGCAAAGCGCGGTCGCCACACCTGGCCCTGGCCTGCGCACCACCGGCAGCGCGAACAGCGCGGCCGGCCGCCCGGCGAACGAGCGGTACGAGTCGAACAGCGCCGGATGGTAGAGCCCCGACCCCGCGCCGATCTCGGTCATCGCGGGCTCGGCGGCGGTCGCGGCGGCCGATCCGGTACCGCCGCCGTTGACGAATTCGAGATCGGCGATGGCGCGCACCGCCTCGACGATGGCGCCCCGCCGCTGCGCCAGCTCGGCAGCCGACTTCCTTTGCATATACCGAACGGCCGCCCCGAACACTGGCCGCCCAGGCGGATTGTCACCGACGCCGGCGATCTGCGACTCATACGCCATCAGCCCGGTCAGCCGGACGCCTGCCCGGCCGACGGCATCCCGGGCGAGCTCGGCCGCCTGCAGCGGCGTGCGCACGGGGGAGCGGAGTGCGCCGGCCCGCAGCCGGCCGCCGAGTGCCACGTATGCGGCGTCGAGGTCGATGCACACCCGGACCGGGTGCGACTCTGGCAAGCTGGCCGCTGCCTTCTCGATCATGTCGAGGTGGACCGGGCAGTCGATCATCACGGTGATCGTCGCGGCCAGCGACGGGTCGGCGGTGAGCTCGGCGAGCGCGGCCCGGTTGGCGGTCGGGTAGGCCACCAGGATGTCGTCGCTGGTCCCGCAGCGGGCCAGCCAGAGCGCCTCGGGCAGCGTGTACGCCAGGATCCCGCGGAACCCGTCGAGCCGCAGCGCCCGTTCGATCACCGCCCGGCAGCGGACGGACTTGCTCGCCAGCCTTACCGGCTTGCCCGCGGCCCGGCGGGTCAGGTTCTCGGCGTTGGCGCGCAGTGCCGCCAGATCCACGATGGCCAGCGGCGGCTCGAGATGGCTGGTAGCCGCGTCGAAACGCTCGCGATCGGCTGCCCGCTCCGTGATAGTTCCCACGTCAGCATTCGATCACGTTGACGGCCAGCCCCGCCACGCGAGGTCTCTGCGGCGCCGCGGATTCAGCCCTGGCTGTAGTCACGGAGGAGCTCGGCATAGGTGGTGCTGAACTCGGCGTAGCGTTCCCGCAGGCCCGTTCCTGGCCAGTGCTCAGGCAGCAGTTCCGCGGGCAGGCACGGGTCGATCAACAGGTGCCGGAGAACCTCGGCGGTAACGATGAACCCGGCTTTGAGGGTGCTGGCGGTGTCGAGTTCGCTGCGCAGTCGGCTGGCTTCGGCGGCCCAGCCGCCCAGGTCCCAGAGCGATCGGGCTAGCCTGACCGGTTGCTGCTGGGGGCGGCTTTCGAAGAAGGCGCACTGGTCGGTAACGACGCGATCGGGTTGTCGCAGCAGGTTGGCCGGCCGGAGCCAGACACCCTCGCGGATCTCGGCGAGACGCAGCGCGACCATGCTCTTGCGCAGACAGACCCGCTCGGCCAGGGGGCGCGATATCGCGGTGACGATCGCCATCTCCCAGGTTCCGTCCCATTGCCTGGTCCGGGGTGAGCAGCTCTCGTCTTGCTGTGCCTGGCGCTGGACGAGCCGTTCGGTGAGCCGGTAGACGCCGGTGTCGGCGACCACGTCGCCGTCGGCGACCATCCGAGTCAACGCGACTCGGGTGGTTCGCTCGGCGATCCCGAACAGGCCGCCGACCCGCACGAGGGCGCTGACGGGCAGTGCTGGCGGGTGATAGCCGAGCAGGGTGCTGAGCACGACTGACCGGGCGGTGAGCGGTCTGATCGCCGGGAGATGCCGGTCTTGCACCGCCGGGAACATGCGACCTCTCCCATGGCTCCTCGGGGACCCTAGCGTAGCCGTGCACTGTGATGTTACATTAATGCATCAGTCAATGTAAAAGTGTGACCTGCTTGAGCTCCGACGGCGCCCTGGCAGCCTGGGAGGCTTGTTCCGGTATGAATGACGCTCAAAGCCGCAGCGCCATCGACCATGCGCTGGCTCAGCCGAGCCTGTCGGCCGCGTTCCTGGCCCAGGCGACTGCCAGCCCCGACCGTGTCGCGTTGCGTGCGTTCGGATCGGATGAGCGCCTGACCCTGGGCGGGTGGTCCGCCCGCGCCCGGGCAGTCGCCGGCGGGCTGGCCAGCCTGGGAGTCCGGCGAGGTGAGCGTGTCGGGCTGCTGCTCAGGACGTGCATGGAGTTCCATGTCGCCGACATGGGTGCGCTGCTGGCGGGTGCTGTCCCGTTCTCGTTGTACGTAACGTCCCCGGTCTCGCAACTGCGGGAGATCGTCGAGAATGCCGGGCCACGTGTGCTGATCACCGAGGCGTCGCTGGCCGGGAAGGCCAGGGAACTGCTGGCTGCGTGCCCGGTCATCGAGATCCTCGTGGTGGTGGAGGCGCACGCGATTGCCGGCGACGAGCTCAGCCTTGCCGCCCTCGAGGCACTGTGCCCTGGCGATTTCGATGTGCGCGCTGCGGTGGCGGTGGCTCGGCGTGACGACATTTGCACGCTGGTGTACACCTCCGGGACGACGGGGCCGCCCAAGGGAGTGCAGTTCCGGCAC
This sequence comes from Actinomycetota bacterium, assembly GCA_003168255.1. Classification (GTDB taxonomy): domain Bacteria; phylum Actinomycetota; class Actinomycetes; order Streptosporangiales; family Streptosporangiaceae; genus PALSA-505. The sequence goes on from PMSU01000194.1 coordinate 11,184, forward strand.
GGCGGGATGCTGGCCTGCCTCGATTCGATCCGGCAGCGGTTCGAGACCTCCTCCCGCGACCGCGCGATCTCGTATCTCCCGATGGCCCACGTCGCTGAGCGGATATTCGGGCACTATGCGGCGTTCGTCTACGGCTACGAGGTGACCTCGCTGGCCGATCTCGGCCAGCTCGGGGCGGCCCTCCAGGCGGTCCGGCCCACCCGGTTCTTCGGCGTGCCCCGCATCTACGAGAAGCTGCTGGCCGGCTTGCAGCAGGCGATCGCCGTATCCCCGCAGCGGGACCGGCTGCGAGCGGCGCTGGCATCGCGGCTTAGCCGGGTGTGCGCCGAGCAGGCCGGCCAGCTGGCCGCCGGCGATGACCGCGGCGACCGGGATGACCGTGACCTGCTGCGGCCGCTGGCGGCACTGACGGGACTGGATCAGGCCCACTTCCTGGCCGTGGCCGGCGCCCCGAGCTCTCTGGAGATGCTGGCGGAACTGACCGCGTTCGGCTTGCCGATCAATGAGTTCTACGGCTCGTCGGAGACGATCATCGTCACCTGTAGCCCGCCCGAGCGGATCCGGCTGGGGACCGCAGGGACACCGCTCGCCGGGGTCCGGCTGCGGCTGGGCGCGGACGGCGAAGTGCTGATCGCCGGGCCGACGATCACGCCGGGTTACTACCGCGACCCGGAGCGCACCGCCGAGGCGCTCGAACCTGATGGCTGGTTTCACACCGGCGACATCGGCCAGCTCGACGATGACGGCTACCTCAGCATCGTCGACCGCAAGAAGGCGCTGATCATCAACAGCTTCGGCAAGAACATGTCGCCCGCCAACATCGAGCAGGCCATCAAGGGCGGCCAGCCGCTGATCTCCCAGGTACTTGTCGTCGGGGACCGGCGCCCCTACAACGTCGCGATCATCGTCCTGGACCGGGACGGGGTCGCCGCCTTCGCCGCAGAGCACGACCTTGGCGAGACATCATTCGAGAAGCTCACCGGGCGGCGGGAAGTCCTCGACACCGTGGCCGCGGCCGTGCAGGCCGGCAACCAGCGGCTGTCGCGCCCCGAGCAGATCAAGCGGTTCAAGATTCTCGATCACGACTGGCCGCTGGGCGGCCGGCAGCTGACCCCGACCGCCAAGGTCAAGCGCAGCGAGGTCGCGGGTCAGTACCAGGCCACCATCGACGACCTCTACGCCTGAGAAAGAAGCCGACGGTGCCCTTCACCCTTCAGCCGCACGACGATCGCCGGCACCGGCCGGCCGATGGCACCAAGGGCCGCGACAGCCTGTACTTCAACCTGATTCTTCCCGACCTCGAGCTCGCGGTGTTCGTCTACACCTGGGTCGACCAGAACGGCACGGCCGGGCGGCTGGTCACCGCATGGGGACCCGAGCCCGAGCCGCTCGCCTTTGAGGTCGTCCACGGCGTTCCCATGGCAGCGGCCGACTTCGATGACTGGCGCCTGGCGGGCCTTGAGCTGCGCCACCCCCAGCCGCTGCGCACGGCTGAGATCCGCTACTCGGGCGAGCATCTCCAGCTGGCCTACGACTTCGAGGGCAGCCACGAGGCGTTCGACTACACCCGCAACCCCGGCGGCTGCCCGCAGTGGATGGCCGTCAACCGCCTCGAGCAGGCCGGCCGGGCGCAGGGCGAGCTGCGCCTGGGGGACCGGGTTATCGCCTTCGATCAGCCGGCCCACCGGGACCATTCTTGGGGACGCCGCAACTGGCGGATGCCCCAGCACTGGAAATGGGTGGTCGCGCAGACCCCGTCGGGCCGGGCAGTCAACCTGTTTCAGTGGGTCGTGCGCGGCGAGACCGGGACGAACGGCTACGTGCTGCGTGATGGCAAGCCGGTCGCCCTCGTGGATGCCCGCTGCCGGGCCAGCTACGACGCCGACATGACCAGCCGGAGCCTGCACGCCAGCCTCACCGACGCGGCAGGAGGCGTAACCGAGCTCGTCCTGCACCGTTACGGCACCGTCTCGCTTCCGGTCGGCACGGACACCGTCCTGCACGAGGCGGCGTGCCGGGGAAGCATCGACGCAGAGCCAGGCTGGGGCCAGTTCGAGACGCAATGGCCCGCCTCCTACGTGGAGTACCTCAGGGACACGCAGCGGTGAGCGGCGCAGGCCCTCCCTTCAGCATCGGGGCACTCGAGGCGTGGCTGCGCGCTGAAGGGCTCTGCGCCGGTCCTGTCCGGCTGACCCGCATCGGCGACGGCCACTCCAACCTGACCTATGCCGTCCAGGACGGGAAACGGACGCTCGTGCTGCGCCGGCCGCCGCCTCGCCCGTTCCCCCGGGGCGCCAACGACGTGCTGCGCGAGGCCCGCATCCTTCAGGCGCTTGCCGGAACCGACGTGCCCGTCCCCGAGGTGCTCGCGGTGGCCGCCGCCAGCGACGTGATGGACGTGCCCTTTTTCATCATGGAGCACCTTGATGGCGTGGTCGCGACCGCGGTACTGCCGCCGGGACTCGACAATCGCGCGGAGCGCTCCGCTCTCGCCGACGCCGTCGTGGACGTCCTCGCCGCGCTCCACGACGTCGACTGGCGCGGCCGCGGGCTCGGTGACCTGGGCAGGCCCAAGGGGTTCATCGACCGCCAGCTCGACCGGCTGCCGCTGCTCATCGCCGCTGATGACGGCGCGCTGCCCGCGCCGTTCGCGGAGCTGCGCGACGGCCTGCGGGCATCGCGGCCCGATTCGGATGACGCAGCCCTGATCCACGGCGACTTCCGCTTCGGCAACCTCATGCTCGCCGGTGACCCCCCGGCCAGGGTCGTTGGCGTCCTGGACTGGGAGCTGGCCGGCCTCGGAGATCCGCTGGCAGACCTGGCCTACCTGCTGGCTACCTATGCCGTGCCCGCCGAGCCGCTGCACGCACTGACCGAGATGTCGACGGTCACGCTGGGCCAGGGCTTCCCGGCGCGACGGGTACTCGCCGGGCGCTACGCGGCCGCCACCGGCCGCGATCTTTCCCGGCTGCCCTGGTACGAGGGACTCCAGCTGTTCAAGCTCGCCGTGCTATTCGAGTACAACCGCCGGAAGGCCGCGACCGGCGGCGGCGACGCGTACTACGCCGACCCCCTCCTGGTTGATGGCCTGCTCGGCGCGGCCCGACACGTCCTGCACGCGTCGTCTACCCGCCACCTAGACCCCACGGAGGCCTGATGGCCAAGGTCGTGTACGAGAAACGCGGTCAGATCGCGTACATCACCCTGAACCGGCCCGAGAAACGCAACGCTATCGACACCGAGACCGACGACCTGCTCTTCGACGCCTGGACCGCTTTCCGGGACGATCCCGACGTGCGCCTGGCCATCCTGACCGGCGCAGGTGACCAGTCGTTCTGCGCAGGTGCCGACCTGTCCGGCCACGTCGACGGCTGGCTCGACGGGGGCCCTGGACTAGGCCGGAGCGTGCTCGGCCGGGGCTTCGCCGGGGGGATCACCCGCGGCCTGCACCGCACGAATAAGCCGATCATCGCTGCCCTCAACGGCTGGGTTATCGGCGGCGGCATCGAGCTGGCCCTCGCCTGCGACATCCGGGTTGCCGCTGCCGACATCCAGTTCGGGTTCTTCCACATGCGCCGCGGCATGCACTTCGGCGACGGCGGGATCGTCCGGCTGGTCAACACCTGCGGCGTGGGCATGGCGATGGAACTCGAGCTGATGGGCGAGCCGATCAGCGCCGAGCGCGCCAGGGAGTGCCGCCTCGTCAACCGGGTCGTTCCCCGCCGCGACCTGATGGCGACGGTCGAGGATATGGCAGCCAAGATCCTGCGCAACCCCCGGGTCGCGGTCGAGTCGGCCAAGGAAACAATCCTTGAGGTCATCGGCCGGCCACTCGATGACCAGCTGCGGCTGGAATGTCTCAACAGCTACTCCACGATGGGCGATCCCGAGATCGTCGCCCGCAAGAACGAGTTCCTACAGCGCCATGACGCCGGACGCTCCGCCGTGACGGGGGAATCACCAAGGTGAGCAGTGGCGATGTCCGCTTCGGCGTGAACCTGATGCCGCAGCTGTGGGCCGGCGAGTCGGCGAGGACCGGGGCGGACCTGATGGCCCACCGCGGCCGGCTCCTGGCCCGGATGGCGGCCGTCGGCATCGACCATGTGATGGTCGGCGACCACGTCATGTTCCACGGCGGGGTCGGCAACGACGGCCTGACCGACGCCGCGTCAGTGGTCACCGCCCGCGACGACCTGCACGTGTACCTGGCCGTGTACCTGCTGGTGCTGCGCCACCCGCTGCTCGTCGCCCGGCAACTTGTGACGGTGGCGCAGTTCGCCCCTGGCCGCCTGTCCGTCGGGCTCGGGATCGGCGGCGATGACCGGCGGGAGGTGATCGCGTGCGGCGTCGATCCCAGCACCCGGGGGCGGCGGATGAACGAATCGCTCAGCCTGCTCCGCCGTCTGCTGGCCGGCGACGAAGTCAGCCACGCCGGCGAGTTCTTCTCTCTCGATCAAGCTCGCATCCGGCCCGTGCCGGACCAGAAGATCCCGCTCGTGGTTGGCGGCCGTTCTGATGCCGCGCTGCGCCGGGCGGGCCAGCTCGGCGATGGCTGGCTGGGTATCTGGACCTCCGCCGCCCGCTGCGCCGCGGCGATCGCGGCCGTCGCCGGTCACGCGGCCGACGCGGGGCGGACCGGCGTCGACTGGCGCCACGGCATGACGTTCTGGTGCGGATTCGGAGCCAACGACGCAGCGGCCCGCGGCCGGGTCGCCCCCGTCATGGAAGGCCTCTACCGCACCCCGTTCAGCGACTTCGAGCGTTACATCCCTCATGGCACGGTCGGCCAGGTCGCCGAGTTCGTCGCCCCGTACGTCAAGGCCGGCTGCACCACCCTCAACTTCATCCCGTTCGCCGGGAGCAGCGAAGCCGCCATCGACGCGGTGGCGGAAGTCCGCGAGATCCTCGATCGGGGCATGTGATGGCCGGTCTTTCCTTCAGCTACACCGACGATCAAGAGCAGTTCCGCCAGACTGTCGCCCGCTTCGCCCGGCAGCGACTCGCGCCCGGGTACCGGGAACGGTCCGGCAAAGAGGCCTATCCCATGGATCTGCACGCCGAGATGGCATCGCTCGGGGTGCTCGGCATTGGCCTGCCCGGCGAGTTCGGCGGCACCGGCACCGAAGACCCCATCGCACTCGGCATCGCGTGCGAGGAGATCGGGGCCGCTGACGTCAGCCTGGCGGCAGCGCCGGTCACCATCGGCCTCACCGGAGCTCAGCTCGCCAAGGGCGGCAGCCGAGCCGTGCAGCAACGCTGGCTTCCCGCGATGATCGACGGCAGCGAGATCGTTGCCTTCGGCCTCACCGAGCCCGAGGCCGGCTCCGACGCCGCTTCCATCCGGACCACGGCCACCCCAGTTGACGGCGGCTGGCGCCTGTCAGGCGAGAAGAACTCGGTAAGCCACGTCCACGTCGCCAGCGCCACCCTCGTCTACGCCCGCCAGCCCGGCAGCGAGCGATCCGCCGGGGTGAGCGCCTTCCTCGTCGAGATGGACCGTCCTGGCGTGTCCACCGGCAGCTTCCACGACATGGGGCAGCTGCCGATCGGCCGGGGATCGCTCCACCTCGACAACGTATTCGTACCGACCGAGAACCTCGTCGGCCAGGAAGGCCGTGGCTTCGCCATGGTCATGGGCCACTTCGACTACAGCCGGGCGGCCATCGGGCTCCAGTGCCTCGGAGCAGCCGGAGCCAGCCTCACCGAGTCTTACAGCTACGTGAAGCAACGCCGGGCCTTCGGCAAGCCGATCGCAGCGTTCGAAGGCGTCTCGTTCCCCCTCGCAGAGCACGCCACCTTGGTGCAAGCAGCCCGCCTGCTCTGCTACCAGACCCTGTGGCTTCGGCAGGAAGGCCTGCCGCACACGGCCGAGGCGGCCATGTGCAAATGGTGGGCCCCCCTGGTCGCCAAAAACGCCATAGAAACCTGCCTGCTAACCCACGGCCACTACGGCTGGTCGGACGAACTGCCCTTCCAGCAGCGCTTCCGCGACGTGTTCGGGTTCCAGATCGGCGACGGCACCGCGCAAATCCAAAAGCAAGTCATCGCCAGTCGGCTCATCGGCCCCGAGGCCAGAGACCGCTAGCCCTAGCGGCTTGCACCGCGGAAGGCGGCCCCGAGGCCAGCGACCGCTAGCCCTAGCGGCTTGCCGCGGCCCGGCGGCGCCTCATTCCGCATCGTTTCCAAGATCGATGTGACGGAGCCCCCCACCGGTGGTAGGTAACGCCACATCGATCTTCGGCGGCGCTCCGGAAGTCGTGGCTCACGGGGTCGGTGGTGCCGGTGTGACGGGAGTAGTCCGGTCGGCCGGGTCCGCGGGGCACCGCACGATCGTCCGGGATCAGGAAACGACGGTTTATGTCACGACGTGTCCCTAGGCCTTCGTGATCATGAAGTGGCGAGAGTGCGTCGGCGGCGTGGGGGAGCCCAGGTCAGCATTCGATCACGTTGACGGCGAGGCCGCCGCGCGAGGTCTCCTTGTACTTGGAATGCATGTCGCGCCCGGTGTCCCGCATAGTCTTGATCACTTTGTCCAGCGAGACGAAATGCTGCCCGTCGCCGCGCAGCGCCATCCTGGACGCGGTGAGCGCCTGCACCGAGGCCATGGCGTTCCGCTCGATGCACGGCACCTGGACCAGGCCGCCGATCGGGTCGCAGGTAAGGCCGAGGTGGTGCTCCATCGCGATCTCGGCAGCGTTCTCCACCTGCCCGGGGGTCCCGCCGAGCACCTCGGTGAGGCCGGCCGCCGCCATCGAGCACGCGGAGCCGACTTCGCCCTGGCAGCCGACCTCGGCTCCGGAGATCGACGCGTTCTCCTTGAACAGGATGCCGATGGCGCCGGCGGCGAGCAGGAAGCGCACCACGCCTTCGTCGCCGTAGCCGGGGACGAAGTCCCGGTAGTAGTGCAGCACCGCCGGGATGATGCCCGCCGCCCCGTTGGTCGGCGCGGTGACCACCCGCCCGCCGGCGGCGTTCTCCTCACTGACCGCGAGGGCATAGAGCGTCAGCCAGTCCATGGCCCGCAGCGGATCGGGCGACGGACCACCCTCGCCTGCCCCGCGCACCCCATCCGCCTCGCTCGCCCCACGTACAGCATTCGCCGCGTCCGCCCCGCGCACTCCATCCGCCGCGTCCGCCCCGCGCACTCCATCCGCCACGTCTGCCCCGTCCGCCTGGGTCAGCTGGGCGTAGACGGCCGACGCGCGCCTGCCGACCTTGAGCCCGCCCGGCAGCGTGCCACCGGTGGCACACCCCCGGCGCACGCACTCCGCCATGACCCGCCAGCGGTCCAGCAGGCCGGCCCTGGTCTGCGCTTCGGGCCGCCAGGCGGTCTCGTTCGCCAGCATCAGCCCGCTGATCGACAGGCCCGTCCGCTCGGTCAGTTCCAGCAGTTCAGCAGCGTTGCCGAACCGGTGCGGCAGCTCCCTGTCGTCCGGCTTGATCCGGTCGGTTCCCGCCGCGCCCTCGTCGACGACGAACCCGCCGCCGACCGAGTAGTAGATCCGCGACGCCAGCTCGGTGCCGGCGGAGTCGGCAGCGGTGAACGACATCCCGTTGGGGTGAGCGGGCAGCGAGCGCTTGCGCTCGAACTCGAGGTCGGCGGCCGGATCGAACGTGATCTCGTGCTCGCCGAGCAGGTTCACCCGGGCGCGTTCCCTGATGGCCGCGAGCCTCGCCGGAATTCCGTCCACGTCGACCTGGTCGGGTGTCTCGCCCTCCAGCCCCAGCAGCACCGCCTTGTCGCTGCCGTGCCCCTTCCCGGTCAGGCCCAGCGATCCGTACAGCACCACGTGCACCGATGCCACCTGGGACAGCAGGCCATCGGCCCGCAGGCCGACGGCGAACCGGCCTGCCGCGGTCATCGGCCCGACGGTGTGCGAGCTCGACGGGCCGATCCCGATCTTGAAGAGGTCGAAGACGCTGATCGTCATTGATCCATCCGCCCCTCAACACTGCCAGGCGCTAACCAGGCACTGGTCAGTCGGCTTCCTTGATCAGCTCGGCGTACTGGTCGGCCGAGAGCAGATCGGCCGGCGGCTGGCCGGCCAGCCTGACCTTGAACAGCCAGCCGATCCCGTAGGGGTCGGCGTTGACCTGGCCGGGGTCTTCCTCTACCTCGGTGTTCACCTCGGTGACCTCGCCGTCCACCGGCGAGTAGAGATCGCTCACCGACTTGGTGGATTCGATCTCGCCGCATGGCTCGCCCGCCGTGACCTTCGTGCCCGGCGCCGGCGGGGACACGTAGACCACATCGCCGAGCGCACTGGCGGCATGCTCGGTGATGCCGACGGAGGCGAGGGTGCCGTCGATCGCCACCCATTCGTGCTCTGCGGTGTAGTGAAGCTGCTCCGGGACCGCCATGGGTCATTGCCTCCTCTGGTAAAAGGGGAGCGTCACAAGGTCAGCGGCCTCGCCGCGCCCTCTGATGTCGATCGATAGCCGGCTGCTGTCGCCGGCGGCTGTCTCCGCCGCGAGCGAGGCGACCTCCGGGTCCAGGTAGGCCATGGCTATGGGCACGCCGAGAGTCGGGGACGGCGCGCCGCTCGTCACCGTGCCGCATGGCGTGGCGTCCCACAGCACGTCGTAACCGTGCCGTGGCACCCGCCGGGAACGGCAGGTTAGTCCGGCCAGGACGCGCCGCGGCGGTCGCTTCGCGACCTCGGCAAGCGCTGCTCGGCCCACGAAGTCTCCTGGCTTGTCAAGTTTGACCACCCGGCCCAGGCCGGCGTCGAACGGAGTCACATCTGGGCCGAGTTCGTTGCCGTACAGCGGCATGCCGGCCTCAAGGCGGAGGGTATCGCGAGCCGCGAGGCCGGCCGGCACAAGCCCCTGATCTTCGCCCGCGGCGGCCAGCCCGGCCCACAGCGGCTCGGCGTCCTGCGGCGCGCAGAACATCTCGAAGCCGTCTTCGCCGGTGTACCCGGTGCGGGCGAGCAGCACCTGCCTGCCGCAGACGGCAGCCGGCTGGCTCGCGTAGTACTTCACTTCGGGCAGATCGGTGCCGGTAACCGCGGACAGTATCGCAGCGCCGTTCGGACCCTGGATTGCAATTAGGGCATACTCGCTGGTCCGGTCGGTGACCTCGGCGCCGAACCCGGCGGCCCGGTGCGTCAATTCCTTGTGCACGACCGCGGTATTCGCCGCGTTCGCCACCACCAGGAACTCCGCAGCCGCCAGCCGGTAGACGATCAGGTCGTCGAGCACCCCGCCATCCTCGGCGCAGATCATCGTGTAGCGTGCCCGGCCGGCGGCGAGTGCGGACAGCCGCCCGACGAGCGCGTAGTCGAGCGCGGCTGCCGCGTCCGGCCCGGTCACCGCGATCTCGCCCATGTGGGACAGGTCGAACAGCCCGGCCGCGGTGCGGACCGCGCGGTGCTCGGCAGTCTCGCTGCCGTATCGCAGGGGCATCAGCCATCCGGCGAATCCGGTCATGCTGGCGCCGAGGCGTTCGTGCACCGGCTGCAAGGGGCTGTGCCGCAGCTGGCCGGCGGGCTGGATCTGTGTCATGGGCGGGCACTCCAAAGGTCGGTTGCGACCCTAGCCGGCGCCGTCTCGTCGTGATAAGGCAGACGAATGGACCTGCTCACTGAGGAAGCGCTCGCCCTAGAGCTTGCCACCGTGCCCGACTGGGCCCACGTCGACGGGAGCATCAGGCGCACCGTCACGCGGGCGGATTTCCGCGCCGCGCTGCTTTACGTCGGCGTGGTCGCCTACCTGGCGGAAGAGGCAAATCATCATCCGGACATCCTGATTCGATGGAACAAGGTGACGCTGACCCTCTCCACCCACTCGGCGGGCGGCCTGACTGCCACTGATTTCACGCTCGCCAGGACCATCGACGCGCTGACCTGAGCTCCCCGGCTGACGGCAGTGGTTCGCCGGCTCAGGCGCTGAAGTCGCAGGGCATCCGCTTGATCCCGTTGATGAAGCTGGACAGCAGCCGGTCCGGCTCGGCGGCGACCCGGATGTCGGGCACCCGGCCGAGCAGTTCGCGCAGCATCACCGTGATCTCCCGGCGGGCCAGGTGCGCGCCGAGGCAGAAGTGCGGGCCTGGACCGCCGAAACCCAGGTGCGGGTTGGGGTGGCGGGTGATGTCGAATCTCGCCGGGTCGGTGAACACGGACGCGTCGCGGTTGGCCGCCCAGTAGACCAGCAGGGTCTTGTCGCCTTCGGCGTAGTCGTGGCCGTTCATGGTGTAATCACGGGTCAGCGTCCGCCGCATGAAGATCACCGGTGACGCATAGCGGACGATCTCCTCCACCGCGCCGCCGATCCGCGGCTCGAAGTCAGCCAGCAGGAGAGCGCGCTGATCGCCGAACTGGGTCAGCAGCCACAGCGCATGGGAGATGGCGTTGCGGGTGGTCTCGTTGCCGGCCACGACCAGCAGGATGAAGAAGGAAGCCAGCTCTGCGGTGGTCAGATGCTCCCCGTCGATGTTCGCGTTGACCAGGGCCGAGACAAGATCGTCTGTGGGGTTGCCCGCCCGGGTGGCGCCCAGGTCGGTGACCAGCGCGCGGAGTTCTTCCGCCGCGGCGAAGATCTGGCCGAGCGCTTCATCCATGTCCTCGCTGACCAGTTCGGTGTCGAAGCCGGACAGGATGATGTTGCTGTTGCGCAGCACCATGTCGTAGTGGGCGTCGCCGATGCCCATCATGTTGCAAATGATCTTGAGCGGAAGCCGGACCGCGACGTGCTGCACGAAATCGCACGGGCCCCTCTCCAGCAATTCCGCGACGACCTGCTCGGCCGTCCGCTGTACGTCGTCCTCGAAATTCTTGATCATCTTGGGCGTGAAGGAGCGGGAGACGATCCGGCGCAGCCTGGAGTGCCGCGGGTCATCCATGTTGATCATCGAGCCGAAGTACTCATTGAACTCAGCGGGCACATCCGGGACCTGCGTCGCGCCACGGCCCGAGCAGAACACCTCGGGATTCCGGCTCGCTTCCGTCACGTCGGAATGCCTGATGAGAGCGTAATATCCGGGCCCCTTATCCGCGAAGGGCGTCTCGGGCTCGGCGAAGAAAGCAGGGTGGTCGAGGGCGCGCAGCCGCGCGAAGGCCGCCTCACGTTCCGCGAGCGGGAGGCCCCAGAACTCCATGTCCGACAGGTCGATGTCCAGGGCTGCCATCTGAACCGTCCTTCCCTAGGGACTAGAACCGCATTCGGTTCCATAGTCGCACAGAGGTGTCCGACGGGGAGCCCGTGGTATGGCCGGTGAGCTGCTGGTTCACCAGGAGCTGATCAGCGTTACTTCGAGCGAACCATCACGCGGGTTCCTCAACGGCGTCCGTGCAGTCCGGAAGCTCGGCGGCACGGCTGACCTGCACCGCCCATATGACCAGCGGCACCTGGAGCGGGAGGCGCAGGTAGGCGGCCAGGCGTAGCGCGGCTGGTTTGTCACGCCAGTCCCGAGCCATCTGGACATTGGCCGGGAAGACCACGGTAAACAGGCCGGCTGCGGCGAGCGCCCCGGCGCGGCGGGTTCTCGGGCTGGCGACGGCGGCGGCCACGGCCAGCTCCGCGGCGCCGCTGACCAGGGTCCAGGTTCTGGGCTTGCCTGGCAGGGAACGCGGGACGATGGCGTCGTACGGTCTGGGCACGACGAAATGCATCAGGCCGCCACCGGCCAGCAGTACCGCGAGACGTGCGGAGGATCGGGAAGTCTTCGCCATGACCAGACATTGTGCAGTCGGCGCTGCGAATCGGCCAGTCTGCCTCGCCGGGTCCTGGCATTGCCCGGGCATCGATGACGCGCGGTTCGGGTCATTCAGCGTGCGGCGGTCGTGCGATTGAGCCCGTCCAGTGGCGGGCACGGCGGGGCGGCGTAGACCCCGCCGGCCGTGATCAGGGTGCTGGCCACGAAGATGGGCCGCGTCCCGATGCGGCCGAGGAGCTTGGCGGTGATGCCTGCGGCGTCGTGCTCTTCGAGGCCACGACGGGCGGCTGACCCGGTGAATCGCCCTAGAGTTTCCGGCGGCACCACTTCGTGAGGAAGATGGGGCCATGCCAGGTCGATCAGGCAGCCAAGGTGGGCGGAATGTCCCTGGGAGCGACTGGCCGCAGCCCGTCATTGCCAGCAGAGTCCGTTGGAGCCAGTCATGACCTCATCACAGCCCGCGCCGGGATCGCAGCCCACGCCGGGCTACATCCTGACGATCTCCTGTGCCGACGTTCCCGGCATCGTCTTCGCTGTATCGAAATTTCTCGTCGGGCAGGACTGCAACATCACCCAGAGCCAGCAGTTCGGCGATCCAGGGACCGGTACCTTCTTCATGCGCGTGATGTTCACCCCGGTCGGCGACACGCACCCCAGCATGGAGTTGCTACAGAAGCAATTCTCGGCGGTCGCGGAGAGGTTCGGCATGACCTGGCGCCTGCTGGGCGCCGCCGATAAGCAGCGTGTGCTCATCATGGTGAGCAAATTCGGCCACTGCCTTAATGACCTGCTGTTCCGCTGGAGTATCGGCGGCCTGCCCATCGACGTGGCCGCGGTCGTGTCCAATCATCGCGACTTCAGCCGTCTCGCTGACAGCTACGGCATCCCCTTTCACCACATCCCGGTGACACCGGATACGAAATCGCAGGCGGAAGAGGAACTTCGGGCGATCGTGCGGGACCTTGACGTGGACCTCGTCGTGCTCGCCCGCTATATGCAGATCCTCTCCGAGGATCTATGCAGGGAGCTTGAGGGCCGGGCGATCAACATTCATCACTCCATGCTGCCCAGCTTCAAAGGGGCACGGCCATACCAGCAGGCTCACGCCCGTGGCGTGAAGCTGATCGGGGCAACCGCCCACTACGTCACTCCCGGCCTGGACGAGGGACCGATCATCGAGCAGGAGGTGGCCAGGGTCGACCACTCGATGACCGCAGACGAAGTGGCCGCGATCGGCCGCGACGTCGAATGCCAGGCACTTGCACGAGCGGTGCGCTGGCACACCGAGAACCGCGTCCTGCTCAACGGGTACCGCACCATAGTCTTTCACTGACAGGGTTAGTTTCGGACGTCAGCGACCCGCTTGCCGACCTGGATGTACTCGATCACCTAGTACACGTGGTGCTGACCGGCAGGCTGCATCGGACCGGCACGGCGTGATCCGGGTCTGCGGAATCCAGGCCCCAAGCCTGGCCAGTCAGGACCGCCGGATCACGCAGCCACGCCAGGAAACATCGCAACCCGCCGTGGTAGTACTAGGCGGCCCGGATCCGCGCATCACGGGCGAGCACAGGCAGCCGGCCGAGGATCTCTTGCGCTTCGGCGGCGTCGCGGTCCTGGATGCTCGCGGTCACTCGCTTGCCCGCGACATCGAGTCGCACCGACGCGAGCCCGAGCCGTCGCTGGAAAGGGCCCTGCAGCCAGCGGATGCTCTGTACCTTCTCCAGCGGGACCCAGGTAGTCTTCCGGCACACCCGGCCGCGCGAGGCCACCACGTATCGGTCGTCACCGCCCCACGCCAGGAAGTGGTACGTCAGCGGCGCTTTCCAGCGGGCGCTTCTGGGGGGCCGCCTCGATGGCGCCGGTCGCGCGCTCAGCAACTCGCCGAGCATCTGCTCTGCCTCCGCGCGCGATCCGACGGGGATGAGCGCGCGCAGGCGCTGCGACTCAGATCGGTCCTCCCGCCGCTGGCGCGGCCCCGCGACGTCGACCTCAAGTCGGCACCAGCCGAACGCCCGCCATACCAGCGGCTCGACCAGGCGTACCCCCTGAACGCGCCCAGGGCGGATGGTCTCGGCCGTGGTCTGCACCAGCCCAGACCGCAACCGCAGCCCGTCAGGCGCCGCCGCCACAGTGGTGCCAAACTCGCCATTGAACTGGCGCCAGACCGCAAGCACAATTCCGATTCCGAACGGCAGGAACGACGCAACGATGCCAGGCTGACCAGTCAGCGCGGCGACCAAGGCCATCGCGATGATGACGATTGCTGCGAACGCCCCGGCCCTGCTCAGCGCGATGGCGCCGGCCAGGCGGCCGGGCCGTACCCGGAACAGCAACCGCTCGGTCTCTTGGGCCCCCACAGGCTCCCCGGCAGGACTGGCCGCGTCCGGCAGTGCCACCGTCGCGACAGCCGGCGCCCGGGTCATCGACAGCAGCCGCCGGCGAAGCTGCTCGGCGTCCGCGCGCGAAAGGCAGGCAAGGCGGCCGCCGGAGGAGTCGGCGCCCGCCATCCGCAACTGGATCTCCGCTAGCCCAAGCACTCGCGCCAGCCCGCTCTGAACCACGTCGATCGCCTGGACCTGCGACAGCGGGAAGCGCAGTGACTGGCGCCGCACCAGGCCGGTCTCGATGCGCAGCACGCCGTCAGCGACCTGCCAGCGGGTGACGAGCCAGCTCACCACGCCGCCGACTAGCGCAAGCGTGACGACGACGAGGTCGCCGACGAGAGCGCCGCCCTCCTGATGCTGGTTCAGCAGAAAGAGGGCGACCACTGCGATGACGATGGACAGCAGCCGGCGGCCAGCGCGGACGACCGGTGACAACGGGTGCAGGCGATGCCAACCCGCGACGTTGTCCCCCGCTGAGTCCGCCAACCCCGCCGAGCCCGCTGAGTCCGCCGACCCCGCCGACCCCGCTGAGCCGCCGGGCAGCGGGCCTGTCACAGCCCGGCCGCCTGCGCTTCGCCGAGCGAGGCTAGCTGGTCCCGCAGCTTCGCGGCCTCCGCCCTGTCCAGCCCCGGGATGCGCGCGTCGCTGGCCGCGGCGGCGGTGTGCATCCGCACGGTCGCAAGGCCCAGGCTCCGCTCCACCGGGCCGGCGGTGACGTCGATGAACTGCATCCGTCCGTACGGGATCACCGACTGGCGGCGGATCAGCACCCCGCGGCGGACCATCAGGTCCTGGTTCCGCTCCGCGTAGCCCCACGCGGCGACGCGGCGGGCGAGGAACCGTTCCCACACCAGCCCGACCAGCACAAGCCCGAACCCGAGGCCGATGCCGAGTGGGGCAGATCCCGCCATGCCCGCCAGTCCGCCGGCCAGCGCGACCGGCACGGTCACCAGCACGGTCTGAATGCGCCTGGCGCGCAGCAAGAGCGGCGACGGACGCTGCCACACGACGTCGGCGTCACCGGGCTCTGCCGGTGGTGAGCCCGGCTCGGCTATCGACATGCGGCCGGGCCTGTCGTAGCGTCGCGGACTCGCTCTGCGCGGGTCACGGTGACCTACCTCTGTATATGTTCTGCTCGACTGGGGGTGAAAGGCTACCAGCCGGGCAAGATCTCATATGGCCGCCATTACCGCCGCTGGCCACTCGCGACAACGCGAGGGTCCGGCACCCCCGCAGCGGCGGAGCTGCCGGACCCTCGTGTGCTGCGGGCGCTTAGGCCTTGTCCTGCCTGCTGATGCGGGCGGGGCTGCCTGCGCGGCTGCCTTTGGTCCTTCTCGTCCTACTTGGCGCGGACGCCGGCCTCGATCCTGTCGCCGAGGTCCTTGTCCACGTTGCGCCAGTACTGGAAGGCGCGTTGCAGGACCGGTTCGCTCACCGCGTCGGACAGGTGGCCCACGATGTTGCCGACCAGCCGCTCACGGCCCGCGTCGTCGAGCACCTCGCGGACCATCGTGCCTGCCTGGCCCCAGTCGTCGTCCTGCTCGCGCAGGGTGTAGGCGGTGCGCACCATGTCCCCGTCGGAGTGCCATCCGGCCGGCTCGCCGTACCGCTCGGTGTCGGCCTTCGGGCCGCCCTTGGAGTTCGGCGCGTACACCGGGTCCGACACTTTGTTGATACGCATCGCCCCGTCCTTGCTATAACTGCGCACCGGCGCCTGGGGGGCGTTCACCGGGATCTGCTTGTAGTTGACGCCCATCCGGGCACGGTGCGCGTCGGCATAGGAGAATCCCCGGGCCAGCAGCATCTTGTCCGGACTCAGCGCGATGCCGGGCACGAGGTTATTCGGCTCGAACGCCGCCTGCTCGATCTCGGCGTGGTAGTCGGTCGGGTTGCGGTCCAGGGTCATCCGGCCGACCTCGATGAGCGGGTAGTCGCTGTGCGGCCACACCTTGGTCAGGTCGAACGGGTTGAACCGGTAGGTCTTGGCATCCTCGAACGGCATGATCTGCATCCTGAGCGTCCAGCTCGGGTGATCACCGCGCTTGATCGCCTCGAACAGGTCACGGGTGTGGTAGTCGCCGTCTGCCGACGCCATCTGGTCGGCATCGGCCTGGGTGAAGAACTCGATGCCCTGGTCGGTCTTGAAGTGGTACTTCACCCAGAACTTCGCGCCGGCCGCATTGACCCACAGGTAGGTGTGCGAGCCATAGCCGTTCATGTGCCGCCAGGTCCGCGGGATCCCGCGGTCGCCCATCAGCCAGGTCACCTGGTGCGCCGACTCCGGGGACAGGCTCCAGAAGTCCCACTGCATATCGTGATCGCGCAGGTTGTTGTCGGCGCGGCGCTTCTGCGAGCGGATGAAGTGCTGGAACTTCAGCGGGTCGCGCAGGAAGAACACGGGGGTGTTGTTCCCGACCATGTCGTAGTTGCCCTCGGTGGTGTAGAACTTCAGCGCGAAGCCGCGCGGGTCACGCCAGGTGTCGGGGCTGCCCCGCTCGCCGGCCACGGTCGAGAACCGCGCCAGCATGTCCGTGCGGGTGCCGGGCTGGAACACCGCGGCCTTGGTGTAGGCGCTGACATCGCTGGTCACCTCGAACCGGCCGAACGCGCCGCCGCCCTTGGCGTGCGGCTGACGCTCGGGAATCCGTTCCCGGTTGAAGTTCGCCATCTGCTCGATCAGGTAGTGATCGTGCAGCAGGATCGGACCGTCCGGGCCAACGGTGAGCGAGTGCTCATCGCTTTCGACCGGTATGCCCGCGTCCGTCGTCGTGGCGTCGGGCTGCGATTGCGTCACTGTCATTCCTCCTCGTGATATTGCGCTATGGCCGCGGAACCTTCCGCCGCCATACAGGTGGGGCATACGCCCCAGAAGATCACCTCGGCCTCATCGACCGCGAAGCCCTGCTCCTGCACCGGGGTAAGGCACGACTGGGCCCCGACCACGTAGTCGACATCCTCGGTGCGGCCGCACCGCCGGCACACCAGGTGATGATGGCTGTCCCCGACCCGGCGCTCGAAACGAGCGGAATGCCCGGCGGGCTCGATGCGCCGCAGCAGGCCGGCGGCGGTGCAGGTCGCCAGCACGTCATAGACGGCCTGGGCAGACACCACACCGAACTGGTCCCGCACGCCCGCGCCGATGGCGTCGGCGGTGGAGTGCGGGTGCTCGGCCAGCCACGTCAGCACGGCCTGGCGCGGCATGGTCACCCGCAGCCCGGCCGCGCGCAACGCCCGCACCACGGCGCCATCCGGATCGGCAGGAGCGAGAGCCATGATAAGAGCAGGCTCCTGCAATTTCTGGAATGAGTCAAGTTTCCGTACTACACCAGGACGCCGCCGTCAGTCGGCTGCTTGCGGCGATCGTTGAGCAGCGAGCCGGCCACCGCGACGATCGCCCCGGCGGCCGCGTAGCCAGCGATGAGGATGAGGTGCCCGGTGATGCCGTGCCCGCCGAAGTACACGATGCGCCGGACCGAGTCGGTACCGGCCCCGTTGGGCAGGGCATTACCGATGGCCCGCCAGAACGCAGGCAGCAGCCCGGCCTGGTAGGCACCCCCGGCGCTCGGATTGCCAAGAATGACGAATACCAGCACGGTGACGCCGATGCCGAGCACGCCAAACAGCACCTGGAAGGCCATGGTCACGGTGGCGGCCGCCAGCACCAGCAGCGCGCCGAGCCACCAGAGGGCGAGGAAATGGCCGGTGAGAGCGCCAAGAACGGGGCCGACGACGATCGCGCCGCCGAGGCCGGAAACGATCGCGTAAGGCGCCATCGCGAGCAGGCGAATGCAGGCCCGGCGGGTCGTCGCCGGGCGCGCGCCGCCGGAGACTCCGAGCAGTGCCGCGACCAGGTAGCCGCCCACGATCCAGCCGATGACCAGGTAAAACCCGGTCAGGCCGCGGCCATCGCCGGACTGTAGCGGCACGACATCGGTCACTGCGGCGGTGCGGTGCTGGTGAGCCTCGATCGCGGTGATCACTTGCTCGACCGCGGTGGCCTCCGATGTGCCGGCGGCAGAGGCCACGAGCAGGGTGTCGGTGCTGGCGGAAGGGTTAACGATCAGCGCCGCCGGGATCGAGCCGTCCTTGATGCGTTGCGTTGCCTGCTGCGCCGAGTTGGCCGCCGTCGCATCCAGCGGGGTGGCGGCCACGGCGTTGAGCTGGGCAATCGCGCGCGCCGACACCTGCTGCGGGGCAACGACCGCGATGGGGATCCGGTGCGGCTTGGGCGAATGGAAGGCGCCGACGTACGACAGGATGAACCCGAGTTGCAGCAGCAGCACCCCGGCAATGAGGGTGATCGTCCGTACCGAGACCGCGTCGCGGAACTCGGCCAGGAATCGCTGCGGTGCCGCCCGTGGCGTCCCGGCGCTCGCTTTCTCCCCGGCTGCCCCGCCGGCGTGCTCCTGCCCCGTCCCGGCTTGCGCTTTCTCCCCGGCTGCCCCGCCGGCGTGCTCCTGCCGTCCCGGCTGATCCTCGGTCATCTTCCTGCCCGCTTTCGCCCGTATTGCCTTCCGAACGGATGCTACGGTAACGTATCAGATACAGCAATGTATCAAATTGAAAGGCCGCTTACCATGGTCGCTCCGGCTAGTCATCGGTCGGCAGCCCAGCGAGCGCGGCGGTCGGCCCTGCGTGCGGACGGCACGCCGCGGCGGGTGACCCGCCGGCGGGCGCAGACGCGGGAGCGCCTGCTTGACGCCGCGTTCGCGGTGTTCGCCGAGCAGGGTTACGGCGGGACCAGCATCGAGGAGGTATGCGACCGTGCTGGTTACACTCGCGGTGCGTTCTACTCGAACTTCGACTCGCTGGAGGAGCTGTTCTTCGCCCTTTACCAGCAGCGCGCTACGGAGGTGGCCGACCGTGTCACGGCGGCACTGGACGGCCTGCCCACCGATCTGCCGCGCGACCGGCTGGTGGCGGCGCTGGCGGACTGCCTTGCCGACGCACTGCTCGGCGACCGCGAGTGGATGATCGTGAAGACCGATTTCCTGCTGCACGCCGCGCGCAACCCGGCCGCGGCCCAGGCTATGGCTGTCCATCAGGCGGCGACTCGCGCCGCGCTCCGGCCGGCCATCGCGGCAGTCCTGGACCCGAGCGCCCTGCCCGCGCCGCTGAACGAGGTGGACACGCTCACCCGGTCCGTCGCCGCGATCTACGAGGCTGCCCTGATGGGCCTGCTCGTCGATCACGAAGCCGACGACGCCCGTGCCTGGCTGCGGGCGATGTTCACCGCAATCGTCGGTTCGGGTCAGGCCGCCGCCGCAGCCAGCATGCCACCGCACGACCCGACACTGAGCCGATGAGGGCCGCGGCCATAGCCAGACTGCCACCGCACGACCCGACGCAAAGCCGATGAGGAGCACGCGATGAGACACGACGCCGACGTCATCGTGGTCGGAGCCGGCATCGCCGGCCTGGCCGCGGCGGCCGAGCTGACCGACGCGGGACGCCACGTGCTGCTCCTGGACCAGGAACCTGAGCAATCTCTCGGCGGGCAGGCATGGTGGTCGTTCGGAGGATTGTTCTTCGTCGACTCGCCCGAGCAGCGGCGACTGCGGATCCGCGATTCCCGCGCGCTCGCCTGGCAGGACTGGCTCGGCACCGCGGGCTTCGACCGGCCCGAGGACGACCTGCCCCGGCAGTGGGCAGAGGCGTACGTCGACTTCGCGGCGGGGGAGAAGCGTGCCTGGCTGCACCAGCTGGGACACCGGCTGTTTCCGGTCGTCGGCTGGGCGGAGCGCGGCGGCTACACGGCACTCGGCCATGGCAACTCGGTGCCGCGCTTCCACATCACCTGGGGTACCGGACCTGGGGTGGTCGAGCCGTTCGAACGGCGCGTTCGCGCGGCCGCCGCGGCGGGACTCCTGACATTCCGGTTCCGGCACCAGGTCGATGAGCTCACAGTTACCGCCGGGGTCATCGACGGCGTCCGAGGCACTCTGCTCGAGCCCAGCAACGTCGCCCGCGGGCAGGCTAGCTCACGCAGGCCGGCCGGGGAGTTCGAGTTGCACGCCCAGGCGGTGATCGTCACCTCGGGGGGCATCGGCGCCAATCACGATCTGGTTCGCGCCTCCTGGCCCGAGCGCCTCGGGACCCCGCCGGATCACATGATCTGCGGAGTCCCCGCGCACGTCGACGGCCGGATGCTCGCGATCACGCAGCGGGCAGGCGGGCACATCATCAACCCGGACCGGATGTGGCATTACGTCGAGGGCATCCACAACTGGAACCCCATCTGGCCGAAGCACGGCATCCGCATCCTGCCCGGGCCGTCGTCGCTGTGGCTGGATGCCAGGGGTCACCGGCTGCCGGTTCCGCTGTTCCCCGGTTTCGACACCCTCGGCACCCTCGAGTACCTGCGCACCACCGGCTACGACCACAGTTGGTTCGTACTCACTCGCAAGATCATCCAAAAAGAGTTCGCGCTTTCCGGTTCCGAGCAGAACCCCGACCTGACCGGCAAGTCCGTTCGCGACGTGCTCCGGCGCGCCCGAGCCGGCGTACCCGGGCCGGTGCAGGCCTTCGTGGACCACGGCGAGGACTTCGCGACCGCCACCACGGTGCGCGACCTGGTCGCCCGGATGAACAAGATCACCGGTACCGACCTGCTCGACCCGGCAATCGTCGAGGCCGAGATCATCGCACGCGACCGGGAGATGGCCAACCCGTTCACTAAAGACCTCCAGGTCACCGCGCTTCGGGGCAGCCGCTCCTACCTGGCTGACCGGCTGATCCGGACCGCCAGCCCGCATCGCCTGCTCGACCCCGCCGCCGGGCCGCTGATCGCCGTCCGGCTGTCCGTGGTCACCCGCAAGACACTTGGCGGGCTGCATACCGACCTCGGCAGCCGCGTGCTGGGCACCGGCGGGCTGCCCGTCTCCGGCCTGTACGCCGCCGGCGAGGTAGCCGGGTTCGGCGGTGGCGGCATGCACGGCTACCGCTCGCTGGAAGGCACCTTCCTCGGCGGCTGCCTGTTCTCCGGTCGCACCGCCGGTCGCACCGCGGCTAAGGCCGTGGGGTGAGATGCCAGGCCTCTCTTGGCAGGAGTTCATGCCGCCTGCGAGAACGTGAATGTGGCAGAGCCCCCCATCAGTGGTAGGCCACGCCACATTCATGCCCGGCCCTGGTCTCCGGGCGTCCGTCATCCGCACCCGACACTCACCGCCCGCCCCGTCTGCCCCAAGCGTCCCTCCCTGCCGCCCGACTGAGCGGGCACCGCGTCGCGCGGCGGCTCAGCGAGGGCTCCGGTCAACGGCAGTGTCACTTGGGCTGGGCGTCGATGGCGGCGCGGGCCTGCGTCTCGTTGAGGACCCGGGCGATGCCGAGCGCGGTCCAGTCCGAGCTTTCCTCGATCTCGTCGCGGAGCATCGCGGCCTGATACTCAATGTTCACCGGGCCGATGGCCATCAGCGCGGACTTCTCGTTCTTCATGATCAGCATGTAGTTCATTTCGGATACCTTCCGTCTGGCTGGTCTGGCTGCCGTTCTCGATGTGCATGGCTGGCAGCGTTCCCGGCCGGCATTATCGAGCGGCGTGGCTTGTCGGCGGCGCCCGGACCGGGATGCGTCCGAGCGCGTGCACCGGGCCATCTTCCTCCACCGGGCCACCGATCGGCTCGCGCCGGTGCCGAATAAGGACGTGCCGCCGGCGAGTGTCCAGCTTTTCGTCAGGCTGGCGGCAGCGGCCGCGGCGAAGATGGACTGGCATGACGCGCTAGGTCGCAGGCACCATGCACGGGGTCGAGCGCGTTGGCGTGCATCGCGAGCCGCCGCAGCAGCGCCCGGAAAACCTGGCGGTCTTGCTGGTCTTCCAGGCCGGCCAGCACGCGGTCCTCTGCCGCCAGCAGTCGGCCGCCGAGGTCAGCGAGCAGCTCGCGGCCCGGCGCGGTTGTCACGATGCGCCGGGCACGGCGATCGGCCGGGTCTGGGTGCCGCTCGATGAGCCCAGCCCCTTCGAGGTCGTCGAGCAGGTAGGTCATCACGGTGCGGTCGACGCCTAGGTGACTGGCCAGCTCCAGCTGGCTCCGGGGGTCGGCGCGCGCGGCGGCTGCGAGAACCTGATAGCCGCGCGGCCCTCCCGGCACGTCGGTGAACGCCGAATTGGCCGCCTTCGCATAGGAGCGGAAGACCACGCCGAGCGCCCAGCCGAGGTCATCGCGCAGGACGCCGCCACACGCCGACTCCGGGCGCAGCCCGGCAGCAGCACCACTACCGGCCCCGCTCGGCGCGCTCATGCGATCATGTTACCCCGAGATCGGTGAACTAGAAGAAGATCTGCCAACAAGATGTTCTGTTAGCTATACTATCTGTTCAGCAGCATTTGTCATGAGGACTCACAGCCAATGACAGGAGTTCAGATGAGCGTCCCTTCCCCGGCCAAGCCGACTGTGCTGGTCATTGGAGGCGGCTACGGCGGGATCAACGTGGCCAAGCCGCTCGACGGAGTAGCCGACGTCGTCCTGGTGGAGCCGAAGGAGTCCTTCGAGCACAACGTCGCCTCCCTTCGCGCCCTGGCCGACCCGTCCTGGCTCGAGCGGATCTACCTCCCCTACCACGGGCTGCTCGCCAGCGGCCGGGTTGTCCGGGATCGCGCCGTGAAGGTCGAAGCGGGTCGGGTGACGCTCGGCTCCGGCGAGACGATGGAGGCCGATTACATCGTGCTGGCGACCGGCTCGGCGTACCCGTTCCCGGCCAAGACCGATGTTGATTCCACCGCTGCCGCGCACAGTAAAGTGCGGGCCGCCCACGCGGCGCTCGATGCGGCATCGCGGGTGCTGCTCATCGGCGCAGGACCGGTCGGCATCGAGCTCGCCGGCGAGATAAAGGCGGCCTGGCCGGACAAGCACGTGACCCTCCTTGATGTCGCCGACGATGTACTGGGCGCCAGGTTCCGGCCGGAACTCAAGGCCGAGCTCCGCCGCCAGCTCAGCGAGATCGGGGTCGAGCTGATGCTGTCCAGCACGCTCCTCGAAGGCCCGCCGGGCATCCCCGGCGAGCTGGCGGCCTTCACCGCCCTGACGGACTCGGGACGTCAGGTGACCGCCGACATCTGGTTCCGCTGCTACGGCGTCACCCCGGTCAGCGATTACCTCTCCGGTGACTTGGCCGGCGCCCGCCGTTCGGACGGATTTATCGAGGTCAACTCGTACCTGCAGGTGGCTGGCCAGGCCGGCGTCTTTGCCATCGGTGATGTCAGCGCCGCTGATCACAAGATGGCCGGCATCGCCTCCCGGCAGGCTCAGCTCGTGGCCGGCAACATCAGTGCGCTCATCGCGGGGGAAACCGAGCTCACCGCCTGGCAGCCGTCGCCGCCGGCCATCATCGTGCCGATCGGGCCCGACGGCGGCTCGGGTCAGCTCCCCGGCAGCACCGAGCTGGCCGCTCCTGATTTCGTCGCCAAGCTCAAGGGGCGCGAGATGATGGTCAGCCGGTACGCCGAGCTGCTCGGGGTAACCGCACCAGCAAGCGCATGAGGAGGCAGCTGCCCGATGAGTGATTCCACTGCCGACGACAAGCTCCTTGGCCTGATCGCCGCGTCGCGGCAGGGCGTGCTCGCGACGATCGCCGCCGACGGCCGCCCGCAGCTGTCGAACGTGCTGTACGCCTGGGATCCTGCCGAACGGATAGCCAGGATCTCGACCACGGCAGACCGGGTCAAGGCGCGCAATGTGCGCCGCGACCCGCGTGCCGCGCTGCACGTCTCCGGCGATCACTTCTGGCGGTTCGCTGTGGCCGACAGCGCGGTCACGCTCTCCGAGGTCGCCGCCGAGCCCGGCGACGAAGCCACTCGCGAGCTGCTGGCCGTGCACCGCGGCCATTACGGCGCGCTGAACGAGGACGACTTCTACCCCCGGATGATTGCCGCGCGCAGGCTTGTCATCCGGCTGCACGTCAACCACATCTACGGCATCGCCCTCGACAAGCCGCCAGGCACCTGACCCCGCGTGGCCCGCAGGCCCGCAGGCCCGCAGGCCCGCAGGCCCCAGTCGATAAGGGGAAGGATCGTGGCCGTGTCAGCGACCAGGATCCTTCCCCTTATCTGGCGCGCGGCTCGCCGGGCGCGCGGTTCTCAGTAGCCGGCGGGCGTGTTGCGGATGACGAACATGCTGACGATCTTGTTGTCGCGGACGGTGAAGTAGTTGCTCATGATCAGCTCGTCCGGCAGGTTGGTCTTGTCGTACTCGCCGTCGTAGCGGGCGCGGACGATCGTGTCGCCGTAGTGCTGGACCACGTCGGTTACCTCGAGCGTGACCTTGTCGCCGACCATTTCCTTGGCGACCCAGCGGCGAATGGCCGCGGCGCCCCAGAATTCGCGGTGTGCGTCGTTGACGAGCGCGTCGTCGGCGAACGTGGCGATGATGGCGTCCTCGTCGAAGGCGTTCACGGCAGCGATGTGCTCGGCCACGACACCGTGGAGTGCGGAGATGTCGGTCATGATGTTGGTTCCTCTCCAGTGGGCCCGGCCCCGGTTGGCGACCTGTTTCCAGCCTCGCGGCTCCCGTCGGCGGAGGGTCAACAGCTCTGCGTAGGCTTGACCCTCCAGCGGGGGGAGGGTCGAGAGTGGGGTCATGAAAGCAGGGCTCACGGTCGGCGACTTCGCCCGGGTGACGCATCTGAGCGTGAAGACGCTGCGGCACTACCACCAGGTCGGCCTGCTGGAACCGGCCGAGGTGAATCCGGACAACGGCTACCGGTACTACTCGCACGAGCAGCTCCCGGTGGCTCAGGTCATCCGCAGGCTCAGGAACCTCGAGATGCCAGTGCCCGAGGTGAAGGCCGTGCTCGCCGCACCCGATTCGCCGGCGCGCAACGCGCTGATCTCCGCGCACCTCGACCATCTCGAGGCTGAACTGGCCCAGACCCGCGAGGCGGTCGACTCCCTGCGCAACCTGCTCCAGCGCCCGGACACGCCGATGGCGATCGAGCACCGGACGGTCCCGGCGACGCCGGCCGCCGGTATCGGGCAGACCGTGGACAGGGAGGATCTCCTGTCGTGGTGGCAGGGTGCGCTGGGTGAGCTGCATGCCACGGTTCGGGCCCAGGGCCTGCGGCAGACGGGTCCGAGCGGCGGGCTGTACGCGAGCGAGCTGTTCCAGCACGATCGCGGCGAGGCGACGGTGTTCATCCCGGTCGAGGGGAGCGTCCGGCCGGTCGGCCGCGTCGCGGCTTTTGTCGTGCCCGCGGCGGAGCTGGCCATCGTGGCCCACCACGGCTCGCTGGACGACGCCGACCTTACCTACAGCGAGCTCGGCTCCTACGCGACCAGCCACGAGATCAGCGTCGACGGGCCGTTGCGGGAGTACTACCTGCGCGCCCCGCACGACACACCGGACCCGGCCGAGTGGGAAACGGAGATCGGATGGCCGATCTTTCGCGCCGATGACAAGGGCTGAGAAGCCGGGCGAGAAGCCGGGCGAGAAGCCGGGCTGAGAAGCTCCCCGGAGCTGGCGAACCCCGGCCCGGGCGATGACCGTATCGTTGGCAGCTCAATCCGTCCCAGAATATCGGGAGCCTTCGTGACCGAAGCCCACGCAGATCTCTCCGGGCAGGGTCAGCGCCGCCCCGACCAGCAGCCCAGGGCTAGCGGCGGCGGCGCGGATCCCGGCCAGCGCGGAAACAAGTGGTGGACGCTGGTAGCGGTGTGCCTCGGCACGTTCATGCTGCTGCTGGATATCACGATCGTGAACGTCGCCCTGCCGGATATCCAGCTGGCCCTGCACTCGAGCTTCCCCGGCTTGCAATGGGTCGTTGACGCGTACGCGCTGACCCTGGCGGCGTTCCTGCTGACGGCGGGCAGCCTCGCGGACATGTACGGCCGCCGCCTGCTGTACATGATCGGCCTGGTGGTGTTCACCTGCGCGTCGGTGCTGTGCGGCTTTGCTACCAGCACGCTGATGCTCCAGCTGTCTCGCGGCTTGCAGGGAGTCGGCGGGGCCATCATGTTCGCGGTGTCGCTGGCGTTGCTGGCTGACGCTTTCCGCGGCAAGGACCGCGGTACCGCGTTCGGGGTCTGGGGATTGGTGACTGGCCTGGCCGTCGCTATCGGCCCGCTGCTCGGCGGCGTGCTGACCTCCGGCCTGTCCTGGCGGTGGATCTTCTTCGTGAACGTGCCGATCGGGATCGCGGCCGTTGTCATCTCGGTGACAAAGGTGGCGGAGTCGCGCGCGCCGCATGCCAGCCGGCCTGACTGGCCGGGCTTCGTGCTGTTCACGGTGGCGCTGTCCAGCCTGATTTACGGCCTGATCGAGTCGAACCAGCGGTCCTTCACCGACGGCCTCGTGCTCGGCTGTTTCGTGGCGGCGGCGGTGCTGCTCGTTGCCTTTGTCTTCGTGGAGCGGCGCAGCGCGCATCCGATGTTCGACCTGAAGCTGTTCATGCTGCCGACGTTCAGCGGCGGCTCGGTCGCGGCGTTCGGAATCAGCGCTTCGATCTTCTCGATGCTGCTCTATATGGTGCTGTACCTACAGGACATTCTGGGCTACTCGCCGCTGGCCACCGGCGTACGGCTGATGGTGATCTCCGGCGGCATCCTGGCCACCTCTACCGTGGCCGGGAGGCTTTCCTCGCGGATGCCGGTCCGGCTGCTGATCGGACCTGGCCTGCTCCTCATCGGCGTAGGGCTGCTGCTGATGCGCGGGCTCGACGCGGGCTCGGCCTGGACCCATCTCATCCCGGGAATGATCGTGGGCGGCGTCGGCATCGGCCTGACGAATCCGCCGCTGGCCTCCACCGCTGTCGGCGTCGTGCAGCCGCAGCAGTCCGGCATGGCCTCGGGCATCAGTGCCACCTTCCGCCAGGTCGGGATCGCAACGGGCATAGCCCTGCTGGGGACGCTGTTCTCGAAAGCGGTGAACGATCAGGTGCGGGCCCGGGTGGCCGCGGTGCCCGGGCTGTCTCACCAGGGCCCGCGGATCGCCGCGGCCGTGCAGTCCGGGGAGATCGGGCACGTGATTGGCCAGTTGCCCCAGCAAGCCAGGCAGGCCGTGGGCGTGATCACCCGGACAGCCTTCACCACTGGCCTGAACCGCATCCTGCTGGTCGCGGCGATCATCGCGCTGGTGTCGGGCGTGGTGTCGCTGGCCGCCATCCGCAGCAAGGACTTCGCGCAGCAGCACGATGGGAGATGACCGGTGTTTGAGGATCTTGATTGCGATGACAGCGAAGAGCCGCCCATCGGCCTAGTCCCAGCCGACGTCCCCTGGGATGAGGTCTACGACCACATCAAGATCGTCCACAGCCCTCTGCTGGTAGGACCGGACGCCAGCGGCGAGTACGCCGGGGCGTACTGGGCCGACTCCAAGATGGTGGTCGCGGAGGATCTTGGCTCCGATCAGGAGGAGGCGGTCAGCGAGTTCCGGGACCTCCTGCGCGAGCGAGGCCAGGTCTAGCGGCGGCGCCGGTCACTCGTCCCGATGGACGACGCCAGCGGCGAACGCCGGCAGGCACACGGCGACGTACTCCGCGCCGCCGGCTCCTGGCGAGCTGTACCGGACCCACTCACCGGGCCCGGTATGCACAGCCTGACCGGCTTGTACCGTCATCTGGCCGCCCTCGAACTCCACCAGCAACGCGCCGCGCAGCACCAGCGTGAACTCGTCAAACTCCGGCCGCTGCCCCGGCTCGGCCCACCCGGACGGGCTCCGCATCCGGGCGATGCTGAGCCGGGACTCGCTCGTATTGACCCGCCCCACGTACTCCTCGATCAGCTTGGGCGGCTCACCCGCCGCGGTCACCCGGCTCGGCTCACCGATCAGTTCAGGCATGCGGCAAGTATTCCGCAGCACCCCAGGTGCCCATAATCAAGACCAGCCTTTATCCGAACGGGCTGGCGCCGGTCGAACTCAGAAGGTACGCGTCGCGGTCCAGGCCAGGGTCGGTCGCGAAACCGACGATCGCCTTGCCGACCTGCTCCGGGGTGAGCGCAGGCCCCCTGCCGTCCAGGAAGGTGGGGACGTCGACGCCTTGCCGGGCGGCGTAAGCGGCGACGGCGGCCGCGCCCAGCTCGGTGGCGGGCGTCAGCTGCGGGAGTACCGCGGTGAACCTGATGCCGAGCGCCGCCCGCTCGGATTCGGCCGCGGCGTAGCCGGTAAGGAACCCGATGGTGGCCTTGGCTCCGGCGTAGCCGCCGGACAGCGGCGAGCCGTTGACCGCGGCCCCGCTGGACAAGGCGATGACCACGCTGCCCGGGTCGAGCGGAAGCAGCAGCGCCTCGCGGATCCAGTGAAACGCGTGCTGGACGTCGACTTCCCAGTTGCGGCTGAACGTCTGCCACGTGTGCTGGTGCAGCGGCCGGGCCAGCGGGCTCGCGCCCGCGTTGAGCACCAGCGTGGCCGGGCGGTAGGTGTCCATCAGCTGTCCGGCGACGACCGGGTCGGTCGCGTCGGCGGCGACGGCCGTGAAGCTGTCGCCGAGTTGCGCGCGCAGTTCTTCGAGCCGGCCGCGGTCGCGGGCCACCCCGACGACGCGGGCGCCCGCCTGGGACAGGGCGATGGCGATGCCGCGGCCAAAGCCCCGGCTCGCCCCGGTCACGAGCGCTGTCGTTCCGGCGATTTCACGGTTTCGCATGCTACTTCTCCTTCGGGAGTTCGGGACCGTAATGCGCGTTCACCCGGTACAGGTACGGGCGGCGGCAGAAACTCACTGGCCCGGCGCCGGTGCATTTCAACCGATGACTTTTCCTCGCGCGGCGGGTCTGTACAGGTGACGGCGCACGCGCGGCAACGGCATCCACGCGGTCTTCCACAGGAGCAGAGATGCGAGCAACAGCGACGACGCAACCCCGTAGCCTGCTGCTGGGTCACGGTGACCCGGCCCGGCCTGGCACGGGTCGCAGGCACACCGGCGCGCAAGGGGGAACGGCGATGCCAGGCAGCGAGGATTTCGCGCGTCTGACCGATCCGTTCCGGGCCGAATTGCTGGCCCACTGCTATCGCATGCTCGGCTCGGTGCACGACGCCGAAGACCAGTTGCAGGAGACCCTGATCCGCGCCTGGCGGTCCTACGGGGAATTCGAGGGCCGCGCGTCGCTGCGCACCTGGCTGTACCGGATCGCGACGAACGCATGCCTGCGGGCGCTGGAGAACCGCGACCGCCGGCCGCTGCCATCGGGCCTGGGCGGACCGGGCGAGGACCCGGCGGAGGCACTGCCCGCGGCCAGGACCGACGTGCCGTGGCTCCAGCCCATTCCAGACGCGCTGTTTGGCGGTGCGCCGGCCGACCCCGCAGCGATCGTCGCGTCCCGGACGAGCATGCGGCTGGCCCTGATCGCCGCCCTGCAATACCTGCCGGCCCGGCAGCGTGCCGTGCTGATCCTGCGCGACGTGCTGGGCTGGCGGGCCGCGGAAGTCGCTGAGCTGCTCGGCACCACGACCGCCGCGGCGAACAGCGTCCTCCAGCGCGCCAGGGCGCAACTCCAGCGGGTAGCTCCCGCCGAGAACGAGATCCACGAGCCCGACGACCCGGACGACCGCGCGCTGCTCGACCAGTACGCCACGGCCTTCGAAAGCGCCGACATCGCCGCCCTCATACGACTGCTGCGCGATGACGCCGTGTTCGAGATGCCGCCCCAGCCGACCTGGTTCACCGGGCGGGAGCCGATCGGACGATTCCTGAGCTCCCAGGTTCTCCGCGAGCCTGGCAAATTCCGATTTTTCCGAACGGCCGCCAATGGCCAGCCCGCGCTAGCCGTCTACGAGCGCGATCAAGACGGCGTGCACCGTGCACATGGGATACAGGTGTTCACGATCACCGCAGCCAGCATCGCCCGGGTCGTCTCGTTCAACGACCCGGATCTGTTCGTGCCGTTTGGCCTGCCGCAGGTTCTCCAGCCCGCTCGCTAGTGTCGAACCTGACAGGCAGGTCCAGCAGCCTGGAGACGTCTGATCCGGCCCGAAGCACTTCCGGCTCGGCGCCTTGCCGGAAGAGGCGGCAGTCGATGGACCCGCCGAGCCTGGCGACTCCGGCCGATACCCGCAGCCAGGTGCCCTCGGGCAGGCCGAGCACGGGGACGTCGTTCTCCTCGGTGAACTCACCGATTCGCTGCTGGCGGGTCTCGCTGCCCGGCGGGTCGGCCGCTTGCGCCTGGGGGTAGTGCGGATTGACCTGGAACGGGATAAGGCCCAGCGCTTCGAACGAACCTGGTTCGACGATCGGCATGTCGTTCGTCGTGCGAATCGTCGGGCCGGCCAGGTTCGCACCCGCGCTGACGCCGAGATAAGGCATGCCGCCGAGCGCGCGCTCACGCAGCTCGCCGAGCGCATCAAGGTCGCGCAGCCGCTTCAGCAGCCGGAAGGTGTTGCCGCCGCCGACGAACACGGTCTCCGCCTCGGCGATTGCCCGGTGGATGTCTGCGTCGCCGTGAGCGCCCTGCACCCGGACGTCGATGGGAGCCAGGCAATCGCGCATCAGCTCCGTGTAGTGGTCCGGCTGGCTGGAAGCGAAGGGGATGAACAGCAGCTGCCGATGTCCGTGCAGGATCTCAGCTATCGCCCCCAGGGCATGCTCAAGGAACGCCAGGCCTGGCGCCCTCGAATTCGACAACAGCAGCACGTCCGTCATTCGCCTGACTCGCTCTCGTCGTCTCCGTCGAACAATCTTGCAGACTACTCAGGCAGCGCGCAGCTGCCCGCGGCCCTTCTCCCGGCGCGCTCTCAGCATGTGTGGCTAGCGTGGGGCGGGTGGATGAGCTAGCTGATTCCAGTGGCCTGGTGCATGACCAGGATGCGTTGCGCGGCCGCCTGGCAGCCGATGGCTACCTCTTCTTTCGTGGCTTGCTGCCAGCCGAGCAGGTGCGGGCAACCGGGTCGGCAGTGCTGGAGAAGTTGCGGGCCGGCGGCTGGATCTCCGGCCGCGATACGCCGTCAGCACGGCCGCGGGCGGTCGGCTCGAGGGACGCGCTCGCCGATCCGGCCTTCAGGGCAGCCATCACCGGCGCGGCTTTCAACCGGGTCCCCTATTTTCCAGCGCTACGCCAGCTTGTCCGGGGCATTCTGGGGCCGCAGGCGTTCTCTTATCCGGTGAAAGTGCTGCGCGTCGTCTACCCCGAGCGCCCGGGCAATCGGACCCTCGGCCGGTACGTGCACTACGACTACGGGGTGTCTGGCGTCCAGGACATGCTGACGAGCTGGATCCCGCTGATGGACATCCCGGTCCAGCTTGGCGGCCTAGCTGTCCGGCCTGGCGGTCACCTCGCGCGGCTCAAGCCGCCGCGGGTACTGGGTGCGGCCGAGCCGGGCTGGGCGACTACCGGTTATCGCACCGGGGACGCGATCATCTTTCATTGCCTCACGCCGCACGCTGCCCTGCCGAACGCCGGCTCATCACTGCGGGTATCGGGTGACTTCCGCTGGCAGCGGCCCGACCAGCCGACGCCTGCTGAGCTCGTTCTCGGCCCCGCTGCCATACAGCGGGAGCTGTTCAGCTGGATGTTCCGGCGTGAGCGGTGGTGGGAGCCGGTCCCCGCCGGGCTGGCCCTCTATCCGAGGCAGCAGCTGATCGCCGCCCCGCCGCGGCCGTCGCGGTTCTTCGCCGTGCACCCAAGCTGGCGGCACTGGCAGCCGCCGCCGGGAGCGGTGCACTAGCGCCAAGACGGCCAGCGCTCAACCAGCGCTTCCGGCCGCGCCGTGGTCCATCAGGTCCGCTACTGCCGCTGCCTCGGCAGTGCCTTCGCCGCGGAGGCCTGCAATGACGCTGGCCTGGTCCGCGGCGCTGCGGTTCTGGCTCAGCTTGTTCTTCGCCTCGACGGTGACAATGGACATCTCCACGCCCACGATGCCGCGAAGCTGACCGTCGATGTAGGCCGACGGCGCGTCCGCTACCCACCAGCGCTGCGGGCGGTCATGCTCGTAACGTTCCGTCAGCCTGGTCACGACGTCACGCAGCCACTGCGGATCCTGGTGGAACGTGACCCGTCCGGTGAAGTGAACCGCCGTGTAGTTCCAGGTGGGCACGACCCGGCCGTCCTTTGCCCTGCTCGGGTACCACGACGGTGACACATAAGCCTGCGGTCCGTGCACGATGGCCAGCGCCAGTGCCTCATCGGACGCGGTGCTCCACTGCGGGTTGGCGACTGCCATGTGCCCGAGAAGCCGCCCGTGCCCCTCCCCGGAGCGTTCCCAGCTAACCGGGAGCAGGGTGGCCACCGGACGGGCACCATCGAAGGTCACCAGGTCCGCGGCGCCCACCGCGTCGACGAATCCGGCGATCTGGTCAAGATCTTCGACTGCGAAGTGCCGCGGGATGTACACAACAGCATCCTAAGCAGCCGCTATGCCGTGAAGCACCCAGGTATGCTCACGGGCTGCGGAGAGCGTGGAGGAACGTATGCGGCGAGCCTTAACGATCACAGCGGCGGCGGCAGCCCTGGTCATGTGGTGCGCCGGCGTAGCAAGCGCCACCACCACGTGGTCGATCGAGCCGACCCCCCCTTGTGTCCGGCAGCCAGCTGGAGGGGGTCTCGTGCCTGTCGGCGACAAGCTGCACCGCGGTCGGGGACTACCAGACCAAATCCGGGGTTGACAAGACGCTAGTCGAACACTGGGACGGGAGCACCTGGGCGATCCAGCCCACGCCAAGCCCATCGGAGTGCGCCAGCTACCTGCAGGCGGTCTCGTGTACCTCGGCCGCACAGTGCACCGCGGTGGGGAACTACATCAGGCATGGCTATTACGCGACGCTGGCCGAGCGCTGGAATGGCACCACGTGGGCGGTTCAGGCCACTCACGGCCCATCCGGGGTGAAGCAGAACGCCCTGAACGCGATCTCCTGCACCTCGGCGACCACCTGCACCGCGGTCGGCTCAACCGCCACCCCGGGCCCTGCTGGCCCTGCCGTGCCGCTCGCCGAACGCTGGAGCGGCGGCACGTGGGCCGTCCAGCCCACGCCGAGCCCGTCCGGCGCCCTCTTTGCCTTTCTCTCGGGTGTCTCGTGTGCCTCGAAAACCGTCTGCACCGCGGTAGGGGAGACCATAACCAGCAGCGGGAACTATCTGGCGCTGGCTGAGCACTGGAACGGCGGCGCGTGGCGAATCCAGCCAACCGCCAGACCAGCGAGCGGCAAGGGCCTGTCCGGGGTCTGGTGCACCTCGGTCACCAGCTGCACCGCGGTCGGTTCCGCGACCCTCAAGCACGAGCAAGGCAACGCGCTAGCCGAGCAGACGTAGCAGCCACCAAGATCAGCCGCTGGGACCCCGACCGCATCCAGCCAGCCAGGACTTTGACCAGAGCACTCGCCCGGACATCAGCGGCGTGGTAATGCTGCAACCATGAAGGTCACGCGGCCAGTCCTGCGGGTTGCCGCTGTGGCCGTCATCGGGGTGGCGGTGGCCGTGTCGGTGACCCAGGTCATCAGCGGCGGCCGGTGGGACTGGTGGTGGCTGGCGGCGGCGCTCGTCCTGGCTATCCTCGCCGGCGTCCTCGACCAGCTGCTGAAGCGAAGCGACGGTCGTGATGCCGGGCCGCGGCCGGTGCTGTGGGCCGCGCTGCAAGACAGCGACGGGAAACCCAGGCCGCTCGGCGACGTCACTCCCCGCGACCTCGGCGTGCACCCCTCCCGGTTCGGCGCCGACGGCGACTGCCCCTACATCCCGCGCGCCGCAGACGCCTTACTCGACGAGGCACTCGCCGTTCCCAGCCAGCGGGCGATCATCGTGCAGCGACCCCGGCTGGCCGGGACCACCCGGACCCTGGCCCGCGCTGCCCGGCACCACCTCCCCGGCCACCGGGCAGCCGCCTTCACCGACGACCCGCAGATCCCGCTCACCGACATGATCACCCAGGCCGGGCAGTGGGCCAAAGACAGCGACGGCCCCGGGGCGGTGCTGTGGCTGGACGCGATCACCCCCGCCCGGCTCACCAGCCTCGCCCACGCCCTGGCCGGCGAGCTGCCCGACCGGCTGCGGCCGGTCGGCGGGATGTACGTGATGCGCGAGCAGCTCAACCGCCTGATCGAGGTGGCCCGCCGGCCGAGCATCGTCGTGCAGGTGATCCCGCTGGGTGTCGGCGCCCATCAGGGCACGAGCGGGAACTTCGTGATCGCTGATTTCGGGGACGGCCCGTCCGTTGCCTACCAGGACACGGCGGTCCAGGGGCAGGTCGTAGACGACGCGGGGGATGTCAAGTCGCTGATGGTGATGTGGGATACGCTCAAGTCTGAGGCCCTGGCACGGGCCGCCTCCCTGGAATTGATCGAGGAAGTAGCGAAGACATGGACCTGAGCCGCGCCGACTGGCGCAAGGCCAGCTACAGCACTGGCAACGGCGGTAATTGCGTCGAAGTAGCGCGCAACTTGCCAGGCTTCGTGGCCGTCCGCGACTCGAAGGACCCCGATGGCCCGGCGCTGGTGATGGCGCCCGCGGACTGGCAGGCTTTCACTGACCGGGTGAAGGCCCGGTATTGACGGCGTGGCCTGAGCTGCTGCGCTCAGGCTGATCGTCGCGGGTTGCAGGGGGCGTTCTTGTGTCTGCGGACGCCCCCTTTACGCTGCCAGCGTCCAGCGGTGGCGCTCGCCCGCCAGCCGTGCACGCCGGGCGGGGCTGGCTGACCTGATCGGGCCGCCGCCGCCGGCGCGCACGATCAGGTCAGTCAGCCGCTGGGCCGGGATTCACCATGTTCATGGCGGGGTGCGGCCAGGCCCGGGCCAGGGGCACCGGAGATCCCGCTGCCGCGCATGCCGTGCCGGGCCGGTGCGGGCGGCCTGCCGCTACTGGGCGGTGCGGCCGCCGAGGTTGCCTAGCTCCGGATGTAGTAGAACGACGTGCCGGCCGGCCAGCTGTACCAGTCGAGCCAGCCCACCCGGGTTCCGGTGTCGTGCGCGCCGAACGTCGTGTGCGCCCACACGGTGACGAACTCGACGTGACTGCCGCCGTAGAAGAACGCAAGGTCGCCTCGCTGCGGGGAGGACGTCCGCACCAGGTGTGATGAGTGCAGCATCTCCGCGGTGGTCCGCCCCAGCCAGATCCGGTCCGCGTCATCGACGGCTGTGCTGACGAGCCCCGAGCAGTCGTATCCCGGCGAGCAGGACGTGCCGCCGTAGCTGTACCAGCAGCCCAGGGCGTGGGCCTCGGCCCAGTTGAGGGCGTTGTCACCCGGCGACACACTCGCCGTGCCCGGCGACACACTCGCCGAGGCAGGGGAGGCGGTCGCAAGGATGGCCAGCGCGGCGGCGGCAGCCGCGGCCAGGCGCTTAGCAGCCATGGCCGAGAGCCCATGGTGAGGTGCCGGCCAGCGCGTGCTGGCTGGCGGGCGCGACATTCTGTATCGCCGCGCTCGCGCTGTGCGGCAGGGGCAGGCAGATCGCCGTGGCCACCCCGGCCGGGGTGGGCGCGGCGGCGCCGGCTGCCGCCTGCGGCAGCCGGCCGGGGGAGGGTGTGCTGTGAACGCCCAATGGGCTCCTTCTCGTGCAGGGCGCGCTCCACCACAAGCCGCCCGCAGGGGGCTGCGGGAGGCCTCGGAGCGCCTGACAGCGCAGGAGCCTAACCAGCCCAGGTGCACCATTTACGGTAAATCCGTCATATCAGGACGAACCAATCACCGGTTGCTAAAATCTGCGCCCGCACCCGCATCTGCTCCCCACCAGTCACACCCGCCAGCACCCGCATCAGCATTCACACGCCACCCGGACGTCCGCCGGACGTGCCGTTCTCACCGTCCGGGCGCACAACGGCACCAGCCTTCCGCCACCGTTCGGATCCGCCGCCGGTTACCTGCTAGCCGGTAGCGGAGTTGGCCGCCTGCGGTGACGACATGGCGCGCGGTACGCGCCACGGTGGGACCATGACGGACGACGCGATGATCGCGCTGCTGTCGGCGGCCACGCGCATCGCCTGCAGGCAGATGACCCCGCAGCACCTGAACGCCCTGCACGCCAGCGTCGAGCAGGCGTCCTGCCTGTCGGCCAGTCATGACTGGGAGCGGAAGTCCGCTGCTCACGCCGAACTGTTCACCATGCTGGGTGACTTGACCGATGACTGCGATCTGGTACGGCTGGTGAGCTCGGCCACTGGGTGGCTGCGGGATCTCGTCGTGGGGGTCGGCGCGGCGGCCGACGGCATCATCGCGAGCTCGCGCCGCAGGCTGCTGCGCCGGTTGAGAGCCTGGGACGCCGACGGTGCGGCCCAGGAGGTGGAGCGCCATCTCGGGTGCCTGCGTTTCATGGGGCGCCTGGCTGGGGTGGGTGGTCATCGGGGAGAGCAGGCTATGGAGACGGCGGCGTCGGCCAGCCCGAGGGCTACGTGCCAATAGGCACAAGGCGTGCGTAGAGCACCCGGCTGGGCCCCGCCGAGAGAGCGGGCCCCAGCCGGGAGAGCCAGCATGGTGCCCAGGGCAACACCTACTTGACGATGATCGGCTTGCCCTTGTAGGCGGTTACCGCGGTGGTGGTGGCATCGTCCAGATTCAGGTGCGCCTGCACGAGTTCGGGGGGTGTCAGCGCCAGCCACTGATTGAGTGCGAAGCGGTCGCTGCGGGACATCTCCAGGAACACCAGCGGCTCATCCCCGGTGTTGAGGATGTAGTGGCCCATCGCGAACGGGACGTAGCCCACGTCGCCGGCTTGGTAGTCAAACGTCCTCGCCTTGCCGCTGGAGGCGAACACCGTCATCTGGTCGCCGAGAATTCCGAGCCTGATTAGACCGACCGGCAGCCCTGGCAAGGAACCAGCTTTGCACCGGTTCCTTCATAGCCGGGAATCGGTCCTCACGGCACTAGTTTGGCTTGTCGTCTTGGCCTGTTGTGCTGGACAGGGCATCGCAGAACGCTTGAACGGCTAGCTGACCGTCAGCGGCGGCGACGGCTGGGTCAATGTCTGGATGATCCAGGGTGATCTGGTCGACGTAGGCGGCGGTGCCCTGGGCTACTGAATCCCCGAAGTTGGCCTTCAGGTCCTCTAGGGCGCTGCCGAGCGATGCCACTGAGGTCCCGAAGACGGTTCTGACCCGTTCGGCGGCGGACGGGCGTCGCCATGATCATTGTGCAGCAGGACGAATGCGATGTCGTACCAGTCCTTGGGCTTGCGCCGGGAATGGGCAGCAGCGGCCTTGGCCAGCAGGAAGCCGCCAAGTCCTGCGACATTGACCTCAGCCTGCCTGGGAACGCCGTCGTCAACGGCGGTGAGGATGCGGACCTCGCTGTCCCGGGCCGCGTTGCCAGTACCGCGCAGGTTTACCGCCCCGAGATCTTGGCAGCCGGTGAACTTGACGATCGCCGCCGCTGGCTCGGTGTCAAGGTCGGCCAGCAGCTCGAACTTCACCACAGCGGCCTCAGAGCCAATGACTGACCTCCAGCGCCAGACATGCTGATCATCGGGCTGGAACCCGGCAGCGCGCAGGGCGTTTTCGAGCCGGGCAGCATGAACAGATCCACTGCTGATTTCAAGGTCGACCTGGACGTCGACATCCGTGGTGCCTGCGTGAAGGATGCCAGATTTAGCACAGAGCAACGCCGGCACGAGCCCGCCAAGCAAGACGAACTCGGGCCGCCCGCCATAGTGGTGCACGACACGCACCAGCGCGAGCTCGGCGGCTGCCCTAGCCGCCAGCGAGCGAACCGGCTCCTCGTCAGGCACGCAGCACCTCCTCACGCAAATGCTCTGCGGCGTCTTCGCCCCTCACGCCTGTTGTCCGCAGATCAGCGTAGGCGCGCGGCCACAGCACTGATGTCAGCCCTGGTTTGATCTGCGAGGCCACCGCGCCGTTGGCCGGGGTCGGAAACGGTCGTAGCAGCAGACGGCCGCCATCAATCTCATGCAGGCCTGCCACAGCGGCTGCCCTGCGCAGATCGCCATGGGTCCGGCCCGTCACATAGACCTCCATCGGCACCGGCTGAGTCAGCACCGGTGCCAGGACAGCGGCGGACAGCGCGCTAGTCACCGCCCAGCGGATGCCCGCAGCCTGCCATTTCTGGCCAGCCTCGATCACGTCTAGGACGGGATCCCTCCACAGCACGCCAACCCGCAGCGAAGTCGGCGGTCGCAGCCGTTTGGCAGCCGCTGCGTAGGCGTCAAGGAGCGCCTGCGGGTCGGTGACTTGTCGGCCTGAGTGCCGGCCCCGGGCAGCCTTGCTCCCGAGAAACCCATCACGTTCCAGGAACTTCAAGGACTCAGCCACCGTGCTCAGCGCCAGGCCAGTATGGTGCTCGACAGCTGACACCGTAGCTGGGCAGCCGGTCAGCAGGACCTCGCAGACCGCTAGCGTGGCCGGCCGCCAGCCAAGTTTCGTGTCCAACGGCACCGGTGGGCTTCCGCTACGCGAGATACCCAGCGGACCAGCCGTGATCTCGGCCGCTCCGCTCTCATCAACCCACCCCACGCCTTCCCGGCGAGCCAATTCCCGCGCACCAGGCGACATCTGCGGCGCAGCCACAACGTCTGGCCGCGGATGGGTATCCAACGCTTCGCGCACCTGCCTCGGCCATCCGACCGGCAGCCAGCGCAACCGAAGCTTCCGTCCCGCCGCGGACACGCAGACATCTCGATCCAGATGGCCGGTTACTTCGATCGGGTAGCCAGGCGGCATCACAGCCTCCAGCGCATGCACTGCACGATCACCGATCACCGATTCACGCTCACAGACTTACGATCACGGACCCACGATCACACTATAGTTCGCTCGTGCCATATACTTCGGCAAAGTAGTGAAGTAAATATCTGCGTCGAAGAATTAGTCGGATGCGTAAGCCGTGAGCCGGGGCATCTGCCGAGCGCGCGCGGTCGGCCGTGCTGAATGCTGCCGTCGGCGTTCAGCGGCTGCCGGACCGTGCTGAACAATGTCGCTCTGTCTCATAACCCAGAGGTCGCAGGTTCAAATCCTACCCCCGCTACCAGGTCAGAGGCCCTTCTCGAACATGAGAAAGGCCTCTTTCGTGTGGTTTGCTAACGGATTTGTACACGGACTGCTGGTCAAGCCGCCTCGCCCGCGTCTCCGCCGTCCGCCTTACCCATGATCTTTGCGGACGAGAGAGCCCCGCCGATGATCAGTTCCGCGAGGGTGGTGGCGACCTGGCGGCCGGCTTCCAGGTCGGTCTGCACGTACTGCTTCATGGTGAACGCGACATCCGCGTGGCCGATGCGCTTGCTGAGCGCCTTCCAATCGATCTTCGCATCCCGGCCAGCGGTCGCGTAGCTGTGGCGGACGTCGTGCAGGTCGATCTCCGGGAGGCATGCCGCCGCAGCGAGTGTCTTGAAGCGCCGCGTGATCGTGTCCGGGTGCGGTGCCTTGCCGTTCTCCCAGCAGAGCAGCACGGGTAAGTGGGCCCGCTGCTGCCGTACTAAGCTCCAAGACCGTGCCGATCCTGATCAGCGTCTAGGAGCATCGCCCACCGCTATGCCCAGGAGGTTGTCTTGAGTCCGCGAGTTGTCTCGTCCGGGTGGGGGCCCGCGCGCAAGGAGCTGCGCGCAACCGAGGCGGCGGCGGTACGCGCTCTGTGGCAGTTCGCTGACGACACTGGGCGCGAGCGCAAGTACGTCGAGTTGCTGTACCGCGAGAAATCCCCGGGAAGGTGACCATGGCAACTAATCGGAATGAGGACGCCGAGAACCGGGCGCTGCTGGCCTTCCTCGCCGCTCAGCGTGACGCGGTGCTGTCCATCGTGGCGGGGCTGGACGAGGACTCGTGGCACCGGTCGGTTGTGCCGTCGGGGTGGACGCCGGCCGGGCTGGTCGAGCACCTGGGCGGGGCAGAGTGGCACTGGTTCCAGGGGGTCGTGGCCGGCGAGCACCCCGAGCCAGCGGCCGGGGATGAGGACCTGGCTCCCTATGATCCGACGGCAGCGTTCGCCTGTGACCAGCCCTCTGCGGAGATTGTCAATTTTTACCGCGACCAGTGCGCAAGCTCGGATGCGGTGCTGGCGGTGACACCGCTATCGGCGCGACCGCGCGGCAGGCACGGCGTCCCCGGGCAAGACGAACCGCCGGATGTGCGCTGGGTCGTTCTGCACATGATCGAGGAGACCGCGCGACATGCCGGTCACCTGGACATCGCCCGGGAACTCCTCGACGGCCAGACCCGGCTCGGGCCGCGCTGACCGGCCCAGCTTGGAGATTGTGCCGTAGCTGCCTGGAGGGCTGTGCGGGAGGGACACCTCGGCGTGCCGCTCCGGTCCCGCGACCGCAGTGGACGCTCCCTGATCATAGGATCGGAATTCACGAAGGGATACGAGATGACTGGTGACCCAAGCACGGGCGCCCGGCTCCTGGGCACCCTGGGAACCGCAGATGGCAAGGGCGTCGTGCGCGTGCAGGACCGCTTTGATGCTGATATCGAAACCGTGTGGTCAGCGCTCACCGATCCCTCGCATCTAGCCAGCTGGTGGGGCGAGGTTGAGGGAGACCTGCGACTGGGCGGCGAGTATCGCGAGCGGGTGTTTGCCAGCGGATGGGAAGGCACAGGGCGGGTGAAAGCCTGCGAGGCCCCGCAGCGGCTGCTGCTGCTGCACCGGGAACCGGACCAGCCTGATGACCAGGCCATCGAGATCACCTTGACCGCCGACGGTGGCCAGACCACTGTGGTCTGGGAGGAGCGGGGCATGTCCGTGGCCTACCTCGCCGGTTACGGGGCGGGGATCCAGGTCCATGTTGAAGATCTCGGCGCTTACCTCGCGGGGCGGGAGCGCTGCGACGCCGGTGCGCGGATGGGCGAGCTTTCCCCCGCCTACGAGCCCCTGGCCGCCAAGGTCAGCTAGGGAAGCCGACGGCTGGCCCTGCCCGGGCTGCTGGTCACCCCCACCGCCGTGGCCGATGAACCAGGTGGCCGAGCCCATGCTGGCCCACTCACGACCACCCGGGGATAGCCCTCCGCAGACCCGTTGCTAACGGGCGGCGCGGGCGGCACGCTCGATGGAGTCGGTGAGCTGCTCCTCGGTGAGCATGGGGAACAGCCCAGGAATCCCTCATCGTCTACCCCGGACCAGTCGTAGGTCTGGGTGACTGTGGTCTGGCCCGGCATAGCGGGCTCCAGCTGCCAGGTGTAAGTGTGACCGCGGGCCTGCATGCCGCCGAGCTTGTCGGTGTACCCGTCCAGCGGGTGCAACTCAGGAGCCCAGCCCAGGGCGCGGTCCTGCTCGTAGACGGTCACGGTGTTGCGCATCTGGTAGTCACCCAGCACCTGGTTGTGCATGTTCATGACGAACGCATTCCCCACCCCGCTGATCGGCGGCACGTGATCAGCGAGGCCGCGCAGCATGTCGGCCCCGTCGAACTCGACGTGCCCGGATGGATCGGCCAGCAGCGCGAACTACTGCTCCAGGCTGGTGTCCAC
Source organism: Actinomycetota bacterium (assembly GCA_003168255.1). GTDB lineage: Bacteria > Actinomycetota > Actinomycetes > Streptosporangiales > Streptosporangiaceae > PALSA-505. The sequence continues at coordinate 52,477 of PMSU01000194.1, forward strand.
GGTGCGGGTAACCCGGATAGCCGAAGCACTCATAATCCCCTCCTGACGCTGAAGCAGCAGATGCCACGCCTATCCTGGCGCACCGCGCCCAGGCCGGTGTCCCCGTGTGGGGCAACAATGGCCGCAGGCTCCGGGGCTGACCAGAGCGACGAGCAATATTCCGAACGGAGCCACGCCAAGCATCGGTCACCAGCACCTGGTCCGGACGGCACCTCATGCCGCGATCGCACTACGGGGAGGGGCTGACTGGCCCCTCCCCGTAGTGCTGCGGCCTGCGGCCTGCGGCCTGCGGCCTTCGGCCACCTAGCCCGGTTAGGCCGGGGTCACGGTGTGCTTCGTCCAGACCGTCCCGCCGATTGGCTCGGTCCAGTCGTCCAGGCCCATGGTCTTGAAGGTGTTGTTCGTGACGGGGCAGGTGATGGCGACCTCGCCCGACGAGCCCGAGTTCAAAGCGAGCGTCGGCAGCCCGTATCCGTCCGGCAACGTTGCGGTGTCGACCGTTTCGAAGTTGAAGTTGGTGAAGGTCGTTGGTGCCATCCCAGGTCACCGAGGCCGACACGAAGTACTGGTCGACCCCCACGCCAACTGTCCCGTCGAAGCTCCAGCCGGATCCGCCATAGGGCTGGTAGAAGGAGTAGAAGACGCCGCTGGTTGAGGGGGCCACGATGACGATGCCCTTGTCGGTAGCGGTGATCGCCGGCGAGTAATAGATGAACTGACCCGAAGCCGTCGCTACCGTCTCCTGGGTCCAGCCGCCGCCGTTCTGGTACCAGAACAGCACGTCCCCGGCCCCGTCGATGATCGTGATGACCGAGTTGGTGCCCACGTGGCCTGGCACCCCGGTCCAGGTGATCTTGGGTTGCTGGTAGCCGGCGCCGGACGGGAGCCCAGACGCCAGCAACGCCAACGCGGGCCCAGACGCCGGAAGACAGACGCGGGCCCAGACGCCAGCAAGGCGGCCGCCAGCCCGGACGCCAGCGTGACCGAGCTGACCGGTGCCGTATGACCGGGGGAGAGGACGATGCCCGTATGGCCGGCAGCGACATCCGCGTGGTCATCGCCGACGACCATCCGGTGGTGCGCGGCGGGTTGTCGGCGCTGCTGGCCTCGGTGCCGTCGATCGCGGTGGCCGGGGTGGCGGCCGACGGCCGGGAGGCCGTGCACGCGGCCGTGACGCTTCGGCCCGATGTGCTGGTCATGGATATCCAGATGCCGGGGCTCACCGGGATCGATGCCACCCGGGAGATCCTCCGCGTCGCCCCGGCCGTCGCGGTGCTGATGCTCACGATGTTCGATGATGACGACTCGGTGTTCGCCGCCATGCGCGCTGGCGCGCGGGGCTACGTGCTCAAGGGCGCGCAGCAAGCCGAGATCGTCCGCGCGATCCAGGCCGTCGCCGCGGGCGAGGCCATCTTCGGGCCTGCTATCGCGCGCCGGGTCCTCGGCCTGGTCGGCGCGCCACCCACAGCGGACGTTCCGTTCGAGGACCTGACCAGCCGGGAACGCGAGGTCCTCGACCTCATCGCGGCCGGCGCGCGCAACACAGAGATCGCCCGGCGGATGTCGATCGCGCCCAAGACCGTGGCCAACCACATCTCTGCCATCTTCACCAAGCTTCAGGTCGCCGATCGCGGCGAAGTCATCATCCTGGCCCGGGACGCCGGCCTGGGCCGCAACGACCCGGCGACCTGAAACCAGACTGCCAAGGTCAGCAATAACAACGTGGCGCGGCAAAAGGAGTCCGCGGGGGTCGGGTCCGGGAACGCCTGTAGATGCTCGGCCAAGGGCGGAATGATCGACTTGGGTGGGCGGCACAGAGCGATCGTAATCATGAACTCACTTCGAGCCCGGAAGAGGCTTAGCGCCCGGCTCAACATCGCTTACCCCGTTGCGCTCTGCCCAGCGCCTGATTTCGTTGCCAACAGAGTGGCGGCCACGGGGGTTCCTGGGGTTTCCCTCTAGTTTCCCGGTGAACCGCTGCCGCGCTGCCTGACGGGTGACTCCCAGCGCTACTCCGATTTCATTCCAGCTCCGTCCATGCGCACGAGCAACTGTCACTCGCTCGACCACCAAAGCTTCGTGGCGTCGAACGTCGTCGGCTGCCTCGGCGATTGCGCGCAGGTCAGAAATATCCTCGGCTTGAACTGTTTCTGGATCAAGGTTATCTGCCCACTCCTCGAACTGCCGGGCGGCGATCGCGATCTGGTCGTCGGTGTGCTTCATATGATCACCTCCTTCTCAAAGGAATTTGTAGAACTTCGGGCGTAGCTTCATGGCGTGAATCACGACTGGATCCTCGCCATCAAGGTCCAGTACGCCAATCTCCAGCAAGCTTCCATCATGTGCAGGGCCGATGAGCATAGTGAGGTCACTGCCTGACGGGACTCTGCACGTAGCGTTGCGGACGGCATGCCCGATGTCCTCCTCGATGACCTCATGCTTCAGCGCTGGCTCGGCGATCCGCACTTAGACAATATACCTTGTCGTGCTGGAAGCTGCGGGAGTGATGTCAGGGCCCGTCGTGTCCTCCAACCTGGAACCCCCATAGGCCGGACCGCAGGTCAGTACCTAGATCTGTAAACGGATTTGTAAACCGGACGCGGCGGGACGCAGTGAGACGGGGGAGGCGGAGGCGGTCGGACGCAGCGCAGCCTCCTCCGTCCGCCAAGGTCGCAGCGGCCGCGGGAGACCACGCGAGACGCCAGAGATGGGTGCCGTACGGCTCATAACCCAGAGGTCGTTAGGTTCAAATCCTACCCCCGCTACCAAGAAGTCCCAGGTCAGAAGCCGATTCTCGCGCCATCCCCGCGCTGGGCATCGTGTGACGACCGCTGGGTCGTTCACGTCAAGGCCGGCCCTGCGCAGCTGGCCGACGTTGCGGATGACGGCATGGGCGAAGCCGGACTCTGACACTAGCTGGCGCAGATGAGCCTCGACGGCGATATCGAGCCGGGCAAGGGCAGTAGCGCCGGCTGGTGCCGCATCCACCGCTCCCATGACGTACTCGCGCAGCCGGATCGTGCCAACAGTCACGACCTCTTCGATGAGCTGCTCACGGGACTCGAAGTAGTAGTAGATCGCCTGCAGCCCCGCCTCATCGGCGATATCGGATAGGCGGGTGCCCGCGTAGCCCAGCCGGGACAAGGTGACGGCCGCGGCCAGGAAGATCCGCTCGCGGGTACGTTCGGACTTCGAACCGGGACGGACCGCCGCGCGCTCGGGGTTCGTTGCCGACACGTCCAGCACTTCAGATGCCCCGGATGCGCCGTTTGGCATTGTGCTCACAGCCCGCCGCGGTCGATGAGCTGGGAGACGATCACGTTGCGCTGGATCTCGTTGGTGCCCTCGCCGACGATCATGAGCGGCGCGTCGCGGAAGTACCGATCGGCGTCGAATTCGGTGGATTAGCCGTAGCCGCCGTGGATGCGGACGGCGTTGAGCGCGATCTGCATCGGCATGTCGGCCAGGTAGTTGCCGATCGACTTGTGCTTCCAGATCGGATTGCCGAACGCCTCGCGGACCGTCGTGCCGATCAGCACCGCGACCAACACGGCCGGGCCGCCGATCAGTCACGCACCTGCCGGGCATAGCTGCCATGCACCCGCGACGACCAGCTGCCGCACGCCGGGCACGCCGCCTCCGGCGGACAGTAACGCGCCCTGAAGACCACAGCGGAGGGCATGCACTCGATCGTGTCAACGATCACGCTGCTCAGGTGAGGAAGAAGGTCACCAAGCCCGGCACCCACACCGGCGGTGCCGCCGGCCACGGCAGGCGGCCTGGAGCTGCAGGCTTCGGAGTCGTGTTCCTGCTCGCTGGCACCATCCTCACGGCTATCCGGTACGTGTGACCACGGCCGCCGCAGTGGTGCGAGGCAAGCCCTCGCTGTCCACCGTCGGCGCCGTGGCATCGGTGGTGGACAGGGAGGGTGTGGCAGAGGCGTTCACTCACTGTCCGGCAGGGACGCAGCCGGGCACGATTGGCGTCACCGCAGCGTAGAAATCGTCGGGCGGCCTCGCGGACAGGTCGTCAGCCGCTCGTGAGCACGAGGGCATCGCCTGTGAGCGTGACGGTGAAGGAGATCGACTGTAGACCCCCGGCCGGCACGTCGACGTTGGTCGGCCACGCGTTCTCCAGCTCATACGTGGCGATCGTCACGCCTGTTGAACTGGTGAGCGTGAGCGTCGCATCCATGCGCCCTGTCGGATTACCTTCCCGGATCAACGCCTCCCAGGACATCATGTCCTGGTAGATGGCGATGCCCGTGGCGAAGGGCTCGGTAAGGGTGATGGTCGGCGGAACCGCGGTGGGTGTGTAAGTGCAGCTACCCGAGGAGCAGGATTGCTGGTCCTGTTCGTCATTGGTGATCCCGCCGAGATGCGCGAAGGTAAGCGCCCCGAACTGCGACGTGTTGAGCGTGATCGTCGCTGTCGCGGCCGCTGCGCTGCTATGCGGGTTGTGCAAGACCAGCGATGGCACCCCTGCTGCCAGCGCCGACCCGGCCATGAGCCCGGCGGCGATCACAACCACCCGGCGCCGGAAGATCCTTAACAGCATTTGGCTTCTCCTTTTCCTCGGATCGATCGGTATCCCGGTCCCGCTTGCTACCCCGGCCCCGGGCGAGGATCAGATGCTCACGTGCTCCACCATCACCAGGTGCCTGGGCGCGGACGGTCCCAACACCCATGATGCGCCACTGGGCAACGCGGACGACAGACGCAGGCGCCCGCCTGTGACCTTGATCGCTAGATAGCGGTGAAATGCAGCGTTGTCCGAGATCAGGCTCGGCATCACCCGGCTGCTGAACGTCGACCCGCTGCCCCGCATCAAGCAGATCAACAAGGTGAAGCTGTACCCGCCCACCGCCGGCGACCCCGGAGCCTATGTGCGCCTCGCACTGGCGCTAACCCGCCCGGTCCGCTGGGACCTGATCGACAAACTCGACGACTTCGTCGGCAGCTCCGAACGGCCGGCCAGAACCGTCCGTGCCGTGTGTAGAACTTCAGCAGTCGGGGTTCCCTACTGTTACGGGTTCGCGGGCAGGCTCAATGGGACCGTTGAACTAGACAATCAACCGCAGTACGGCTGTGCTCGAAGATGTACGGTGAGCGGTCCCCCACCGTACACACCGAGACCATCACCCCCTGGTATCTTCACCGGCTTGATCCACCAGTAGGCGAGGTGGTTGCGGGTGGTCACGGTGTTGGGGTGCTCGGCACCCAGCACCCGCTCGAGCGTCGGCAGCAGGTCGGCGTACTTGGTCGCGGGCCGCTGCCGCGTCCCCCGCCTCTGTGGTCCAGTGGGCGAGATCAGCGCGGTCGGCCAGGGTGTCGAGATGCTCGGGGCCGGCTTCCAGGTCGTCGGTGATCTGCTCGAGGTTGGCGAGGATGACGTCGGCGAGGGGCTGGGGCCGCTTGTCGGTGCGGCGGAGCAAGATGACGCTCGGCGCCGAGACGGGGGCGTTGGCGAGGAGTTCGCCGAAATCAGTATCGGCGGAAATGAGAATCTGGTTCTGTCTCACGCGGTGAGGCGGACGGGAAGCTCGCGCTCATCGACGGCTCGTACACGTGACGTTCCTATGCACGGTCAGGAACCCTCAAGAAATCGTCAAGGCGGGCCTGCGGGACGTTACGACCTCGCTGACTCATTACCTGATCCGGCACCAGCCGCTGTTTCACCAGGGGGAGGACCACCACCTCGACCAGGTCACCATCGTGAGGCACAACGTCACGTCGGAGGTCAAGGCGTACTTCAGCGTCCGTCCTGCCCGGCTCCGAGGACTGGATGTGAAGCTGGGCAACGTCCAGGTCATGACGCCGGACGAGCTGCGCCTCAAGCAGCGTGAGCGGGAGGTAGAAGGGCTGCTCACCCTGGAAGAGCAGCGAATGGAGCACCGGCTCGCCCAGCAGGGAGCGAAACTCGAGGAAGAGCGCCGGCGGAACGAGGAGGCCTTCGAGCTGGAACGGCGCCGTCATGAGCAAGATCTCGCGCGGATGCAGCAAAAGCTTACGCAGATGGAAGAGGGTTTCCAGCACCAACTGGAGCAGCAGAAGCTCGCGCACGAGCAGTTCATTCGGACGACGTCATTCGAGCACGCGGTCGGCGAGGCTCACCTGCTCAAGGATGCGCTCGCGGCGGACGATTCCGAGATGACCACCTTCCTGGCCGGGGCTATCGGTGAACGAAGTGTGTCCGAGACCACTAACACGCTGAACGCCGATCGGGAACACCGTCGGGGAACGGATGCCGCCCAGGCTGCCCAGGAACGCGAATGGGTCCATGAAGAGGCACGCTACCGACGGCAACTCGATCGCGAGAGCGCGCAGATGAATTACGACCTGGAAATCGCGAGGCTCAAGACGCAGGCGGAGGTGGTTGTGGCAGCGGTGAACCGTGGCCTGGCTGACCATCAGAACGTCGAATTCCTCATAGGCGAGCTCAAGAGCGTCGCCAAGCAACTGGAGAGCGCTTCGGCGAACGGACGGCAGGAATCAGAACGCGCAGAGAGTCCCACGTATTCAGAGCCGCCGAAGCGCTCAGCACAACCGGAGCGTCCAGACGTCCAGGGCGACGACCGCGTTATCGAAGCCGAGTTGGTCTCCGACGACTTCGAGGCCCGCGGCGTCGACACCGAACCAGAACCGCGGGAGGAAGACCTTGGACGTTGAGAACTCTCGCGGGAACGGGCACGGCTATTTGGACGGTGTCGCTCCCGTATCGGTGAACAACCTAGGCGATAGCGATCCCCCGGACGACCAGGTGAGGGCGGCCACCAATGGGCTGCCCCTCTCCCCTGACCACCAGACGCCCGCCGACGGCACCGAGACCACGGAGGTCATCTTCCCACCCCAGGTTGCCCCGCCGTCGCACGGGCCCGGCCGATGGCTTAGGGGACTTATAGGGGTCGAAGAGAAGCTGCTTGACCGAGTGTGGGAAGAACGTGCCCAGTACACGTGCCTCGGCGCGATCGTGCTCGGAACGGCGACCATGGCGGCCCTGTCCATACTCGACGCACTCGACCAGATATTTGGGCCAGTATGGCCAGTGCTGATCCTGGTGGCACTCTTCTGGGGCGCGTTCATCTGCGGGATTGACCGCTGGCTCATCGCCAGCACACACGGTGCCCGCAGCGGGCGGTGGCGCATATTCATACCCCGGATCCTGCTCGCGCTGCTGTTTGGGGTGATCATCGCTACCCCGCTGGTACTCACGGTGTTCGGCTCGGAGGTCGTGTCGCAGGCTCAAAACGACCAGAGCAATGCGTTGCTGTCGTATGAGAGCCAACTGAAGCAGTGCAACCCGTTGCCGAGTCAGCCGGCCCAAGGCAGCGCCGGGGCGCGCTCTTCCTGCTGTGCCCAGTACTACGTGCAGGTCGGCGACCCCGCCATCGGAACGGACAAGGCGATCGTGGCCGAGCAGTCGCAGCGCAGCCAATTCAACGGCGTCATCAACGCGGACAACAGAACGTCGGTGTCGATTGACCAGTAGCCGTGGACGATCCGGTTACGTAGGCGGGCTGGCTGCTGCCAGGATACGTGAGGGAAGCGGTTCTTGGTTTCGGTGGACAGCTGGCTTGCAGCCTCGCCGAGAACGGTGAAGTTCCACAGGAGAGCGTCGCGGCGCTGGCGGTCTGCTGACAGATCACTCGAGGACAGCCCGTCTGTAAGAGCTTGCGCCTGCTCGGCTGCCTCGATCATCTCGGTGAGCAGCAGGATGTCACGCCGCATACACAGGCCGCGCCTCGGCGAGGACAGCAGGCCGCAGCAGCGGGTGGAGCCCGTGCAGTGACACCAGGTCGACTGGGCGGCCGAACAGTTCTGCCAGCTCGTCAGTGAGTTGCTCGATCTCCCAGCCGAGGCGGCGCCCAGGCCGGAGTGTATAGAGAATGTCGATGTCGCTGTCTGACCGCTGAGTGCCGCGAGCCTGGGAGCCGAAGATCTTCAGCTCGGCGATCCCGTACCTGTCGCAGATGTCAGCCATGCTGACCTGGTCCACGTCGACTCCTGGCACGATCACCACGTGTATAGGCTATCTCAGGCACGTTCGGAGACTGAGCCAAGTTCATGGCAAGACGACCCGGCGTCCGGCAGCCAACGCTCGGACCTGCCTGCGGCGATGGGTGCGCATCCGATGTCGATGACGTTCGGCCTGTGCCATTCTGGGTTGAACGGTGCTGACTGGTGCTCATAACCCAGAGGTCGTTAGGTTCAAATCCTACCTCCGCTACCAGGAAGTTGCAGGTCAGAGGCTCGATCGCCCAGATGGTGGTCGGGCCTTGGCTGTTCGTTGGCGGGATCTGACCCTGGAGCATCGGCTCTGAGATGCGTCATCCGTCGAGAGGGATCGGCAGGGATCAGCATCTGGAGCAGCTACCACAGCCCATTTTCTGAGTGCCGCTCGCCGGACTCACCGGGGTACTTCGCGCTGCTCGACGGGCTTAACCAACCGCTGGCCGGCCAGCAGTTGGCCAAGCGGGATCCGGCGGCGTGTCGGTGCCTGGGCATACGGTCGGGGCATGAGGATTGAGCGGGAGACGGAGGCCGGTGCCATCTTCGGCGGGCTGGAGCGGGCCGAGTACGAGCGGCTCACCCGTGAGCTGACCGGGTACTGCTACCGGATGCTCGGCTCGCCGTTCGACGCCGAGGACGCGGTGCAGGACACGATGGTCCGCGCCTGGCGGGATTTCGGCAGGTTCGAGGGCCGCTCGTCGCTGCGCACCTGGCTGCACCGGATTGCCACGAACGTGTGTATCGACATGCTGCGCAAGCCGAGCCGCCGCACCGTGCCGATGGAGCTACAGCCGCCCACGCGGGCAGAGGGTGCCCAGATCCCGGCGCCGCTGGCCGAGCGCACCTGGGTGCTGCCGATCCCGGACGCCAAGCTCACCGGCGGCAACGCCGATCCGGCCGGGCAGGTGGTGTCGCGGGAGACGGTCAGGCTGGCCTTCGTGGCGGCGCTTCAGCGGCTGACGCCGCGCCAGCGCGCGGCGCTGATTCTGCGCGACGTGCTGCAGTTCTCCGCGGCCGAGACCGCGGAACTGCTCGGCACCACCGTGGCCTCGGCGAACAGTGCGCTGCAGCGGGCTCGCGCCACGGTGCCGTCCATCGACGAGGATGACCCGGCGCTGGGCAGGGCCGACCCCGCCCTGCTGGAGGAGTACGTCGCCGCCTTCGAGGCCTACGACGTGGCCCGGCTGACCGCGCTGCTACGCGGCGACGCGGTGAACTCGATGCCGCCGCTGCCGCTGTGGCTGCGCGGCCAGGACGAGATCCGGCTGTGGATGCTGGGGCCAGGCTCGGAGTGCCGCGGCTCCCGGCTGCTGCCCACCGCGGCGAACAGCTGCGCCGCCTTCGCGCAATACCGCCCGGACGGCCGCGGCGGCTACCACCCGTGGGCGATACAGGTGCTGGAGACCGATGGCAGCCTGATCACCGGTCTGCACGCCTATGTGTTTCCCGAGCTGTTCACGTACTTCGGCTTCCCTGCCGCCTTGTAATTTGCCCGGGCGAGGCGATTAGTTCCGGGGACCCTGTCCGTCCAACCTCTGAACGGTGGCGTACGGAGTCCACCATGAGGACGGAGGAGAGCAATGAGTCCACGAGTCGTCTCGGCTGCCGAGTGGGTGGCCGCACGCAAGGAGTTGCAGGCCGCCGAGGAGGAGGCCGTACGCACTCTCTGGCGGATCGCGAGGGGCTGGTCGAGCACCTAGGCGGCGCCGAGCGGCACTGGTCCAGGGGGCACGGCTGGCTCAGATGCATAGCTGCCCTGGGATAAGGGACTGTCCCCTATGACCCGGAGGCAGCGTCCGTCTGCGTCCGGCCCTCAGCGGCGGTCATCGGCTATGACCGTGACCAGCGCGCGGCGCTCGGATGCGGTGCTGGCGGTGACGCCGCTGCCGGCGCCGCCCCGCGGCATGCAGGGCGACCCGGAGATGGACGAACCGCCGAGCGTGCGCTGGGTTGCTGCTCTGTCGAGCACCTGATGCCACAGGGCTGAGCTATTCGAGGCAATCGACAGGTGAAGCCATGCAACGTGGTGCTGTCCGTCCAAGCCAGGCAGCAGCTGGGAGGCCGCGTCGTGGTATCCAAGTATCTAGTCCGTCTAGACCGATGGAGGCCGGATGCGGTGGCAGGTTCAGGATGCCAAGCAGCGGTTCAGCGAACTCATCCGCACCGCCCACGTGGCTGGCCCGCAAGTGGTGACCCGGTATGGCGAGGAGATCGCCGTGGTGATCGACATCGCTGAGTACCGGCGGCTGAAGGGGGAGACGGCGGAGTTTAAGGAATACCTGCGGTCTGGCTCCGGGTTTGACGCACTCGACCTGGCCAGGGTCGCCGAGCGGCCGCGGGATATTGACTAGTCCAGTGAGGCGTGACCTACTTGCTCGACACCAACATGGTCTCCGAACTCCGCAAGCGCCAGCCGGACCCGCACGTCCTGGCCTGGCATAGCCGAGCAGTGGGGCCAGCTCAACGTGCCTGATCCGCTGCCGGTGATCGACGGCCTGCTTGCGGCGTCTGCCAAGGCGCGCGGATGGACCCTGGTCACCCGTAACACCGCTGACGTGGCCCGCTGTGGCGTCCCGGTCATCAACCCGTTCGATCCGCCGGGTTCGTGATCTCACCGGTGCCCGGCAGGCTCGCGCCGGGCATGCCGGGGATACGTTGTCGGCGCTGCCGGCGTCCAGGTAAAGGGCGTGGGCTCGGTGCCGTCGGCCAGCAGTGCCCCGGCCGTGCGGCTGAATCCCCGTATGCGGGGGCGAGTTATCGTCGGGAAAGGAAGACGACCTGGCCCGGCTGCAGATGAGTGGGCTGGTCAAGGAAGAGGGATAGCGCACTGGTGATGGCAGCGGTGTAAGTGCGGTCTTGCGGGAAGGTTTTGGTGGAGACGAGAATCAGTCCGGCGTGTGTCTGGCTTGCGGCCCGGTACCGGGGGTCGAGGGGCACGAAGTCCTTGATGTTGGCGGTGACCAGGGCCCGGCCTGTAGTTGCGGCGTGATCGAGTATCTGGTCGTCGGGCACAGAGATCAGCACTGGGTCGACCACGACCGCGAGTGCGTCGTGGCCCTTGGCGCGTAGTTCTTCGGCGATGACGCCGGAGAACATTTCATCTAGCAGCAGCGGGCAGCGCACGTTCTTACCCGGCGAGGAGCCGGCGTTCCCGTTGCCAGGCGTTCTCGGCGTGTTCCTCCGCTGCGTCGGCGGCGGCGATCTCGGCGTCGATCTCAGCGGGGTAGGACGCCCAGTACCGGACGGCGGCCCGGATGAGGCGCACCGGGATGCCGGTGTTCCCTGCGATCAGTGTGAGCAAATCATCCTCGGCCAGGCCACGCTCTGCCGCGCGAGCCGACTTGATCGCGCGGACGGCTTCCCAGACGTCAGGCCCGCTGATCAGGCCCGCTCGCCGACCTGTAGGGCCGAGCCGGAATACGATCCCGGGATGTTCGCTCGTCCGGAGGGCTTCATCGACGAGCCGGTTTGCAGCCGACGACAGAGACATGCCGGGGTTGGCGGCAACGAATGATGAGAGCCGTTCGGCCACCGTGGTGTCAAACCGGACCGGTGTCGCAGCACGCTTAGCCATGACTACATGGTAGTCGCTCTGTCTCGCATAGGCAGTACGTCTCGCTCGATGCGGGGCATCGTGAGTTGTGAATCGCGGCGCCGAAGGCTTCGGCCGCGTGGTGGGGCCGCAAGGATGCCAGCGGGGAACGCGTCTTGGCCGGAGGCGACGCTAACGACGAGGATCTTGCGGTCTTGCTGCTCCATGACCCGCCGCTAGCCCGTCTTGAGCAGCGAGGTTCCATGACCAAGTGCAGGCGGCCAGGCGGAAGACATCCTGGGCCGGGAGGCAGTACTGGACAAGGCCCGCGTACTCGGACTGGTACTTCGCGACGATCGTGAAGTCGTCGTCGTGGAGCAGCGCGCCGCGCTTGCCTTCCCTCGCTCTTGCAGGGCCGGAGGAGGCGAGGAGGCTGGACAGCCGTTTCCCTGCTGCCAGGCCCTGGCGCGGGTTGAGGGATACCGCGATGTGCTCCAGCAGCAGGGCGTGCACGTCTGCGGCGGGCTCGGCGCGGTAGGTGTTCATCACCCGGTCCGGGCCGACGGCGTTGCGCAGGGCAAGGGGGCACGTTATTTGCGAATATGCCGTAACGATCATGCCGAACGCCTGCGCCTACCGCCTGCGTGCTCTGAGCACCGACTATGTTGCATTAGCTGATAGGAGCACCATACGATGATTGCATTTAGCAATTAAAGTGAGGTGCGCAGGGCATGACCGGGCACGTGGTGGATGAGGCCGCGGTGGACGCGGTGCTGACGGCGAGCCGCACGCTGGTGGCGGTGGCGACGATGTCGCTGGGCGCGGCGGCGGAGGACACCACGATCGCGCAGTACCGGGCACTGGTGGTGCTGGCGTCGCGGGGCCCACAACGGCAGGTGGACCTGGCCGGAGCGCTGGAGGTCACGCCGTCGACGGCCGGGCGGATGTGTGACCGGCTGCTGCGCAAAGGCCTGATCCGCCGGCACCGGGCCCGGGCCGACCGCCGCGCGGTGCGGGTGTCGATCACCCCGGCGGGCCGGCAGGTGGTGGATCAGGCCACCGCCCGCCGCCGGGAGCTCATCGCGGGCATCTTGCGGGGGCTCCCGGCGAGGCGGCAGTCGGCGGTCGCCGAGGCGCTACAGGCGTTCGCCGAGGCCGCCGGGGAGATCCCCGACAGCCAGTGGCCGGCGGATCCGGTGGACCTGCCGGCGGCATCGCCTGGCGCAGGCGCGCAGCGGGAAGCAGCCCAGGCTGGGGTGACGCAGTGAGCACGACGTGGCGGGCGTCCGGGCGGGCCTGGGCTGGCCAGGTGTCCCGGTGGCTGCGGGATTCCCGGGCGGGGCTGTTTGCCATCGCGGTGCTGGTGGGGGTGGGGTCGGGGCTGGGTGCGGTGGCGTTCCGGTACCTGATCTTCTTCGTTACCTGGCTGGCGACCGGGCATGACCAGTTCGGCCAGGACGGGTATGCGGGCAGCGCGCACCTGCCCTGGCTGGGGCTGGGGTTCTTCGTGGTGATCCCGGTGATCGGCGGGCTGGTCTACGGGCCGCTGATCTACCGCTGGGCCCGGGAGGCGCGCGGCCATGGGGTGCCGGAGGTGATGGTCGCGGTCGCGGAGAACGGCGGCCGGATCCGGCCGCAGGTCAGCGTCGTCAAGGCGCTGGCGTCGGCCATCTGCATCGGGGTGGGCGGGTCAGTCGGCCGGGAGGGCCCGATCGTGCAGATCGGGTCCGCGCTGGCCTCCGGCCTCGGCCAGTGGGTCAAGATGCCGGAGAACCGGATGCGGATCCTGGTCGCCTGCGGGGCGGGCGGCGGCATCGCGGCCACATTCAACGCGCCGATCACCGGGGTGTTCTTCGGGGTGGAGATCATCTTGCGGGAGTTCTCTGTCGACGCGATGTTCACTGTGATGCTGTCGGCGATGATCGCCGACGCGGTCGCCATCCCGTTCCTGGGCAGCCGGCCGTTCCTGTCCGGGTTCCCCTCCGGGATCGCGCTGCATCACCCGCGCAATTACCTGCTGGTGGCAGTGCTGGCGGTGATCGCGGCGCTGATCGGCCTGGCGTTCAAGACTGCGGTGTACAAGATGGAAGACCTGTGGGACCTGCTGTGGAAGGGCCGGCCGGAGTGGGCCCGGCCGGCGATCGGCGGCCTCGCGCTGGGTCTGGTGCTGCTGGCGCTGCCGCAGATGTACGGCGTCGGGTACCCGGTGATGTACAAGGCCGTCGCGGGGAGCTACGTGCTGTGGTTCCTGCTTGTGTTGTGTGCCGGGAAGATCCTCGCGTGCAGCCTGACGCTGGGCATCGGCGGGTCAGGCGGGGTGTTCGCGCCGTCGCTGTTCATCGGGGTCACCTCGGGCATGGCCTTCGGCGTGACTGCGGATCACGTGTTCGGGCCGGGCGCCGGCCAGCCGGCCCTGTACGCGGTGGTGGCGATGGGGGCGGTGTTCACCTCCGCGGCGCGGGCCCCGCTGACCTCTGTGGCCAGCGTGCTGGAGCTGACCGGTGATTTCACCCTGACACTGCCGGTGATGCTAGCGGTGGCCATCGCGACCGCGACCTCGCGGGCGCTGAGCTACGGCACGATCTACACCACCAAGCTGCTGCGCCGCGGCCAGGACATCGACCGGGCCGCGCCGTGGCGGCCATTTGGCGACCTGAAGGCCGCCGACGCGATGCGCCCCTTCCACCCCCCGCTCCCGGTCGCGGGCGGGACCGGGAGCGGGACCAGCGCCGCCGTCGGCCCGGCCGTCGGCCCGGGATCGCTGCCCGGCCCGGTGACCTACCAGGGCGACCCGCAGGCCGTGTTCGCCGGCGAGTCCCTCGCCGGCGTGCTGCGCCAGCTCGCGGCCTACGGCCGCGACGGGCTGCCGGTGCTGTCCGGCGACGGCCAGCAGGTGCAGGGCTGGATCACCAACGCCAGTGTGCTGGCCGCCGTGGCCCGCGAGATCGGCAGCGCCGGCCCGCAGGACACCCAGGCCCAGGCCCAGGCCGGAGCCGACGGCGCCCGGCCCGACCCGGAACCGGTCCTCCCGCAACCGCCCGACCCGCTGCCCGGCTACCAGGTTCTCGAGGTCACCCTCGGCAGCGACTCGCCCGCCGCCGGCCGGGCCCTCGCCGCCATCACCTGGCCGCCTGGCAGCACCCCGGTCTCCGTGCTCCGCAACCGCCAGCTGCAAGACCCCGACCCCGCGCTCACCCTGGCTGCCGGCGACCGGATCAACCTGCTCACCCGTAGCTCACGCCCGGCCGCCCCGTAACGCGGTTACGGTAAGTGGCGTGTCCGTGAATGACCGTTCAAACTGACCCACTACTAAACATTCTGGGCGGCGACTATGTCGCCAACGCGCGGGGGCTGGGTCAGACGTCAACCGGCGTCCCGCATTCCCAGCCGTTCCACTGTGTGAACAGGAAATCGGCAGCGATCGTGTGGCAGCGTCACCGCTGCGGTGCGGGCACGTCCTGGTCGCGCCCGCCGCCGCTGCGACGGGTGGCGATGTCGAAGGTCTCGACGAGTTCCTCGGCGTAGGCGCCGAGGTCGAGGTCGGGCTGGGTTTCGAGGAGGAACGCCAGACCGTCCACCGACCGCTGTACCAGCGACCCCATGATGAACGAATCGAACATCCGGAATGTGCCGTCGTCCTGCCCACGGCGCAGGATTTGCTCCACGGCACCGATCGCGCGCTGGTCGTTGTCGGCGTCGTAGGAACGGCTGCCACCTGACGCGTCGCGGAAGCTCACGAATATCGAGGCCAGTGCCTGCATCGCGGTGCGGTGCTCGGCGATGAACTCGACGGCGGCCCGAATGTGGGCCGCGAGCTGGGCTCGGGGCCCGGTCGCCGCGGCGAGACGTTCGTTCAGGTGGTCCCGGAGCTGCTGGTACACGTGGGTCACTGTCGCCTGCATCAGCTCGTCGCGTCCGGCGAAATGGTAGGAGATCAAGCGGGTGCTGCTCATCCCGCTGCGTTCGGTGATCTTCGCGAAGGTCGTGGCCCGGTATCCGAGGGCGGCGACCGTGTCGATCGTCGCGGCGATGATCTCCCGCCGCCGGTCCTCTGGCGACAGCCGCCGCCGCGTTGCCCGCGCATTCGTTACTGCTGCCGTGTCCACGCCCCTGCCTCGCATCCGCTGCTCGTCCATGTTATCTTTGACATTATTACTCACCCAAGTAATAATGGAGGTGATGGCATGATCAGCCTGACCACTCAGGCCGGCCCCGCGGTGGAGCGGGCCGGCAAGGGACGACTGAAGGCAGCGTGGACGCTCGCGCTGCTGGCCCCGCTCTGCGCCGAGGCGGCGTTCACCGGGATCTCGCTGCCGTCGATCTGGCTGGCTTCCCGCTGTTGGTGCTGATTTACGGAGCAGGGGTGCTACTGGCCCGCGAGCTCGTCGTCCGGGTCGGCGCGGGCTGGCCCGCACTGCTGGTCCTCGGCCTGGCCTACGAACTGGCCGAAGACGGGCTCGGGCTACAGGCCCTGACCAGCCCGCACCTGTACACCGCGGCTAAGTGGGGGCGGGTTCTCGGGCTCAACATCACCTACTGGGAAAGCCAGATCGCCTACCACCTGGTCTTCTCCGTGCTCATCCCCGTCGCGCTCACCAGCATGCTCTTCAAGCGGTACGCCCGCCGCCCGTACCTGAGGCGGCGCGGCCTGATCGGGACGGCTGTCGCGTTCGTCATCGGGATCGCCCTCGTTCGGGTAACCATCGCCCGCAGTCAGGATCCCGGCTACCAGGCACCCTGGCCCGCGGTCGCCGCGCTGCTGATCGGCATCGCCGTGCTCGGCATCCTGGCCCTGGCCGTGCTGCCGCGGCTGGGAACGGTGCACCCGGCCTCGTTCGCACGGTTGCCGCACCCCGTCGTGCTGGCTGCCGTCGCGGGGATCGCGCCGATCATCTTCCTCGGGCTGCTGTTTCCCCTCAAGAACAAAGCCGGCCACCCCGCGATCGGACACGGCGCCTGGGTACTGATCCCGATGCTGGTCGCACTCGCGTTCGCCATCGCAGTTGGATGGCTGGTAGCCCGGTGGTCGGCGACCAGCACGTTCACCGACCAACACCGAATCTGGCTCATCGGCGGCGCGCTGGTCGGACACTCGTTGTTCGCGGTGGCCAGCGGCATCGCCAACGGATACGTCATCCTGTCACCGGTACTCGGCATCGCCGTGATCAGCGTGACCGTACTGCTCCTGATCCGCCTCGACCGACACCTCCGCCGCACGCCGTGGTAATGCGCTCGTGATGACCTCGAACGTCGCGACCTCGTTGCGGGAGACGCCGTTGGGTGCAGCGGACCCGCGGCCACCGCACGAGAACCGCACCGGTCGGCGATGTGAATGTGAAATTACCCCCCATCAGTGGTAGGCCGTGCCGCATTCATCTCGGCTGGCGGGCCTGGGCGCACGCCTGGCTCGCCGCATGGTGAACAAACTGCAAGCGTTGGTTGCACATCTCTGCTTGACATGCCACTGTTGGTTGCAGTTCGAGAGTGGGCGTGAGCGATGACCGGCATGCGACGCCAAGTGGCGACACCCGCGACCGGCGGTAGCCGCCGGCGCGATTAGGGAGGGATCGGAAACTGATGCCGAGCCTAGTGATTGAGCGGGAGGTTCTGATCGAGGCACCGGTGGAAGTGGTGTGGCGCACCATCACCGAGCCCGATCAGATGAGCCAGTGGTTCGCCGACCGGGTGGAACTGGTCGTGGAACCCGGCGCTCATGGCTACATGGGGTTCGGGGATCAGGGCGGCCCGGTCGTCGTGGAGACGGTCGATCCGCCGACTCGCTTCTCGTTCCGCTGGAACCATCCCCACGGGGAGGAGCCGGTGGCCGGCAACTCGATGCTCGTCGAGTTCACGCTGACACCGGAAGGCGACGAGCGGACCCGCCTTCGAGTGTCCGAAAGCGGCCACGAGCTGCTCGCCTGGCCCGACGCGGAGAAAGAACGTTATGCCGACGAGCACCGGGGCGGCTGGGCCGAGTATCTGGACCGCCTCGCCAGCGTGCTCGCGGAGCACCGACCGGGATGACGGCGCAGGCCGATGACGAGTTGTGGTCGGCCATCGCCGATCCGTCTCGCCGCCGGGTCCTCGACCTACTGGTCAGCAACGGTGACCTCAGCGCCAGCTGGCTGGCCGGCCGCGTGCCGTTCTCCCGCCAGGCGGTCTCCAAGCATCTGGTCGTGCTCGAACGGGCCGGGTTGGTCAGTCGGCGCAAGCAGGGTCGGGAGGTTCTCTACCGGGTAGAAGCCGACCGCCTCGGCCAGGCCGCCCGGGCCATGACTGACCTCGCCGCGCAATGGGACCGGCGACTCGCCGCGATCAAACGGCTCGCCGAAGCGGCGCACGCAGAAGCAAAGAAGAAGCGAAGCCCCAATCCGACAAGAGGAGGGAGACAGTCATGAAGGATGAATCAGCAAGCCTCGGCGGGCCGGCGGCCAGCGCCACCGACGCACTGAGCACGGCCGTCGACCGGGCCGCCTTCCAGAGCGAACTGGACAGGCTGCGGGTTCGGGAGAAGGCGCACACCCGGGAAGGCGACGCGATCGCCGCGGCCCGGCGGCGCCTGCCCATGGTCGAGGTAGACGCCCGCCTCGCGCTGACCGGGCCGCACGGGCCGCTCACCCTGCTCGAAGCGTTCGAAGGGCGCCGGCAGCTCATCGCCTACTACTTCATGTGGAACCCCGGCCGGCCCGCGGCCGAGCAGTGCGAAGGCTGCACGTGGTGCGCCACCCAGGTCGCGGAGCTGTCCTACCTGCATTCCCGCGACGTCACCTACGCGGTCTTCTGCCAGGGGCCCTACGACGAAAGCATCCGCTATCGCGACTTCATGGGCTGGGACATGCCGTGGTACTCAGCGCACGCCTCCCTCGACGCGCTCCTCGTCGGGCGCCATATCGGCAGGATGCACCTCGTGTGCTACGTACGGGACGGCGACCGCGTCTTCGAAACCTACTGGACGACCCTCCGCGGCGTAGAGGCAATGGACTCCAGCTACGCGCTCATGGACCTCACCGTGCGCGGACGCCAGGAGCCGTGGGAGGACTCGCCCCCCGGCTGGCCACAACAGTTGCAAGCCCCGCCCGGCTGGCCACAACAGCCGCAAGCCGACGGCTCCACCGGCCAGCGTCGCGCAGACGAGGGCTGGGCTGCGGCTTCCAGCCGGGGTGAAGGGTACGTGCGGACTAACGGACGCCCCATCGCCCAGTGGTCGCGACTCGAAGCTGGACGCTCTGACGATCTCGCCGATGGGCCCTGAGTACCCGTTCATCGCCCCAGTTCACGGTTCGATGCAGCAGCAGTCGGCGCACCGGCTCATCGTCAACAGATCTGTTGACGATCGGTCAGCCGTCTCTGCCTTGCCATGTGGTGATGCAGGCTTCGTTGCCCTCGGCGTCGGCCAGGACCCAGAAGGCGGGGGCCTCAGCGTCGTCTATCAGGGTGCCGCCTGCGGCAACGGCGGCCTGGATGCGGTGGTGTGCCTCGTCGTGCGGCACCGAGATATCGAAGTGGATGCGGTTGCGCTGGGAGCGCGACGTGTCCATCTGCTGGAACCAGATCGTCGGACCCTGCCCGAGCGGGTCGGCGATGGCATCCTCGGGGCCTGATGATCCGGGCTCGTCGTGATAGCCCATGATCGTCTTCCAGAACGGGCGGACCGCGGCGATGTCAAGCGCGTCGATCGCGATCTCCAGCAGCTGTACCGATCGCGGGGCGTGGTCGCCGACGCCGGCGTCGGTGGCCAGCCCGAGCGCGCTCACGAATGTGGAGATCCGGCGCGCGAGCTCTACCTCCCTGGTGGTCACCGAGGCCGTGGCGGCCGACTGGAGGGTAAGGACCAGGCGGTCACTCCGAATGTCCGGCCGCAGGCACTCGTCGGCGTCGCTGCCGACGGCGGCGGTCATCCACGCGGCGACCTCGGCCGCCCGCGACAGCGACCCAGCCCGCACGCACGTCACCAGCGCACCCCGCAGAAGGCACCACCCCGAACCGGTGATCGCGTCGGATGCTTCCTGCCTGCTGAGCTTCCTGCCCGTGCCCGGGGCTGATTCGTCCATACCGGAATCGTCGCAGCACCCACTGACGGTTCTTCCCGCACAGCAAGATGGGAGGGTGTGCGTCAAAATGTAGGTCGTTTTGGATCGTGGCTGGTCAGAGGAAAGTTCTGAGGTGTTGCATAACACTCAGATCCTGGTCGCATGGACGAGCTGCCGTGCCGGCGCTGGTCAGGGGCCATCTCGGCACCTCTGGTCACCGTGTAGTGCGGTAACGCGACCAGGCGGGCGGCCTGGCGGGTGATGATCGGGGTGACGCACGCGACGAGGGGTGAGCCGGCGGCATCTTGCCCGTGCTGGTTCGCTGGCTGTTCGGCGTGCGCGCCGGGTCTCGG
>PMSU01000091.1 GCA_003168255.1 Actinomycetota bacterium
CGCCAGAGATCGATGCCGATCTACTGTTCACCCGCGTGCACACCGATCTGGTGTCGCCGTCGATGGCGCATGATGGTGAACTGTGTCGGTGCGTTCCCGCATTTTCCTCATGGAGGTCATGGCGGTTACGACTGCCATGACCGTTGGCCTGACAACGGCGGCCTGCAGCGGGCCGGTGCACGTGGGTATCGCTCCGGCGCCGACCCCGACGTCACCATCGGCCACGTCGCCAGCGTCGCCCGCGACGACGGTCCTGCCGATAGCGGCCCGGTCGCGGGTCGGCCTGACCGTCCCGTCCGGTGAGGGCGGCGGGGCGTTGTCCATGCCCCGGACATTGACGGTGCCGGCCGGATGGACGGCCCGGGTGTGGGCTCGGGTCAGCGATGCCCGGATGGAAGCCTGGACGCCCGAGGGCGACCTTCTGGTCAGCCAGCCGGACAACGGCAGCATCGTGGAGCTCAGGCCGGATGCCGATGGCACCGGCACGCCGCGGATCCTGCTGTCCGGGCTGACCTCACCGCAGGGCATGGCATTCGCCCGCTTCGGCGGTCGCTGGGTTCTTTACGTCGGGGAGTCGGACCAGATCGACCGGTACCCATGGGGGGCCGGCGGGATCAGCGGAGCCCGCACGGTGATCGCCGCCGATCTCCCCGATCTCGACCCAACCGGCGACGATGTCCACCGGGAGAAGGATGTGGCGGTCGCCCCGGACGGGACCGTGTACTTCGACGTGGGCAGCTCGTCGAACGCCAACCCGGACGACCGGACCTTTTCGCCGGAGCGGGCGGTGATCATGGCTGTGAACCCCGACGGCGGGGATCTGCATGTGGTGGAGAAAGGGGTTCGCAACGGTGAGGGCCTGGCGGTGGCCCCGGACGGCTCGGTGTGGACTGCGGTCAACAACCGCGACAACGTGCCGTATCCCTTCCACTCGTCCTACGCCGGGTACAGCGAGGCCTTCGGGCAGGTAATCCAGGCCTACGTCAACGAACATCCGCCCGACGAGGTCGTCGCTGTCCAGGCCGGCCGGGACCTCGGATGGCCGTACTGCGACCCCGATCAGGACAAGAATCATCCGGCCGGGTCGCTGGCGAACGTGCCGTTCGTGGCCGACTCGGTGACCAACCCGGGCGGCAGCCATCTGGATTGCGCCACCCTGCCGTCAGTCGAGGTTGGCCTCCCGGCCCATAGCGCTCCGCTCGGCATGTCTTTCCTGGAGAGCAGTGCTATCGCGGCACCGTGGTCAGGTGGCGCCGTCGTCGCGGTGCACGGCTCGTGGGACCGCCAGCCGCCTCGCGCCCCGGCAGTGCTGTGGATGGCGTGGGACGCGGCGAAGCACACGCTGGAGCCGGCGGTCACCCTGGTCAGCGGATTCCAGAGCGCTGACGGCAGCCGCTGGGGCCGTCCGGCCGACGCCGTGCCCGGCCCGGACGGCGCGCTCTACGTCAGCGACGACACCGCCGGGGCGATCTACCGACTGGCGCCCGCCAACGGACGGTAACCGTGCTCACCAACGGACGGTAACCGTGCTCACCAACGGACGGTAACCGTGCTCACCAACGGCGACCAGCACACAGACGTTCACCCCTACTGGATGAGGCGCCTTGGGTCAGAGGCCGACCCCGGGCGGGGCGATCACGACCCGGGCCGTCGCCCGGCCGCCCGAAGCTGAGCCGAGCACCTCGGCGCGGACCGACCAGCCGTGGTAGGTGGCGAACCACAGGCAGACTGGCGTACCCGCCCCGGCGACGAAGCTCCTCGGCACCTGCACAGATCCCTCATCAGCCCACGCCGACAGCGTTCGATCCAGGGACGCGCAGTCGCTCGGCTGCCACGAACGGACGCCGGCCGGCGGCCCCAGGCCGGACGGCCCGGCGACCGTGGCGTCGCCGGCGGGCAGAGATCCGGTTGTCACGTGGTCGGTGATGGTGGCGCCGGGAGCGACCACGAGATGTTCCAGAGCGCTGCGCTCGTTGCCCTGTGGTTCTGACCGCTCGTGGTGAACAACGATGCCCGCCGCCACGGCGACAACCGCCACCAGCGCGGCGGCAGCCACGCCCGAACGCCTGACGCCGGGCCGCCCGCGCCAGCCGCCCGCCCGGCCACCGGGCCACGACAGCCACGACAGCCACGCCACCGCGATTCCCGCGCATCCGCTGACGACAGCGACGGCGCCGCCCCATAGCAGGGCCTGGTCCGTCCAGCGCCGGAACGCCTCCTCTGCGCCCTGGCCGAAGAACGAGATGGAGCCGGCCAATCCGACGCCGAACATGATGAGCCCGGCCAGCGTCACGGCCACCAGGCCGACCGTCGTGGCGGCGCGCTCGCGGCCAGCCGGAGGGGACGACGCAGGCACGGCGACCGGCTACCGGTCTGGCGTGAGGCCGAGCTCGTCGGCGACCTGTTCGAGTGCGACCAGATGCTGGTCGACGCTGGTGAGCCCGGTGCCCATGGTGTTGACGGACAGGTGGCTTGCCTGGGCCTGCCGCCAGCGGTCTGCCTGGTCAACGAGTTTCGCGGTGTCACCGGTCCAGCTGACCCGGCCTTCCATGCCGATCGCGCCGGGGTCACGGTCGGCGGCGATCGCGGCCTGCTCGACGATCGCGCGGGCGGCGTCGAGCTTCGGGCCCGGTGGAACCTGCGGGAACCAGCCGTCGCCGAGGCGCCCAGCCCGCTTGTATGCGGCTGTTGACTGGGCGCCAAACCAGATCGGGATCGGCCGCTGCACCGGCAGCGGGGCGATGCCCGCGCCGGTGACGCGCTCGTTGACGCCGTTGAAGGTGATGCTCGGCTCGGTCCAGAGCCGGCGCAGCAGCTCGACCTGCTCGTCGGCGCGGCGTCCTCGGTCACTGAAGTCCTTGCCGAGGGCCTCGTACTCGACGCTGTTCCAGCCGAGCCCGACACCGAGCCGGAACCTGCCGCCGGTGAGCAGGTCGACCTCGGCGGCCTGCTTGGCGACCAGCGCGGTCTGCCGCTGCGGCAGGATGATGATGCCGGTGACCAGCTCCAGGCGGGTCACCGCGGCGAGGTAGCCGAACAGGACTAGCGGCTCGTGGAACATGGTGCTGACGTCATACGGGCCGTTCCACCCCTGGTGAACGGCCGGATCCGCACCCAGGACGTGGTCATAGGCCAGCAGGTGACGAAAGCCCAGCTGCTGCACGCGTTCACCGTAGGCGCGTACCGCGCCAGCGTCCGGGCCGATCTCGGTCTGCGGGAACACCACACCGATCTGCATAAGCTCGACTACCTCGCTTCAATGGCGACAAAGACGACCACCGCCTGGGCGGTGGCGACGACGCGGGCGGACTCGGGGTTCAGGTCTGTAGATCACCGACTGCGTTAGCCAGGCCGGTAAGTTCATCCCGCCAGGAACCCTGGATGGACATCGGGCGCAGCACAAACTTCGACATCCCGACGCCGATGAAGGATTGCAGCGTCGCGCGCAGCGCGCTGTAGCCGACGGGCACCAGCGCGCGCGGGTCGATGTCGCGGCCGCGCGTCCGGGCGGCCAGGGCGGCGAGCTGCCTGGAGTCCAGCGGCTGATGGGTATAGCCGATGCTGATGCCGAAGTGTTCAGGGTCGATCCCGCGGCCAGCATCCCGCGCCGCGTCATTGATCATCGATCGCGCCAGCCGCGCCTGCTCGGCCGTGCATGAGGCACCGAGCCAGCCATCGGCGATCCGGCCGCACCGGGCCAGCGAGGCCGCGGCGAGGCCGCCCAGCCAGATCTCCAGCGGATCCTGGATCGGGCGTGGCGAGACGGTGATCCCGTCCACCTGCTCGCCTGCCCACCACCGGCGCAGCCTGGGGATGGTCCGCTCGATGGCGGCGGCCCGCTCGCTCACCGGCACGCCGATCGCGTCGCGTTCCGGTCCGTAGGCCAGGCCAGGAACGAAGGTGATCAGCAGCCGGCCGCGGGAAAGCACATCCAGGCTGGCCAGCGACTTGGCGAGCCTGATCTCGTTGCGCCCGGGAATCAGCATGGTCGTGCCCAGTTTGATCTTCGGATGCAACTGTGCCGCCGTCGCCAGCGCGATCAGCGGGTCCAGGCCGCCGCCGGTGAGGACCTCCGATATCCACAGCGAGTCGAAACGCAGCTCGGCGAGGTCGGCCACGAGCCCCGCGAATCCGTCCGCGGACAGGTCGGCCGGACCCCCCAGCCCGATCGCGATGCGGATCTTCACGACGCGACAGCTTCAGCCCAGGCACGGTCCAGCGCCGACACGATAACCTCGGCCGGCTGCGCGCCAGAGATCCCGTAGCGGCGATCGATGACGAACAACGGGACTCCGGTCGCGCCGAGCGCCTGAGCCATCGCCTCGTCGGTGTCCACGCTGTCGCCGTACTCCTGGCTGGCGAGCACCCGAAGCACGTCGTCACGGTCCAGCCCGGCCTCGACGGCGAGCTCGGTCAGCGAGGCATGATCGAAGATCGATGCCTGCTCGCTGAAGTAGGCACGGTGCAGGCGCTCGGTCAGCTCGGCCTGCCGGCCATGCGCTTTGGCCAGGTGCAGCAGCCGGTGCGCGTCGCGGGTGTTGCCACTGAGCAGGCCATCCATCCGGAACTCCAGCCCGTCTTGGGCGGCGCGCTGCTCCATCTCCCGCTGGGCGTCACTGGCCTGCGCAGCGGTCATCCCGTACTTGCTGGCCAGCAGCTCGACCGTGGGCATGGTTACCCCCGGGACCGTGGACGGGTCCAGCTCGAATGACCGGTACACCACCTCGACCTTGTCACGGTGATCGAAGGACTCCAGCGCCCGCTCGAACCGTCGCTTGCCCAGATAGCACCACGGGCACACCAGATCGGACCAGATCTCTACTTGCATGCTTGAGCCAACACGCGGCCCGCCCGATCCCTTCCGCGCTTAGCTTTTGCTCGGCACAGCCAAGATTTTGCCGAACGGCTGCGGCCACTACTCTCGCGCGAAGGCGCTGACGAACGCGGATGGACGGGGGACATCAACCGGTGACCGCACGGATACTGCTTCGCGGTGGCCTGGTCGCTGACGGCCAGCCCGCCGCGACCAGCGCCCCCGGGCAGTTCGTCAGTTAGCCACCTCGGTGCGTAAGGCTGCTGGCGGCGCGCAGCCGAGCGCGCGCAGCTCGGCCGTTCCTTCGCCTGCCCGGTCTTCCAGCAACATCAGGGTGCAGGCCCGTTCGAACCGGGCATCTATCCGCTCCCAGCCGGCCAGCGACGCCTCCAGCGCGCCACGATCGCCATGGAGCCTGCCTGCGGCGCGGGAAAGGCAGGCCGCGGCCCAGTAGTTCTCGTCGCCGGCAGGCGCCGCCGCTACCAGGCGGCTGGCGGCATCGGGCAGCCGGGCGACGACGGCTACCTCGGCGGTGACCGCCCAGGCGTACGGCCGCAGCGAGTGCCAGTGCGGCACGTCATACCAGGTCTGCGCCTCGGGGCGCAGGTCAGCGGTGGCGGCCACGGCCGCGTCGATGCGGCCATCATGCAGGCAGATGCGGGCCTGCGTGAATGCAGCCGCCGCTAGATACGTCCCGGATACCGGATCGGTCCCGTTGCCGATGAGTTCGCGAACACGGTCGAGCCACTCGGCACGACCGTTGTCATCGCCCCGCAGTCCATGCGCCAGGACCATGCCGTAGGTGGCCGAGCCCATCCAGCGCGCGGGCGGCCGCCCGGCCAGCCGCCATGCCTCCCACATGACGGCGGCCTGCGTGAACGCTTCATCGAAACGGCCCTGCAATACGAGCGGAAGGATCAGCTTGCTGGCCGCCACGTGGGGCTGTCCGCCGGCGATGTCGTCGCCCTGGGCCATCCGCGCGCTGGAAAGGGCGTCCGGAAGGTCGCCGGCGGTCACCGCGATCGCGGTGACCATGTGGAAGGTGTCGAAGATCTCGGCTCCTGAGTGCGGGTCATGCCGTGGCAGGCGCTCCAGCAGCTTGACCCGCTCCTTGTTCGCCTGATGGGCATCCCGGATCCGCCCGCCCGCGTCCAGCCCCACGACGACGGCATCCAGCGCCCCGCTGATCAGTACCGGATCATCAGCGCGCCGTGCCGCCGCGAGAGCATCGCTGGACAGGGCCGGGTCAGGAACGGTCTTCTCGGGCTGCGCGGTCCATGCGTCCGCCACTCTCACGTAGGCGGCGCCGACCGCATCGTCGGCCGGGCAGCTTCCGGCCGCCTCGTCGAGCAACTGGCGGAGGCGCTGATGGGGCACCTCTTGAGGGAAATCTGCCGCGAACCGGTCGGCAATGGTCGCGGCGTACGCCAGTGCAACTGTCCGAGCCGAGTTGTCCCCCGCGGCCTCGGCCAGCTCGGCCGATGCCAGCAGCAGGTCGAAGGCCACCGGAACATGCCCCGCGGCCATGGCCACATCCGCCGCGGCACGCA
Source organism: Actinomycetota bacterium (assembly GCA_003168255.1). Lineage (GTDB taxonomy): Bacteria > Actinomycetota > Actinomycetes > Streptosporangiales > Streptosporangiaceae > PALSA-505. The sequence goes on from PMSU01000091.1 coordinate 6,364, forward strand.
GATCGCAGGCGGCCTCGATGGGCTCCGCGGCCAGCGCGGCGGCGGCCTGGTAGTGCTCGCGAGACTCGACCATGAACCGGCGGGCGTAGGCGAGATGCCCGAGCGAACGGGCGAGCCGGTGGCTCACGCCCCCGGTTCCCGGACCGCCCCCGGTTCCCGGACCGCCCCCGGCCCCCGGACCGCCCCCGGCCCCCGGACGCCCCGCGGCCCCCGTACCCGAGGCATTGGCGAGCGCTGCCCGCAAGTCGTCGGCGACCGTGTCGAAGGCAGCACGCCACTGCTGGTCCGCCTCGGCCCGGTGCTCAAGATCGCCGGAGATGGCCTGCGCCCACGTGAGGTGGGCAACGCGGACCGTGTCCTCCTCGCCGCTAGCGGCCAGCCGGTCGAGGGCATACGCCCGGATGGTCTCCAGCATCTGCCACCGGCTGCCCTCGGGGCCAAGGCGATGGGTGAGGAGGCTCTTGTCGGTTAGCCGGCCGACCAGGTCGGCGACCGTGCCGCGGTTGCTGTCCGGCCAGACCGCCACGGCGGCGTCGAGGTCGAATCCGCCGATGAAGGCGCCCACCCGGCGGAACATGGCGCGCTCGTCGTCATCGAGGAGGTCATGGCTCCAGTCGATGACGGCGCGCAGCGAACGGTGCCTTTCATGAGGACCGCGGCTTCCCGCGAGCAGCCGCAGATGATCGTCCAGGCCCGCGAGCAAACCGTCCACGCCCAGCGACGCGCTGCGCGCCGCGGCAAGCTCGATGGCCAGCGGCACTCCGTCCAGACGGCCGCACACCTCTGCCACCACCGCGGGGGCGGCGGCGAAGTCAGGGTCGCTGGCCCTGGCCCGGTCGACGAACAGCGACTCGGCCTCCGAGCAGGCCGTGCCGCCCGTCCCGTTGGCGACAAGCGACAGCGGCGGAACGGCCACCGTGCGCTCTCCCGGGACGGCTAGCCTTTCCCTGCTGGTCACCAGGATCGTCAGGTCGGCGCAGTCGGCCAGCAGTTTCTCGATGAAGGCGGCCACCACTGCGAGCAGGTGCTCGCAGTTGTCGAGCACCAGCAGCGACCGGCCGCGGGCGAGGTACTCGTGCAGAGCCGCGTCCAGTGACCGCCCTGGCCGCTCGGTGACGCCAAGTAAAGCCGCTACTGCCTGGGTGACAAAGCCTTCGCGCACCGGGACCAGATCGACGAAGACACCGCCGAACGGGTACTGGGTAGCCGCTGCCTCGGCTGCCTTGGCCGCCAGCCGGGTCTTCCCGACTCCGCCCGGCCCTACCAGGCTCACTACCCGGCTGCCGGCCAGCGCGGCGAGCACCGCGGCCTGCTCACGGTCCCGGCCGATGAAGCTCGTCCGTGCCGTCGGCAGGGCAGCTACCAGTCCGGCCGCTGCCTCGGTCGGCGGCATTGCTGCCACGGCGGGCGCGAGATCGGCAAGCGCACGCCGGTCAGGCACCCCGAATTTCCGCAGCAGCGACGAGACATGGCTCTCGACCGTCCGGACCGAGATGTACAGCTGGGACGCGATCTGGGCGTTACTCAGATGCCCGCCAACGGCCTGGAGTACCTCGGCCTCACGCTGCGACATGCCTGCCGCACGCGTAACCGCCACGTTCACATGATTACCGCTCCGTGGCAGATCCGTATCCAATCCGTGGTGACTCCGTGGTGGGCACGGATGTCCCTGCAGCGCCGCCGGAGCAGGCTGCAATCAAGAAGAACGTTACTCGAAGGAGCCCCCCATGAACCAGATGCAGCCCACCGCAGCCAAGATCGCCCGCCGCGCCCGTTCGGCTTTCTCCCGCCGCACTCTCCAGGCGGCTACCATCGCCGGCGTCATGGCCCTCACCGTCGGCACCGCCGGCGCATCCTTTGCGAGCACCGGTCACCAGATCCGCCCGAACGGCTACTCGCCTACCGAGGAATGCCTCAACTGGTCCGGCACGATCAAGTACTTCCCGGCCCTCACCAAGACATCTCACAATGTGACCGCCGTGCTGAACGCCACCCTGAGCAACTGCAACTTCGACGGCACCGGCCAGACCTTCAGCGGCACGGTGTTCGGGGACCTCACCGGCACCGCGACCAAGACCGCGGCAACCATCAGCGGCAACGTCGCCGTCACCTGGCCGCAGGACGCGAACCTCGACCCCACCATCGCCCACATCAGCGTGTCCACCTCGTCCGACACGTACTCGTTCAACGGCACCATCAGCGCCGGTGCGGGCACAGGCAATGAGCTCTGGGGTAGCTATGACTCCATTGGCCAGGTGAAGGGCGGCGGCGGCACCACCGAGAACATCCTCGGCAGCGCGCCGTTCGGCATCTTCGAGAACCTGGGCTAAGTCCAGCCGCGACCTGACACAGCCCCCGCTGGCTACGGCCAGCGGGGGCTAGGTCATTTTCCCTGCTGGGAGCGGTGGCTGGCTAGAGTTCGTACTCCAGGGCGTACGAGTGCCCGCCGTCTGGGCCGATGATGATCTGGCCCTCTCCTCGGATCCCGGCGAGTTCACCGGTTCCTGTCGTCTCGACAATCTTCCAGGTCAGCCAAGGGACGCCATTCGTGCCGCCCGCGTTGTGCTGGAGCACGAAGCTGCCCTCCCGGCCGTGCAGCATGCCCTCGAATCGCTCGATTCCCGCGTACGCCGCCGGGTGCCCGGAGTGCACGGTGATGATGTCGGTCTCGCTGGCGCCGGTCAGGTCCCCGTGGAAGGTCTTGGTGATGTGGGCGCGCGCGAGGCTTACCCCGTCGCGATCCTCATGCGGCGGCTCGGCGTCGAAACGGTCAAGGTCGAAGGTGCCTTCAGCTCTGCTCACACCGACTACCGTGCCATACCAGCCCGCCCCGGCCCGGCCGCGGGTTGCGAACGGCGCAGCAGCGTCACGCTGTCGATGACCCTGGGGCTGGTGATGGAGGTGACGCGGGTCAGGGTCTGGGCCGGCGCCAGTGCCCGGACATGCATCCGTGTCTCGCCCCCCGGACCGGCCGGTGCTTCGACGTCGACGACGAGGCAGTGCCAGCACGCGTGCCGGAAAGCGGAGTAGCCGGTGGCACTGTCGGCCACGTCGGCGGGCTTGCCGCTTCCCCCGGCGGAACTGTCCCCGCCGCTCCACTCCCAGACTCTCGGCGGTTTGGGCGCTCCCGCGTCGCCGGCGCCTGTCGTCCCGTACCAGTCGCGGTACAGGCCCTGCCCGCCACCGCCGACGCAGATGTAGGTAGTCCCGCCGGTCTGCGGGTGCACGGTCCCGCCGGACGGCACGGTGGCGGTCGGCTTTCCCGCGCGCATCGGGTTCGTGCGCTCGTAGGCGTGCACGTGGCCGTTGATCACGAGGTCGACGTGGTGCTGGTCGAACAGCGGCTGCCAGATCGAGCGGATGCCGCCGTCGGAGTTGTGCTTCTGGTTGGAGGAGAACATGCAGTTGCCAAAGATGGCCACGATGAAGTCGATGCCTGAGCCCGGCGCCCGGTAGGCGGCTAGCTTGCCGGCCAGCCAGGATGTCTGCGCGCCCTGGGTGTAGCCGTTGTTCTGCGGGGCCTGGGCCGACAGGTCGTTGCCGTCGAGGTGGATGAACGCCACGTTCGCGTAGCTGAAGGCGTACACGACGGGGGACCCGGATGCCGCGTCGTAGGGCTGCGGGAACCGGGTGATGAACCCGGCATAGCCGTGGCTGGCGAGCGGCTCGATCTCATGGCAGCCGACCCCCACCTGCCAGGGGATCGACTGGGCCGCCGCCGGGCCGACGATGCCCAGGTAGGCGTCCCAGGCCGCGGGCTTGAATCTCTTGGTATGGGGAATCGGGCTTGGCACCGCAGTGGCGTAGCCGAGGTCGCCCGCCACCAGGCAGAAAGCCGGACCGTGGCTGGCTACCAGGGCGGCCATCGGCAAGGTGGTGTCCTGGTGAGTTCCCTGATCGCCGAACGCCGCGAACCGGAAGTCGCCGGCGCCCGCCGGCGCCGTGCGGAATGTCGTGTCGGGCCCCCAGGTGACACCATCGTTGCTGACCGAGTAGTGATATCTGGTGCCCGGGTCCAGCCCGGTCAGCAGGGTGTTGTTGTAGATCGTGTTCTCGGCGGGCTCGCCGTGCACTGCGGGCGGCACCGGCACCGGCCCTGAATTGGCGGCCGGCTGGGTGGCCCCGTAGCTGGCATCAAGGCCCCAGCGGACCTGCGGGTGCGGCGGTGCCTGCTGTGTTCCCGACGCCGTCCCGGTGGACCAGGACAGGTACATCTGCGTGCTGGGATGAGCGCCGTAGGCAATCCACTGCGGGGCAGCCGGCCCGGACGCCCAGGCGTCGGACTGGCGCCACGCCGTAGGCCCCGCCACCGCGGCGAGGCCTACGGCGGCAGTCCCCTTGAGAATGGCCCTGCGCTGGTAGCGCCGCGGCGGGTAGTCGCGCATGTGATCTGGAGACATATCCCCACCGAAGCGATCGTAAACAGGGCCGGTCGCCGCGCGGCTGTCAGTAGTTGAAGGGCTGGACCTCACCGCCGTCCAGGCCCGTCGTGTAGCCCGCCCCTGACGCCGGTTCCAGCTGGGTGAGCTGGCCGGCGATCGAGGTGAACACGTTGTAGAAGTTGAACTGCTCGATCCGGCTCTGCACCTGGCCCTGCTCGCCCAGCACGATCTCGGCCGACAGCGCGTTGTCGTTGGGTATGGCGCCGAGGCCGGCGGTCTCGGTATTCGCGTCCGGCGGCGACACCTCCTGCACGACGAACTCCTGGCGGGTGGCGTCGGTGGCCGGGTGCTGGTAGACGAAACCGCCGGGCGATGCGAGGTTTCCGCTGTCGTTGGCGAGATCGTAAATCCCGACCCCGTTGTCCTCAGGGCTCACCGCCATGTCGGTCCCGGAGTCGACCGCCACCCCGTCCGGGATGCCGCTGCCCACGCCGGCGAAGGTGTGCCTGGCCCCGGTGGCGAGATTGACGGTGATGAAGGTCGGCGGCACCGACAGGTTGAAGAAGTCGACGGCGTCCAGTACGGCCGTCCCGGTAGTGGTGTCCTGCCCGATCCCGGTCATCACCGCATAGCCAAATCCCTTCAGGGCCGGCTGGATGGAGTAGACCGGGCCGAACGTGCCTGCCTGGACGTCGGAGCTGAATACCCCGACGTGATCGGCCCCGTGGGCGCCGAAGTTCCAGGTTCCGAAGGCAGCCGACGGTGTCGCCTGATTGTCGGCGGGCTGGATATAAGGGTTCTTGGTAGGCGGTTTCCACGGCCCCGCCACGGTGCCCAGCGGATGCAGGACGTCGTAGCTGGTCGTCGTTTCGGTGCTGTCGCTGATGAGTCCGGTGTCGCCAGCGAAAATGCCTGGCCCGCCGCCGTCCATGGTCGTGTAGCTGTCGCTGTCGTCTGAGGACAGCACCGTGCCGGTGATGGCCTGCGTCTGCTCGTTGAAGGTGTCGACCGAGCTCAGCGGGTCGCCGTTGGCGTCGGTCCCGTTAGAGGTGACGAACCCGGTCGGCTGGCTGGTGTCCACGCCGAAGCCCTCGACCGTGGCCCCGCCGTCGGTGGGCGTGACGCCGTCCATCGAAATGGAGCTCACATCGGAGGCCTCGCCGGCCGCCGTTCCTGCCGCCGTGACCGGCAGCACCCGCACTTGGCTGTACATGGTCGGAGTCAACCCAACCGCGGTGCTAGACAACGTGGTCTTCCCGGCGGTTCCCGACAGCGGCTGGAAGTAAGTGGAACCGCTGTCGAAGCCGTTGTGGTCGCGGATGGTGCCGTTGGGGTTGTTGAAGGTGGCGAAGGAGTTGAAGTCGCCCGGGCCAGCGGCGCTGACCTCCAGGTACGCCCCGGTGGCTGCGGGCACGTCGGTCACGTTCCAGCTGACGGTGAACTTCCCGCCGTAAGGAATGGACGCCAGATAGCCCGCCGGCGAACCCGGGGCCGACAGGACCGGCGCGCCTGGCCGTGCGTCGGTGGGCGCGTCCTGTACCCGGATGTAGGCGAAGTCGGTGAAGTCGAAGCTGGTCGGGGTGGCCTGGACGGCGATGCCGTAGAGGCCCCCGCCTTGCAGGTCGGCCACCGGCACGTTCACCGTGCCGGAGATCTTGGTCAGGGCGACGGTGTAGATCTGCCGGAAGAAGTGGTCGTCAAAGGGGTTCATGCGGCCCGGCGCCGAGACCACCAGCTGCGGCGACGTGAACCCGGTCTGGCCGGCCAGGTTGTACCGCACCGGGATGGTCGCCCCCGTCACCACCGGCGGAACCACCGGGGCGAGCAGCTCGCGGGCTCCGGAGATGGGCGAGAAGGACAGCGGGATGGTCGCCTTGGCGAGGACCTTGCCGCCGGCGCTGGCGGTGTAGGAGAGCGAGACCGCCTGCGACTGCTGGGTGGGCGGTGACACCCCGGCCGCGGCCAGGATCGTATCGGGCTGTAGCCGCGCCCACGGCCCGGTGGCTAGCTGGCGCTTGCCGCCGTTCTCGCGCACGGCGGACAGCCGGTAGGTCGCATCGGCCGGCAGGCCTACCCAGTCCGGCGAGATGGTCAGCCAGGCGTTCTGGTTCAGGCCGGCCAGCGAGATCGCACCGGGATCGGTAGCGGTGGAGAACACCCCGTCGATGAGGCCGGGATCTGGCTGGCGCTGCTCGACGGCCACCCGCGCCACCCCCGGTGCGAGGCTGCCGCCTGCGGCACCGATCAGTCCGGTCACCGCACTGCCGAGATCGAGCTGCGGCCCGACGGTCAGCGCGGTGTCCGCCTGGCCTGCGTTCGGTACCGGGGTTCCGGTCTTTTCCAGCTCGGTGCGCAGCGCCAGCGGGTTGGTCGCGATGGCCTTGTCACCGGCCAGCCGGGCTGCCTGCTGGACCACCGCGGCGGCCGCCCCGATCTCCTGCGATGAGCCCGACGTGCCGCCGATGTTGTCCACGGTAACGTCATCGGCTGCCCCGCCCTGGGCGTGCTCGAAGGCGGTCAGGTTGTCGGACGGGGCGGAGACGTTGACGCGGGAGCCAAAGCCCGAGGAGAAGCTGCCGTAACCGTCGTAGCGGGTCTCGGGGAAGGCGTGCTGGGCGGCGAGCGAGGCGTTGGCGGGGTCCTGCGGCGGCGCGGCGAAGATGTCATCCAGGGTGGTGCCGCCGGCGTCGATCGATCCCGAGTCGAAGTCACGCGAGGGCGCGGTGGACAGCTGGACGCTGTTTATATTGCTGGGCGTGCTGCCGGTCTGCGCCACGTTGGTGGGCGCCGAGCCGCCGGTCGGGCTCACCGCGGCATTGGTCGAGGTCCGCAGGCCGTCGTTGGCGGAGACGGAGACGTTGATGTGGTACTGCCGGACGATCGAGGTGATCAGTGCCTCGGTGAGCGGGTCGTCCTCGAGATAACGGGACGGGAACCCTTCGGAGTCAAGGCCGAAGGCCAGGCTGGCCGTGATCACGTCCGGCCGCGGTGTCTGCTGCGCCGCGGCGAGGAACGACTCATCGACGCTGGTGGTCGCGGCTGTCGTGTCCGAGGTGACCACCAGCCGGAAGTGCGCCCCCGGCGCGATCCCGAGCAGGTCGGTGAGCCCGGAGCCGACCTCACCGGCCCGCTGGAGGCTGTGCGGCAGCGGGGCCATCATCGCGAAGTCGAGGCCGATCTCCTCGTCGAAGGGGTCAACCCCGCACACCTCGCCGGTCGGGTCGAGGGTGGCCTCATTGGAGGAGACCCAGGTGGGGATCAGCGGCATCGAGGGCCAGTCGAGGTAGCGCTGGCCATTCTTGATGATCGTGGTGGGCCCGAAGGCGGACACGTAGCCGTAGCAGTTGTCGCTGGACGGGATGCCGGCCGAGTCGAGGTCGCCGAGCGAGACGTCGGTGATGGTCTCGCCGGTACCCGGCAGCTCGTGGTACTTCTTCTCCAGCGACTCATACGCCGGAGTCCAGTCGATGCCGGGCTTGTTGAGCAGGGACTGAGCGCTCGTCTGGAGCGCGAAGTTGCCGGGGAGAGGCGGCAGCGAGGAGTTGCTGTCGCGGGTGGTCGGCCGGGCCGCCAGCTTGCGCGCGAGCGAGTCCGCCGCCCGCCGGGTCGCGGCGGGAACGGGGATCGGGCTGGTGGCCGTGCTGGAGACGGTCCAGTCCGGGGCAGCATAGGCGACCGCGCCCGAGGCACTCAGCGCCGACAGGGCAGCCGGCATCGTGGCGCTGGTCACGTGCACGACGTAAGCCTTGGCGAGATCGAGGCTGCCTGGCTGGGGCTTGAGCGCTCGCACGGCCGAGCGGGGGAACACGGCGGACATGCTGTCGGTGCCGAGGCCGGCCAGGACCCGGTTGAAGGCGGAATCGTTGGTGTAGGCGGGGACGGGCCCAGCGGGCAGCGCTCCCGGCCTGGCAGTGTCCCGGCGGAGCCGTTGCAGCGTTGCCGCCGGGACGAGCCGCGACGACTCGGTGGCGCTGACCGAGGCGGACAGGACCACCTCGAGTTCGCCGGCCACATAGGGCTGGGCCTGCGCCTTGACCAGATCGAACGACAGCTGCGCCTTGCCCGGCAGCGCCGCTGCCGTCCCGGCCGCCCCGCCGCCGGTCGGCGGGATGGTCCGGTACTCGACCTGCGAGTGGGCGGCGTTCCAGATCTCCGCCAGGCCGCTGGAGTAGACGGTCGCGGTGTCGCCATTGACCAGCGCGAGGTTCCGGTAGACGACGCTGAGCCTGGCGGCGCCGTGCGCAGCCGTCGTGGCGACTGCGCCCGTACGAGCCGCTGCCGCCCCGGCCTGGCCAGCGAAGGCGGTGAGCCCGAGGGCGGTGGCAGACACCAGGGCAAGAGCGCGCGGCCTGAGCCTCATGGACACTCCTCCACGTCACGGACGCGCGCAGCGCGCTGCCCGATGCTGTCTCGACGCGGAATCCACGGGCCGCCGGGCGGTTGCGGGGATCCACGCCAGCGATCTTCGGTGACCGCTCCCACGATGGGGCGCGCACCCCGGCGGTGTCAATCGTCTCGCTTGTCCTGATTCCGACATCGACCAGGTTCAGTCAGCGCAGGCAAGATCCCCGCATGACGCCCCGCCACCCGCCACCCGCCCCCCGCGCCCGCCCGCCCCACGGCTCCCGGACGAGGCTCCCCCGTTAGTGGGAAGGATCGTGGTCGTCACAGCGGCCAGGATCCTTCCCCATAACGCGCGGGCGAGGTCCCGGCGTGAGGCGCCAGCGGTGCTTCAGGTGATGGTGATCTTCAGGCTGGCCTTAGTGATCCATTGCGGGCATGCGGCCCCCGGCGCGCAGCGCGGCCGCACCGTGGCGGACAGTGCTGCCGGGCCGGCCTGCTCGGCGGTGTAGAGGTAGCCGCCGCCTCCCAAGCACCGCAGGGATAGCCGCCCGCCGGGGATCTGGACCGTCTTTCCCTGGGTGCAACTGCCGGGCGCATCGAGGCCGCTGACCTGGACACTCTTGGCCACACTTACCAGGAACTGCTGGCCGACGCCCACCTGTAGCACGGCCGGGGAAAAGGTGGTCGCCAGCCGTACCAGGATGATGTCGGGTGGCGCGGCCGTCGATGGTGGGGACGGTACGGACCCCCCGGGAGAGGACGGATCCGGTGACGACGCCGCGGGCGGCGATCCCGCCAGGCTCGCCGAGGTGCTCCTGTCCGATGCGGACCTGTGCGCCGAGGCTGCGCTGCTGAGCGAAGAGCCGCCACAGGCCGATAGCGTTCCGGCGAGCGTGACCAGGAGACCGGCCGCGGCTGCGATGACGGGGATACGGCTTGGCTGCAACGCCCTCGCTCCTGTCTGCCGGACAACACCTGAGCATTTGGACGCGTCACCGCGGCGTCCGGTTCCCCCGGTCGTCCATGCCTGCGATTGTGCCGCAGCGGGCTGTCGGCGCCGTGGGTCCGGCAAGCGCATCCCCGGAGTTGATGGTTTGCGTTAGCCTGCTCACCGGGATGGCGTCTCGAGGAGTGTGGCGGTGGAGTCCATGACGAGGTTCGAATCTGTGCTCGGCACGACGCAAGACAGTGCCGAGGACGCGCTTAAGTCGGCTGGCGGGCTGACCAGAGAGCTCCGCAAGGCGAAGGCGGCAGCGGCCAGCGGCCAGGTGCGCGAGCTACGGCGCGCCCTGGACGCCGCCACCGCGGTCGCGGCCGAGCTGTCGGCCGCGGTGACGGAGATCCGGAACGGATACGACATCGACGAGAGCGCCTACCTGGCCTCCGGCGACTATGCGAAGGAACTTCTGGCTGCTGCGTCGGACCGCGGGGTGGCGATGTTCGAGGAGGACGAACGGCTGCTCTGCTACCCGTCGATCGTGCGCGTCGTCCCGGGTGACTCCGTGATCGAGATCGACCGGCGGCGGGAGCGAAGGCTACGGCCGTCCGTGCTGGTCGGGCTGCTGGCAGCGGCCCAGCAGCGGCCGCCCAAGTTCCGCGCTGAGCAGTTCCTTGAGAGCCTGGCCGAGGGATATGACCTGGTGGTCGCCCGCGCTGCCAAGAAGCCAGATGCTGTCGCCCGCCTGGTGGATATCTGGGCAGTGCTGACGCTGCTCCCGGGCCAGGCGAAGGAGTACACCCGCCCCGAGTTCGCCCGCGACCTGTACCTGCTCGACCAGAGCGGAGTCAGGCAGGCCAAGGACGGGCGGACGCTGCGCTGGCACGCGAGCAGCGGCACCCGGACGGCAGGGGTGCTGACGACCGTCGCCCGGTCCGGGCAGCAGCAGCTCTACTGGGGTGTGTCGTTCACCGCTCGGGTGCCACAGTGAACTCGCCGGGGCACGCTGTTCCGCCGAGCGGCGTACTGGGCGGCGGAGCCTTGAAGGCAGACGACTACGCGTCGTTCCTTGCCCGCGAGTACCTGGCGGAGTACCTTCCGGCCGGCGGGGCCGCGGTCAAGGTCGCCGTCGTGGGAGACGATGGCGCGGCAGACCGCCTGGAGTCTGCGCTTGCCACCGTCACGGCCGAGCACAACGGCCTGTTCGCGCACGTCAGCGCGGAGTCGACCCGGATGCACATGGTTGACCAGATCTTCTTTGCGATCTCCCGCGTGATCGACTGGGAAGCGCTGGCGGCGGCCAGCGTGCGGGCCGCCTATGCCGACGCGGCGTTTCCCGTTCCAGCCGGGGCCGGGCTGACCGTGGCAGAGACGGCCCAGCACCACGACGTGGACGCCCGCGAGCTCTACCGCAGCGTCCGTAGGCTGCTGGAGCGAAGCCTGCTGGACAATCCGCTGATCGCAACGGAGATGGGCCGCGCCATCCTGCGTCTCGCGCAGACCAGGCTCGGTGCCGGGGACGTCGACGCGGCCGAGCATGCGGCGGTGCTCAGCTGGCTGCACGGAGAGCTGCGGTCGATCTCCACGCTGCGGTCCGCGCTCATCTACACCCGGATTGGCAGGCACAACGCGCGGGCGATGCTGACCTCGGCTGCCGCGCTGCTGCTGGCCGCCGGTCATCGCGGGCTTGTCGTGTGCTTCGACTGGGGCAGGCTCGCCGAGGCCCGGCGGCCCCCGGTGGAGGCCAGATCGGGCTTCTACTACTCCAAGGCCGCGGTGCTGGATGCCTATGAGATGCTCCGCCAGTTCATCGATGCCACGGACGAGTTGCGGGGCGTCCTGGTGGTTGCCGTCGTGCCACCGGAGCTGATGACCGATGAGGCGCGGGGTCTGCCCGCCTATACGGCGCTCCAGCTCCGGGTGGCGGACGAGGTTCGCGACAGGCGCCGGGCAAACCCGTTCGCGGCACTGGTCAGGCTCGAGGTCCGGCTGGAGGCGGTCGCATGACCGCGGTCATGAGCGAAGAACTGGTGGCGCGGCGCCGGGCGGTAGAGGCGCTGCGTTCGGGGGTGCCGAGCTGGGATGCGGTCGCGGTGCTCGGCTCGGGGCAGCCGGAGGCCGAGGACCGCTTCACGGCATTGCTCGACCAGGCAGCCGAGCCGGGAATTCCTGCCGCGCAGCCGCGCGGGCTCCTGCTCGGCGGTGGGTTCGGATCGGGAAAGAGTCACCTGCTTACCCACCTCGGTCATCTCGCCATGTCGTCGGGCTTCGTAGTGAGCACGGTTGTGATCAGCAAGGAAACCCCGCTGCACGACCCGGTGAAGACGTTCCGGGCAGCTATCGAAGGCGCGGTGGATCCCGGCCGCGCGCACGGCGTGCTGGAAGATGCCGCGGCGGCCCTCGACCTCGACACACCGCGCTACGCCGAGCTCAGCCGGTGGGTGAACTCGCCGGCCAGTGAACTGGACGAGCGCTTCGCAGCGACCTTGCTTTGCCATGAGCGGCTGCGCGGCGGCGAAGTGCCCGGCAGCGATGAAACAGCTGCGGCCCTTGTCCGGTTCTGGGGCGGCGAGCCGCTGCGCATCTCCGACCTGCGCCGGGCCCTGCGGTCGGTCGGCGCGGCTGGGCTGTTCAGTTTCAGTGCCATTACTGCCCGTGACCTCGCTCGCCAGCGATTCCGGTTCGTCTCCCGGATGCTGCGTGCGGCGGGGCATGCCGGCTGGGTGGTCCTCTTTGATGAGGTCGAGCTGATCGGCCGCTATTCGCTCCTTCAGCGCGGCCGCTCATATGCCGAACTGGCGAGGTGGGTGGGCAGCCGCGACGCCGATCCCGGTCTGCCGCTTACGGCGGTCTTCGCGATGACCGATGACTTCGAGGCCGCGGTCCTGACCGGCAAGGACGACCGCACCCAGATTCCGGCCCGGCTACGGGCGAAGCAGTCACCGCAGTGGGATGAGACCGCGGCTCTCGCCGAAGGCGGGATGCGTCACATCGAGCACGACATGCTGCTGCTCGATGCCCCCGACGACAATAACCTCGACCGCGCCTATGCCGCGCTCAAGGAACTGCACGCCGGGGCGTTCGGCTGGTCTCCGCCGGATGTGTCCGGCCTGGAGAGGCTCGGCGCGACGCGGATGCGCCAGTATGTCCGGGCCTGGATCAACGAGTGGGACCTGGTACGGCTGGATCCGGTGTACCGGCCGCAGACCGAAGTCGTCGATATCGCGAGTGACTACAGCGAGGACATCACACTCGAGGACAGCTCCGACGCATAGCGCGATAACACGGCCCAGCGGCATCGCAGAGCGGCAACCACGCCGCTATCCCATAGGCGACCTGGGCGAGTCTATCCAGCGTGCGCTCGCCGGGCTGTTTCGACGAGCACCTCGGCGGCTCTTCCGGGGCGCGGCTGGGGTGCAGAGACGGCTGCGTGTCATGTCAATGTTTCCTTTCCCGCAACTGCCGGTTCAGCCATGCACGGCTTCCGGCGACGGTGAGACCTTCTTCTAGCACGTCATGCAGCACTGGCCCGGCACCACCGGCAGCGAGCTCGCTGACCGTGTACTCGAGGGGACGCGTGTCGTTGCCAGTCCATCTCGTAACGTCGGTTGACAGAGCGGCGACCTGCTCTTCCCAGCTGGGAAGGGGTGTGTCATCAGCGCGTACCAGCAACAAGTCCAGGTCACTGTCAGCCGTCATCGTGCCGCGTGCGGCCGAACCGAAGACGGCTGCGTACACCGGCGGGAACGCCCAGCCTTCGAGGCGCTCCTCGAGTCGATGGAGCAGCGTGCGCGGCAGATGGGCCATTTCCACGATGGGGCCAGCGGCCAAGTGATCTCGGTTGAGCCGGTAGCTGTAGGCGTTGCCGACCCGCTCGGAGTGAACAACGCCTTGGCGGGTGAGGCGAATGAGCACCTTACGGATGCCCTCCTCTGAGTACCGGGTGAGGACTCGGTGCATCTGCCCTGTAGTGAAGGCCGCTTCGTGTTGCGCGAGCAGGGCGAGCACGTCGCCATCGAGTGTGGGCGTGATCGTGGCCAGGGGATGGTTCAGCTGCATGGCGCCTTCTTCAGAGCTCGCGCTGGCGGTTCGGCACTCACTAATAGTACATATTCCCGTACTATAGTCCGGGCATATGGATAATAGTTGAGGTAACGAGGAACCTCGTAGCTGCCCGGGCACCTCGGGACGCCTGCGGGCTACGACGCGGGAGAGGCAGCGGCGACGAGCGCGGGCTCCTTGAGCAGGGCGATCCGCCTTCCGCGCATGCTCGCGGCACTGCCCGTTCGGAAATCAGCCCTGATGAGCGGCCATACACCTGCCGTCGCGATGGCAGCGAACCCCACCCCGACGATCAACAGGGCATCGGTGAGACCGACCTCGCGGATGAGAGCCGCGACCGCGAAGCTGGCGACGAGAGCGGCGCCGAGCGCGACGGTCTCCAGGATTCCGATCACCCGGCTGAGCAGATCGCGGGGCAGGTCACGTTGCAGGGTGGTCAGCGCGAGGACGTCGACGACCACCATCCCGCCGCCCGAGATGACCTGTAGGACGAAGCCGATGACCGGCGACGTGATCGTTGCGGTGGCGGCGAACGGAAGGGCCAGCGACAGCATGCCGCCGAGGATGATCACCGACAGCCGGGGCGACGCGCTGAGCCTGCTGGCGGCGGCGGCACCCAGCACGCCGCCGATCGCGGCCGCGGTCAGCAGGTAGCTGCAACCGTCCGCGCCGGTGCCGAACCGCTCGCTCATCGGGACGTAGAGCACGGTGCTCGCGCCATAGACGGCGGTGCCAAGCGCGGCGAATGCCACCAGCGTGCGCGCCCGCGAGTTGCGCCGCAGCGCCGCTACGCCCGCCGCGATCTGCGCGACCAGCCGTCCGCCGTCATCTCCTGCCGTGCCGGTGCTGCGCACCCGGAGCCGGGAGATCGCGGCGGCAGCGGCGGCGAAGGTCGCGAGGTTGAACAAGATTCCGTACACCGGGCGGCCCGCCAGCAGGAGCAGTCCGCCGATGGCGGGCCCGACGATGACGACGAGGTTCTCCAGCATTCCGAACAGGCCGTTGGCCGCCGTCAGGTCGCTCTCATCAACGGTCTCGGGGATGAGCGCCCCTGATGCCGGCCGGTACACGGTGCCGACGGCGGCTGTCGCCGCGGCCAGGACCAGCACCACGGCGACCGGGCCATCCGTCGCCACCACGAGCGCGATCGCTGCCATCAGGACAAGGGCGAGCAACGCCGACACCAGCAGTGTCCTGGTGCGCTCGAATCGGTCGGCGAGCGCCCCGGCGTAGGCGGAGAACAGGATGCGGGGGATCCATGCGGCCGCTGTGGTCGCGGCGATCCAGGCGGTGGATCCGGTGCGGTCATAGGACCGGTGAGTTACATCGGGCGATCGCCCTATAGGTAGGCGTCAGGGCATGATGGGAGCAGAGCCGGGCGGGGGTGACGTTCTTGACGTGGGGGGGCACATCGGACGGCATGCCGTCGGCCAGATCCCGGCTGTTCGGGCGCGACGAGGAGATCGCCGACGCCCGGCACCTGCTGGAGGACGGTGCCAGGCTGGTGACGATCACCGGGGCCGGCGGCATCGGCAAGACCCGGATTGCCGTGGAGGTCTGCCGCAAGGTCTCCGGCAAGTTGACCTTCATCGAGCTGTCCGGGACCGACAATGCCGGCCTGCCGGGCGCGCTGGTCCGTGCCATCGTGCCGGAACCGGGCTCAGGACGGGACCCGGTGCGCTCGATCGCCGGCGCATTGATCGGCGAGCCGCACGTCATCGTCCTGGACACCTTCGAGCGCCTGCTGGCTTCGGTGGGTCTGCTGGACGAACTGCTCGAAGCATGCCCTGATCTGCAACTGCTGGTGACCAGCCGGTCCCGGCTGCGGCTGA
Organism: Actinomycetota bacterium; assembly: GCA_003168255.1. Classification (GTDB taxonomy): domain Bacteria; phylum Actinomycetota; class Actinomycetes; order Streptosporangiales; family Streptosporangiaceae; genus PALSA-505. Next base: position 21,921 of record PMSU01000091.1, read on the forward strand.
ACGGGGAAAACGTCGTGCCGATCGGAGCGCTGCCGACCGGCGCCGACGAGGCCGCGGTGGCGATGTTCTACGAGCACGCTCGCGCGGTCGGCGGCCTGCGGACGGCCGGGCCTGATGACGAGCGAGCCACCGTGGCAGCGCTGTGCGAGCTGCTGGACGGCTCGCCCCTGGCCATCGAGCTGGCTTCCGCCCGGACCACCATGTTCACTCCAGCGGCCCTGCTCGCGGCCCTGCGGTCCGGCGAGCAGAGTCGGCTGCGGATGCTGGCCGGCGGAAGCGCGTCCGGCCGGCACCGCGACATGCACTCCACTATCGCGTGGAGCTACCTGTTGCTGGCCGAGCCGGCCCAGCGGCTGCTGCGCCGGCTCGCCGTTTTCCCTGGATCCTTCGACTTGGACGCGGCCGCCACGGTGGGCGCCGGGCCGGCCAGCGGCGCCAGCGGAGCCGGCCAGGCGAACGTCCTCGATGACCTGGCGGGCCTGGTCGACTGGCATCTCGTCGAGCCCGCGGCCGGGCCGGCCGATGCCCCGCGCTTCCGGCTGCTCGACATGCTGCGGGAGTTCGCCGACGACCAGCTCCGCTCCCGCGGCGAAATGAGCGCAGCCCAGGACAGTTTCCTGCACTGGAGCCTGAATTTTGCCGAACGCGCCATAGGCGGCACCGACTCGCCTGCCGAGCGGCTCTGGCTTGAGCGCATCGACCGCGAGCTACCGAACCTCCGGGCCGCATTGAACCTGCTGCTGGAGCGGGCGGATGCGCCGCGCGGAGCGCGGCTCGCCGAGGCCATCGGGGCGTTCTGGGCGCATCGCGGCCCGATGGCTGAAGGCCGCCGCTGGTTCGCCGCCTTCCTCGATCTCGACTTGCGCGACCCGCAGCTCAGCGCCCGCGCGAGAGCAGCGTCCACCGCCTGGTCGGTCCGGCTCGCGATCGACGAGGGCGAGTTCGACCTCGAGCCGCTCGTGGCCGCCCGGGGTGTGCTGGCCGGAGATCCCGATGCGGACGTCGACTGGCTGCGGGCGACCGAGCACCTCGCCTACGGGCTCACCATGGGCGGCGAGCTGGATGCGGCGGACGAGCTGACCGCGGCCGGGATCGACCGGGCGACGCTCGCGGGCCTGCCCTACTGGCGCTGTGTGTTCTTGCAGCGCCGTGCTCTTTCCGCTCAGCGGCACTCCCAGCCCGATCTCGCGGTCCGGTACGCCCAGGAGACCGTCCTGGCCGCCCGCGCCATCGGATACGACCGGATTGTCGCGCGCGCCGAGCAGGTCATCGCGCACGAACGAGCCGCCGAGCTCGGTCCGGAAGGTACCCGGCTGGCCCTCCTGGCCAACCTGCGCGCCCATGAAGCGGCCGGAGATCGACGAGGTGTGGTGAGCACGATGGCGAGCCTCGGGGCCGCCACGCTGGACACCGATGTCCCGGCGGCCGCGCGCTGGATCGCCGATGGCATCGACGAGGGAGTCAGGGTCGGCTACTGGCACGGCGAGGCGTACTGCGTCGTCGCGATGATCGTCCTGCTCATCAAGACGCGGCAGCTCCTCGATGCGGCCCGGCTCGATGGCGCGATGCAGCCGTATCTGCCCACGCTGCGGGCCAGCCTGCCGCCCGGCCACTATGCCGGATACCGGGCGGCGGTCGATTCGGCGCGATCCCGGCTGGGCCCTGCGGCCTTCGACCAGGCGGCCACGGAACTGACCGGGGGCTGGCCAGTCGTGCGGGACCGTGCCGCCGCGATCGCCGGTGTACTCGCCGCGACGGGCGAGCCCGCCGAGCCGAGGCCCAGGCGCCGCGGGCCGAGTTCAAATCCCGAGCTGACCAGCCGTGAGCTGGAGGTGCTGGCCGCGATCGCCAGCGGCCAGACGAACCCGCAGATCGGCGCCGTTCTGCACCTGAGCCCGAAAACGGTCATGCACCACAGCGCGAACGTGTATCGCAAGCTGGGCGTGCGCGGCCGAGCCGAAGCGGTGGCTCTGGCCTACCGCACCGGGCTGCTGCAGGGATCCGGCGGCAACGCCCCGGCATGACGCCGGCCCGGCGGCGCGGGCCTGAGCGGGTCGCCGTCGACATGATCGGGCAGTCCCCGGACGTCTGGCCAGCGCTGCGCGAGCGCGGCGGCGAGATCCCCGGCGAGCTGGTGGGTGGCGGCTAGTCCTGCATGGTCCGCGGTTGCCAGCGCCGTTACCCGGGCGCGATGATGCAGACGTTGGCGTGCCGTCAGCCGCGTACCGCGACGAAGATCAGCTCGCGACTCCCCGCTGCCACCGGCTCGCGATCCCAGTCACCAAAGACGTGCTCCACCGCGAACCCGGCATCGGTCAGCGACTGCGTCAATTCCGGCTGCGTGCGGAATCGCAGCTCGTCCGCGGATACCAGTTCCTCGCCGGCCGACGCGAAACGATAGTGACATTCGAAACGCACGCGCTCGTCGTGCACCTCGACTAGCTGGCACCAGACCTCGATCGGGCCGTGCGCGGCGTCATCGATACGCCGGCGGGATGCTTGCGGCGTCCAGGCGGCCCACGGCCGGGGACCCGGATTGCGGCTCTCGAACGCCACCCGGCCGCCTGGCCGCAAGGCCGCGCGCGTGGCGACGAGCGTGGCGTGCCAGCTCTGGTCATCGGCGATGGCCTGAGCGACATGACCGGTCATGATCGCCAGGTCGGCATCCGCCTCGTCTAGCTGGCTCGCGTCGCCCTCGATCCATCGCACCCGCTCGCCGCCGGGGCGATGGCGGGCGACGTCCAGCATGGCTCCCGACGGGTCGACGCCCGTCATCCGGTAGCCGCGCCGGGCCAGCTCGCAGGTCAGCAATCCCGTGCCGCAGCCGATGTCGATGATTGACGACGCGGACAGCACCGCGGCGAGCCTGATGTAGAACGCCGTGCCGGCGGCGAACGGATTCACCGTGTCGTACACAGCGACGAGGCGAGGATCGCCGTACTCACCGAAAGTGCCCACGTCAGCAACGGTAAGAGGCGCGTCGGCGCATGTCGTGTGATTTTTCCGGCTTAGCCCGGCTTAGCCCGGCTCAGCCCGGCTCAGCCGGGCTCAGCCCGGCGCCGCCCGCGGCGAACCCGATCGAAGCCGGCCCGGTTCGCCGCATCATCCACCCTGCTCTCCCCGCCGGTGGGCGCGCCGGCAGCCGGGCACCAGGGCGGCAACCTGAGCTTCCAGCGTTGCGGTCGCGGTGAGCCGGTTGTCGATGGTGACGTGCGGGGCGGCTGGCTCGGTATCGAGCCGCATGCTGGCGGCGAACGTCCCGAAGTCGGCCAGCTTTGCCGAGTCGCGCTCCGACATGCGAGCGGCGAGGCGATGGCGCAGGGTCGCCGCGTCCGACCGGATCCAGATCAGGTGAACCGCTCCGCCGCCCAGGTCGGCGACCCACGACTGCCACCGGCGGCCGTCGTGGATGTGCCGGGTAAAGGGAGCCGAAAGCACGACGGGGCAGCCGTGGCAGCGGATCTCCCGGGCCGTGGCGGTCATCCCGCCGTACTCGTGGACCTTGACGTGCTCGTCGTACCAGGGGCCTTCGCGTTCACCGGCCGGCCGGCCGCCCGCGGCCAGGGTTGCCGCCACGAACGAGCCGTACATCGTGTCCTTGTCCAGCAGCGCGGGCGTCGGCAGCGCAGTTGCCAGCAGGATGCCCGCGACCGTGGTCTTGCCGGCTCCGGGCGGGCCAGCCACCACCCACGCGGTCGCAGCGACGGTCATCAGCCACACGCCTGGTCCGCCTGCGTGCAGGAAACAAAGGAATCCCACCCGCGGCGCGCATCCGCACCCGCCCTCACCTGCGCAACAATCCCACACCGTCGGCCCGGGCGACATGATGTCCGACTTCCCACCGGCAGGCGGCGCTTCGAGGCCGTACTGACAGACTGATCATCATGACCGGATCGGATCCGAAAGAAGATCTCCAGCGCTATCTGCAGGCCGCTCGCGACGCCTTGATATGGAAGCTCGACGGGCTGTCGGAGTACGACATTCGCCGCCCGCTGACGCCGACCGGCACCAACCTGCTGGGGCTGATCAAGCACGTGGCCGGCGTTGAGCTGGGGTACTTCGGTGACACCTTCGGCAGGCCGTTCGGCGAGCAGCTGCCCTGGCTCGCGGCTGACGCCGAGCCCAACGCGGACATGTGGGCGACCGCCGATGAGCCGCGCGAGCAGATCGTCGGGCTGTATCGCCGGGCCTGGGCGCACTCGGACGCGACGATCGGCACGCTCGCGCTGGACGCCATCGGCCGGGTGCCGTGGTGGCCCGCCGACCGCGGCGAGGTGACGCTGCACCGGATCCTGGTGCACATGATCGCCGAGACCCACCGGCACGCCGGGCACGCCGATATCGTCCGGGAACTGATCGACGGGACTGTCGGGCTGCGGGACGGCAACGACAACATGGCGCCGGCCGACCAGGCGTGGTGGGATAACTACCGGAGCCTGCTGGAGCACGTCGCTCAGGAAGCTAACCAGCACTGAGCCCGCATACCGGGCATTCCGGTCAAACTACTCACTCCGGGAGAGCCGCCTCCCCGCCGGCCGAAATGGATGCGGCAGAGCCCCCCATGGGTGGTAGGTAACGCCGCATTCATGCCTGGTCCTGGACGCGCTTGCCGTTCTTTCCCGTCCGTCGCACCTGTACAGCGTCGTCACAAAATGCAACGATCTGGGCATCGGCGGGCAAAAGGAGCGCGGCGATGTCTCTGGTCGACCCGATGAGGAGTAAGACAGCCATGTCCCGTTCCGCTTCACCCGGCCGCTGGGCGGTGCGTGCGCTCTGCGTCCCGGTCATCGGCGCCACCCTGCTCGCGGGCAGCCCCGCGTTCGCCAGCGTCCCCGCACCCGCGCGCCTCCCCGCGCTCGCGCGCCAACCCGCGCCCGCGCCCGCCCTCGCGCTCGCGGGGGCCACGCCAGCCGCTTCGGCGACGCCTGCGTCGGTAAATCTCACCAACGACGCAGCCGACGTGAAGACCTCCAACGGGCAGTCTTGGCTCCTGGACATCTCCGACTCGAACTCCTCCGACGCCCTCGAGATTGAGCTCGTGCGCACGGTCACGGCCGGCGGCACCGGGGGAGAGGGGCACCTCTGGTCCTTCAACAGCAAGGCGTCGAGCTTGACGTTCAGCACCACGACAGGAGACGGGACGGTAACCGGCGGCTCGGCGACGAGCCCGGTGGCCACGATCGACCTGGCCTTCAAGGCGACCTCGCACAAGGCGGCCACCTGTTCATCAGGCAGCGAGACGATCTACACCGGCACCCTGTCCGGCGAAGCCGAGCTGGTCACCGGGCTCACCGGCGGCGGCACCGTGGGCGGGAAGTCTGTCACGTTCGACGCGAAGGGCTTCTCACCGCAGATCCTCGTGGACTCCGGCTGCGTAACTCCCACGAACGACTGCACGGCAGCCACCATCTTCACCTCGGGGAAGGCGGGAGCGAAGATACAAGCCATTGGCATCGGCGAGACAGAGTCCGGCAAGCTGTTCAACTTCGTGGGCGTCGATAGTGAGGCGAAGCTCACCGCGCCCAAGGGTGCCACCCGCGCCGACGAGGGTTACGTGGTGGGCGGCTCCCCGTTGTCGTGGAACTCGAAGACCAAGGTGCTCTCGGTGTCGACGACCTCCGCTGGCATCGTCACCGGCTCCGCCACGCTGAGCGGTGGCAAGGCGACGTCGATCAGCTATTCATGCAGCTACGCCGGCAAGACCTACAAGCTCACCACCACGCAGGACGCGACCGCCAAATACGCGAGCCCGGCAGGTAAGGCGATCACCGCCCACACCTCGCTGACCGGCAACCTGGTGGCGCCTCCTTCGGCGAAGAACGGGTCGTATGTCGTGACGACCGTCGCCAAGTAGCCCGACCGGCGAGATCGAGTTCTCGGTCGCGCCGGCCTCATCGCTCGCTCTGCGCTGCCTGGCTCGGTCGCGCCGGCCTTGGCGTGCGGCCGGCCGGGCGGGAGCCGGCGAAGACCTTCCAGTTCAACGGAGTGACGGACCATCCGGCGGAGCCGTTCGGAAAATTCTTGGATCGGCTTTTCGGCTTCATCGCCACCCGCAGGCCTGCCCGGCTGGTCATCGACATGCGCTGCATCCCCTGATCGGCTGCCCGGCGATCAACCGGCGCGGCGCGCTCCCCGGCAGCTGAACGTCACCGCCAGGAGCTAGCACAGCCCGTCCACGGCGCCGCTGTCATGGCGGCACTGACCGCCGACGAAGGTCGCCAGCACACCGATGCCGGCAATGCGGTCCGGACTCACGGCTGCCGGGTCGTCGGACAGCACCACCAGGTCGGCGAGCTTGCCCGGGGTGATGGTTCCCTTGATGTCCTCCTGGTGGCTGGCATACGCCGACCCGTAGGTGTAGGCGCGCAGCGCTTCCATCGCGGTGATCGCCTCGCCGGGGTTGTAGGGTGCGCCGGATGCGGTGCGCCGGTTCACCATGTCGTGCATTCCCAGCAGCGGCGCGCCCAGCGCCACCGGCCGGTCCGAGCTGCCCGGCAGCGTCATCCCGGCGTCCAGCAGGGAGCGGTGCCGGTACAGCCAGCCGTGCCGCGACGGGCCGAGTGCGGCTAGCATGCCGTCGCCGATCTCGGTGGCGAAGCGGCCCTGCGGCACCGCGACCACGCCAAGCTCCGCCGCCCGCGTCACCTGGTCCGGCCGGGAGACGGCGAAATGCTCGATGCGGTGCCGCGCGTCTTGCCGCGGGTACCGCGACTGGGCCTGCGCGTACGCGTCGAGCGCGAGATCGATGGCCCGGTCGCCGACCGCGTGCGTCGCGACCTGCCAGCCGGAGCGGTGCGCGCCGATGATCGTGGCGACAAGCTCGCCGGCGTCGGCCTGGAGGTAGCCGGCCTCGCCGGGAGAGCCGGCGAAATCGTCGTGCATCGCTGCGGTGCGCCCGACCAGTGACCCGTCGCTGAAGATCTTCATGGCGCCAAGCCGCAGCCAGTCGTCGCCGAACCCGGTACGCATGCCCAGGTCCAGGCCCAGCTCCAGCCCGTCGTCGGCATGCGCGCCAAGCGGGTGCAGGACATCGCTGGCGATCATCAGCTCGACCCGGACCCGCAGCCTGCCCTGCTCCCTGGCGGCCTGGTAGGCGGCCAGCTCGACCGGGCTCCTGCCGATCCAGCCGCCGCCGATGCCGGCCTCGGTGCAGCTGGTGATGCCTTCCTTGAGATATTCGGCCCCGGCCCGGTCGATGGCAGCTACCAGCGATGCGAGCGGGTAAGGGGTGACCAGGCGGCCGACCAGTTCCTGTGCCCGTTCCTCGAGCAGCCCGGTCGGGCGTCCGGCCGCGTCGGTGGCGACCCGGCCGCCGGGCACGTCGGCCGGCGCCGCGTCGATCCCCAGCTCGGCCAGGACGGGGGTGTTCACCACGCACATGTGACCTGAGGCATGCCGGACCCACACCCGGCGGCCGGGCGCGGCCCGGTCGAGAGCATCGCGGTCGGGGTGGGCGCCGATCTTGTTCTGGTCGTAGCCGGACCCCACCACCCAGTCGCCCGGTGCGGTGGTCTCCGCTCGCCGGGCCACGGCCGCGTACAGCTCGCCGAGGCTGCCGACCGCGGCGAAGCGCAGGTCCACCTCGCCCAGCGACATGCCAAACCACGCCATGTGATTGTGCGCGTCGTGAAAGCCGGGCGCCACGGTCGCCCCGTGCAGATCGACGACGTGCGCCGCGCGGACCTGTGCGGGGCTGCCTGGCAGGCCGGTGATGCGACCCGCCGCGATGGCGACCGCCGTGGCCCGCGGCCGGCCAGGATCCATGGTCAGCACGTTCGCGTTCACCAGCAGCAGGTCAGTCATCCCGGTCCTCCCGATCGTCGGCCGCGGTCAGCGAGCAGTCCGAGCACATCCCGCCACCGGGTACCCGGTAGAACAGGCAGCAGGACCGTCGCCGGAACTCCAGGCCGGGGCCGGTCAGCTCGCCCGTCCCGCGCAGCAGCCCGGTACCCAGCAGCCTCTGCGCCAGCGCGCGGGCAGGCCGCTCGAGGCCGGGGCGGGTGCAGGTGAGCACGCGCAACGCCGCGGTCATCGCGGCGGCGGCATTGCCGTGCAGCAGGCCCGCCGCGACCTTCACCGCGACGCCGCCGCCCAGCGGTTCCAGCTGACCGGTCACGACCATCTGGTAGGCCAGCGCGGCGAGCTCCTCCTGGTCGGCCGCCAGCCAGCCGCGCGGCTCCGGCACGTTCAGCCGCATCGGCAACGACGGCCCGACTCGAAGGTCTGCTAGATCCGGCACGATGCCGTGCAGCAGGCCGCAGCCCAGTACCGGCGACCAGAGCCGCGCGGCATAGGCGAGCTGAACGGTGGAAGCCGCCACCCGCGCCTCGGCCACGCCCAGCGCAGCGCCGGTGCTGGCGATCAGGCCGCGCAGCCCGTCGCGGTACATCGCCGCCGCCGGATGCCAGGCCCGGCCGTCGTCCCCGACCCCCAGCACGAAGAAGGGCCCCGCCCCGGCCACGTGGGTAAGCGCCTTCCGCACCAGGCCAGGGTCCGCTGCACGAGCCCGGCAGTTCATAGCCACGCCATTTTTTTCCGAACGGCTGCGAGGTCAGCCCGTGAGCGAAGCCCGGACATGCCGGGCGGCCACCACGATGTCGGCCAGCCTACGGCCCCGGCCCCGGCCCCGGTCAGGAGGAAGGGACGGCCGACAGCCCGGCCTGGGCTACTTCCATGTCCTGGCTGTAATGGCCGCCGCTCACGCCGATCCCTCCGGCAATGGCACTCCCGATCTTGATGGGATACCCGCCGCCGAACAAGACAAGACGGTCAATGCCCGGGGCCGCGCCCATGGCCAGCGGCGGGTCATCCTTGACGAAGTCGTGCCAGGCGTCGGTGGCCAGGCCGAATCCGGCCGCCGTGTAGGCCTTGTCCTGAGCTATCTGGACCGACAGCAGGGCCGCGCCGTCCATCCGGCTGAACGCCTTCAGCACCCCGCTGTCGTCGACCACGGCGATCACGAAGGGGTGACCCATCTCCGCCGCCTTCTGCTCCGCCGCCTCGATCATGGCCTTGGCCAGCTCCGCGGTCACGCTGAGCCGCTCAAACGTCGCTGCCATCCGTACCTCCCAATTGTGGTGCAGGCGCGGAGCCCCTCGCGGCGTACCGCTGCTCGGCCTCGCGCACCTGGGGTAGCCCGATGAAATCGGTGAACTCGCCAAATGTCGGCAGCTCCGTCAGCGCCGCGGCCGGCGTCCCTGCCTGCGCGATCTCCCGCAGTATGCGGCGGATACCGGCTGTCGCCGCCAGCAGCGTGCTGATGGGAAAGATGACGATCCGGTATCCCAGCTCCGTCAGCCGGCCGAGGCCGATCGGCGGGGTCTTGCCGCCTTCCGCCCAGTTGAACAGCAGCGGAACGCCAGGAAAGGCCAGGGCCACTGCCTCGGCTTCCTTCTCGGTCACGACGGCCTCGATGAACAGCGCGTCGGCGCCGGCATCGCGGTACATCCGGCCGCGCTCGATCGCTCGTTCCAGGCCCTCGGTTGCCCGCGCGTCGGTCCTGGCGATGATCACGAACTCGGGCTGCGTGCGCGCCTGCGCCGCGGCCCGGACCTTCTGCGCCATCTCCGCCGCCGCGATGACGAGCTTGCCTTCCATGTGCCCGCATTTCTTCGGGGCTACCTGGTCCTCGATGTGAATCCCGGCAACCCCGGCTGCCTCGTACGCGCCGACCGTGCGGATCACGTTGAGCGGGTTCCCGTAGCCGGTGTCAGCGTCGGCGATCACCGGGATGTCCACGCACGCGGCGATCCGGCCGGCGTTGTCCACCATCTCGGTCATCGTCAGCAGCCCCACGTCCGGCCGCCCGAGAAGCGCCGCCGACGTCCCGAAACCGGTCATGTACACCGCCGGGAACCCGGCCTCTTCCACCAGCCTGGCCGCCAGCGGATCGAACGCCCCCGGCGCCACGATGGTCTGGCCGGACTCCAGCAGGGCCCGCAGCCGTGCCGCCCCGCCGGCGGCCCGGGTCAGCCGCGCCGTCACCCTACTTCCCTGCCCATCCGCGCCTACCTCCCCAGCGCCGGCTACCGCGTGGCAACAGTAGTACGGGGGTCGTGACATCTTTGGCAAGACTCTTCTCACAACGCGACGGAGCAGCCAGGAGTGCGTCATGAGAATTCTCGTGGTGGGAGCCGGGGCCACCGGAGGGTACTTCGGTGGCCGGCTGGCAGCGGCAGGCAGGGACGTCACCTTCCTCGTCCGCCCGAACCGGGCCAGGCAACTCCGGGCTGACGGGCTGCGGATCGTCAGCGAGCACGGAAACCTGACACTCTCGCCGCAGCTCGTCACCCCGGGCAATGTCCCCGCTGGCTACGGGCTGGTGCTGCTTTCGGTCAAGGCCTACGCCTTGCCGCCGGCCCTCGATGACTTCGCGCCGGGCGTAGGGCCGCAGACCCTGATCCTTCCCGTCCTTAACGGCATGGCCCACATTGACCTGCTGGCCGGCCGGTTCGGGACCGACTCGGTGCTGGGCGGCGTATGCATCGTTGCCACCACGCTGGATGAGGCTGGCCGCGTGGTGCAGCTGGCCGGCATGCAGGATCTCACCTACGGCGATCGCTCCGACCCTGATTCCGCGCGGGTCCGCGCCCTCGACGCCGTCCTTCAGGGCGCGGGGTTCAACGCCAGGCGTTCGGCCGAGATCGATCTGGAGATGTGGGAGAAGTGGGTGGCCCTGGCCGCGGTCGGCGCCATGAACTGCCTGATGCGGGGCGCCGTCGGACAGGTCGTGGCCGCTCCCGGTGGCCGGCCGTTCGCCGAGGATCTGCTGGCCGAGTGCGCGGCGGTCGCAGCGGCATCCGGCTACCCGATCCGTGCCGCTTCCCTGGACGGGATGAAGGCGAGGATGACCGAGCCTGGCTCGTCATTCGCCTCGTCGATGTACCGGGACCTCGTTCAAGGCAACCCGATCGAGGCTGACCAGATCATCGGCGACCTCATCGCCCGCGGCCGCGCCCGCGCCGTGCCGGTACCGCTGCTGAGCCTGGCGTTTACCCACCTCGCGGTCTACCAGCAGACCCTTGCCTAAGCCTGAGTGAGCGCAGTCGCGGAGGTGGCCGTGGTACAGATTTCCGCTCACAAAGGCGGGTCCGAAGGTGTAAGTCCGGCGACCTACGAGGCGTACGAGCAGGCGCTAACAAGCGGCGCGGAATATGCTGAATTTGATATTCGCAGAACCAGCGACAATGTCCTTGTGGTCTACCATGATGCCCGTTTCGGACACGCCGGGCCGCTAGTTGCCGACCTCGCCTACGAAGAGCTATGCAATCGCCTGGGCTATGTGGTACCCCGAGTCGAAGAAGTCATGAAGCTGCTGGCCGGAAGGCTCATCGGGCATCTCGACTTGAAGGAGGTAGGCTACGAAGAAGAGGTAATCTCACTTGCGCTGGCAACTTTCGGGCTTGAAGATTTTATCGTAACGACCCTGGAAGACAAGTCGATATGCAATATCAAGAAGGCCTATCCTGCTGTCAAGACAGCGCTGTCCCTCGGCCGCGGTCTCAAAGAGATACCGTGGCGCTACTGGGCCGGCATCCGGCGTAGCGAGCTGTTTCCGGTATCCCGGGTCCGGTCCTGCGGTGCTGACTGGGTAGCCATTAATTATAAGCTCGCACGACTTGGGGTGATCAATGCGTGCAAGCGGAACGGAACCGGAGTCATGGTCTGGACGGTCGACTCAGCCGAGCTGATCGACGAGTTCGTCGTTGACCAGAGGGTAGATGTGCTCGTCACGAACCGGCCGCGGCACGCTGCCGGTCGCCGGACAGCGCTGACCGCTCACGAGCCCGGGTCTGCTGAGAGCTGACCAGCCGCGCGCGGACCGTCGCCCAAGCGCTGCTTGACCTTGCTGACACCGCAGAGCGGGCCGAGGGCAGTCGCCCCTAGTCGTCGTCGGGCGTTTTCCCGCAGCTCAGGCAGGACATCAAGATCGGTTATGCACGGGGGTGAACGTGGCGACCGAGAACACCGCGGCGGTGTTGTTCGTAGGGTTGGCGCTGCCGATGGAGCCGCCGTCACTGTTGTTAACGACACCGCCAAGTAGGGGCAGCTCCGTCGGTGGTGACTCTGAGGGCACGATCCCATGGCATATGCTGCATCACGAAGAGCGCTCCGGCCTGGAAGTTACAGGTGTGGTTACCCGCGTAATCTCCCAGAGCCAGGCGCTCTTCGCCTATAAACCAGAAGGGATTGCCGTCGCGCTCCCGTCCTTTCTCGCTGTCCTTCCCCCGCGCAACGCCCCGCACCCACAAGGTGCGACACCAGCAAGCCGCACCGGTGCGAAACCCCAGTTCACAGCGGCCGAAAAGCCACCAGCCAGCTCAACCGCCTATCAGCGCTGAATAGCGGAGGTTAATAATTCTCTAGCAGTTGTAAGGAAATGTGGGACCGCTCGTGTACCATCGACTGGCCCCGTTCTCAGTGAGGATCACGATATTGTAGGAGCCTTTATCCTTCAGCCCGAGGTCCTGGTTATACCTGATAAGGTAGCCATTGCCGGTCCAGCACCAGCGCTGATCGTTTGTGCCGTTGCAGCCCCACACCCAGACCTTTGTGGCTTGCGTGTTTGGACCGCCATCAAGACATTTACCGGAGGGGTTGAGCACGTGGATGAAGTAACCCCCGAGATTCTGGCTAGCTTTCTCCACGCACCAGAGCTGATTGTCGCTGCCGGAACTGCTTGGCCACGTGTGTACGTACCCTGGGGGGTTCTGTTGGCCTGATACGCCATAGGAGTCCAGGTAGTTGCCGATATCGCTGTGGATGGTACCGACGTACACCTGATTGGGACATTGAGCAAAAGGCTGAGCGGCCTGGGCAGGCGCGGCCATGATGCCGAAGGTCAAGATGGATCCGATGGTGAGTATGGCGCTAGCGGCCACTGTGGCCTTGGTTCGCAGTTTGGTCATACTGGTCATCCTCATTCTCCTCCTTGGAGCATGTCCGGCCCGCATTTGGTGATGCTGGGTTCGTGCTGCCCGCAGAGACCTGCATAATCACGTGGTAATGCCTGTATGTGAGTTTCGACGGGCCTTTTGAACTGCACGCTCCCGGGATCACCTCACTGTCTCAGGCCAGCTGAAGCCGGGCCAATGTTTAGGCAGGGAGCTAAAGGTTCCGTGTTCACGTCCACGGGAGTGGCGTATGGGGTTCACTGATCCGGGTGTGGCTGGCTTGCCGGGGCTGGCGGCGGGCAGGCCGCTTGCCACAGGCCAGGATCGCTGCTTACCGTCATGACGTGATCGACGTGCAGATGGCCACCGAGGACTTCACCCGGCTGCGGTTCGGGTACTCGCCGCTGGCGGAGGCTATCGGCTCACTGAACGCGCTGCACTCAGGGCGGGTGCACCCGCTGCACCGCCGCTGGGCCGAAGACACCCGGCAACGTCTGCGCTCCCTGGACGCCACACTCCTGTACGCCATCGCCCCCCCAGGCAAAGTCGTCCTTACCCCGCCCGTTGACCTCGGCACCGCCGCCTCCGCCCAGCATCAGCTGCGGCTGATGGCAGACTGGCCGCCTCATCAGCTGCGGGCCGAACTGGAAACCGTCTGGTGCGGACGCGCCATGGCCACCGCAGCCCGCGAGGTACTCGGCGACGGCCCAGCCGGAGCCCGCCGGGTGGCCGCCGCCCTGGCCGCCTACTGGGACACTGCCCTCGCCCCGCACTGGGACCGGATGCGAGCGGTCCTGGAAGCCGACATAGCCTACCGGGCCCGGCAGGCCGCCCTCAGCGGGATCTCCGCCATGATGAACGACCTGCACCCGCAGCTGCGACTGGACCACTCCGCCATCCACCTGGTCAAGAAGTCCACGCCGTGCAGCCGAACCTGGGAGACAGGCGGGACGGGCGTCCTGCTGATGCCCAGCATCTTTGTGGGGCCAGACATCAGCTTCGACCCCGGAACACTGGGCAGCCCGGCCATCACCTACAGCCCCCGCGAGCTCCACACTGCCTGGGAAAACAGCACCAGCACAGCCACCGCCGATCCGGTCAGCGCCCTGATGGGCAAGGGCCGCACCGCCATCCTGCGCAGCACCGCACTCCCGGCAACCACCACCGACCTGGCACGGGAACTCCACCTCAGCGGCGCCACCGTCAGCGTGCACCTGTCCACGCTCAAACGCTGCGGCATGGTCACCTCGTGGCGATCCGGCCAGCGCGTCTTCTACCAGCGCACCCCCCTCGCAGCCAGCATCCTCACCGCCGCCTCAAATCCGCACCCGGAACGCTGACCTTGCCATGCCCCAGAACCAGCCAGGGGCTCCAGGTTCACCCGCATGCCCGGCTGCGTCCGGTCCAGCGTGGTGGCCTCGGACCGCCGCCGCGTCTCCGCTGAAATAGTGGCGCCAAACAGCTCATCGCCGACATCCCTAAGAGCCCGACAACTGCGGGCCGAGGGGCGGGGTTTCACCGCGCGGCCCCGGAATCGCACCGGGTCGCTCCGCCAGGTCAGCGGGGCCGGCCAGCTATACGGCCGCACCGTGGAATTGCACCGTTTCGAGGCTAGCGTACGCACCGCTCTGGCGCCTTGCGCCCTACTGTGACAGCGTAAACCCGTGCCGATGTGCTCGCGGGGCGTCACTGAGCCGGGACTGGGTATCGGGTGGCAAGGCCCCGGCTCCTAGCAATACCCGGCCGGACCCGCCGGGCGACATGGGCCATGCCAATGGTTCTCGCGACGCTGGTGACGGGGTATCTGGCGTGGGGAGCATGGGCTTCTGCGCGCGATCCAGCATGGCTCTATCTGGATAAGAAATGGTGGCGGGTATGGCTTAGGCCGAGTCACGACGGCGTCCTGCTCGCAGTCGTGGTTCTGTGGCTGCTGTCAGCATTCCTGTATTGGTGGCCGAGGCGACGGCAGTCTCAGGACGCAGGGCTGGTCATAGTCGTGGCGATGGTCGTCATCGGGGCCGTTCTCGGCACTACGTCGCTAGCTCCATGTGAGGGCGGGCAGACCCATACCGCGGTAGTCGCCTGGGTTCTCAGCCTTTATGTCGGATCACTTGAGCCGCGGTATGGACCCGGCACGACGTGCCCGGGCCAGCTACCGCTGGCTTTGCAGCTCGGGCGCACAATTTGCCTGGGTGCCACGCTAGTCGGTGCCTTCGCGGCTGCGGCGGTGCTATGGCGGCAGCCGGTCGGCCGTCTACGCGCGCGTCTGGTGAAAGATGCCACGATTCTTACTGGCCTGGACGCGATGACGATCGCGTTGCTGCGTCATCTGACTTCGATCGGATCCGGGAGCCGGGTCGTGGTAATCGAGCCTGATCGGCATCATCCACTGCTGGATGAGGCCCGTGGTACGGGCGCGCAAATTGTTGTGGCCGACCCAACGTTGCCGCGCGTGCTTGCGCCGCTGCTCAGAGGGTTGCGTGGCCCTCAGCTGCGTTACTTGTTCTCGTTGCGCCCGGAGGCAGCCGAAAATGAGGAGGTCCTGAGCGCGGCCAGGCTGGTTCTGAGCCGCATCCGGGCGGATCCGGACAGACCGCCACATCTGATCGCGCGCATAGACGATCCTCGGCACGCCGACGTCTGGCGGGGTCAGCGCATCGGTCCGTCGTTCGCCTGGTTCGAGGATGCGTTAAGCCCGCAAGAATCGACTGCATGCGCGCTGGTGAATCAAGTTTTCCGCGGTGATGCCCGGCAGGTGCTGCTTTGCGGTGATAGCACGCTCGCGCTCGCGGTCTTGCTGGAGCTTGCCCATCGCGCGTGGGAGCGACAGGATCTTGCTGCGGCGGCGGCCAGGGGTCAGGCCGCTGACCCGGCTGCGGTGGCGTCGGACGGAGCGGCCCGGCCCGCGACGGATCACCTGGCCGAGCGAGTCGTGCTCCTGGACGTGCGAGCAGAGGACCTGCGAAGGGAATATCGCGCTACGTCCTCCCACGCAATCGTTAAGGCACTGCCTGCGGTTGAAGTCCACCCGGCGGCCTGGCGCGGTCAGCTGCTGGCCAGCCTGGACGCCATGACACCGGCGGAGGCCGCCGAGACGGCCGTCGTGATCGCAGATGCACCCACGGAGGCTAGCCTGCACGAGGCCGGACGGGTCGCCCGGCTTCACCCTGGCACCCCCGTGTTCGTATTGTGCTCGGACGGAGCTGGTGTCACGGGTGCCGTTTTCGACCAGCTACAGCCCTTTCAGCGGGCTCTCCTCGTCGACCGCCAGACACCAGAAGATACCTGGACCAGGACGGCCCGGCATTGGCACGAGTGCTACCGATTGACGCACCCAGCCGTATCAGGTGCGGTAAAGACCCTCACTCGCAAGCCGTGGGATGAGCTTGATGAGTTCATTCGTGAGGACAACATCCTTCAGCTCCGCTCAATAATGGCTGCTGTGGTGGCGCGCGGCCGACGCTGGGTGCCAAGCCGTGCGGTTGTGCCGGGAAGCTTCGTTGAGCTGACCGACGGCGACGTTCAAGAAGTGGCGCGGGAGGAACATACTCGCTGGTACGACCGCCGCCGACAGGCCGGCTGGCGGGCAGCCGCAGTCGCTGAGGAAGACGATGACGTCGCCCTGATCAACAGCGTCGTGCGGCCCTGGGCTGATCTTGCGGCTGAATCGCGCGAGTGGCTTCCCGGCTACGTCCGGTCTCAGCTCGCGCAGCTAGAGGCCGTCGGCTACATGCCCATCTTGCCCGATGACGGGCCTGCTGACGCGATCGAATTCCGCCGCGTCGGCGAGGTCCGTGCCGAGCGGCTCATGGCCAGCCAGACGTGGCGGCACACGCATGGGAGCAAGCTGTCCGGCTCCGCTGGTGACTGGCACGTCACCGACGACATCGGCCATGAGCGGACGATTCGCGACCAGGAATTCTGGGCCAGTCACGAGCCGCTGGCCGGCAATCGCTGGCGCCGGACGGGCACCGTCCGCGCCTGGCGGGTCAGCGAGAGCGTCGTCTTGCGGACGATAGAAGGAAATGCTGCGGCCCAGCCTGGCGATTGGATCGTTCAGGGACGTGGCGGTGAACGATGGCCGGTCCAAAACGAACAGTTCGCCCGAGGGTACCGTGTCGTTGGTGCCGACCCACGGCATTAACGGTTGCCACGGCTACAGCTGGCGCGCGACCAAATACGTAGAAGGAACGCCTTGACGGACACGGTGTTGGCGGCTGGCGGGAGGCGGCTGTCCGTTCAGGTATTCGGTGATTCCGAGGGCATTCCCGTCTTCCTGCTGCACGGGACGCCAGGGAGCAGGCTGGGTCCGCACCCGCGCGGGCAAGTGCTGCATCGGCTAGGCATCAGGCTGATCGCATTCGACCGCCCGGGTTACGGGCATTCGGACCGGCTGGCCGGCCGGAAAGTCGCCGACGTGGTGGAAGACGTCGCCGCGATCGCCGATGCGTATGGGGTCGAGAAGTTCGCAGTCGTCGGGCGCTCGGGGGGCGGGCCGCACGCACTAGCTTGTGCCGCACTGCTGCCGCGCCGGACGACCAGGGCCGCGGTTCTCGTCGGGCTTGCCCCGCATGGTGCTGAGGGCCTTGACTGGTTCGACGGGATGGCCCAGTCGAACGTCATCGATTTCACCGCGGCGGCGGCGGGTCATGACCCCCTCTCCGCCCGGCTGACGCCTGCGGCCGAGTCGATTCGCGCCGACCCGGCCAGCCTCATCACCCGCCTCCAGGCCGAGCTTCCTGACTCGGACAGGCGCGTGGTGACCGACCGGGGAATCCGCTCGATGCTGGTGCAGAACTACGCCGAGGCGCTGCGGACGTCTGCCTACGGCTGGATCGACGATGCGCTGGCCTTCTGCTCTCCGTGGGGATTCGACCCCGCGGCCGTGACCGTTCCGGTCGTGCTCTGGCACGGCGAGAACGACGTCTTTTCCCCGGTCAGCCACGCCCGCTGGCTCGCCGACCAGATCCCGGGCGCGACCGTGCTCGTGCAGGCAGGCGCCGCCCACTTCGGCGCGCTGGACGTGCTGCCGGACATCCTGCGCTGGCTCGCGGTCGGCACTCCGCGCGGCTGATCAGGTCGGCTGCGGCTCAAGATCGCGGTTGTTGCGCTGCCAGCGCTGAAGGAGGTCCGCATTCGGATGCCGCGGCCCCAGCACCTGGCTGAACGCATTCATGATCCGCGTCCTGATCAGCTCGGCTTCCTCCTCTTGCCCGGCGAGGTGCAAGGTGACCGCAAGGTTGGCCTCGCAGACCAGCGTGTCGGGATGCCGCGGCCCCAGTTTCTCTCGCAGCCTGCCGATCGTCTCGCGCTCCAGCGTCTCGGCCCGGGCTAGGTCCTCGGAATCTCCCAGGCAGTTAGCCAGGTTGATCGCGCACGACAGGGTGAAGGGATGGTCATCACCCAGCCGGCCGCGCATGGCCGCCAGCGTCTGTTCCGCGAGAGCGCGGGCCTCGGCTACCTGCCCAGTACCGCGCAGGTAGGTGACTAGGTTATTGTCGGCGACCAGCGTGTACGGGTGGTCCTCGGCGAGGCTGCGCTGATAGGCCGCCCTGACCTCGGTTACTAGGTCACGTGCCCGGGACTTGTCGTTGAGGGCCGAGTAGTCACAGGCAAGGTTGAGCGCGCACGACAGTGCGTCCGGCGATTCCTTGGGATAGTTGCGCAAGTAGCGGTCGTAGGTCTCCTGGGTCAGATCGATCGCCTGACTTTGCAGGCCGGCCTTGCGCAGCGAGACAGCCAGGCTCTTGGCGGTGCGCAAGGTATCCATCAGGTCGTCGCCCAGCACTCGCCTGTACTTGTCGTATGTGCTGCGCAGCAGGTCGACGGACTCCCGGAAAAAGCCCTCCTCACGCATGTCGCGGGCGAGGTTGGCGGCGGAGTAGAGGGTGTAGGGATGGTCGCGACCCAAGACGTCCTCGCGCCGGGCCAGTGTCTCCTCATCCACCCGGCGCGCGGCGGAGGAATCACCCACCAGGCGCAGCGATACTGCCAGGTTGTTGGCTGCCGCGAGGGTCCGCGGGTGATCCTCCCCGAACAGCTCCTTGAAGCGCTCGTGCGTCTCCCGGTCACGGGCAAGGGCCTGCTGGAACTCACCGAGCGCGCGCAAGTCCGCGGCCAGCCCGCCGGCCGTCATGAGAATATGCGGGTGGTCGGATTTTAGGACCTGCTGCTGCCGCTCGAGCACGTCGATATCGACGTCACGGGCGTCGGCGAAGCGCCCCTGTGATCGCAGCACGTTGGCCAAATGGAACCGCAGGTGCAGCGTCTGCGGGTGGTTCTCGCCGAGTTGCTGGCCCCAGAGGTTCTCCAGCCGGCGGGCTAGGCCTAGGCACTGGTCGAACTCGCCGTGTTTCCATTGATACCGCACCCAGTCGATGAGCAGCTGGCGGGTCGGCGCCTCGGTGCACTCCTCCGCTCGAGATGGCCCCAGGTGCGGCCAGATCAAGTTGTAGCGATGCCAGTTCTCCGGATCGTCGGTGTCGCCGCGGCGCGGCCGGGCGCCGACCAGGATGGCGTGCACCTCGTGGCAGGCCGCGATCTGCTCTTCCTCGGTCAGCTGGGACCGGATCACCGCCTGCACGAGGCGGTGTATCTGGACCGAGTTGCTGCCCTGGTCGACCTTGAACAGCGCGAACCGGCTGATGTCCATGATCACCTTGCCGAGCAAGAGCTTCTCGCTCAGTGTGTCGTCGAAGGACAGCAGGGACTGGATCATCTCGTCGCTGTAGAGCAGCGTCATTGAGATCGGTCCTGATGAGAGGAACGCGCAGAGCTGAAGTAGCCGTACCGCTGCCGGTGATTGCTGCCGGAGCCGCTCGAGGGACATGTTCCACGTCGCCACCACGGGATGGGGGAAGTCGGTCGGCTCGTGCAGCGCCTGCATGAGAGTCCGCTGCGTGCTTAGCTGGTCGACGTAGGTAGCCGCGGGCATGCTGGTCTGCTCCAGCCACGCACTCGCCTGCTCGACCGCCAGCGGCAAGTCGCCCAGAGCTTCGGCCACGCTGGCTGCGTCAGCCCGGTCCAGCCGCGAAACGTGACGCATCAGGTGCGCAATGCTCTCCGCGCGGCTGAAGACGTCGACCTCGAGCGGCTCGGCGGAGTGGGTCCATGCCTGGTTCCTGGACGTGATCATGACATCACCCGGCCCGGTGGGCAGGTAAGGATCCAAGTCCTTGGGATTGTCGGCGTTGTCGAAGACGAGCAGCCAGCGCCCGGTGTCGCCATGGTTCAGTCTGGCCAGCGCGGTACCCGCCGCTTCCGCGTCGTTGTCGCTGACCGGGAGCCCGAGTCGGCCGGCCAGGTCGGCGAGCGAGCGGGTAATCTCTTCGGTCCGCTCCGCAGGTATCCACCAGATCAGGTCATAGTCGGCCCTGAACCGGTGCGCGTACTCCAGTGCGATCTGCGTCTTGCCCACGCCGCCGAGCCCGTACAGGGCCTGAGCCAGAACAACCGCCATGCGATCATCCACCAGCTTCGACCGGAGCAGGTCCAGGGTTGCGCTGCGTCCGGTGAAGTCAGCATTCCTTGCCGGCACGTTCGAGATCCCCGGTACCATCCCGGGGAAGCGCGGCTCCGCCGCCTGCGAGTCATGGGACTGTGGCAGCAGGGTCGGCCGGTCGAATGCCCGCAGCAGCTCGGTAGTTGCCCGGTCCGCGTCCAGCCCCACCAGGTCAATGGCGCTGGGGCTGGAGAACGGAGCAACGGGCCGCCCGCCGCCAATCCGCAGCGGGATCAGGTGTCGGCGAGTCCCCGCAGCGTCGGGTACCGAGATTTTCCCCCAGATGTCCCTGGCCTCGGGTGACTGCATGTACGCGGCCGACAGCAGCGCGATGGCGCGGGAGGCGGCCTGAAGTTCACGCGCGGGCTCGAAGCTGCCGTCAGCATCCGCCTCCTCATCCGCTGCCGTGCAGTGGGGCAGGACGTGGAAGCCGGATCTCGTCAGGACCCACCTGATCCAGTCGGCCCACATCTGATCTTCCGGCGCGTAGCTCAGGAACACCTCGGTCGAGGAAATCGGCTGGCGGCGGGTGTAGGCATCGGAGTACTGCAGCCTCAGTTCCTCATCCAGCGGCGGCATGCACGTGACCTCACCCGCCGTGACCTTGTCGGTCATCCGTTCGTAGGCCGCGAGCAGCGAGGTTGGGGATCCCGGCGGGTCGCCGAAGGCGGCCAGCGTCTCCTCGAAGGCATAAAACGGCCGGTACGGAATCTCGACCGATCCCCAGTACTGCGCCGAAGTCTCCGGGGTCTGATCAACGGGAAAACCATCGAACTTCATCCTGGCCAGCGCCCGGCCGATGTCAAGCTTTTCTTTCTCAGCGTTTTCGATACGCATGGGCACGGGCAGGATCCGTATATTACGGTCGCCGTATCGATTGCTGATCTGCCGCGCGACGTTCGAGGCGCCTTCTATGCTCTGGTCATTTAGCGTGAAGCATACGACAAGGACGTCTGGGAGTTCGACCGTGCAGATATCCGCGACATCACTCAGCCCGGTGCGGCTGTCGATCAGGACATAGTCATAATTTCGCTTCATGTCGGCGCGCAAGGCACGGAAGAATTGGCCACCGCCCAGCCGATCATAGAAATTGTCCCAGTCCAAAGAACTGACAGCGGCCGAGTAGACGCGATTTTGACGCCCGGCGGAGATGAAATCAAGGCTTCCTTCATCAGGGAATTGATGCCCTGTAAGGGACACGGCGTGCGGTTCCACCTGAGCGTATTCTAGATGCCAGTCTTGCGCATGCGGCTCGGGGCTTGTCGCTTCCGACTCGTAGTCGTTGATGATCTCGATAACGCCGTTCGTTGAATTTACTACGGACTCGTCAAGGAACGGGTGAAAGAATTTGTGCAGTCCTGGTGACTCCAGGTCCCAGTCAACTGCCAGGACCCGCTTCCCGTTGCTGGCGAGAATCCATCCGACGTTAGCGAGCGCCATCGTCCGGCCAGTCCCGCCCTTGTACGAGTAGAACGTAACGATCTTGCCTTGGCCGGCCTCATCCATCATGTTCTCCGGAATCTGCCGGATCCACCCGCCTGAGCCGGGGGCGCTCGACGTGAGAACCCCCGGGCGGGTGCGCCGGCGTGTGCTTGTCCTTGCGGAATCTCTTCAGCATGATCCTGGTCATCTGCGGAAGAATCTCGCTGAACTCGCGCAGCGTGGGAATGCCGTCAGCGGCCATTCGGCATCGTTGCGGGACGCTGGCCAGCTTGCGGTTCAGGGAAAGGCCGAGACTCTTCCGGAGGGCCTGCTCGGCGGCGCTCAGCTCAGGGTCCTGATTATTCCATGGCACTAGCACACTGACCCACGACGGCTTGAGTCCGTCCAGACGCTGGAACTTGTCCGTGCACGCTGCTGAGGCAGTCGCCCAAGGGTCGATCAGGCACAGTCCGGGGATCGGCCTGTCGCTGTTCACCCACTGCGCGGCATGCTCCTCGAAGGTGCCGATGGTCGGCTGGCAGCCAATGCACGTCGTCAGATCCGCGGCGTAGTCCGCGAGCGGCTGCCTGGAAGCCGGATGGTATGGATTCCACAGGCGCGGTGACTCGCCGTAGTAGTCCCTCGCGCGGCCGTCGGGGAGCGTCGAGTGGTCCAGCGCGAGCACCGTAATCCGGAGATGCCTTCTCGCCTGCCGGTCCGATCGGCCCCGGGCGAAGGCGTTCTCCAGCGACGCATAGACAGACGGCGGTTCGGGGGCGACCTGCGTCCGCTGGGCGACATTCACAATCCGCCGGGCAAGCTCGTAGACCGCAACCTCGTAGTCTTCCCGGTAGCGCGTTAGTTTGATCAGCCCGAAGAACCCGTGCGTGGCGTAACGGGGACCAAAGCTGGGATCTTCGTACTGAATGTCCTGCGCCACGTCCGGCAGGATTTCTGCTCTTACCGGTGACCACAGTGCTGGCACGATAGCGTCAACGGACGCACGCCCCTGGTCCCTGCTGTTCACCTGACGGCGGGCGAAGGCAAACCATTCCATGCCGCAGTCTTTGCTCTCGAAGTAACGCGGAGAATACAGCGGAACGAAGACGCGGCACGTCGCCAGGGCTTCGGCCAGCTCACCCGGCCACCGGACCCCGGAACGATTATTCCGATCTATGAAACCGACTGACCCAGGACGGAGAGCGGTCATGCCTAAGATATTCTTGCAGAGATCCTGATGCAGCTTATGGACCCACATGTCCGGGTCGCTGTGGTCGTTCTCGTCGAGTCTTGGCGTGCGAGCATAGCTCAGGAAAAAGTACGGCTTGTCGGCACGACCATTTTCATGCCTCGCCATCCCTGCCTGTTCCCCCCTGCACCCATGCGTCACACCGGGCCCACGACCTCCCGCACGCATCAACGGAGATCGTCCCTCTCTCTGATCCAAGAAGCTTAGATGAGATCCGGGAACCGGTCCAGAGCAGGTGGCTGCGTCAGGTGCGTCAGGTGCGGCAGGGCAAGGACATGGCGCGCCAGCCGGTGGTTACCGATGCCAGACTCGGTGCCGGGCTAAAGACTCGTAGCGAGCCTGTGCCGGCGGAGCCATTCCGTCGCGAAGTCCACCGTCGGCACCAGCGGCGCCAGACGGCAGTCCGCTTGTCCGATGCGGCCACGGGCTGCTATCCCGGCCCGATCGAAATCAGCGCCCAGTTCACCGAGATGCCGGTCATCGAGGGCCACGTCGGTGTACTCATGCCATACCGCCTGGCCAGCCACGGCAATTACGCACCTGTAACTGCGCATCGGTGGATTGGCGGTATAGCGGTACTCGGCCAGATGGAGCGCCGAGCAAGCCTGGTAGCCCACGCCCAGCAGCAGTATCCGCGCGTCCGTCTCGTACAGGCGCGCAAGGGGCGAGGAATCGCCAAGATGGCAGTGCACCGGGTGCGGATTCATGAGCTTATCGGCCATCGGGCCAATCGCGGCGAACGAGCTTTGCGGGTGGGCACTGCGCACCGCGCCCGGCATGGTCCGGACGTGTTCCGCGATGCGTCCCATACCGTCTGACGGTGTGCTGGCCGGGTCAAAGGGCGGCATCGCCGCCTTGTATCGGGTGATCTGCTCGGCGGTCATGCCCGCAGTCCGGGCCAGGTAGAGCCTGGAGGTATCCGAATTGCCCGCGGTTCCGGCGCAGACCGCCAGCGTGCCCTCATACCCGATGACGTCCTGCATCGCCGCGACGACCGCTGCCGCACCACCCCGGACCGGGCCCAGGCTGCGCAGGGACGCGTGAAGCAGTAAAACCTGACCGGCGGCGACGCCGAGCGCTCGCAGGTCGGCGGCAAGGGATTGGCGGGTCTGGCGCACGTGCGAGCCGCCGGCGAAACCGGGCATCTGGATCAGCCGCCGAATTCCGGCACGGTTGCCACCGGTTCCGCCAGCATAGGGGCGATGGACTCACGCATCCTGTCGACGAACTGCTCGCCGAGCGGGGTCAGCGAGCCTGACGTGGCGAGCGTCTCGATGGCATTAGCGGTCTGGGTCCGCCAGTGCGCGAACTGCGCCTCTGCCGCCTTGGCCGCCTGGCCATCGGCATCCTTCCGCCGGTTCCGCCAGAAGTCGGTGACAGCAATGTGAGCGTAGGTGCCCTGCAGCAATCCCTCCAGCGGGCGCGGATCCTTGCGCCACGGTGCGTGAAACAGCCGGGTATCAGCGGCGTCGTGAAGGTCGTACAGGTCCAGCACCGCGCCGAGTTTCACGTGCTGGAACTCGTGGATCAGCAGCAGGGCCAGCGTTGCATGGTCGCCCGGCAGCGCGGCGGCGACCGCGCCGAAAGCCTGTCTCGCGGTGGCGCTCACGTCGCGGCCCGGGGGGCCTGCGGACAGCGGAGTAATCGTCCGCAATCCGGCGGCCAGGGCCGGGGCATAGACCTGGTGCTCCCGCTGAATCTCAGCCCATGCGCTGCCCAAAGCGCGCTGCCAGTCGGTAACCTGCGTATCGGTCAGCCGGGGCGCGGCCTCCCACTGGTGGCAGAAACGATAGAGATCGGTGTCCTCGATCGCGACCGAGATACCCGGCGCGGTGAGCCACCGTACTGGCTGCCAGCAGGCGGGGCCGGTGTCCTGCCAGGCGGAGTGGCTAGCCAGCCGGGGCAACGTCCACTGAGCGTCGCCGGTTCGCACGGTCGCCCCGCTTGGCGCCGTCTCCACTGTCGCTGTCATCGGGGATCCTGGTTGCTGCTTCGCCAGGCCGGTGAGCAACCGGCCGAGTGTCGGCAGGTGCACGGCACCGTCGCGCACCGGGACGGTTACCCGGGCTTCAATGCCGGACCGGATAGCGGCCGCGGCGGCGATGGCGCCAAGATGACCGAGGTCGGCGGCTAGCGCTTCGGCGATTGCAGCGCGCTCGCCCGGAGGTGTCCGCAACTGTTCCAGGCAGCTCACCGCCCAGGCACCGATGTAGGGGTGGCCCAGCACATTGCCCAGTGCCGTCGGATTCTCCCGGTCGACCCTGGCCAGCAGCTTCCAGGCACCCCTCAGATCGAAGGCGACTGTGCCGGGCGCGGCGGTAGTGCTGGCCGCCTGGTAGACGGCGGCCAGCAGCGCGCGTCGTAGGATCCGCTGCGCCTCGGCGAGATATCCGATCGCGCTCGCCCCGCCGACGCCGGCGGCCAGCTCCCGGAGCTCGGCGGCGGGGATCGAGGCGGTCGGACCGGCCGCAGTCCGGCCGATTTGCGGCCGCTGGATCGCGCTGCGGACGTGCTTGATCAGTTTCAGCAGGTCAGGGCAGTACACCGATGGGTTCGCGAAGCCTGTTCCCGTGCGGTAGCGGTGGGTATACAAGCCGCCTCCGCAGCTGGTCACCACGGGGCAGGTCTGGCAGGTATCGCACAGGCCAGCCAGTCCCTGCTGGCGGGCGACGATCCCCGGGTGCTGCCCGGCCGTGTCGAGGGAGTGGCGGAAGACGTCGAATCCCGTGGCGGGGGCGCCGTCGAACGCGGTCTTCAGGGAATCGACCTGCTCGTAGCTGCCGTCGGTCTCGATCACTACCAGGTCACTCGGCCCGAGCCCGAGCGCTTCGGTGAGGCTGTCGTTGCCATTCTCGGTCTGGATGATCGAGTCGAACGTCCGCACGCCTACCGGCCGCCCGTCGGCCAGCCAGCGGTCGAAGATGGCGATCAGCCAGTCCGCGTAGGCGGTCGCGGCTCCCGGCCGGACTGGCGGCTGGTCCCAGGTTGCGTGCGGCAGCAGGAAGTCGATCCGCGGCGGATCAAGCTCCAGTAGTGACTCATAGACCGCGACCGGGTCGTTGGCCACGTCGATCGTGCAGAGCAGGCCAGCGTACAGGTCGCGGTATTGCGCCGTTCGCAGCCGCTCAATCGCACGGATCACTCGGTCGTAGCTGCTGCGGCCGTCGGCGTATCGGCGATGCCGGTCGTTGGCGGCCCGGTGACCATCTATGGAGATTCCGACCTTCACGCCGCATGCGGCGAACAGCTCGCAGAACTCCTCGTCCAGCAGTACCCCGTTGGTGTGGATCCGCAGGTCGAGATCGCACACGCCAGCCAATGCCGACTGCAGCGTCCGGGCGGTGAAGCGCAACCGCGCCGGACCGGCTAGCAATGGCTCCCCGCCATGCAGGACGACATGGACCCCGGTCAGCCCGTGTGCCTTCGCATGTTCAGCGATGCGCTGCGCGGTCCAGGCGATGGTCTCGTCACTCATCGCCATCGGCCGGCCGTGCCAACTCTGATCGGCGCCCTGATACACGTAACAGTGGTCGCAGGCGAGATCGCAGCGGCTATGTACCTTCAGTACGAACTGCCGCAGCGGCATGGCTGGCCGGCTCATGCCGGGCCCCCGGGTCAGATGGCGGAGTTAAACGCGGCTACGGGAACGTGAACATCCGTCGGGTCGGGAACGAGGCGCCGTAGGACGCTCCCCAACACGTCATCACTCAGGCTCGGCATGTCCTCAAGCGGCACCCATCGCAGATCTCCCAGGTCTGGGTAATCCGACCGCTTCTCGCTGATGTCAGTGGCTTTCATGACTTACCTGCCTGTCGGCTTGAAACCGGCATTCCGTGTAGTAGCGTTGCTTGTAAGCCAAGAAAGTCAGAGACCAGCTTGGCCCGATTGATATTACTCTGCGCCTTTGATATTACCCTGCGCCGCGATTTTGTTTGCCCCACCCTAGTCGGCGCATCCCCCGGCACCAGATTGTGACTCGCGTCAATCACCCCGGCGCTGACAAGACCAGCCGACGTCCACCTAGACGGCCATCGTAGCGGGCCGCCTAGCTACATATGCGGTACCCCCCGAGACGAGGGAACATTTTTGTCGAGCTTCGGTACATACTCTCCACCAGCTCGGTGACCCCATCTGTCCCATGGGCTGTTCACGCATGTCAGAGGGCCAACGCCCCGGACGCAGACCGCGCTCTTCGGCTCCCGCACGTCGAACTGGGCTAACCGGAAACTATTGCCCAAAACCGGCATCACGAAGCTGCAATAGTCCGCCTGCGCTTCGGCCCGCCGCTGCCGCCCGGCCCCCGGCCCACTCGCGCCGCCGCCAGCCGCCGGCCCACTCACGCCGCCGCCAGCCGCCGGCCCACTCACGCCGCCGCCAGCCGCCGGCCCACTCACGCCGCCGCCGCCCCTCGTTGGGTTCTATAGCCGGATAACGCATATCACCGTGCAGTGAGCTGGAAAGTCCTTGGTCAGTAAAACTTAGCTAGTATGCGCCGATTAATCGAATGATTGGCGCTGCTCATACCGGGCCGCCACCGTTTTGATGGCGAGGTCCACCGTGCGTCTGGCCATCTCTTCTTCTGCGTCACGCCGGACCGCCGGCAGCTCGCCCACGAAGCCGTTGCCGGACGCTGGCACCTCACGCACCGACCTCACGCACCCGAGGAGAGCTCGCTGATCACCGGTTGACGGGAGCATCGTTAGCAATTTAGGTTCAGTTCAAAAATTATCCCTAACGCACGCGTCTGGAGTTACCGCTCATGAGGATCTTCCACGGGATTCAGGAGCTGGCCGCCGCAGCCGGCGAGGAGCTCGGCACCAGCGACTGGCTGGTGGTGGACCAGGAACGCGTCAACACCTTCGCGGACGCGACCGGCGACCACCAGTGGATCCACGTGGACACCGAGAAGGCGGCGGCAGGTCCGTTCGGCGGCACGATCGCGCACGGCATGCTGACCCTCTCGCTACTGCCCGCGTTCCTGCCGCAGATCTACCGGGTCGACGGCGTGACGATGGCGATCAACTACGGCCTGAACAAGGTCCGGTTCCCGGCGCCGGTTCCGGTCGGATCCAGGCTGCGCGCCACCTCGCGGATCGCGACGGTGACACCCCTCGACGGTGCGGTGCAAGCGGAGCTGTCCACCACCATCGAGATCGAAGGCGGTGCGAAGCCCGCCTGCGTCGCGGCATCCATCGTCAGGTATATAGCGTGACGGACGAGCTCCCGGCTGACCAGGACGCCGTCCTGGCCGATGACCAGCATGGCGCGCTAGCCGATGACCAGGACGGCGTCCTGACCGCGGACCGCGGCGCCGTCCGGGTGGTGACCCTCGACCGGCCGGCCACGCGCAATGCGATCGACCTGCGGCTACGGGTCGTCCTCGCCGAGGTGCTGGAGGCGGCGATGGCGGATGACTCGGTGCGGGCGATAGTGCTGACCGGGGCGGGCGGCACCTTCTGCTCCGGCGGGGACATCTCCACCATGCGCAGGCAGGGCGCTGACCAGACACGGCCCCGCGCGCAGGCCGCGCAGCGCGTGATCAGGGCCATCTGGGACGGCCCCAAGCCGGTGATCGCCGCGGTCGAGGGCTACGCGGTCGGCGCGGGCGCCGCCCTCGCGATTGCCTGTGACCGGGTAGTGGCCGCCGCCGACTCGATCTTCGCCGTGACGTTCACCGGCGTCGGGCTGGCCGGTGACATGGGCATCTTCGCCACGCTGCCCGCCCGGGCGGGGCTCGCGGTCGCACGCCAGCTGATGCTGCTGCCGCGCCGGCTGCCCGGCACCGAGGCGCGGGAGCTTGGGCTGGTCGACAGCCTGGCCGAGCCGGGGGAGGCCCTCGCCCGTGCCATCGACGACGCCAGTGCGATGGCCGCAGGCCCGCCGCTCGCGCTCGCAGGTATCAAGGCCATGCTCGCCGCCTGGCCGGCCGACCAGCGCCTGGTGCTCGAACGCGAGGTGGACTTGCAGGCCCGGCTATTCGACACAGCGGACTTCGCCGAGGGAACTGCCGCGTTCCGCGAACGCCGCAAGCCCGTCTTCCACGGCTGCTGAGCCGCCCCGCCAGCAGGTCACGAGGCTGGCATGTGCCGGGGATGCCCGTGCGGTCGCGGCGGGGGTAGGGCAGGTGCCGTCAGTTGGCCCGATCTCTTTCCCGGCAGGTCCTTGCGGTCACATCGGTCCCTCCTGTGCCCCGTTCGCCCGGCGTTCTGCACGATCGGCACCCCCTGTGCTGCATGGATGTGGCAGAGCCCCCCACGGGTGGTAGGTAACGCCGCATTCATGCCTGGCCCTGGCCGCTGCGTGTCCCGTCATGCGCCCCAGTAGTCACGGCCTGCACCGTCTGCCCCAGGCATCCCTTCCGGCTTCACCTCCCGCCAGTGATCGATGCCGATTTGCTGTTCACCCGTGAACGGCCAGGTTCTGTTGATCAGCAGTGGCCGGGTACAGCTCTCCCGCAGTGAGCCCCACTCGTCGGCTAGGGCAGGCAACATGGACATCCCTACGGGAGGGCTGCACCCACGGGCAGGCCGCCGGGCTGGTCACGGGTCGGCCGCCGGAGCTGGTCACGCGGTCGGTCGGCCCGGACGGGTTGTCCTGGCCAGATCGGTCAGTTATTCTAATATGGATTAAGACGACTATGGGAGCGGAAGCGTGACCGCTGACGGTCGGCTTCCGCCGGAGGAGGCCAGGTGACCGCCACGGTGCGCGGGACGGCCGCTTCAATGCCCAGGCCCGACTACGCGACCTTGATCCAGTCCGATCGCGTGCACGGCTCGCTGTATACCAGTGAGCAGATCTTCGCCGAAGAGCTCGAGCGCATCTGGTACCGCACCTGGGTGTACATCGGGCACGCGAGCGAGGTGCCGGAGCCCGGCGACTACGTGCGCAAGAGCGTCGGGCCGCAGGACCTGATCATGACCCGCGACCGCGACGGCGGCCTGCACGTGCTGCTGAACCGGTGCGCGCACCGGGCGAACCTTGTCTGCGAGGATGCCCGCGGCAACTCCAAGTCGTTCCGCTGTCCGTACCACGGCTGGACCTACCGCAACACCGGCGAGCTGATCGGGTATCCGTACCGCCAGGGCTACGAGGGAAACGGCAAGCTGGACCTCGCGATGGGCCGGGTCCCCCGGGTGGACTCTTACCACGGCTTCGTGTTCGGCAGTTTCGCCGCCGACGGTCCGACGCTGGCCGAGCACCTCGGTGCGGCGGCAGGCGAGATTGACAGGCTGGCGCGTCTGTCACCCGACGGCCAGGTGCAGCTGAACGCCGGCTGGCTCAAGCACCGCACCCGCGCCAACTGGAAGCTGCTGGCGGAAAACGAGACCGACGGATACCACCCGCAGTTCGTGCACAGTTCCATCTTCAGCGTCACCGGGAGCCCGATCGCCGCCCTCTACAGCGACAAGTCGTCCGCGGTCACCAGGAACCTGGGTAACGGGCACAGCGAGAATGACCTGCGCCCTGAGTTCCGCAACTTCGGTGAGCCGATGCGCTGGTTTGGCACGACGCAGGCGCGGGTTCCCGACTACGTGGCCCGGATGCGCGAGGTGCACGGCGAAGCGGCTGAGCAGATCCTCGTCGAGGGCGCCCCGCACGTGATGATCTTTCCCAACCTGTTCATCGCCGAGATCCAGGTGTTCGTCATCCAGCCGCTCTCGGCGGGGGAGTGCATACAGCACTCGACAGCCGTGCAGCTCAAGGGTGCGCCTGAGCTCAACAAGCGAATGGTCTCGCAGTCGATCGGCTCGGTCGGCCCGGCCGGCATGCTGCTGGCCGACGACACCGAGATGTACGAGCGCAACCAGCGCGGCGTGGCGATGCTCCAGCCCGAGTGGCTGGACCTGCGCCGTGGCCTGCACCGCGAGCGGGTAGACGAACGCGGGCTGACGATCGGCACAGCGACCGATGAGACCGCCATGCGCGGCTTCTGGTCGCACTACCGCACCCTGATGGAGGCCGCAGCGTGACCGCCGTGGCCGTCTCGGAGCTTGACCTGCGGCAGATCGAGCAGTTCCTTTACCGCGAGGCGCGCTACGCCGACGAGCACGACTATGACGCGTGGGAAGCGCTGTGGACCGACGACGCGCTGTACTGGGTGCCGGCCGGCGCCGACGCGGTCGACCCGACCAGCCAGATGTCGGTCATCTACGACAACCGCAGCCGCATCTCCACCAGGCTGAAGCAGCTGCGAACCGGGAAGCGGCACTCCCAGTCACCGCCGTCCAGCCTGCGACGGGTTATCTCCAACGTCGAGGTGCTGAGCGGCGAGGTGCTGAGCGGCGAGGTGCTGAGCGGCGAGGTGCTGAGCGGCGAGGTGCCGGACGGCCAGGTGCCGGGCGGCGAGGTGCCGGGCGTCGAGATGCGGGGCGGCGGGGGAGCGGAGACGATCGTAGGCGCCAACTTCATGCTGGCGGAGTCCCGTGCCCGCGGCACCGAGATCTGGGCCGGGCGCACGACCTACCGGCTGCGTGTCGTCGACGGGGAAATCCGCCTCGCCTACAAGAAGGTACTGCTCGTCAACTGCGATCAGCCGTTGCCTACGCTGGCATTCCTGATCTGACCAGCCGAGAACGGGAGGACAGCGTGTCCGAGGCAGATGACGGCAGCCGCCGGGCTGGCAAGGTGACCGGGCCAGCCAGCGACCTGGTGGGCAGCGAGTTCGCGGAGGTTGAGGCGAGCGTGGACACCACGGCCAACGGACCGAGGCTGCGCCTGGAGGACCGCAGGACGGGGCGAGTGCGCTTCCTCGACGCACTCGAGCTGGAGACGATCATCTGGCTGCCCGAAGGACACCTGCAGCTGCTGCTGGATCCCTCCGCCGACCGGTGGCGTGAGGAACCGGGTCGCTAGAAGAGCACGCCAGGTCGCATCGGCAGCCCACACTCATGATTTAATTTAAAATAGATTCTGAACGGAGATACCGAATGTCGAGCGACAGGGCAGCCGCCGTGCCAGCCGAAGGGGCCCCGGCGGACCGGGGTGCACCGGCCGTCGCAGGCCCGGCGGACGGTGGGACATCGGTCGACGTGATACCGGCGGACAGGGCTACAGCGGAGCAGCTCGGCGCTGACCTGTACCGAGCGCTGGCCGAAGGCAACCGTGAACGCCTGGCTGAGCTGCTGCACCCGCGGTTCGAGGGCCGCACCACCGAGGGACTGCCGCTCGGACTCGGCGGCAGCTACCACGGCGCGGACGCCATGCGCCGCGACTTCTGGGGACGCATCGCCGAGAGCTTCGCCGCCGCGGCGGCGAAGCCAGCCGAATTCGGCCTGCTGGACGACGGCAGGCTGATGGTGACCGGTCGCTACACCGGAACCGCGAGGGACGGCGGGGGAGTGCTTGATGCCGAATTCGTGCACCTGCTGTCCTTCGCCGACGGCCAGATTTCGGGGCTGGTCCAGCTGACCGACAGCGAGCGCTGGCACCGCGCACTCGAAGACTCCGGCGCCCGGGCGGTCAGTGATCCCGCCGCCCGCGCGGTCGGTGATTCCGGCGGCCGCGCGCCCGATGACTCCCGCGGCCGTGCGCCCGGCAACTCCCGCGGCCGGGAGCTCTCGGTTCTCGAGTTCTCCGTCCGCGATGGCCTGGGCGTGCTGCGGCTGAACCGGCCGGGCTCCCGCAACGCGATCAACGGGGCCTTCGTCGAAGATCTGCACGAGGTGGCTCAGCGCTGCGCGGCCCGCTCGGACCTGCGGGCGCTGTTGATCGCCGGCAACGGCCCGTCCTTCACGGTCGGCGGCGACATCAACGTTTTCGCGCAGGCCGGGCCGGGCGAGCTACCTGGGGACCTGCGGCGGATGACCACGATGTACCACGAGGCGCTGCTCATGCTGCGTGATCTCGACGCGCCGGTTGTCGCCGCGGTGCACGGCGCCGTGGCGGGCGGCGGGCTCGGGCTGCTCTACATCGCGGACATCGCGCTCGCCGCGGAGGGCACCAAGTTCGCTACCGGGTTCGCGCCGCTTGGCCTGTCGGGTGACGGGGCGGGCTCGTGGTTCCTGCCCCGCCTGGTCGGGCCGCGCCGTGCCGCCGAGCTGTACTTCGAGCAGCGGGTGCTGGACGCGCGCGAGGCCGCTGAGTGGGGGCTGGTGAACCGGGTCGTGGCGGCCGACGTGCTCGATGCCGAGGCAACAGCCATCGCGCGGCGGCTCGCGGCAGGTCCGACCCGCGCGTATGGCGAGATCAGGAAGCTGCTGCGGCAGTCGTGGTCGCAGACGCTGGCAGACCAGATGAGGGCGGAGACCAACGCACTGGCCCGGACCGCCGCCACGCAGGATGCCGATCACGCCATCACCAGCTTCCTTGGCAAGTCCGCACCCACCTTCCAGGGGCGGTGAGATGGCAGTTCCAGGGGCGGTGAGATGGCAGTTCCAGAGGCGGTGAGATGGCAGTTCCAGGGGCGGTAACGACGACAGGTCTGGTCGTCGACGGCGACGAGCACCGGCTGATCCGGGATTCCGCCGCCAAGATCGCGGAGAAATACGGCCACCAGTATTACGCCGAGCGCTCGCGCAGCGGCGAGAACATCGGCGAGCTGTGGGCCGAGCTCGGCGAGTCCGGCCTGCTCGGCGTGCACCTGCCGGAGGAGTTCGGCGGCGGTGGCGCGGGCCTGTCGGAGCTGGTCGTGGTGCTGGAGGAACTCGCGGCGCACGGCATGCCGCTGCTCATTGCGGTCATTTCGCCGGCCATCTGCGGCTCGATCCTGGCGGCGCACGGCTCGCCGGAGATGAAACGCGACTGGCTGCCCGGCATCGCCGCCGGAACCCGGAAGATGGCCTTCGCGCTGACCGAGCCGGACGCCGGATCCAACAGCCATAACGTCAGCACGACCGCCCGCGAGGACGGCGATGGCTGGATCATCTCCGGCGGCAAGTACTACATCTCTGCCGCCGACGAGTGCGAGGCGCTGCTGCTCGTGGCCCGCGACGGCGGCCATGCGGCCGGCGGGCGCAGCCCGCTGTCCCTGTTCGTGGTGCCGGTCGACGCCCCGGGCCTGACGCTACAGCCGATCGAGACCGCGCTCATCTCTCCCGACAAGCAGTTCACCGTCTTCCTGGACGACGTCAGGGTCGGCCCGCAGTCCCTGATCGGAGTGAGGGGCAAGGGACTGCGGCAGGTCTTCGCCGGGCTCAATCCCGAACGGGTGCTGGCCGCGGCGCTGTGCAATGGCGTCGGCCGCTACGCGGTGGCCAAGGCCGCCGACTATGCCAGGCAGCGCCAGGTCTGGTCTGCGCCCATCGGCGCGCACCAGGGAGTCGCGCATCCGCTCGCGGAGGCGCATATCGGGGTGGAGCTCGCCAGGCTGGCCACGGCCAGGGCCGCCGAGCTATTCGACGCCGGGCAGGATGCCGCGCAGGCGTCGAACATCGCGAAGTTCAGCGCGGCCGAAGCTTCGCTGAAGGCACTGGACCAGGCAATCCAGACGCACGGCGGCAATGGCCTGGCGCTCGAGTACGGCCTCGCCGACCTGTGGTTCGTCACCCGGCTGATGCGCACCGCGCCGGTCAGCCGGGAGATGGTGCTCAACTACGTCGCGCAGCACAGCCTGGGGCTTCCGCAGTCGTATTAGGCCGCCACCGTTCGGAGGAAAAGATCATGTCGGGAGTACAGGATCGGGTCATTATCGTCACCGGCGCCGGCGGCGGGCTCGGACGGGAGTACGCGTTGCTGCTCGCGCGCTCCGGGGCGCGGGTGGTCGTCAACGACCTGGGCGGGGCCCGCGACGGATCGGGCTCGGGCAGTGTGATGGCCGATGCCGTGGTCGAGGAGATCTGGGGCCGCGGGCGGCGAGGCGGTGCCGAATTATGACAGCGTGGCGACCCGCGAGGGCGCGGCCGCGATCGTGGCGACCGCGGTCGAGGCGTTCGGCGCCGTGCACGGGCTGGTGAACAACGCGGGCATCCTGCGGGACAGGGCCTTCCACAAGATGAGCCCGCAGGACTGGGATGCCGTGCTGGCGGTGCACCTGAACGGCGCCTTCCACGTCACCAGGCAGGCGTGGCCGCATTTCCGCGAGCAGCATTACGGCCGGGTGGTGATGGCCACCTCGACCAGCGGCCTGTACGGCAACTTCGGCCAGGCCAACTACGGCTCGGCGAAGTCCGGTCTGGTCGACCTGCTGGCGCAGCTCCCGCCGGCGCAGGTCGCGCCCGTAGTGGGCTACCTGCTGACCGACGAGTGCACCGACAGCGGCACGGTGCTGGTGGCCGGCGGCGGGAACGTCCACCGCGTAGCGCTTTACCAGTCCAAGGGCGTGACGTTCGGCGAGACCCCCACGATCGGCCAAGTCGCCGAACGGTGGAGCGAGATCACCGACCTGGACGGGTCCGTTCCCGGCGTTAACCCGGTCGGCTGAAGGGCTCTGGCAATGACGGACAGCTTCGACGCCATCGTGATCGGGGCCGGCGCGGGCGGCCTGCTCACCGCCGCGCGGCTGACGCATCGCGGCTACCGCACGCTGGTGGTCGAGCGGCTCGAGCACGTCGGCGGCCGGGCCTCCACCCGGGACTTCGACGGCTTCAAGGTCAACAACGGCGCGATCGTGATCGAGGTCGAGGGCATCACGCAGCAGACATTCGAGGAGGTCGGCGCGGAGTTCAACGTGCGGCGGCCGGCCCCGCCGATCCTGTACCGGGTCGGCGGCAAGGACGTTGACGTGACCGGCGGCGGGTGGGGATTCCTGCTCTCGAAGCTGACCCGCCAGGGCGCCAAGCTGGTCGGCGGGCTTGCCGCGGCCCGCACCGACGACGGCCTGCCGCAGGAGCAGCTGTCCACGGCGGACTGGGTGGCGAAGTACACCAAGAACGAGTCCGTGCACGGGATCTTCCGCAACATGTGCGGATCGGTTTTCGCGGTCGGCTCCGAAGAGCTGCCGGCCAAGGTGTTCCTCACCTACTTCACCCGCAAGAGCGCGTTCAAGAAGTTTGGCTTCTGCCCGGCGGGGACGATCGGCATCTGGCGCTCGCTGGCCGAGATGATCACGGCCGGCGGCGGTGCGGTATGGCTGTCCAGCGAGGTCCGTTCGCTGACGGTGGCAGACGGGCGGGTGAGCGGTGCGGTGATCGAGCGGGACGGCGAGACCGTCGACGTCGGCGCCCGGATCGCGGTAAGCGATGTCGGGCCGGCCGCGACGGTGCGGCTTGTCGGCGAGCAGCACCTCCCGGCCGACTACCTGGATGCGGTCAGCCGCGGCGACCGCCCGTGCGCGATGATCTCGGTGAACTTCGCGTCCAGGCAGCGGCTGATCGATGCCCCCGGGATGCTCAGCTTCGCCAAGACCCGCAGGCTCTGCTACGTCGCGAACTTCACCGACACCTGCCCGGAGATGGCGCCGGAGGGCTGGCACCTCTACGTAGGCACGTCCGTGCCCAAGCCCGCGGTGGGCTCCTTCGACGCCGCGGCGGAGACCGAGTTCCTGATGGCCGACCTGCGGGACGAGATCGCCGGCTTCGACGGGGCTCGCATCCTGTCGACCGTGGTCACCAGGGACGACTGGCCGCCGCAGCGCGCGGTGGCCGGGTTCGACCTGCCGAACGTGACGCCGATCGCCAACCTGTGGAACGTCGGCGACGGGGTCAAGGAATACGCCAACGGCGGGACCACGGCCTGCGCGGAGACGGCGAAGCTGGTCGTTGACCAGATCGTGGCGCGTTACCCGGCCGGAGTCACCCGCTGACCGGTGCGGCGCGGCTTACGCGGCGCCGACTGTGCCTCGTCCGTGGTCTGCGGGGTGCCCAGGCCGTGCCGCACCAGGGACTGGGCCGTGCGGACGACGGTGTCCAGTGAGCCACGGCGAGGGTTCCACCATTCGGCCGCCCAGTTCAGCGCGCCGAGGATCAGCATCCGGGCCACCGCGGGATCGATGTCCGAACGCAGCAGCCCGGCGTTGCCCGCATCCTGCACGAGCTTGCGCCAGACGTCGCCGTACTTCGACGCCTCAGCGGAATAGCGGATGCGGATGTTCTCCGGGATCTGCCCGGCATTGCGGATCGCCGCGGTCGTGTAGTCGGAGATCTCCAGCTCGTACCGCAGGTGCGCCTCCACCGCGGCGTCGATGCGGCCCAGCGGATCGGTGTCGGCCGGCAGCGCGGCGAGTACCTGGTCGATGTGATCGTGCATGTGGGCAATCCCGGTCCACATGACCTCTTCGATCAGGTCGTCCCTGGAGGGGAAGTAGTAGTAGATCGCGGGAGCCTGGAGTTCCGCGTGGTCGGCGACGTCGGTGAGCCGGGTGCCGGCATAGCCCTTCCTGCTGAGCACGTGCGCCGCGGCGTTCAGTATCCGCTCTCTGGTGCGCGCGGACTTCGAGCCGTTGTCGTCCCGCGAGGGCTCGTCGGCAGGTTTTCTAGGCACGCTTCAATTATAGGCGCAAGGATTCAGATGGCCCGCCATACCCAGGAGGGTTTGGTGCCGGCGTACTCACCGCCACCCTGATTCATCGGCCCGGACTGCGCGTCGGCGCCCGTGCTGCATCCTCGTACCGTCATATTGACCGATTCGCTGATAGAAATTATTCTATATTCAATTAATTTTTTACGCCGAACGCACAGTGAGAGAGTGGACACCCCATGGGCGAGGCATACATCGTTGACGCCGTCCGGGCACCGGTCGGCCGCCGTAACGGCAGCCTGGCCGGCGTGCACCCGGCCGATCTCGGCGCGCATCCGATCAGGGCGCTGGTGGACCGCACCGACATCGACCCGGGCGCCGTCGAGGACGTCATCTACGGCTGCCTCGACACCATCGGCGCGCAGGCGGGTGACATCGCCCGCACCGCGGCGCTCGTGGCCGGCCTGCCGGAGCACGTGCCGGGCGTGACGGTGGACCGGCAGTGCGGGTCCAGCCAGCAGGCGGTCACCTTCGCCGCGCAGGCCGTGATGGCAGGCACCGCGGACCTGGTGATCGCCGGCGGCGTGCAGAACATGAGCCAGTACCCGATCCTGAGTTCATTCAGCGCCGGGGAGCCGTTCGGCGCGACCGACCCGTGGAGCGGCAGCCAGGGATGGCGCGCCCGCTACGGCGACGCCGAGATCTCCCAGTTCACCGGCGCCGAGATGATCGCCGAGAAGTGGGCTATCAGCAGGCGCGACATGGAGGAGTTCTCCTACGAGAGCCATCAGCGCGCGTTGCGGGCCATCGCCGAGGGCCGCTTCGACAACGAGATCGTCCCCCTTGGCGACTTCACCGCCGACGAGGGCCCGCGCGCCGACACCTCGCTGGAGAAGATGGCCGGGCTGAAGACCCTTATACCGGGCGGCAGGCTGACCGCCGCGGTGTCCAGCCAGATCTCCGACGGCGCCGCCGCGCTGCTGATCGCTTCCGAGCAGGCGGTCCGCACCCACGGGCTCACGCCGCGCGCCCGGATTCACCACGTCAGCGCGCGCGGCGCCGACCCGCTCTGGGTGCTCACCGCGCCGATCCCGGCCACCGACTACGCGCTGGCGAAGACCGGCCTGGCCATTGGCGACATCGACGTGGTGGAGATCAACGAGGCTTTCGCCAGCGTCGTGCAGGCCTGGCTCAAGGAGACCGGGGCCGATCCGGCCAAGGTCAACCCCAACGGCGGCGCGATCGCGCTCGGCCACCCGCTGGGCGCCTCCGGCGCGCGGCTGATGACGACTCTGCTGAACGAACTGGAGCGCACCGGCGGTCGCTACGGCCTACAGACCATGTGCGAGGGCGGCGGCCAGGCCAACGTCACGATCATCGAGCGCCTCTGACCGGGGGTCGGCGCCGGCCCCGGCGCTGGCCCCAGCGCTGGCCCCGGGTTCCGTCAGGGGGAACGGCGGAGCTCGCGGAAGGGGGTATCCCGGTCCGGCTGCGGCTCGCGGGGGAGCCCGAGTACCCGCTCGCCGAGGATGGTGCGCTGGATGTTGTCGGTGCCGCCGGCGATCGACAGCGACGGCGCGTAGAGCTCGCCGTAGGCCCACAGGCTGCCGTCGGGCTCAGTCGGATCCCAGGCGATGGCGTCCAGGCCGGCTACGTCCAGGGCGAGCGCGGCGACCTGCCTGGCGACGCGGCCCGCGGCCAGCTTGCCGATCGACGCGAACGAGCCAGGCTCGTCGCCTGCCGCCACCTGCGCCGCGATGCGCTCGGCGAACAGGTCGGCTCCGCGCTGCGCGACGTATGCCTGCGCGAGCCGCATCCGGATGACCGGGTCGTCCTGTCGGCCGCGGTTGCGGATCAGCTCGGTGACGGCCGCCAGCGTCACCGGCGAGCTGATCGGGCCGCCGGCCAGTGCCGCCCGCTCGTTCATCAGCATCAGGGTCGCGGCCCGCCAGCCGTTGCCCGGGGCGCCGACCAGGTTCTGCGCGGGGATCGCCACGTCGTCGAAGAAGACCTCGTTGAACTCCTGGTCGCCGGTGGCCTGCCTGAGCGGCCGGATCGTGATGCCGGCCGAGCGCATATCGGCGACGAACATGGTGATGCCGAGGTGCTTGCGCACGCTGGCATCGGTGCGCGCCAGCAGCAGCCCGAAGTCGCTGTGCTGGGCGTAGGTTGTCCAGACCTTCTGCCCGCTGACCACCCACCCGTCGCCATCGGCGACCGCGGCGGTGGCCAGCGACGCCAGGTCCGAGCCCGCGCCAGGCTCGGAGAACAACTGGCACCACACCTCGTCGCCGCGCAGCATCGGCCTGATGTACCGGCGTTTCTGCTGATCGGTGCCCAGCGCGAGCAGCACCGGCGCGCACATGCCAAGCCCGATGGTGAACACGTCGCCGAAGGTCTCATGCCCCCGCGCCGCCTGCTCGAACGCCCGCTGGAACTCCGCGCCCAGGCCGAGCCCGCCGTACTGTCTCGGCCAGGTGATGCCGGCCAGGCCGGCGTCATGCAGGCCGCGCTGGTACTTCCTGGCCGCGGCCACGTGAGCTGCGGGATCCAGCGATCGGCTCAGCGACATGTTCGCAGGACGGCCGTGCTCCGCGAACCAGGCGTCCGCGGTCCGGCCGAACACTGCCAGGCTGGGGCGGTCGTCCACGATGCCTTCCTCCGGCCGGCCGCCGGTGTCAGAGCCCGACATGGGCGGCGATCCGGTCGCTGTGCGCGCTGACGTCGCCGAAGAGCCGTGCCGAGGCACGGGCCCGGCGGAAGTACAGGTGCGCCTCGTGCTCCCAGGTGAAGCCGATACCGCCGTGCACCCGGATCATGTCGCTGGTGAGCTGGACGAACGCCTGGGAGCAGGCCACCTTGGCGGTGCTGGCCGCCGCCATGAGCTCGGCGAGCGGAGCGCCCGTGGCCGCAAGCCGCACGGCGTCCTGCTGGATCGCCCTGGCCAGTTCCAGCTCGATAAGCATGTCCGCCAGGGTGTGCTTCACCGCCTGAAAGGATCCGATCGGCCGGCCGAACTGGATCCGGTCGGTCGCATAGCAGGTAGAGATCTCCAGGACGCGCTCGGCTCCGCCGATCTGCTCGCAGGCCAGCAGCACGGCGGCAAGCGCCGCGACGCGGTCCTTCCAGTCGCCGCCGACCGTGATCGGGCGGGCGGCGGCTCCATCGAAGGTGACGTGGGCGTGGCTGCGGGTCAGGTCGATGCCCGCCAGCCGCCTGACGGTCACGCCGTCGCCGCCGAGGTCAACGACAGATCCTTCGCCCGGACCGATCAGCACCAGTTCGTCGGCGGTGGGCCCGTCGAGGACGTGCCGGGCCGTGCCGTTCAGCACCTGCTCCCCGACGATCGGCCCGCCAGGCACGTGCCCGGCGGCGCTCGGCTCTACGCCCCGCGACTTCCGGATGTCGCCAGTGTCCAGGTGAACGGCCGCGATCCGCTCGCCGGACGCGATGCCGGACAGCAGCCGGGCGGTGGTGTCGTCAGCATCGGCGAGAGTCAGAGCCAGTCCGGCGAGCACCGTGGACAGGTACGGCGATGGCAGGTTTGCCCGGCCGATCTCCTCCAGCACCACCGAGAGCTCGAGCACGCCAAACCCGCTGCCGCCGCGGGATTCGGCGATGGCAAGCCCCGCCAGGCCGAGCTCTGCGCTCATCCGGGCCCACAGTGCCTGGTCGTAGGCGTCCAGACCGTCGATGGTGGCGCGGACGGCGGCGCGGTCCGCGGACTTCTCCAGCAGCCGCCGGACCGTCGCGCGGAGCTCCTGGTGCTCCTCGGTGTAGATCGTCACGCTGGCGGGCCTCCGGATCAGCTGCGGTGCGCGCGAGCGGCAGGACGCGGTCTACTACCAGGCTCACAGTTTTTTACTCTAGAGTCAATATTGGGAAGCCGTGATCAAACTGGATGAACGTGGAGGCCAGAGCCGATGTACCCAGGCACGTACGCCGCGCAAACGCCGGAAAAGATCGCCGCGGTGCTGGCCGACACGGGCGAGACGCTCAGCTACGGAGAGCTGGAGCAGCGCTCGGTGCAGCTGGCCCACGTCCTGCACGATGCAGGCCTGCGGCCGGGGGATGTCGTCGCGCTGCTGACCGAGAACAACCTGCGGGCCTTCGAGGTGTACTGGGCTGCCCTGCGGTCTGGCCTGTACATCACCGCGGTCAACCACCATCTTGCCCCGGACGAGGTGGCCTACATCGTCAACGACTCCGGGGCTGCGGCGCTGATCGTCTCGGCAGGCAAGGCCGAGCTCGCCGCGGCGATCCTGGAGGTGATCCCCGGTGCCAGTCTCAGGCTTGCCTACGGCGGCCCCGTCGCCGGCTACGGCTGCTACGAGGAGGCCATTTCCGGCGCCAAGACAGAGCCGTTCGCCGACCAGCCGCATGGCATGCCGATGCTGTACTCGTCGGGCACCACCGGCAGGCCCAAGGGTGTCCGCCTGCCACTGCCAGGAGTCCAGGTCTTCGAGGCCGGCGACCCGCTCGTCAGGCTGGTCGGCCAGTTCTTCGGTGTCGGCCCGGACACGGTGTACCTGTCGCCCGCGCCGATCTACCATGCCGCGCCGCTGCGCTGGTGCGGCGCCGTCCACGCGTACGGCGGCACGGTGGTGATGATGAAGAAATTCGACGCCGAACGCGCCCTGCGGACCATCCAGCAGCACCGGATCACGCACGCCCAGTTCGTGCCGACGATGTTCGTCCGGATGCTGCGGCTGCCGGACGAGTGCCGGACCGGCTACGACACGTCGAGCCTGCGGCTGGCGGTGCATGCGGCGGCGCCGTGCCCAGTAGAGGTCAAGCGGAAGATGATCGACTGGTGGGGCCCGATCCTGGTCGAGTACTACGCCGGCACCGAGGGCGTCGGCATGACGGTGATCGACTCCGTGACCTGGCTCACGAAACCGGGCACCGTCGGCAGGCCCGTGCTCGGTGTCCTGCACGTCTGCGCCGACGACGGCACGGAACTGCCGCCAGGGGAGATAGGCGCGGTCTACTTCGAACGGGACCGGGTGGCGTTCGAGTACCACAACGACCCGGCGAAGACGAAGGCCGCGCAGCACCCCGATCACCAGAACTGGAGCAGCCTCGGCGACATCGGCTTCCTCGATGGCGACGGGTTCCTGTTCCTCACCGACCGCAAGTCCTTCATGATCATTTCCGGCGGGGTGAACATCTACCCGCAGGAGATCGAGAACGTGCTTGCGCTGCACCCGG
Organism: Actinomycetota bacterium; assembly: GCA_003168255.1. Taxonomy (GTDB): domain Bacteria; phylum Actinomycetota; class Actinomycetes; order Streptosporangiales; family Streptosporangiaceae; genus PALSA-505. The sequence goes on from PMSU01000091.1 coordinate 64,528, forward strand.
CCATTCATGACGTGGCGGTCATCGGGGTACCCGACCCGGAGATGGGGGAGTCGGTCAAGGCGTTCGTCCAGCCCGCCGCCGGTCTCGACCCGGGGCCGGAGCTGGAACAGGAGATCATCGCGTTCGTGAAGTCCAAGATCGCGGGCTTCAAGGCGCCGCGCAGCGTCCAGTTCGTCGACAGCCTGCCCCGGACCGAGACAGGCAAGCTCGTCAAGGCCGAGCTGAAGAAGAAGTACGTGACCGCGGACTGACGGCTGCGGGAGGATCGGATCGGCGGTCAGCAGATCGCGGCGATCAAGCGCACCGGGGAGGCCCTCATGGCGGTATCCAGCGGAATCAACTCCGCTGCGGGCAAGGTCGGGCGGCTGAACCAGCGGCGGACGTCCTGATGGCGATCGAACTGGATGGCGCGGTCGTCCTGGTCACCGGCGGCGCCAACGGCATCGGCGCCGCGGCCGCGCGACGGCTTGCCGGCCGTGGGGCGCATGTCGTCGTGGCTGACGTAGACCAGCGGGGAGCGGACGTCGCAGCCGAGATCGGCGGGCTATTCGTGCACTGTGACGTCAGGGAACCTGCCGACAGCCAGGCCGCGGTATCCGCAGCGCAAGCCGCCTTCGGCGGCCTAGACATAGCTTTCCTTAACGCTGGCGTGTCCACCACGAGCGTCAGGCTCGGCAGCCCGGCGTGGGACCTGGCTGCGTACCGGCGGGCGTTTGCGATCAACGTCGACGGTGTCTTCTTCGGCGTGAACGCCGCGCTGCCAGCCCTGCGCGATCGCGGTCGCGGGGCGCTGGTCGTCACCGCCAGCCTGGCCGGGCTGACCGCGGTGCCGGGCGATCCGATCTACGCAGCCACCAAGCACGCCGTCGTCGGCCTCGCCCGCGCGCTCGGTCCGGCGCTCGCGTCGGACAACGTGGCCGTGAACGCGCTGTGTCCCGGCTTTGCCGACACGGCAATCAACGATCCGGTCCGGCACCTGATCAGCGCCGCGGGCATCCCGATGATGACGCCCGGCGACGTGGCCGACGCGCTGCTGGCCATCCTCGCCAGCGACCAGAGCGGCCAGGCCTGGTACGTCCAGCCCGGCCGGGTAAGCGAGCCCTTCAATTTCCGTAACGTGCCGGGTCCGCGCGCTGCGGACGGCTCCAGAGCAGGCGGAGTGCCAGGGACACCGTGACCAGGCGGCGGACAGGTGACGTCAGCCGGGGTCGAGAGCGAGGATGAGCTTGCCTGTGTTGTGACCCGCGAAGAGCATCAGCAGGACGTCAGGGAAGTCGCTAATGCTGCCGTGAACGATGTGCTCTCGCGAAACGAGCTGACCGTCGCGGAGCCACTGGGCGAGCTCGGCCATGGCGCCGGGATACCTGTCCTGGTAATCGAACACCACCATGCCGGTCATCGAAGCCCGCGCCACCAGCAGCGACAGGTAATTAGCCGGGCCCGTCACCTGCTCCGCGTTGTACTGCGAGACCGCGCCGCAGATGATGATCCGCGCCCCTCTGGCCAGCCGGGTCAAGACAGCGTCGAGGACATCTCCGCCCACGTTGTCGAAGTAGACGTCGACGCGGCCCGGAGCGTGCTCGCGCAATGCCGTTCGCACGTCTTCGCTCTTGTAGTCGATCGCGGCGTCGAAGCCGAACTCGTCTACCAGCATGCGGCACTTATCCTGGCCGCCGGCGATGCCGATGACGCGACAGCCTTTGAGCTTCGCGATCTGGCCAGCGACGCTGCCCACGGCGCCGGCCGCGCCGGAGATGACGACCGTGTCCCCTTCCTGGATCCGCCCGACGTCAAAGAGGGCGAAGTAGGCGGTAAGCCCGGTCATCCCGAGCGCTCCCAGGTAGGTCGTGGGCTCCGCCAGTGAGGTGTCGAGCTTGATGACGCCCTTGCCGTCGGACGCGGCGTATTCCTGGACGCCGAAGGTGCCGTAGACGTAATCGCCGATGGCAAAGCCGGGATGCTCGGATGCCGTCACCTGCCCGATCGCGCCAGCACGCATGACCGCGCCAACCTCGACGGGCGGGATGTAGGAGGCGCCGGCGTTCATCCAGCCCCGCATCGCGGGGTCGACGGACAGATGCGAGATCGCTACGACGAATTGTCCCGGGCCGGCAGCCGGCACCGGCTCACTGGTTACCTCCCAGTCGGAGGCCTTGGGCAGCCCCGAAGGGCGGGCGGCAAGCCGCACCTGGCGGTTGATCGAGTTCACTGTCGGAAAGTAACGCTGCTGAACCGGTAAGGCAAATGAACCCCTCGCTGGAACCCCTCGCTGGAACCCCTCGCTTCGGCGTCATGCCGCGGTTCGCTGCCTCCCTTTGAGGTCCTGCGCCGCCACGCCGGACGATGGGTACGGGGCGCCGACGATCCAGCCGCCGATGCGGGCTGGTGTTGCCCTGGTCGGCACGAGGTCGACGGGCGCGCCGAGGTGAAGGGTGCCGGGCCGGATGACCCAGCAGTTGAGGGCCAGTTCGCCGTCGAAGGCGCGGTGGATGTGGCGGAACACATCGGGGTCTCGTTCGCCTGTGTCGGGGTCGATGGTGGTGACGACGCATCGCTGCCGGAGGGAGTGCACGCCGATGAGCGCGTCGCCGATGGCGAGCGCCTGGCCGGGCCAGGTGGCTTCTGCGTCAGCGGGGACGCCAGCAAGCAGGAGGTTGGGCCGGAGCCGGCGGATGTCGTAGCCGAAGGCTTCGACGGCTCCGTCGGTGGCTACCAGGAGGTTGAGCACGTCGAAGCGCTCCGGCCCCGCATAGGCGGCGAGGTGCGCGCCGTCACCGGCGTGGCTCTGGACGATCCGCTCGGCTTGGGGCGTGTCCCACCGGTGCCCGGCAACCCGTGGCGTCCCGCTGGGGTCAGTGCTGGCGGGCAGGGTGACGAGCCGGTGCCTGCTGCGCCCGGTCAGCGGGCCGGCCGCCCCGCTGACGTGCACGATGCGGTCTCCGGCGATCCCGTCGCCGGTGAGCGTGGCGGTGTCGAGCGGTTCGCCGGCCAGGGACTTGATCGGGTAGCGCCACAGGCCGGCCAGGTGCATTGCGGACATGACTTCCTTACTCGAGCGGGAGGGGCTGGCCCCGATGCTCAGCCGGCCGGGGTCCAAAGATTCGGCGCTGGTCAGCTGAGATGGCCAGGTCGTTGATGCTGGCTTCCCGGCGGCTCATGTACCCCTGAGTGTCGAACTCCCACAGTTCGTTGCCGTAACTGCGCCACCATTTGCCAGCCTGGTCGTGCCACTCGTACTGGAACCTGACGGCCATCCGGTTGCCGCGGAATCCCCACAGGCTCTTGCGCAGCGCATAGTCCTGCTCGTGCTCCCACTTGGCCGTGAGGAACTCGATGATCGCGGCGCGGCCGGTAATGAACTGCGACCGGTTCCGCCACACGCTGTCGGGGGTGTAGGCCGCCGCGACCCGCTCGGGATCCTTGGTGTTCCAGGCATCCTCGGCGGCTTGGACCTTGACGGGAGCGGTGGTCTCGTCGAACGGCGGAACGGGTGGCCTCACGTCGATGTCCTTCCGGCAGCAGGTGTTGTAACGCTTGTATCTTATCCTGCCATTAGAATTTGTAGCATGATTATCTAACGGCTGCAAGTAGCTGATACCGTTAGTTCATGGTTAGCCGGACAGCAGCCGGCGGCGGGCCGGCACGTCCGTGGGTCCTGCCCGGTGAGCCGACCGTGGTGCGGCTGATGAACACCATCTGGGCGGACCGGGCAGGCATCCGCGACGACCTGAGTGCTCCCGCCGACCTGACTGCCTGGCTGGCCTCGGCCGGCCTCGCCCACGGCGTCGGCCGGGTGACCGGTGACGACCTCGATCGAGCCCGTCAGCTCCGCGACGCGTGCCGCCGCGTCGCCGCACGCATCACAGCCGACCCGCGGCCCGCAGCTGCGTCGGCCACCGCGGACCTGCACGCGGCGATCGCCGAGATCAACAGCGTCGCCGCATGCAGCCCGCCCATCGCCCGCCTGGCCCTGCGGGACGGCGACCTGCAACGAGACACCACTCCGCTCGGGCACGCCCTGCCCACCGCACTGGCCACAGTCGCCGCCGACGCCGTCGGGCTGTTCACCGACCATGCCAGGCCACCGCTTCGTGCCTGCCTGGCGCCTGGCTGCGTGCTCTACTTCGTCAAAGACCACCCACGACGCGAATGGTGCTCAGCCGCCTGCGGTAACCGAGCCCGGGCCGCCCGCCACTACCGCAGGCACAGGCCCGGCGCAGACCCCCAACCCGATCCGCATTGACGCCCGGCGCGTGTCAGCGCTCGAATACAAGCAGGTCACCTGGAGGGCTCACGGCCGCGTCGTCGCCGATCGTGTCGAGGGCGGCTTCGATGACGGCAAACCCTTCCTCGATCTCGTCTTCATCCAGATGCTCGAACGTTGACAGCGCGCGGGTCCGTAGCCGCTCGAAGTCTTCCCTGACATTCGATTCCGTCGTCGTCTCGACCCGGTCAAGCGTGATCCATGACCAGCCAGCGGTGGTGAAATCCAGCACGACCGCATCCAGCGGCCGGTACATCTGCCGGTCGACTTCGCGGGCCTTCGGGAACCACCGGTACCACCAGAGTTCGGGCATCCGGTCCGACAGGTTCGTCCGTACCAGCAACCGCCCGCCGGGGCGTACCACCCGGTGCAGCTCGCGGGCCGCCGTGGCCTTGTCGGCGACGTGGTGCCACACGAAGTAGACGAGGGCGGCGTCGCACGCCGCGGCCGGTAGCGGGATCGACTCGCCAGAGCCGGCCAGGTAGGTCACATCCGGGTGAATGGCGTTTGACCGGGCTTGAGCGAGCATCTTCTGCGATGGCTCCACGCCGGTAACCGGACCGCCGAAGGCCGCTGCGAGTGCCGGGGTCAGACGGCCGATGCCTGAGCCAAGATCAAGCAGAGACAACGGCCGATGGGATGGAAGATGGCGTGAAAAAGCGGTCATCCATTCGTGCTGGGTTGCCGGCGACATCGTCCGGCCCTTGGCGTAGATAGCGTGCAGGCGCAGGTCGTAATCCACGCGTCGCATGCCAGTGTTACGCCGACCGGGTGATCGCGGCGATCTCGTCCGGGCTGAGCTGGATGTGCGCGGCCGCGACGTTGTCCTGGACGTGGTCGGCGGATCCGGAACCGGGAATGGGAAGGATCTGCGGTGATCGTGCCAGCAGCCAGGCGAGGACGATCTGGCGAGGGCTGGCGCCGTGCCGGGCGGCCGCGTCGCTGACCGCGCGGTTGCCGTCGGCTTCCTGGATCGGCGCCCACGGCAGGAACACGAGCCGTTCCTGCTCGCAGAGGTCCACGATCTCCTCCGAGGACCGGTCGGTGGCGTTGTAGCGATTTTGTATCGACACGATCGGGGTGATCTGCTGCGCTTCATGCAGCTGCGCCTCGGACATGTTCGAGACTCCGATGTGACGGATTTTTCCCTCGGCCTTCAGCTCGGCGAGCGCGCCGACCGAGTCGGCGACCGGCACCACCGGATCGGGCCGGTGCAACTGGTACAGGGGAATCTGGTCAAGCTTCAATCGCTTCAGGCTGCCCTCGCAAGCCTGCCGGAGGTGCTCCGGGCGCCCGTCCGCCTCCCACCGCCCCGGGCCGGGACGCACCAGGCCGCCCTTGGTGGCGATGACAAGGTCGGCCGGGTAGGGATAGAGGGTCTCGGCGATCAGCACCTCGCTGACCTCCGGCCCATAGCAGTCAGCGGTGTCGATGAAGGTGACATCCAGCTCGACCGCCCGGCGCAGGGCTGCCTTTGCCTGCTCCCGGTCCGGCGGGTCCCCCCAGATGCCCTGGCCGGTAAGCCGCATCGAGCCGAAGCCCATCCGGTTCACCGTCAGATCACCGCCGACATCCATCGTGCCCGCTGCCGCCGCTGTCACTCGGGTCGCCATGCGACACCTCCTCAGATCCCCTCCAGCTTCGCAGTCCTCCTCAGCGACGTCATCCCCAGGTCGCATACGGGGCATTCCAGGCGAACCGCACTCCGGCCGGGTAGCTATGCATCCGGACGGCGACGTGAATGTGAAATTACCCCCCATTGGTGGTAGGCCACGCCGCATTCATTTTGGCTGAGGGCCCGCTGGCCCGGCCCATGTCAGCAGCAGCCGCCGCCCAGCCCGGCAAGTGGTCACTCCAGCGGAGCCACACCGGTCAACGACAGGGGAAGCCCGAACCGGGGTAGAGCGTGTCTTCACGGAACCGGGTGATGGCCTGGATCGGCCGGTTCATCTTCGACCGGGTCCCCTGAGTGGGCGCCCAGCTGTCGGGTGAGCCGTGGCAGTCAGCGGTGCACCAGATCTTCGAAAGCGTCGGCGGGCAGCTCCGGGCGCTCGGCGTCCCCGAACGAGCACAGTTCGACTGCGCGTCCGCGCTGGTGAACTACGTCCTCGGCCTCGCCGGGCAGTACGCCGCGGCCGCCCGCCTCCTCGCGCGCGAGACGGACCGGTCGGCCTTTCTCGCGACCGTCGCCGTACGGTGGGCGCAGCTCGACCCTGCGCAGTACCCGTTCATGCGTCAGGTGGCGACGCAGCTGCGCGAGCACGACGACCGCGAGCAATTCCTGGCCGGCATCGACCTCATCCTGGCCGGCATCACAGCCGTCCGGTAGGCGGTCCTCCATCGTGCACTCCCCAACCGCCCGCTCCGGACCACGTTTCAAAAATAGATTAAACTCAGCATCGTGGATCCGACCGGTGGTGCGGGCGCGTGACCGTCGAGCACGCCGCCATCGCGGAACTGGACCTGGCGAGCCACATCCGGTCCGGCGACACCGTGCTGTGGGGCCAGGCGTGCGCCGAGCCGGTCTCGCTCACCGAGGCACTGGTGCGGCAGCGGTCCGGTCTGGGCGGGGTGCGATGTTTCCTCGGCATTCCCAGCACTGACACGCTGCGACCCGAGCATGCCGACCACCTGAGCTTCGTCTCCTACTCCGCGGCCGGGGCGAACCGGGCGCTGTATCAGGCCGGGGTACTGGACGTGCTGCCCTGCCATTACTCAGAGCTGCCCCGCGTCCTCAGCGAGGGCCCGCTGCGGGCCGACGTCGTCATGCTGTCGCTGCCTCCGGCGGGCCCGGGCGGCCGGTTCGGCCTCGGGCTGTGCGCCGACTACGTTGCCGCCGTGATCGACCGGGCCCGGGTGGTCATCGCCGAGGTCAACGAGCAGGTGCCTGAGATCGCCGGATGCCGCGCTCTGTCCCGCGACGAGATAGACGTCATCGTGCACACCTCCCGGCCGCCGCCGGAGCATCCCGCGGCGCCGCCGAAGGACGTCGAGGCCGCGATCGCAGCCCGCGTCGCCGATCTGGTGCAGGACGGCACGACGCTGCAATTCGGGGTGGGCGGCCTGCCATCGGCTGTGCTGCCCCGGCTAAAAGACCGCCGCGACCTCGGCGTGCACTCCGGGATGATCAGCGATGCGCTGATCGGGCTGGTCGAAGCCGGGGCGGTCACCGGCGCCCGCAAGAGCCTGGACCAGGGCCTCATCATCACCGGGTTCCTGCTCGGCACCCGCGCCCTCTTCGAGCACGCCGCGGCGAACCCCGCGGTCCAGCTGCGCGACACCCGCTACACGCACGACGCGGGCGTGCTCGCCGCCCAGCACCGCCTGGTGGCCGTCAACACGGCCACCGAGGTGGACCTGACCGGCCAGGTCAACACCGAGACGGTCGGCGACCGTTACGTCGGGGCAGTCGGCGGCGCCGCGGACTTCCTTCGCGGCGCCGCCCGCAGCACAGGCGGGGTTCCCGTCGTCGCGCTGCCCTCGACGGCCGGGTCTTCGAGCCGCATCGTCGCCCGGCTGAGCGGGCCCGTCACCGTAGCCCGCAGCGACGCCGGAGTGATCGTGACCGAGCACGGCATCGCGGATCTGCGCGGTCTCACCTTGCCGCAACGGCAGCAGCGGATGCTGGCGATCGCCGATCCCGGCCACCGGTCAACACTGGAGTCTGCCCTGAGCACCGGGGCCCGCCGCAGACAGGAGCGACCATGACCCTCCGCAGAGCCGCGATCGTGGCACCAGTCCGCACGCCGGTCGGCACGTTCGGCGGCAGCCTGCGCGCCGTCGCCGTCGAGGATCTGGCCGCGACGGTGATCAAGGCCGTGATCGAGCGGTCCGGCATCGATCCGGAGCGGATCGACGATGTGGCCTTCGCGCAGTCGTACGCGAACTCCGAGACCCCGTGCATCGGGCGGTGGGCGGCGCTGCACGCCGGGCTGCCGGTCGGCGTGCCGGGCTTCCAGATCGACCGCCGCTGCGGCGGCGGGCTACAGGCGATCGTCACCGCCGCGATGATGGTGCAGACCGGCGCCGCCGACGCGGTACTGGCCGGCGGCGTCGAGAGCATGAGCAACATCGAGTACTACACGACCTCGCAGCGCTGGGGCGCCAGGGCGGGCAGCCAGGTCCTCTACGACCGGCTCGACCGCGGCCGTGAGCGCTCGCAGCCAGAGTGGAGGTTCGGCCCCATCTCCGGCATGATCGAGACGGCCGAGAACCTGGCCGAGCAGTATGGGATCACCCGCGGCGAGGCCGACGAGTATGCCGCCCGCAGCCACCAGCGAGCCGCCGCCGCCTGGGCGGCCGGCCGGTTCGACGACGAGGTGGTACCCGTCGAGGTGCCGCAGCGCAAAGGAGACCCGGTCCTGGTGACACGCGATGAGGGCGTGCGCCCTGATTCCACCCCGCAGACACTCGGCAAGCTGCGCGCCCTGCTGCCCGGCGGCACCGTGACGGCGGGCAACGCCAGCCAGCAGAACGATGCCGCGGCAGCCTGCCTGGTGGTGGCGCAGGACCAGCTCGGCGCGCTGGGCGTGCAACCGCTCGGCTACCTCGCCGGCTGGGCGGCGGCGGGCTGTGAGCCGGCCACCATGGGGATCGGGCCGGTGCCTGCGGTGGCGAAGCTGTTCGCCCGCACCGGGCTGGACTGGGACGCGATCGACCTTGTCGAGCTCAATGAGGCCTTCGCGGCCCAGGTCCTCGCCGTGCTCGCCGGGTGGCAATGGCACGAGCAGGACAAGCTCAATGTGAACGGCTCCGGCATCTCACTGGGCCACCCGATCGGCGCTACCGGTGTCCGGATGCTCACCACCGGCCTCCGCGAACTGCGCCGCCGGGGTGGCCGTTACCTGCTGGAGGCCATGTGCGTCGGCGGTGGCCAGGGAATGGCCGCCGTCTTCGAAGCTGCCTGAGCCCAGCGCCGTTAGGGAGAAAAATGAATTCGCAGCAGACCGCGGTCATCGTTGATGCCGTCCGGACTCCGGTGGGCAAAGGGAAGTCATCCGGAGCGCTGGCCGGCATCCATCCGGTCGACCTGCTGGCCGGCCCGCTGGCGGCCCTGGTCGCCCGCACCGGCATCGACCCCGAGCTGATCGAGGATGTCATCACCGGATGCGCCCAGCAGGTGGGGGAGCAGTCCGGCAATATCGGGCATAACGCGTCACTGGCGGCCGGGTTCCCCGAGTCGGTCCCCGGCACGACGATCAACCGGCAGTGCGGATCCAGCCAGCAGGCGGCCACCTTCGCCGCGCAGGGCGTCATCGCGGGCGGCTACGACATCGTGATCGCGGCCGGGATCGAGTCGATGAGCGCGGTGCCGCTGGGCAGCTCGCGGCCGGCCAGCCGAGGCCGCCGGCACGCTGCCCGCTACCCCGACGGCCTGGTCAACCAGGGCGTCTCCGCCGAGCTCGTCGCGCAGCGGTGGAAGCTCGACCGAGGCGCGCTCGACGCGTACGCCGCGCAGTCGCACCGGCGGGCCGCCGAGACGATCGCCGCCGGCGGTTTCGATGACGAGATCGTGCCGGTTCCCGTCGAAGGCGGAATACATGCCTTTGACCAAACGGTGCGACCGGAGACAACCGCCGATGCCCTGGCCGAGCTGCGCCCGTCGTTCCGCACCGACAAGATGGCCGCTCGGTTCCCGGAGATCGACTGGAAGATCACCCCGGGAAATTCCTCGCCGCTGACCGATGGCGCCTCGGCGGTGCTGATCATGAGCGAGCAGCGGGCCGTGCAGCTCGGCTTGCGGCCGCGGGCCAGGTTCCACGCGTTCGCCGTCGTCGGCGACGATCCGCTGCTGATGCTGACCGCGCCGATCCCGGCGACCAAGAAGGTTCTCGCCCGCAGCGGGCTGTCGCTCGACGAGATCGATGCCTACGAGGTCAATGAGGCGTTCGCGTCGGTGCCGCTGGCGTGGGCAGCGGAGTTTGGCGCGGATCCGGCCCGGCTGAATCCGCGCGGCGGGGCGATCGCGCTCGGTCACGCGCTCGGCTCGTCGGGCACCCGGCTGCTGGTCACCCTGCTCAACCACCTGGAGCAGACCGGCGGCCGGTATGGCCTTCAGACCATGTGCGAGGCCGGCGGCATGGCCAACGCGACGATTATCGAACGACTGTAAGAGGAGTGTCGATGACGGATCCGTACGCGCAAGGCCCGCTGGCCGGCCTTAAGGTCATCGAGCTGGCCGGGATCGGGCCGGGGCCCTTCGCCGCGATGACGCTGGCCGATCTCGGCGCCGACGTCATCCGGGTCGACCGCCCCGGCGGCAGCGGCCCTGGCGCCCCGGCGATCAACCTGATCAACCGGGGCAAGCGGTCCGTGATCCTCGATCTCAAGCGGCCACCGGCGATCGATGCGCTGCTCACCCTGGTCGCGTCGGCTGACGTGCTGATCGAGGGATACCGGCCCGGGGTCACCGAGCGGCTCGGGGTCGGGCCCGATGCCTGCTGGGCCCGCAACCCCAGGCTGGTGTACGGCCGGATGACCGGATGGGGCCAGAGCGGACCGCTCGCGCACGCGGCCGGCCACGACATCGACTACATCTCGCTGACCGGGGCCCTGCACGCCATCGGCGAAGCGGGCGGGCCGCCGCAGATCCCGATCAACCTGCTGGGCGACTTCGGCGGCGGATCGACCTATCTGGTGATCGGCATCCTCGCGGCCCTGCGCGAGGCGGATCGGACCGGCCGCGGCCAGGTCGTCGACGCCGCGATCGTCGACGGCGCTGCCCACCTGCTCACCGCCGTGCACGCCTTGCTGGCCGGCGGCCGCTGGACCGACGAGCGCGGCGTCAACCTGCTCGATGGCGGCGCTCCTTACTACTCGGTCTACGCCACGGCCGATGGCCGGCACATGTCGGTGGGCGCCATCGAGCCCAAGTTTTACGCCGAGCTGCTGCGACTGCTGGACCTTGACGAGGACCCGGCGCTGCAAAACGACCGCGAGCACTGGCCGGCGCTGCGCAAACGGCTCGCGGCCACCTTCGCCGCCCGCCCCATGGCCGAGTGGACCAGGCTCTTCGACGGCACCGACGCCTGTGTTGCCCCCGTGCTGAGCCTGCGTGAGGCGCCGACGCACCCGCATATCTCCGACCGGGGCACGCTGGCCGAGGTGGACGGGGTGCTCCAGCCTGCGCCGGCGCCGCGGTTCTCTGGTGCCCGGCCAGCCGCTGCGCCGCGGGCTCCGTCGCCGCCGCCAACGCCGGGGGAGCACACGCTCGAGGTGCTCACGGCGGCCGGCGTCGCCGACCCCGGCCGGCTCGTCGCCGACGGCGCGGCCATCCAAGCGTGATGTGACTGTGAGGTAAGGCACGTATCACCACCGCGATAGGCGCGCGGCGGTAGACGCGGCCGACGCGCCGTGCATCCAATGTGAAGAACGTATGGGTGCCCGGCACGATGAGGTGTCGCAGGAAGGTGAAAACTATGAGGCGAGGCTTATTAGGTGTGACCGCAGCGGTAGCCCTGGCCGTGTGCTGTCCCGGCGTGGCGAGCGCCGCCGCCACCGGGACGATCCGGCCCGCCGTCCTGCAGCCAACGTGACCCTCAGCAACTTGTCCGGCGTCTCGTGCGCGTCGGCGACCAAGTGCACCGCGGTGGGGAACTCCTACCAATCCGGTATGTCCCGGCCGCTGGCCGAGCACTGGAACGGCACAACGTGGGCCATCCAGACCGTGCCAGTTCCGGCCGGCTCCACCGGCAGCACCCTGAACGGCGTGTCATGCACCTTGGCCAACGCCTGCACCGCCGTCGGGTACTACTACGCCAGCGGCGCCGCCCTGACGCTGGCGCAGACGTGGAACGGCACCATCTGGACCGTCCAGCCCACTGCCAACCCGGCCGGTTCCCCGGTGAGTGTGCTGACCGGCGTCTGGTGTACCGCGGCCACTGCCTGCACCGCCGCCGGGACGTACGAAAGCGGCCCGAGCACCTACCTGACACTGGCCGAGGCGTGGAACGGCAGCACGTGGCCCATCCAGGCCACCGCCAACCCCTCCGCCACCGGCAGCTACCTCCAGGGTGTGTCGTGCCTGTCGGCTACCGCATGCACCGCGGTCGGGCAGTATCAAGACAGCTCGGGAACCTTCCTGACGCTGGCTGAGATGTGGAACGGCACCTCCTGGACCCTCCAGACCACCCCCAACACCGGCCGACGATGAGCGGAAGGAGTGCGGCAATGTCAATTCGCAAAAAGACGGTGCTGGCTGTGCTGGGAGTGGGGGCGATGCTCATCACCACCGGCGCGGCGCGCTACGCGGGTCACAACTCACTTACCTCCGGAACCGTGGTCACCATAGCCGGTGGCCTGCATTTCGAGGAAGACATCGACGGTGTGCAGGTCGACGTCACATGCACGAGCTTCGTCGCCAAGGCAGTGGTCGGCGGGGCGGCAAATCTCCATTTCGCGTCCTCGCCGGCTATCACGGGTTGCACCGACAGCCTGGCCGGAACCGACACCATCACGACCAGCGGGACCTGGTACCTGCACGCCGGACCTCCGATGAAGCTTGCCATCCCGACCGCGGGCGCCACGTTCTCATCGAACGCGATTCCCGGTTGCGTCGTCACCTGGGCACCCGCATCGGTCATGTTGAAGGGCCACTACAACAGCGTGAACACCGAACAGATCACCGACAAGCTGCTCCCGGTCACCGGATCGGGTTGCACCGCCGATGGCATGAAGACCTGGGTAAAGCTGGTCATGACCCCGTCCCCGGGCGCGGTGCCTCCCTGGAACTGAATGAAGGCTGGCCAGCCCAGCCTCGACGATGGATGCCCGTTATGTCAGCTCAAGTCTGCTAAAGGTTGACTTTACGCTCCCATGGGGTTTACGGTCGGCGCGCCTGACAATCCAGCCGCTGCCCGCAACACGGAGGTCCCGGATGCCTCGTTCCCTCAGGAAGCTACGGCTCCCGGTCCTGGTAGGGGCCGTCTCGCTATCGCTGACGGCGCTCACCGGCATCATGCCTGCCTCGGCAAGCTCGGCGCCCGCGGCGTCGGCGCGCGTAGCGTCCGGGCCGTCCGGGCCGTCCGGGCCGTCCGGGCCGTCCGGGCCGGCCGTCCCCGCCGCGCTGGGTGAGCACCTCGTCAGGCAGGCCCATCGCGACAGGGGAGCGAATTCCGTCACCGACTACACCTCCCGCAACTGGGACGGCTACTTCGCTACCGCGTCCAGCCACAGCACGGACTTCACGGCGATCGCGGCGCAGTGGGTCCAGCCAAAGGTGACCTGCAACAGCAAGAACGCCTGGGCTGGTTTCTGGGTAGGCATGGACGGCTGGTGGAACGACGTCGTCGAGCAAGGCGGCTCCGAAGCGCACTGCCTGCACGGCACCGCGCACTACAACGTGTGGTGGGAGATGTACCCGCACAACGACATCCAGACCAGCTTCACGATCAAGGCGGGTGACACGATCCAGGCGAGCGTCACCTATGTGACGAGCTCCAAGAAATTCGACATCCTCGTGAAGGACGTCACCAGCGGCAAGAAGCTGACCAAGGACACGTTGTGCCTCAGCGGACAGGACAACTGCCCGCGCAGCTCGGCCGAGGTGATCTCCGAGGACATCGGCGGCGGCAGCGCCCCCGACGGCCTCTTCTACCTGCCCGACTACGGCACGGAGACGTACAACAGCTCCTCGGTGACCAACACCAGCGGCCACGCCGGCGCACTCAGCGACTCCGCATGGCAGCTTGGCGACGTCACCGAAGTCAGCTCGGCCGGCATCACCAAGCAGACCACCTCCGGTCTCAACGGCAGCGGCACCTCGTTCACCACCACCTGGCACCACCAGTGAGCGGGCCCAGGCTCCCGGTTCCGCTTTAATTGAATCTCTATTAAAGTCGGGGTACTAGCTGCCCGGTGGGCATGACGCGCGCCGGGCGGTCAGCCGCACCGCCGACCTGAGAGCCATGGCGACATACCCGTACCTCACCCAGATCGTGCACAGTGCCGCCCGGTCGCGCCCGGACCAGCCATGCCTGGTCTATGGCGACCGGCGCACCACCAACTCCGGCTTCCGGGACCGGGTGGCCCGCCTAGCCGGAGCCCTCCAGCGCCTAGGCGCGCGGCCGGACGACCGCATCGCCATCGTGGCGCTCAACTCCGACCGGTTCGTCGAGGCATTCTTCGGCTGCTTCTGGGCCGGGGCGGTGGCCAGCCCCCTCAACGTCCGCTGGAACGCCAAGGAGATGGCCTACGCCCTGAACGACTGCGGCGCGAGCATGCTCCTGATCGACGACCCTTTCCTGCCCGCTGCGCAGCCGCTGCGCGAGCAGGTTCCGACCATCAGCGCCGTCGTGCATATCGGCGACGGCCCGACGCCCGACGGCCTGCTGCGCTACGAGGATCTCGTGGCCGAAGGACCCGCGGTGCCCGACGCCTGCCGCTCCGGCGACGACATGGCCTTCGTGCTGTACACCGGCGGCACCACCGGCTTCCCCAAGGGCGTGATGCTCAGCCACGCCAACCTGGTAACCGCATCCACCGGCATGCTCGCGGCGGGCTGCGGCACCGGCGAGATCTACCTGCACGCGCCGCCGCTGTTCCACATCGCCGGCGTCCAGGTGATGGCCGGGCACTTTCTCGGCGGCCTCGGCCCTCATATCATCATCCCGGCCTTCAGCCCGCAGGCGATCCTGGCGGCCATCGCGGAACACCGGGTCACCGACGTCATGCTCGTCCCGACGATGCTCCAGCTGGTGCTGGCCCACCCGGACCTGGCGGCCTACGACCTGAGCTCGCTTCAGCGCATCTTCTACGGCGCCGCGCCGATGACCGAACCGCTGCTGCGCGCCGCGATGAAAACATTTCCCGGCACCGGGTTCGTCCAGGGCTACGGCATGACCGAGACCGCACTGACGATCATGCTGCCGCCCTGGTACTACACCGAGGAAGGCCAGAAGCAGGGCAAGATCACCTCCATCGGCCGGCCCCTGCCGCTGGCCGAGGTCGCCATCCGCGACGCCCGCGGGCAAGAAGTACCGCCCGGCACGGTGGGCGAGCTGACGGTCCGCAGCCCGAGCGTGATGCTCGGCTACTTCGGCAAGCCAGCCGAGACCGCCGCCACGATCCGGGACGGCTGGCTGTACAGCGGCGACGGCGCCTACCAGGACCGCGACGGGTTCATTCACCTGGTGGACCGGCTCAAGGACATGATCATCACTGGTGGCGAGAACGTGTACTCCTCCGAGGTGGAGACGGCGCTGGCCGGCCACCCGGCCGTGGCCGTGTGCGCGGTGATCGGCATCCCGCACGACAGCTGGGGCGAGCAGGTACACGCGATCGTCGTGCTGCGGCCCGGCGCGTCGGTGACCGCCGGTGAGCTCATCTCGCACAGCAAGGACCAGATCGCCGGCTACAAGTGCCCGCGCAGCATCGACTTCCGCGATGCGCTCCCGGTGTCCGCCGCCGGGAAGATCCTCAAGGCCAGGCTGAGAGCGGAGTACCGATATGAGCAATAACATCAATTTCCGCCGAACGGCGCTGCAAGAACGCTTCCCCGAATGGCTCCCTGTCACCCTGGACCAGTTCCTCCGCCGGTCAGCCGCGCAGTTCGGCGACCGCCCGTTCGTGATCACCGATGACGCCACGGTCAGCTACGCAGAGGCCGACGCCTGGGCAACCCGGCTAGCGGACGGGCTGGCGTCGATCGGCGTCAGGCCCGGTGACCGGGTTGGCATCCTGATGGCGAACTACCTCGAGTTCGTGCCGGTGAAGTTCGCGGTCGCCCGGGCCGGCGCCGTCGCCATCCCGTTCAACTACCTCTACCGGCAAAGCGAGCTGGCCTACGTCTTGGGCCAGTCGCAGTGCAATGTCCTGGTCACGATGACCAGCTTCGGCGGGCTCGACTACACCGAGATGCTGGACGCCGTAGCCCCCGGCTGGGCGGCCGACGGCGGCGGCGACGCGCTGCCCGCCCTGCGCCGCGTGATCCTGCTGCCGACGCCGACCGATGGCCACCGGCGCGACGGCGTACTGTCCGTCGCGGACCTGGCCGCGCTCGGCGCCCAACATCCAGGCGCAGCGGACGCATCGGCGGTGACGCCCGACAGCCCAGGCGACATCCTCTACACCTCAGGCACCACCGGCTCGCCCAAGGGCGTCGTCGTGACCCACGACGCCGTGCAGCGCACCGGCTACGCCTCCGCGTTGACCCGCGCCTACGAGGATGGCCGCCGGATCCTGTTCTCGCTGCCGTGCTACCACATGTTCGGCTACGTCGAAGGGCTGATATCGGTCATGTTCGTCGGCGGCGCGATCATCCCGCGCACCGCGTTCTCGGCGGCCGACTACTTCGCCGGCATCGAGCGGCACCGCGCCACCGACATCCTCGCCGTGCCGACCATGACGGTCGCGCTGCTGGAACATCCTGACCGGGCCGCATACGACCTGTCGTCGCTGACCGCGATGCTGTCGGGTGCTGCCCCGGCGCCGGTCTGGCTGTGGCAGAAGGTGCAGGCCGATCTCGGCGTCACCGAGATCACTACCGGCTACGGGATGACCGAGTGCGGCGGGGCGATGACCCTGTCACTTCCTGAGGACACGTTCGAGTACCACTCGGCGACGGTCGGCCGTCCCAAGCTGGCCGGCGCCGCCGGGCTTCCCGACCATGGTGGCGACTTGTGCGCCTACAAGACCGTCGACCCGCTCACCGGAGCGGACCTGCCGGCCGGGGCAGAGGGCGAGCTCGCCTCCCGCGGGCCGACGCACATGCTGGGCTTCTGGCGCGAGCCCGAGGAGACGGCCCGCGCCATGCGCGACGGCTGGGTGCACTCCGGCGATCTCGGACTGGTTCGCCCCGACGGGTATCTGCGGGTCACCGGGCGCAGCAAGGAGCTCTACAAGAGCGGTGGCGAGCTGGTGATGCCCAAGGAGATCGAGGACCTGCTGACTCAGCACCCGGGGGTCAGCCAGGCTTACGCGGTCGGCGTGGCCGACGACCGCTGGGGTGACGTCGGCTGCGCCTGGGTCGTGCCGGAACCGGGTGCGACGGTGGACGCCGAGGAGCTCATCGCGCTGTGTAAGGACAAGCTGGCCCGTTTCAAGGTTCCCAAGCACATCATGTTCGTCGGCGCCGCGGAGCTGCCCACCACCCCGACCGGGAAGGTCCAGAAATTCCGTCTCGCGCAGCGCGCCGCCGACCAGCTCCCGGCCGCGTCGTCGGCAGCACGGCTGTCCTGATGTCAGCCCCGCCCTGGCAGATATCGCGCGTTCTAGGCGACCGCAGCCTGCGCTACGGCATCGCCGAGCCGCCGCCCACCGCCACGACCTGCCCGGTCACCTGCCGGGCGGCGTTCTGCGAGGAGATCCACAGCACCGCGTTAGCGATGTCAGCCGCGGTGGTAAGCCGGCGCAGGGCCTGCTGCTTGAGCACGTACTCGGTCTGCTCGGCGGTGAAGATCGCGTCAGGGCCGGCCGCCCAGACGCTGTGCGGCCCGACCTCGGTGCCTTCGTCCGGGATCACCAGGCCGGGGGCGATCACGTTGGACCGGATGCCGTGGCGGCCGTGCTCACGGGCGATGGTCCGGGCGATCGCGATGAGGCCGGCTTTGGTGCTGCCGTAGATGCCCTGGCGGATCGCGCCGAAGGCAGAATCGCTGGAGATGAACACGATGGCGCCGCGCCCTGCCTCGCGCATCGGCCCGAGCACCGCTTGCGTGCAGCCGAACGCCGAGTACAGGTTGACTTCGATCGTGCGCTGCCACAGGGCACGGTCGGTCTGCTCGGCGAAGAAGCCCGGCTGGCTCCAGCCAGCGTTGTTCACTAGCACGTCGATGCCGCCCCAGGCCTCGATCGCACGGCGCGCCACCTCGGCCCCGGCAGCGGGCTCGGTGAGGTCGGCCGCGACCACCTCGGCAGCAGCGGCGCCAAGGTCGCGCGCCTCGGCGGCCACAGCCTCGGCCTGCTTCGCGTCGAGGTCGGCGATGAGGACGCGCGCGCCCTCCCGGGCGAACCCGTGCACGATGCCGCGGCCGATATTCGCGGCGCCGCCGGTGACGATGACGCGCGCGTCCCGGTGCCCTAGGTCCATGTGATCCGCTCCCTGCTTGACAGCCGCCAGCGAGGCGTGGTCTGCTGGCCGATAGTCTAATCAATCTTAAAAAAATGTGCTGTGGGATGTCCGGGACTCCCCAGCTCCCCAATGTGCGGTCCCTGCGGCACCCGAGAGAGGGAGCGGTGATGGCGGACGCAGCACCCGTTCCGGCAGGCGAGGAGCAGCCCGTCCTGGTCCGTGCGGAGCCGCTGGGCGATACCCGGGTCACCTACATCGTGCTGAACCGTCCGCGCGCCCGCAACGCGATCACCGTCGCCCTCGCGGTAGCGCTCCGCGACGCCCTCCAGGCCGTCGCCGGGCAGGCGGACGTCGTCGTCATCCGAGGGGCAGGCGGGCACTTCTGCGCGGGTGGCGACTTCCACGAGGTCTCCCGGCTGCGCGAGCAGGGGCCCGGGGCTCTGCGGTCCTTGTTCACCACCTTCATCGCCGCCTGCGAGTTGATCGCCGAGCTGCCTGTTCCGGTCATCGCGGCCGTCGAGGGCTACGCGATGGCCGGCGGATTCGAGCTTATCCAGGCTTGCGACATCGCTGTCGTGCGCGACGACGCGGTCCTCGCCGACAACCACCTGAACTTCGCCATGATCCCCGGCGGTGGCGGCTCGCAGCGGCTGCCGCGTATCGTCGGGCCGCAGCGCGCCCTGGGGCACATACTCACGGGGGACAGGCTGACCGGCGCCCAGGCAGCGCAGTGGGGTCTGGTCTACCGGTCCGTTCCGGCCGCGGAGTTTGGGGCCGCGGTCACGGACCTGGTCACTAACCTTGCCGGGAAGGACCGCGTGGCGCTCGGGCGGGCCAAGCAACTGATCCGCCGCGGGCTGCGCGGCTCACTCGCCGACGGCCTCACTCTTGAGACGGAGACGATCATCGCCCATCTGAGCGGCGAGTCGGCCGGCGCCGGGATTACCCGGTTCACCGCCGCTGCTGCCCCCACCAATCCCAGCGCCGCCGCCACCGCCGTCGCTCCCGCCATCCCCGCCATCCCCACCGCCACCGCCGCTCCCACCATCCCCGCCGTCGCTCCCGCCATCCCCGCCGCCGCCGTCGCTCCCACCATCCCCGCCGCCGCCGTCGCTCCCACCATCCCCGCCGCCGCCACCGGCCGCCGACCGGCTGAGGAGCCATCGTGACCGAGAAGCTGATAGCCGAGGGCCTCGTCCTGCTCGACCTAGACGACGACGGGGTCGGGCAGCTGCGGCTGAATCGCCCCGAGGCATCCAACGGCATGGATGTGCCCTTCCTGCGCGCCCTGTACGACGCCGTGATGACCGCGCACGGCGAGCCACGACTGCGCGCCCTGCTGCTGACCGGCGAGGGCGCTAACTTCTGCGCCGGCGGTGACATCAAGACCTTCGCCAGCAAGGGCGCCGGGCTGCCCGACTACCTGCGCGAGGCCACCTCATGGCTGCAGGTCTCCACGGCAGGGCTGCTGTCCCTGCAGCTGCCGGTGATCGCAGCCGTGCACGGGTACGCGGCGGGCGGCGGCGGGTTCGGCCTGGTCTGTGCCTCCGACATCGTCATCGCGGGGGAGTCGGCCAAGTTCCTCGCCGGGGCAACGCGGGTAGGGATGGCTCCCGATGCCGGGGTATCGGTGACACTCCCGCACCTGGTCGGCCTGCGGAAGGCGCTGGAGATCACCCTGACCAATCCGACGCTCAGCGCTGCCGAGGCGCTGCGCATCGGCCTTGTTACCACCGTCGTTCCCGATGATGCGCTGCTCGACGAGGCCCTCGATCTGGCCCGCTCGCTAGCCGCGGGTGCGACCAGGGCGCTAGGCGCGGCAAAGCGGCTGATGTGGTCGGGACTGGGCAGCCGGGTCGAGGCGCAGCTGCCGGAGGAGGCCAGGACGGTCGCCGAGCTGTCCGGCACGGCCGATGCGCTCGAGGGACTGGCAGCCGTCATCGAACGCCGGAAGCCGACCTTCACCGGGCGCTGACGATCGCCCGCACCAGCGAGAGCCCGCACCAGCGAGAGCCAGCCCGCGGGCCAGTTGACTATAGCCGTTGTATAATTAAAAATAAAAAATGGGCTCGGATAACGTCCAGCGCCTGTGCCATAGGAAGTACCAAGCGGTTATGACAACGAGCGTCCTCTCGATGCTCTCGCTAAGGATGGTGCCCTAGTGACCTCTGTGGCTCCGGATGTGCCGCGCGACGCCGGGCATGCACCACCTCCGCAGCCGGCTGCCGAGGTGGCAAGGCTGCGCAGCACATTCGCCTCCGGCCGGACCCGTGACCTCGGCTGGCGGCTGCGCCAGCTCGCGGGCATCGAGCGGCTGCTCGCCGAGCGCGAGGCGGAGATCGCAGCAGCGCTGCAGGCCGATCTCGGCCGTTCCGCACACTATGCGTGGCTGGGTGACATCGCCTCGAGCAAAGCCGAGGCCGCGTTCGCGCGTAGTCACCTCAGGCGGTGGGCGCACCGCCGTCACACGCGTCTGCCGCTCGCTATGCAGCCGGGCCGGGCCTACTACCAGTACGAGCCGCTCGGCGTCGTACTGGTCATCGGGCCGTGGAATTACCCCGTCTACCTGACTCTCGGACCGCTCATCGGCGCGCTCGCGGCCGGCAACTGCGTCGTGGTCAAGCCTTCGGAGTTCGCCCCGGCCTCCTCGGCGCTGCTCGCCCGGGTACTTCCGGACTACCTCGACACCGACGCCATAGCCGTGCTGGAGGGCGACGCCGCGATCAGCCAGGAACTGCTCGCGCAGGACCTGGACCACGTGCTCTTCACCGGTGGCACAGAGGTTGGCCGGAAGGTCATGCAGGCAGCGTCGGCCCGCCTCACCCCGGTGACGCTGGAGCTTGGCGGCAAGAGCCCGGTTATCGTCGCCGCCGACGCCGACCTCGGCGTGGCGGCTCGCCGGATCGCCTGGACGAAGCTGCTCAACTCCGGCCAGACCTGCATCGCCCCGGACTACGTGCTCGTCGAGTCCTCCGTGCGCGACGAACTCGTGCAGCGCATCCGGGCCACCGTTACCGAATTCCAGTCGGGCGAGCCGGCCGGCCAGCGCATCGTCAACGCCAGGCAGTTGGACCGCATCGGCCAGCTGCTCGACGGATCCGGTGGCTCCGTGGTGTCAGGCGGCGGGGTAGACCGCGAGGCGCAGACGATCGAGCCGACGATCGTGGTCGATCCCGATGCTGCCTCGCCGCTGATGAGCGAGGAGATCTTCGGGCCAGTGCTGCCCGTCCTCACCGTCGCGTCGGTGCACGCCGCGATCGAGTTCGTCAACGCCAGGCCCAAGCCGCTTGCCCTCTATCTCTTCACCGGATCGCGCGCGGTGAAGGAGACGGTGCTCACCTCGACCAGTTCCGGCGGTGTCGTGATCAATCATGTCGCCATGCACTGCCTGGTACCGCAGCTGCCGTTCGGCGGCGTCGGGAACTCCGGTACGGGCGCGTACCACGGCGAGTGGGGCTTCCAGACGTTCAGCCATCGCAAGGCGGTGCTGTCCAAGCCCGCCAAACCGGATCCCTCACTGATGTACCCGCCATACACCGAAGCCAAGAAGAAGCTCATGCGACGGTTCTTCTGATGACGCAGGCGCTGCCCGAGCAGCCGGAGGACTGGACGGAGCCGGGCGCGTTCCCTGTGCTGCCAGGGATCCACCGGATACCGCTGCCGCTGCCTTCGGACGGCCTTCGCGCCGTGAACGTCTATGCGATCCAGGACGCGGCTGGCCTGGTCCTGGTGGACTCTGGCTGGGCGAGTCCCGACAGCGAACGGGCGCTGGCCGCGGGGCTGGGCCGACTGGGCTTCGCCCTGGCCGATGTGACGCGAGTGCTGGTCACCCATGCTCACCACGACCATTACACGCAAGCAATCGCGTTGCGGGAGCGGTTCGGCAGTCGGGTTCATCTCGGCCGCGGTGAGCGGCCTTCGGTCGAGGCGTTCTCGCGGAGGGACGAGCCCGCACAGCTCGCCCTGCTGCGCCGCTGCGGCGCGCCAGACGTAGCGGAGGCGTTTGCCGTGCTGATGAAAGAGCGCGGCCAGGCATACGATGCCCCCTGGGGCGACCCGGACGTATGGCTCGACGACGGCCAGGTAATCACCCTTGGCATGGGGAGGCTCGGCGTCTTTGCCACTCCCGGCCATACCCGTGGCCACGTGGTGCTGCGCGCCGGGACCGCGGGCGTGCTGTTCGCCGGCGACCACGTGCTCCCGCACATCACGCCCTCCATCGGCTATGAAGCGGCACCGGAGCCCGCGCCGCTGCGCAGTTACCTCGCGTCGCTGCGGCTCATGGCTGGTCTGCCCGACACATTGCTATTGCCGGCCCACGGGCCGGTCTCGGTGAGCGTGCAGACCCGGGTTGACCAGTTGCTCGCGCACCACGAGGAGCGGCTCGACGCGGTACTGACGCAGGTGCTGGCCGGTGCCAGCACCGCCTATGCGGTAGCCGAGCGGCTGCCCTGGACCCGGCGCAGGCACCGGCTGGAGGATATGGCGACGGAGCACAAGGCCCTGGCCATCCTGGAGATCGGCGCCCACCTGGACCTGCTCGCCGCGACCGGCCAACTGGTGTTCCACGAGGAGGACGGCGTGCGCAGCTACGCGCCGGTCTCTTGACTCCGGCCGGCCCATGAGCCCAGGTCCGCGAGCCCGTCTCCGGCCAGATCTTTAAGTCGCGCTGCGCGCTCCTGCGGCGCGGCGAGGACGGACTCGCCATCAAAGAGGCTTGCTTCCGTGGCGGCGAGGACGGTACCAATCAAGTCGTCCCTCGTACGGATGATTACCAGCGGTCCGACCTGTAGTGTCCCGGGCCCAGCCTTGTGCAGCGCCCGCAGCAGCCCTCGTAGCTCGTTGAGACCCTGGACCGGTGCTCCGTTATCGTTCGGGCAGGCGCGAAGCAGCATTTCGAGCCGTTGTTCCAGCGACTGTCCGTTCAGCGTGCTCCACAACAGGTAAAAACGGACGCTGAATTGCTGTGCCGAATCGCGGTAGAGAATCTCTAGCGGCAGTTCCCGGAGGAAAGACTCATACAGTGCGGGCAGGGTGTCCGCCGCGGCCTGCTGCTCTGGATGGATGCCGCCGACGAGGACGCGATGCGTTGTGTTGCCGCGGGTCCTCGCCACTTCGTGATCGAGTCGGGTTCGTACGTACTGCCGGATGTCGCGCAGGTGCCGGTCGAGATCACCGGCAGTCTGCTTAAGCTCGGCACATTGCGCAGTTATCTGCCCCTTAGCCTGCTCTAGCTGCGTGGTGTTCTCCCGGATCCTGGTCCTGAAGGTACTTGCCATAACCCAGCTAGCCGCCGCTACCGACATGACGGCTACGGCCAGCAGGATCTCCATGAGACTTCCCCTTCAGCGGAGTCACACTCATTTTGCCGCTCGCCGGCCGCGCACTGTCATCGTCACAGTCGATAGCGATACAGCAATGGCGATGAGAGAAGCGATCGCGATCGTCTCATCTCCTGCACCGGGCGTTTTAGCCTGGCCACTGGTGGCGCGTCCGGCAAGATGCGCAGGCGAGGACGGGTGTGCGGTCATAGTCGGCGTGGCCGGGTGAGTGATCGGCGACCTTGTATCGGCCGGGTGCCGTGAGGATTGAGCCGAAGCCGAATGCGCGGGATGCGGTGATGACGAGCCCTGCGCACCCTGATGTGTCGCCCAGATAACGAGGATCCCGCCCAGCAACGCGCCGAGAAGAATATCGCGCCCCTTCATGATCGCGGCTCCCGTCGATCGGCCGGACTGTCATAACCATTTGACAGCCGAAATCCCGCGCATACCAGGGCTAGTCACCTTTGGATTCCTCATCCGCAGCGGACAGGACGTGTCGCGGGTGACCGCCAAACCCGTACGGGGCAGGTCACGGCACGCTAGCCGCCGCCGCGAGTTCCGGGATGAACAGCGCCGCGTTGATGGTGCCAAGGCCGCTGGCCAGGTCGTAGCCCTTCACCGCGTCCCAGCCGCGGACGGTGTGCATGCTGCCGTCCTGAGTGAAGGTGACGGTGTTGGTACTCGCCGTGACGTCCACGATCCCGGGATCGTGATCTGCGTACATCTTGTACAGGGCGGGGTTGAGCAAGCCGAGACCGTGCCCGGCGTACTGGTCCGCGATCGCGACTATGCCCGCGAACAGCGGCGTTGCCTCACTGGTGCCACCGATCACGAAGAATCCAGCCGGGCCGACTCCGAGCTTGGCATCCAGGTAGACCAGCGCCCCGCCATCCACCGCGGCGCTCATAGAGATATCGGGAACGCCCCGGTCCGGGCCGACTATGTTGGCGATTCCGTCCTGGTACGCCGGACGGCCAAAGATCACAGAGCGGCCGCCGCTGCTGGCTGCTGGCGAGCCGAGCAAGTTGGTGTCATTCCATACGGTGTCCGGCTGAATATGCGCGCCGCTGCCCGTCAGGTGCATCTGTGTGCCGCCGACGGCGGTGACCAGCGGATCCGACGCCGGCCAGGAGATGGCCCTGTGCAGGAAGAAGTCCGTGTTGTTCTTATATGAGGTCGCCCCCCAGTCGCCGGTCGCTGCCACCACGCTCACCCCGTTGGCCGCGGCATTCTTATATGCGCTGCGCAGGTTAAGAATCGACTGCGCGTTCGGGAAGGTCTGCTCCGTTGCGGCCTGGCTCTGCGAGATGACCGTGCCCAGGTGGTGGCTGATGACGTAGTTCTCCGCCTTGACGATCTGCGGGAATCCGTGCACGCCCAAGGTCTCTGGCACTGGGGTCTCCACGAGCAGGATGTTCGCGCCTGGCGCCATGGTGTGGGAGTACTCGACGTCCAGCGACGTCTCCTCCGCCCAGCCGAGCATCTGGGGTCGCTGCTTGGGGTTATAGGGCGGCACCGGGCCGGCCGGTGTGATGATCCGGAAGCTGGGCGGCGCCGGCACTCCGAACGCCTTGTCGAAGGTGGCCAGCTCGCTGCGGATGAACTGGTAGCCGAAGGGGTCGACGATGACGATCGTCTCGCCCTTGCCGTCAAAGCCCTTCCTGTACAGCGGGCCAAGGTTATAAGCCTTTTGATATTGGAACGGCGCATAGCAGGCCAGCTTCAATTGCCGCTCGCACTGGGCGGTCGTCGGGGGTGTCGGATAGGAGACTCGGCTGGCCAGGCGGGCCAGCGGCATCGGACCTGGGCCAGCCAGAACGTCTGGCGCGGCGCTGACGGCGGCCGCTCCGGCGGCGGCCAGCATCGACCCGGCGAGCAGCGCCGATCCAGCGCAGAGGCTGACGATGCGTCTTTGCATGGTGTCTCCTAAGGACGGCGTCCGAGGGCAGCGGCTCAACATGCGCCGGTTTATACCTTTATAGGCTCGTGGCAGTTCGTGCAAGGTCATTGGCGATGTGCTCACCGAGCCAGTCCGCGGAGATGTCCTCGATGCCGGCACTCGCCGGTGACGCGCACGCTATCGCCGATGAGGTTTCCGGTGACCAACCGGTCCTGGTCGGATGACAGATACCACCAGTTGGGCCGAACGTCCCGTGAGTACCCTGCCAGTCCGTCGGCCCCAAGCGGAGGCTGCGTGCCAGAGTCGCCCAGCGACTGGCGCCAGGTCAGTGTGGTTGTTCGGGGGGAACTGAGGTGGCGTTGGCATCTGCCGACTCGATCGGCCGACGGACAAGGTCCGGCGCATGCATGCATGCGGACGTGCTGTCGTCGGTGGGTGTGCGGTGATCTGTCCCGGCTGCGCGCCTGGGTTGTGGATCTTTAGGTGGGGTGCTGGCTGGGCAGGGTGATGTAGCGGCGTCCGGCGGGGGTGAGCCAGGCCATGACGCCGGGGAGGATCTGTTCGAGTGTCCAGTCTTCGGCTTGTTTCATCCGGTGGTGCCGGCGGCAGAGGGGGGCGAGGTTGCACTCGCAGGTCAGCCCGTCCTGGTCATACGGGATGGTGTGGTCCAGGTCGCAGGTGTCGGCGGGGCGGCCGCAGCCGTAGTAGCTGCAGGTGCAGCTGCGGGCGCGGATGAGGCGTTGCAGGGCGGCGCTGGGCCGGTAGCCGGGTTCGCAGTGGCGGTGGTCGCAGCCGCCGGCGGCGATCGGCTCGGCGGTGACGTTCACGGTCCACCCGCCGCCGCCGCCGGTGTGGGTGCGGGTGGCGGTGCCGTAGCCGAGGGCCCGTCCGGCGGGGCCGGTGACGGTGAGGTGCCAGCGGGTGGCGCGGTGCCCGGCGGCGGCGCAGGCGAGGGCGCGGGCGGTGTCGGGGTCCAGCGGCCCGTATCCGGCGGCGGCGCCGGGCGTGTTGCCGAGGCCGAGCAGGGTGAGAAGGGGGATGGTGAGGTTGACGGACCCGGCCAGCGGCGGCAGGCTGGCGCCGGCCGGGGGCCGCG
>PMSU01000087.1 GCA_003168255.1 Actinomycetota bacterium
TCCACGGCCACCGCCGACCGCCCTATCGAACTGCACCATGACCCACGCACACCCCAGGAAGCACCCCGTCCCAGCGAAGTGCGGGATCTCGACAAGGGCGACGCACCACGCGCAGTTGTAGACCGCCCGACAATCCATGACCCGTTCGACGACAACCCGCCGGACCGCTACGGAGACCCGCTCACCCGCTCCGACGGCTCCCGTACTCCATGCCTCGATGGCCCGCCGCGCCGTGAACAGACCCGCCAGGGATGGGCAGGAGATTGCGGGCTCATCGCCGCTCTCGGATCGGTAGCCGCGCACCGCCCCGACGACATTGCCAGCCGAGTACGTCTGGACCCAGACGGGACCTACAGGGTGTCGTTTAGCGAGGTACGGCGGACCGATTCCGGCGCCGTGCCCACCGGGAACAGCATTGAGCTCGCCGTCACCTCCGACCTGCCGGTACATGACGAGAATCCCGACACTCCCGCTTGCGCCAAGGCAGAAGACGGCACTGCGTGGTGTGCGGTGCTAGAGAAAGGACTCGCTGGGATGGACCAGACGTGGACCACCGAGCGTCGCGTGGCCTGGCTGGACGGCTGGGCAGGTCTTTGCGCCTGGGACAAGGCCAACAATGCAAAGAACCCACGCTCTGGTCCTGCTCCAGACGGGTACGTAAGGCTGAACCAAGGCACCAGCCCGTGGGAACGGGCAGAGGCGCTGACCCAATTGACCGGCCAGGAGGCGGTCGTTCGTGAGTTCCCCGTCGGCCGGGAGGAGTGGCGAATCAACCGAATCATTCGTGCTCAGCTCGCCGACAGCAAACCCATGCTGGTCAGTTCCAGGGCACAGTCATACGACCAAGAGAGGCTTCCGCACAACCTGGAGCCAGGGCACGTCTACGAGGTGACCAGCGTGGACAAGGGGAAGATCATGCTCAGGAATCCGTGGAACCACAAGCACCCGGAGCCACTGGAGACCGACGAGTTCGCCCGCAACATGCGACCCTGGTACACAACGCTGACGTGAGGAGCCAGTGATGGGTATCGGCATGCGGGTGCCGGTGGCGCAGGGCAAGGTTTTTGATCGTGAAGGGCTTAGCTTCGGCGGCAGCTATCACTTCCCGGCCACGGACACCAAGCCGGAGCGGATCGTCGTCTCGATGTGGGACGGCAAGTCAAACGAGCGCGACTTCGAGCTGAGCGTGGGCGAGACTCTTGAGTTCTCCGGTCAGACGTGGCGCCTGGATGAGATCACCGACCAGGTGCGGACTTGGCACGCCAAGCTCACCCGTACCGCCTGAAGTCGTGCTGGCCCGTGCCAGAACTTAGCGGAAGGATGCTGGTCGTCAGAGCGACCACGATCCTTCCCCATCGTGGAATCGGGGCCCAGGAGTTCGGCCTGCAACATGCAGTACTGGCTTGCCATGGTTACCGGGTCGGATGACGAGCGCTCACCGTGGAGAGCGGGCCGTGATCGCGAAGAGTTGGGTGCGTCAGAACACTACTGAGTCTTCGCGATCATGACGGGGACTACGCGAAGGGCTGGCTCGCGGGAGCGGCCGGCACGGGTTGGGTCATTGTGGCGGGAGCGACGGGCACGGGTGGATCACTGTGGCGGGTGGGAGTGCTCCCAGGCGTGCACGCGGTCGCGGTAGCGGCGAGAGGCCGCGCGCAGCTCTAGCTCGGGATCCAGGTCGGCCGCACGGGCCTGGGCCACGAGCCTGAACAGTTCCGCCCCAAGGGTGGCAGACGCGTCATCTGACTCAACCTCGCGGGCCGGAGCGGCGGGCTCTCGGGCCGGGGCGGCGGGCTCTCGGGCTAGGGCGGCGGGGACTCCGGCGCGCTCCGCGCGGCGTTGCAGTTGCGCGGCCAGGGCTAGCGCCGGCTGGCCGAATGGCACGCCGTCGAGGGCTGAGCCGGGGACTCCGTCCGGCGAAGTCCGTTCGGCTGCCTTGATGGCGTCCCAGTTCAGCTTGACCTCGTCGGCACCGGACACTTCCACCTCACCGAACACATGCGGGTGCCTGCGCACCAGCTTGGCGACGATGCCGTCCGCGACGTCGTCGATGGTGTAGCCGGTGCCGTCGGTGCGCTCTGCCGCCACCCTGGCGTGGAACGCCACCTGCAGCAGCACGTCGCCGAGTTCCTCGCACAGCGCGGCCTGGTCGCGGTCTTCGAGCGCTTCCAGCGCCTCGTACGACTCCTCGATCAGGTGCGGCGCGAGCGACTCATGGGTCTGCGTGGCGTCCCAGGGGCAGGCAACCCGCAGAGTGTCCATGGTGGAGACCAGGTCGAGCAGCCTGGCGCCGGGCAGGTCCGGTGAGCCCACGAGCACCTCGACCGCCGGACCTCCGCCTGATAGCTCACCCAGCGCAGCCAGCAGCGCCGTGCTGGCCTCGTCGCCGTCGGGGCCTGCCAGCCACACCACATCGCCTGGCGCCGCGGCCACTTCCTGGTCAAGCAGCGACGCGAGCCCGCTCGTGCTGCCGCTCGTGACTACCTGGCAGTCGATTCCCGCATCGGCCAGGGCCGGAAGCTGCGGGTGGCCAGGTGGGCCGGTCAGCACGCGGCGGGCGCCGCGCAGGGTATCCCAGGCGCGGGCGGTCAGCAGTCCGGGAGCCACCCGGGGGCTGGTCGCCAGGACCACGAGGCGAGCGGCGCCGGAGGCTAGCAAGAGGGGCTGAACTGCGGCGTGGCGGACGGCGAAGCAGTCGGCGAAGCGGATGGCGAGGCGGCCGGCCCGGGTGCGGACAGCGTGTTCGCCGAAGCGACGATGCCGAGCTGGCTGTAGTCAAACCTGCCGAACTGCGGGTTGATCTTGATGTCCAGGCTCTTGGCGGCCAGGCACTGCGCGTGGCTGACTTCCTGGTCGACCGCTTGCTGCGCCGCTGTGGAAGACGGGCTCGAGCCGCCGCTGAGACGCGCGACCAGAGCGTTCGTTATCGCCTCGAACCTGCCGAGCCCTGAGTTGATCAGGTCCGGTGGCAGGCCGTTGGCCACGGCCAGGTCGGTCAGGCTGGTTCCGCTGCTCGACTGCCGCGCCTGGGCGGTGATCGCGGCGATCGCGCGCTGGATGTCTCCAGGGGTGACGATGATGCCCTCGCGGCTGGCCAGCTCATCGCCTATCCGGAACCTGATCAGCCAGGCGAGCACCTGCTGCGGCATCTGCGATGCGGGGAAGCCTAGTTGCACTTTGCCGCCGCTCGCGTGGTAGGTCCTGTTCAGGTCGGAGACCTGGGTGGTGAGGGTGGCGGTGGTGATCCGCTGGCCGCCGACGATCGCCGCGGCGCCCATCTGGATCGGCCCGCAGGCAGCCAGTGCGATGCAGCCGCCGATCGCGGCAACGGCCAGCCTGGCCGCACGCCTCTGCCTGATCAGAATGCGGAGCACGGCGTGGTCCCTTCTGAAGTTCATTCGTTTTCCGCAGCTACCTGGAGCCCGCCGAACACCGCCTCGACGAGCTCGCGGCACCAGGTCAGCAGCTCCTGGTCGCGCAGCGGCTGCGCACCCAGCTGCACCGGGGGCGACTGGCGCCCGGACGCCTGCGGGCGCCCAGCCACCGCCTTTGGCGCCGGTACGAGCATCGTACGCACTGCGGGCTTGAGCACGGTCCTTGGGTACAGCCTGTGCACCCTGACCTCTCGCGACTCGGGCAGCTCGACGGGGGCAAACCGGACATGCGAGCCCTGCAGGGTGATGTCGGTGAGCCCAGCGTGGCGCGCCCGCTCCCGCAGCCGTGCCACCTCGAGCAGGTTCAGCACCGGCGCGGGCGGGGGGCCGTATCTGTCCGTCAGCTCGTCGCGCACCGCCGTCGCGTCGTCGTCCGACTCGATCGCCGCGATCCGGGTGTAGGCCTCCAGCCTGAGCCGCTCACCCGGCACGTACTCGTGCGGTATGTGCGCGTTCACCGGCAGCTCGACCCGGACCTCCTGGCGGGCGGCCGTCCCGGTGCCGCGCAGCTCGCTGACCGCCTCGCCGATCATCCGGACGTACAGGTCGAAGCCGACCCCGGCAATGTGCCCGGACTGCTCACCGCCGAGTAGGTTGCCCGCGCCCCGGATCTCCAGGTCCTTCATGGCGACATGCAGCCCGGCGCCGATCTCGGTGTGCTGCGCGACCGTGGCCAGCCTTTCGTGTGCAGTCTCGGACAGTGCCCGTTCGGGAGGAAAAAGGAAGTAGGCATAAGCCCGCTCCCTGGCGCGCCCTACCCGGCCGCGCAGCTGGTGCAACTGGGAGAGGCCGTAGGCGTCGGCACGGTCCACGATGAGGGTGTTGGCGTTCGGGATGTCGAGGCCTGACTCCACGATCGTGGTCGCCACCAGGACGTCGTAGTTCTTCTCCCAGAAGTCGACCATGATCTTCTCGAGCAGGTGCTCGTTCATCTGGCCGTGCGCGATGCCGACTCGCGCCTCCGGCACGAGCTGCGCTATCCGCGCCCCGACCTTGCCGATCGACGCCACCCGGTTGTGCACGAAGAAGACCTGACCGTCGCGGAGCAGCTCGCGGCGGATGGCGGCGACGATCTGCTTCTCGTCGTAGGGCCCGACGAAGGTCAGCACGGGATGCCGTTCCTCCGGCGGGGTGAGGATGGTGGACATCTCCCTGATGCCGGCCACCCCCATTTCCAGGGTGCGCGGGATCGGCGTCGCCGACATGGAGAGCACGTCCACCTCGGTACGCAGCCGCTTGAGGTACTCCTTGTGCTCGACTCCGAACTTTTGCTCCTCGTCAATGACCAGCAGGCCGAGCCGCTTGAACCGGGTCTCCGGCGAGAGCAGCCGGTGGGTGCCGATGACCACGTCGACGGTGCCGTCGGCAAGCCCGCGCAGGGTCTCGGTAACCTCCGCGTTGCTCTGGAACCTGGACAGCGCCCTGACCTTGACCGGGAACGGCGCATAGCGCTCGCCGAACGTCACGGAGTGCTGCTGGACAAGCAGCGTGGTCGGCACGAGCACGGCGACCTGCATGCCGTCCTGCACCGCCTTGAAGGCCGCCCTGACCGCGATCTCGGTCTTGCCGTTGCCGACGTCGCCGCAGATCAGCCGGTCCATCGGGGCCGGGCGCTCCATGTCTTGCTTGACCTCGTCGATGGCCGCGAGCTGGTCCGGTGTCTCCTGGTAGGGAAAGGCGTCCTCCAGCTCACGCTGCCATGGCGTATCGGGGCCGAACGCGTGCCCAGGCGAGGCGGTCCTGGCCGAGTAAAGCCTGATCAGCTCGGCGGCTATCTGCCTGACCGCCTTGCGGGCACGGCCCTTCGTCTTGGCCCAGTCCGCGCCGCCCAGCCGGTGCAGGCTGGGCGCCTCCCCGCCCGCGTACCTGGTCACTTCGTCAAGCTGGTCGGTGGGAACGTAGAGCCGGTCCGGCGGCTGGCCGCGCTTGCCCGGCGCGTACTCGATGACCAGGTACTCCCTGGTGGCGCCCGCCACGGTGCGGCTGGTCATCTCCAGGTACCTGCCGACCCCGTGCTGTTCGTGCACGACGTAGTCGCCAGGCCGCAGCTGGAGCGGGTCGACACCGCCGCGCCGCCTGGTCGGCAGCCGCGTCGTCTCCCGCGCGCCGACCCGCTGGCCGGCCAGATCGCTCTCGGTCAGCACCGCCAGCCTGATGGCCGGCCAGCTGAACCCGTGACCGATCAGCCCGGTGGACACGTACGGGACGCCGGGCTCGGGCGGATCATCCAGCTCAGCGAGGCGGGCGCCGAGGCCTTCGCCGCGCAGGAGCTCGGCTAGGCGCTGGGCCGGTCCGTGCCCTTCGGTGACGAGGACGACCCGCCATCCGTCGGCCAGCCATCGGCCGACATCCGCGAGGACCCGCGTGGTGTCACCGCGATAGGACTCCGCCGAGCTGGCCCCGGTGACGAACTCCAGCCGTCCGGGCTCGCCCTCCTCCTGCCCGGCCCGCCCTGCGTGCCCTGCCTGCTCTGC
>PMSU01000070.1 GCA_003168255.1 Actinomycetota bacterium
GGTGCGTGTGCGGGTGCAGCTGTTCGAGGACGCCAGGCGGTGGCGTGCCAGAACCGCCGCGCACGGTCACGCGCCGGCTTACGTCCTCGCTCTAGCCAGCGCGCGGCCGGCCGGCCCTGGGCGGGCGCTCCTGAGCTCTTGCAGGGCGCCACCCGGCCCGACCTGACGATCACGAAACCTGCGGCTTACTTCTCTGCGGGCCCTAAACCTGCGTTACGGCGATCGATGCGGCGAGGGTCAAATCTGGGTCCTCGAGTCTCGGCCAGCTTGTCAGCCGTCGCCGGGCGCACTGCTGCGAGCGGTGCAGGCACCTGAGCCCGCAGGCCGGCAAGCGTCGTGGTCAGAGCGGGCGGTAGGAGTCGCGGCGGTGCTCGACACGCAGGACTATCACTTCGCGGGGGTCTTCGCGGATGCGGTAGAGAACGCGGTAGGTGCCCCGGCGCGCGGACCATATGCCGGCCAGGTCATCGCGCAGCGGTTTGCCCACGCGGTGGGGCTGGCAGATCAGCGCGGTGGTCAGGAACTCGATCACTGCTGCGGCGACCGGCTCGGGCAGCTTGCCCTTGCCGGTCAGGGCGCCGTGCGATGGCGGGGTGAGGACGAGCTCGTAGCCGGGCTCGCTGCTCACTGCCGCAGCTGGCGGACGGCTTCCACGCCGCGGATGACATCACCGCGGGCATATGCCTCGTCGGCTTCGCGGATGTCAGCAAGGGCTGCGGGGTCGCCCAGGACGTCGATGGTCTCCTCGAGCTGGGCGAGGTCCTCAGGGCTGATCAGGACGGCGGCCGCACGGCCGTTACGGGTCACCACGATCCGCTCGTGCTGGCCCTCGACGCGGTCGACGAATTCCGAGAGATGATCGCGGACCGACCGCAACGGCTCAATGCTCATGACCACAATTGTGGCGCACTTGTCGACGCGTGTCCACTTCAGCGCACGCTCGCTCATACGCACGACCGAGCATCAGGCAGCCGTACCCACAGGCTCCATGCGGCGGGCAGGTCGTGGTGGCGAGCGCGCGCGAATTCCGCGTTATCGAGGTCGATGGACTCGGCGGCAACTGCCGGGTTGCCCGGACCGCCCGGGCCAGGAACGTACCGGCTGAGCCCGAGCTGACGCAGGATCTCGTCCCGCAGCCAGTCGAACGCTACGCGCACAACAACCGGCTGATCGAGATCCTCACGGACCAGCCCTACCCCGCATGGATCCCTGACGCGGAGGTGCCGAGGGCGATCGATGCGGCGAGGGCCATATCTGGGTCCTCAAGCCGGTCGCCGTATAGCGAGCGCAGCTGACCGATGCGATAGCGGACGGTCTGCGGATGCACGAACAGGGCGGCGGCGACGTCGTCGCGCCGGCCCTGGTGCAGTAGCCAGGCCGCAAGCGTCTCGGCCAGCTTGTCAGCCGTCGCCGGGCGCATCGCTGCGAGCGGTGCAAGTACCTGGGCCCGCAGGTCGGCAAGCGCCTCAGGGTCGGAGCAGACTACCAGCTCGGGCAGGTGCTCCTCGGTGTCTATGGCCTCTCCGGACACGCCCGCACCGAGGCTGCGTGCCCGCAGCGCACGCTGGTACGACACCCGGACCTGTGCCCACGGCCGGGTCGGGCCGAGCACGGCGCGGCGACCGGACAGCGATGTCCGCAGCCGGGTTCGTCCCGCGGCGTCCACGTAGGGAACCAACAGCACGACGGTGTCGTCTGCGGCGTCGACCCCGGGCAGGTCGTCGGCGAGCGCCAGGGCCTGCGGGTCGGTGAGCGCGCGAAGCCCGCGGGTGTGCGCCCCGGGCAGGACGACGGCGGTAAGGGTGTCCGGCGGCTGCCACTGGGCACGATCGGCGGCCGCCTGCACGGCGTCAGCCGGATCGCCGGCGAGCAGGCTGCGGGTGAGGCGGTCGAGGTAGCGCTGGCGGACGCGCCCGGTGGTGGCTAGTTCGTCGGCGTGGCCGGAGACGCTCGCCGCGGACAGCCCGTCGATGTAGGCGAAGACCAGCTCGGCGAACTGCGCCATCGTCTCGGCGGGGATGTTCGCGGCCACCGCGACGGCGGACAGCTCTCGCCAGGCGACCCGCGCGCCGACCCGGTACGCGGCCAGCAGGGCGTCCATCGTCCGGCCGCTGCGCGCCTCGCCACGGCCGAGTGCGTATGCCGCGTCGAGGGCCGGGCCGAGCGGCGAGCTCGGGTCGGTTCCCTCGGACCTGGACGCGAGCTTGAGGAACTCCCCGAGGGCCATCTGGACGGCTTCGGAGATGCGCGCGCCCATCGGCCCGCCGAGCGCGCGGGCGTAGCCGGGCACCTCGGCGATGATCGCGACGACAGTCTGGCTCGCCGCGGCGGGCAACTGCGCGCGGAGCCTGGCGACGACCGGTGCGGTCAACCCCAGTGCGTTCGGCTGATTTTGGGTCATTTAATGCTCCGTTTGTTTCCTGCGAACAATTGTAGTCCTTAATTTCACATATGACAGACAAGTAACTATCCGTATCAGCAGTCAGACTTGAGGCATGACGACAGTCCTTCCGGCTTACGCTCCGTGGCGCACGGCGACCTCGGCGCTGCGTGACGGAGCCGCCAGATTTGCCCAGCTCGTCGCGACGCCACTCGTGCCCGCCGACTACCTCGACCTGGTGAGCCCGCTGAGATCCGGTGCCGAGCTCCGCGGCCGCATCGTCGCCGTCCAGCCCGAGACCCTGAACGCGGCCACTGTGGTGATCAAGCCGGGGCGCGGGTGGCGGGGGCACGTGCCCGGCCAGTACGTGCGTATCGGCGTGGACGTCGAGGGTGTGCGGCAGTGGCGGGCCTACTCGCTGACCTCTCCGGCCGGCCGGCCGGATGGCTGCATCACGATCACCGTCAAGGCCATGCCGGACGGCGTGGTGAGCAACCACCTCGTCCACGAAGCGCAGCCCGGCACGATCATCCAGCTGGATCAAGCGCGCGGCGAGTTCACGCTCCAGGACGCGCGTCCGGACCGGGTCCTGTTCGTCACCGCGGGCAGCGGCATCACCCCGGTCATGGGCATGCTGCGTGATCGCGGTGATCAGCTCGCAGACGTCGTCGTCATCCATTCGGCGCCGACGCAGGAAGACGTGATCTTTGGTGCTGAGTTGCGCTGGCTCGCCGCGACGGGACGCATCCGGCTGATCGAACGGCACACCGATGCCGACGGGATGCTCGACGTCGCGGAGCTCGACGAACTCGTTCCTGATCTGGCCAGCCGCGAGATATGGGCGTGCGGGCCGACCGGCCTGCTCGACGCGCTGGAGCAGCATGTGCAGGCCGCCGGCCTTGCCGGGCGGCTGCACACCGAGCGGTTCCGGCCGACCGTCCTGGTCACCGGCGAAGGCGGCACGGTCACGTTCTCGGGATCCGGCACCGTCGTCCAGGCTGCCGGCGACACCCCGCTGCTAGCCGCGGGGGAGGCAGCCGGCGTGCTCATGCCGTCCGGCTGCCGGATGGGGATCTGCTTCGGCTGCGTGGTCCCGCTGCGCGAGGGCGCGGTGCGCGACTTGCGCACCGGCGAGCTCACGACCGCGGCACCCGGCGACGGCGTGCTCATCCAGACCTGCGTTTCGTCCGCGGCCGGCACGTGCGACATCGACCTATAGAGGAGTCCAGTCATGACAGTGATGCAGAAGAAGGCCGAGAACCCGGTCGCGCACCTCAGCGCACGCGACATCGAGGACCTCGGACTCGAACTCGACGCCATCCGTGCGCAGGTGATCGCCAGCCGCGGTGAGCACGATGCCGCCTATATTCGCCGCGTCATCGACGCCCAGCGCAAACTCGACCTCGCTAGCCGAGCCGTCCTGCTGTTCTCGCTGTTCCCGCCGGCCTGGGCCCTGGGTACGGCCGGCCTGTCGGTCGCGAAGATCCTGGAGAACATGGAGATCGGGCACAACATCATGCACGGCCAGTGGGACTGGATGCGAGACCCCAAGATCCACTCCACGACCTGGGAGTGGGACAACGCCTCGCCAGCCGACATGTGGAAGCACTCGCACAACGAGTTGCACCACACGTACACGAACGTCATCGGCAAGGACAACGACCTCGGCTACGGCATCATGCGCGTCGACGAGGACCAGCGCTGGATGCCGTTCTACCTGGGCCAGCCGCTGTGGAACTTCATCAACGCATGCTTGTTCGAGTACGGCATCGCGGCCTACGACCTGGAGATCGCCAAGAACTGGGCGGGCCGCAAGGACAACGCGGAGTTCCAGCGGCAGCGCAAGGCTGTGCTCGGCAAGATCAGGAAGCAGATGACCAAGGACTACCTGGTGCACCCGCTGCTGTCGGGCCCGTCCGCGCTGACCACGCTCGGCGCCAACCTGACCGCGAACCTGGTCCGCAACCTGTGGACTCACTCGGTGATCATGTGCGGCCACTTCCCTGAAGGCGTGCAGACGTTCGCGAAGAAGTCGATCGAAGGGGAAACCCGCGGCGAGTGGTACCTACGGCAGATGCTCGGCTCGGCCAACATCAGCGGCGGCAAGCTCACCCACCTGATGACCGGCAACCTCTCCTTCCAGATCGAGCATCACCTGTATCCGGACCTGCCCAGCAACCGGTACGCCGAGATAGCCCCGAAGGTGCAGGAACTGTTCGAGCGATACGGCCTTACCTACGTCACCGGTTCGCTTCCCCGGCAGGTCGGCTCCGCGTGGAAGAAGGTCATCCGCCTGTCGCTGCCGAATGGGTTCCTCGCCAATCTGAAGTCTGCCCGCCGCCCGGTGCGCGTCGCCGCACCCGCGGCGGATGCCAGCGGTGCCGGACGGCCGTTCATGGAGCGCATAGCGGCATAGCGCCATAGCGTGCGTGGGCGGCGCGGTCTTCGGGCCGCTAATCGCGCGGCTGGCAATCCGTCACGGCACCGTGACTGGCTGGATGACCACCGGGCCAAGCGTCGGGTCGAGCTCGGTGGCCTGGGACACCCCCGCGGGGGTGATGACGTCCATGGCCTTCGGCACCGTCGTGGGGTCGAGAAGGCAGATCGGGCTCGTTCCGCCCTCCGCGCAGACGCCGAACGAATAGGCCCCGGGGTTCGTCGTGAATGCGCGGGCCAGGTCCGGGCTGTATCCGTCCTGCCCGGTCAGCACGACGCTGAATCCCCAGCCGGGTCCCGGCGTGCCGAACTGCGCCTCCGGCAGCGCGATCGTCACGGTCCCGCTTGCGTCATCGGTCACCATGAACGCGGTGCCGACAGAGTTGCCCTGCGTATCAACCCACAGCGGCGGCGCGAACCCCTGCGCCTCTACCCGCTCGCTCCAGGCGCCCGGGGGCGCGATGGTGTAGTTCCGCGACGCATAGGCGGCCTGAGTCGAGGTCGGGCTGGCGTCCGGGTCGTGCACGTAGACGTCCAGGAGCTGAGCCCCGAAATCAGCGCCGAAGGTCGGGGCCAGGTTGGCGATCGTGGCCTGTAGGTAGGCGGTGGTGCCGTCGCTGATCACCTGGAAATCCGTCAGGTCGAACGCGCCCGCCTGGAAATCCGAGGCAGTCGGGTACTGGTAGGTGCCAGGCCCGTTGTCGTCGCCGGTCGGATCGGTGACGTTGAGCACCGTGGTCCCGCCGGTCGCCTCGCCGATCACCGTCACTTGCGCGTATCCGGTGCTCCGCCCGTCGGCCGAGGTGGCCGTCGCGGTGATCACATCGTCGCCGAAGCCGACCGGGACGGTCGCGGAGAACGATCCGTCAGTCCCGGCCACAGTACTGGCGACCGTCGCCGATGCCCCCGTCGTGGTGTCGGCCGACGTGACATCCACCGTCACGCCGGGTGAGGTCGTCCCGGTCACCGTCGTGGTCGACGATCCGAGCGTGGCACCGGAGGACGGCGCGGTCAGGGTGACCGTCAGCGCACCGGGCGGCCCGTCGGTGATGTAACGCTGCGTCGTGACCGCCGGCGTATCGACGGTGCGCCCGTCGCCCAGATCCACGATCAGCCGCAGCTCCTGCGCCTGAGCCCAGGTGAGCGGCGAGGCAGACCCCGCGGCCTTGCCGTCGGTGAAGCCGATGGACGCCGTCGTCGGGTCGCTGCCGTACGGCGAGGCGGCCAGGTCCGGGTCCTCCCACGCCTGCTCGGGCACCAGACCGACGCCCGAGGAGAAGTTGAGCATCGAGTTCAGCAGCCCGGCGGCCGCGGAGCTCTGCCCCTCGGCGATGTCGCTTTCGGCCCGCTCACCCGACAGCACCGGCCACAGGTGCCCGGTCCCGGCGTCGGTCGGCGGCCACGGCGCGCCGATGGTCGTGCACGAGGTCTGGCTCGGCTGGTAGCAGTCGCCGTAGCCATCCGCGCTGCCATCGGCGGCCGAGGTGCCGTAGCGGTAGTAGCCGGTCCCGCTCGGCGTCGTGACGGAGATCTGGTTGTCCAGGACGCCGAGCGACGCCTGCACGTCCGGGTCGGTGACCGGCAGCTCGCCGAGCCGGACCAGCTCCTGGAAGCCGCCGTCGATGACGCTGCGCTGGTCAACGGTCGGGCCGCCATTGCCCAGGTTGTAGGTGATCGCCGCGTTCGGGTCGCCGGTCTTGGACAGCCTGATGAAGTAGCTCGGCGCGTCCGGGCCGGTAGTGGTGACCGTCCAGGACTTGATGCTGCGCTGGTAGTAATCGGCGGTCGCCTGGTAGAGCCTGGCCCGCGCCGCGTCGTGATGCCTGGCGGCGATGGCCGACGCCGCGGTCAGCCCGGCAATCTGCGCCGCGATGGTCGAGGGGGAGTAACCGGACTGCTCCTCCCACCGCTCGACGCCGTCGGACGGGCCGTGCGCGACGAGGAAGTCGGCGGCCGGCCTGATGTGGTTCTTCCAGAGCCCGTCGTTCCCGCCGAGCCCGGCCTGCTCGGCCATCAGGATCGGGTACGAGGTCTCGTCCAGCTGTAGTCCGCCGGTGTCTGGCGCGGCTTTGCCGTTGAGCAGCGAGTTGCGCGGCATGGAGCCGTCGGCCAGCTGCTGCCGGTCAAACAGGAACCGGACGGCGGCCCGCGCCGTGGTCAGGTCGCCGTCGGCCAGCAGGCCGGTGAACGCCTCGTACAGGTCGCGGGCGAACACCTCGCGGTAGGAACCGAAGTAGGCAGGCTCGCCATCGGAGTCGGTTCCGGCGGGTACCGCCTGTCCCCACGGGCTGGCCAGGGACGCCACGATCGCGCCAGGGAACGTCTTGTCCTCGCTCGCCTTGATCACATTGGCGGACAGGTAATAGGAGTCGTCCAGCTTGAGGGTCGCGCTGGCCGGCTCGCCGGGGTAATCGGCCGGCGGACGGTTCAGGCCGGCATCGTAGGCGACCCAGCCGAACAGGTACGACAGTTCCTTCAGGCCGAACGGGGTGCTCAGCGAACCCTGAGCCGTCGCGATGGCCCGTGCCTTCGTCCGGCCGAAGCCGAGTGCGAGCGTTACCGAGCCGTCGGATCCCGACGCCAGCTCCTGGGTCGCCACGATGTGGCCGTCCGGCGCGGACTTGTACGGAGTCAGCGCGTGCGCGGCATCGAGCTGCGTCAGCCCGTCGCTCGCGGTGCCGGCGTAGCCGACGCTTGCCTGCGGCGAGGGGGTGCTGGAGGCCAGTGCCATGAAGGTCGGCACCGCGTAGCTGCGGTTGACCGCGTCCGTGACGGTCGAGGTGCTGGAGATGACCGGCACCGCCGAGCCGTCAGCGGTGGCCACGACCCCGGTGTTGGCGCCGGCGTTCTCGCTTCCGCCGCCGCCGTTCCCGTTGACGTGGGCGTCCAGCCGCGCGTACAGGTGCAGCCCGGTCACGTTGGTGCCCGAGCCAGGGATGGCCGTCAGCTGTGTGTGCATGAGCACGGTGTCGCTGGTGGGATCGGTGATGTACGTGGTGATCAGCTGGTAGCCATGCTGGGCGTCGGTCGCGGTCACCGTGCAGGCCATGCCGGTGGGGTCGGCCCTGACCGTGTAGGTCATGTCCCTGGTCTGTAGGTCGGTGAATGTGGATCCGTCGGTGACGATGTACTGGAGGGTGCTGACGTTCGTGTTATCGATTGTCGGCTCGTAAGTATCGGACAGCACGCCGTCGGCCACCGTGTACCAGACCTTCGACTTGGTGCCCGTCGCGGTGCCCACGCAGTCCTTGCGGGCCAGATCGAAATAGGACATCGAACCGGGTGCCCCCGGCGCCACGCCGCTCGCCGCCGAGCCCGCCGGGCGCGCCGTAGCCGAGGCGCCGGTCGCCGCCAGCGGGATTATCGCAGCAGCAGCCAGGAAGGCCACAAAAAAGGGCAGAATACGCAAGGCAGGAAACGCGCGCGCCCGTCCAGATGCCGACCTTGCCATCTCCCACCTCCGGCCGGACGGGGAGGTACCGGGCACCGGCACATAACCCAGTCCATATGTCCTCAGACCCTGGCGAAGCTTCTCCCCCCGCCAGGATGATGTCAAGAGGCCGGGATTACGCGGCTTCGGCCGGCGCGTATCCGCGGCGGCTAGCCGGGTGAGCGGTCATGGTCGGCGATGGCGGGGTAGGTGCCTGTCATGACTGATCTGGGAAGCGAGCCCCGCGAATCGCCGGACGCCATCGCGGAGCGGGCTGCCAGCCTGGTGGCTGAGGTCAGCGAGGCGCGGTGGCCGCGGCAGCGGCGCAGGCTGGCGGCCTCGGTCGCCGCACCCGCGCGCTCGGGCGCGCGGGTGACCGGCCGCGGGATGCGAGCGGCCCGGCGTGGGATGGGCGCGGGGACGGGCTGGCTGGCGGCGCACGTTGTTGCGATGGCCCCGCGGCTGCGGGTGCGGGACCAGGCCGGGTTGCGCGAGCAGTTCCCAGGGCTGGGTGCCGAAGACATCGCCGACGCGCTGATCGAGGGCGCGGCGCGAGCGTCGGCGGCGGTCGGCGCGGCGGTGGGGGCGTGGGCGGCGCTGCCGGTGCTGCCCGCCTTCCCCGCCGAGGTGGCGACGGAGACGCTGGCCCTGGTCGGGATCGAGATCAAGCTGGTAGCCGAACTGCATGAGGCATACGGCCTGCCAGCCGCGGGCAACGCGGCCGAACGGATGGCTGCCTATGTCGCCGCCTGGGCGCACCGCCGTGGCGTGTTCATGGTTCCCGGCGGGCTGATCCTTGCCGCCGGATCCCCGCTGGCGCGGCAGTTGCGGCGACGGCTGGCCGCCCGCGCGGCGAGAAGCGCGTTCTCGCTGGGCCCGCTGCTGTCCGGCGCCGCGGCAGGCGCCATCCTCAACCGCCGGGAAACCCGCCGGCTAGGCCAGGACATCCGCACCGACCTGCGCCGCCAAGGGCAAGCCCGAGACTACGGCAACGGTCATCGACCTGTAGTGATGAAAATCAGCGACTCCTAGGCTCCGGCCTGCTCCAGCTGGAAGCGGGCCGCGGATTCGTTGAGGGCGTTTTCGTTGCCCTCGGACCAGCTGACGTGCTGAGTCAGGCTCTCGATACGCCAGCCGTCCGATGTGCGGAGCATGTGGTTGGTGTAGGAGCCGCGCAGCA
Organism: Actinomycetota bacterium; assembly: GCA_003168255.1. GTDB lineage: Bacteria > Actinomycetota > Actinomycetes > Streptosporangiales > Streptosporangiaceae > PALSA-505. The sequence continues at coordinate 9,427 of PMSU01000070.1, forward strand.
GGAAGAAGTCGCCGCCCTCGGAGCCCTCGAGGTAGTGCTGCGCGTACATGTACGAGTGGCAGATCGCCCGGTCAGGATCGCTTTCGTCGAACTCGATAACGTGGTTGGGGCTGAGGTGCTGAGTTGCCGTGAACCCGCTGAGCAGGACACGGACCCTGCCGACGAAGCCGTCGCGGGCGAAGTCCGCGGCCGGCAGGCCGGCCTCGGAGAAGTCGATGTGCACGGGATCGGTGAAGCAGCCGGCGTACATCTCCCAGTCGGCACGGTCGACGGCCAGCGCGTACTTGATGACCCGCTCACTGATAAGGGCGCGGTCTTCGAGCTGGCGAACTCGGGATTCGAGATCGGTGCTCATGGAAGTCCTTCCGGAAGTTCAAGCTGATGTCGCAACCGTAGGCTGTCAGATCGTCCGAAGCAAGACGATCTGAACATGGACTTTCTCTTGTCCTGGTCGTACAGTTCTCCCATGTCCCCGCAGAACGATCGCCGCGTGACGCCAGACAGGTCGAGCGCGGTCACCGGGAACCCTGCGACAGCCGACCTGACCTGGCTGGCACGCCGGGCAGCCGACGCGCTGGCAGAGTCATTCGACAAGGTGTCGCGGGAGGCGGGACTGGCCGATCTCCGCGACTGGCTCGTTCTCGCCCTGATCAGCGATGGCCCGCAGCGAACACAGCTTGAGATTGCGAATCAGCTCGGCATCGACAAGACAACGTTGGTGTCGCTTCTTGACCGCCTGGAGAAGAACGGCCTAGTGGTTCGTACTTTCTCCGAGCGGGACCGACGCGTGCGCATCCCGGCGGCGACGCCGGCCGGCGTCGAGGTGTTCCACAAGGTTTCCATCGCGCGGGACGCGGCCATCAGTGATCGCCTCGCTGCCATTCCAGCGTCAGAGCAGGCGATTTTCCACTCAGTGCTGTGGAGCATCCTGGAATCATCCGGCGCATGACAGGCTGGCCAGTTCGTCGCCGGAGAGCCTGATCGCGCCCGCGGCCACGTTCTCGGCGAGGTGATCCGGGTTGCCGGTACCAGGGATTGCCAGGATGTGCGGCCCCTGGTGCAGCGTCCAGGCCAGCAGGATCTGCGCCGGAGTCGCGCCGTGCGCGCGGGCGACGGCGAGCAGCTCCTCGGGATCCGGGCCGGTCTTGCCCAGGTGGCGGCCGGTTCCGGCGATCGCGAAGAACGGCACGAACGCGATGCCCTGCTCGCCGCAGGCCCGCAGCAGGGCGTGCGACTCAGGCTGCCGCACTGCAACGCTGTAGGAGTTCTGCACGCAGACCACCGGCGCGATCGCCTGGGCCTCGGCAAGATGCTCGGGTTTCACGCCGGAGATGCCTAGCTGCCGGATCAGCCCCGCGTCGCGCAGCTCAGCCAGCGCGCCGAAATGCTCGGCTATCGACTCGATGTCCTGCTGGCGGCGCAGGTTCACGACGTCGAGGTGATCGCGGCCGAGCTGGCGCAGGTTCTCCTCGACCTGGCCACGAAGCTGATCGGGCCTGGCCGTGGGCCCCCACTCGCCCGACGGATCCCGGCTCGGCCCGACCTTGGTCACGATGACCAGGTCGTCCGGGTACGGCGCCAGCGCCGTGTTGATCAGCTCGTTGGCCGAGCGGAGCGCGGAGAAATAAAACGCGGCAGTATCGATGTGATTGACGCCGAGCTCGACCGCGCGGCGCAGCACCGCGACGGCCCGGCCGCGGTCGCTAGGGGCGGCGTCGGCGGCGAAGGCCCGCCCGGTCTGCGGCAGGCGCATCGCGCCGAACCCCATCCGGTTGACGATCAGGTCGCCGAGACTCCAGGTACCTGCTGCCGCTGCGGTGATCGTCTCTGGAGTCATGATCCAATTCTCTCACCCAGAAAATCCATCCAGCTGCTGCGCGAGCACGGTCCCGCGCGCCTGGCGAGCTTACCGGACCTGGTCCGACGGCAATGAACACCTGGGCATTCGGGCACACCGGCCAGACGACAGGTGGCTGGCTGGTCCGCGGCTGGTTCACCGGCGCCGGCGGGCGGCCGATGACCACCCAGGTGTACAGACTCGTGCCCCACGCGCTGGCAGGCAGTGACACCAGCAACCAGTCAGTCCCTGCTGAGAAGTCCGGCCTTGCGCTGGCTTCTTCATGTTCGGGAAAGGTTAACCATATAAAATGGATCGTACAAATTGTACTAAATAACCTTCCTTCGGCCACCCAGGAGTCCGTCGTGTTCTACAAGCTGGGTCTGCTCGTCGTCGCCCGCGCCCGGCTCGTCCTGGCACTGAGTCTCGTCGTGGTGGTCATCTCGGCAGTTCTCGGCGTGGGAGTGTTCAGCCGCCTGCTCAGCGGCGGGTTCAGCGACCCATCATCGGCGTCGAGCAGAGCCGAGACGCTGCTCGACCAGAAGTTCGGCGGCGAGCCCGACATGATCTTCGTGGTGCACGCGCGAGGGGGGAACGTCAACGGCGCCGCCGCCACGGCCAGCGGCGAGGATCTCGCCAGGCGGCTGGCCAGCGACCCTCGCCTGACCGGCGTCACCTCCTACTGGGCGACGCACGCGCCCGCCTTGCGCTCCCGCGACGGTTCAGACGCGCTGATCCTGACCAGGGTCAGGGGCGACGATGCTCAGGCCGACTCGACCTCCACGGCTCTGCTGGCGACCTACGCCCACGTCGACACCCCGGCCGTCACGGTGCAGATCGGCGGCGCTCTCGGCACCGATATCGGCGGGCAGGTTGGCAAGGACCTCGGAGTCGCCGAGGGCATCGCCATCCCGATCACGCTGGTGCTGCTGGTCATCGCCTTTGGCGGCCTCGTGGCTGCCCTGCTGCCGCTCAGTGTCGCGGTGATCGCGATCTTCGGCGCGCTGGCCGAGCTGGATCTGGTCTCAGACGTCACGAGCGTTAGCGTTTTCGCGATCAACCTGGTGACGGCGCTCGGGATCGGCCTGGGCGTCGACTACGCACTGCTGATAGTCAGCCGGTTCAGGGAAGAACTGGCCGGCGGCGCCGAGGTCGGCGAGGCGGTGGCGCGCACCACGGCCACCGCCGGCCGTACGATCGCGTTCTCGGCCCTGAGTGTCACCGTGGCCCTGTCGGCATTGCTCGTCTTTCCCGTGTACTTCCTGAAGTCCTTCGCCTACGCGGGTGTCGGCGCCACCGTGTTCGCGGCGGCGAGCGCGCTGCTGGTGCTGCCGGCCGGCCTGGCTGTTCTTGGCCACCGCGTCAACGCGGGTCACGTCCCCGGGGTTCGATCGGTGCGCAGCACCGAGGCTCCGTTCTGGGGAAGGCTCGCGACCGGCGTCATGCGCCGGCCAGCCCTGGCCGCCGTCCCGGTGATCGGGGTTCTGCTGCTCTTCGCCGTTCCGCTGCTCAATGTCACCTTCGGCACGCCGGACGACCGCGTGCTGCCCAAGAGCGCCGCGAGCCACCAGGCCGGCGACACCCTGCGCAACGACTTCGCTACCCAGCCCAACGTCATCGACATGGTGATCACGCCCCCCTTGCCCGCGCCGGCGTTGCGGCACTACGCACAGCAGCTGAGCGGCCTGGCCGGAGTTCAGCGGGCCGACAGCAGCGCGGGCAGCTTCGCCGCGGGACAACCGACCGCACCGGACACCCATCCGGCCACCCTCACTGCGGCCGGATCCCAGCGCCTGATCCTCAGCACCGGACTGGACGAAGCGTCCAGTGCCGCCCAGGCACTCGTGCAGCGCGTCCGCGGCACCGCGGCACCGCCAGGCACGACGGTCCTGGTCGGCGGCGACACCGCGGACCTGGTCGATGCCAAGCACGCCATCAGCTCCAGCCTGCCGCTGGCTGGCGCGCTCATCGTGATACTGACCTTCATCCTGTTGTTCCTGTTCACCGGCAGCGTCGTGCAGCCGATCAGGGCGCTGCTCGGCAACGCCCTCACCCTCGGCGCATCGCTCGGGTTGATGGTGTGGTGCTTCCAGGACGGCCACCTCGCGTCGGTCCTCGGGTTCACTCCGACACCGACCAACACGGCCATGCCCGTGCTGTTGTTCTGCATCGCTTTCGCGCTGTCCATGGACTACGAGGTCTTCCTGATGAGCCGGATCAAGGAGCTGCATGACGGGGGGGCGTCCAATTCCGACGCCGTGATCCACGGCCTGGCACGCTCGGGCCGGATCGTCTCGACCGCGGCCGCCCTGCTGGCCGTCAACTTCTTCGCCTTCGGCACGAGCCACGTGAGCTTCATCCAGTTCTTCGGCATTGGAACTGGGCTGGCGATCCTGATCGACGCGACGCTCGTGCGCGGCGTCCTTGTCCCCGCGTTCATGCGAGCCTTCGGCGAGAAGAGCTGGTACGCACCATCCCTGCTGCGCCGGCTGCACCGGCGGATAGGCGTCCGCGAGGGTGACGCAGCGGTCCCGGCGGGCAGCACGCGATAGCAGCCGGACGTCTCCTTGTCGCGCCGGTGCCCCTCATGATCAGCTAACGGGAAGGATTGTGGTCGCTGCCGCGGCCAGGATCCTTCCCCTTGTCGCAGGCACCCTGGCTCGCTGAACGGGCTGCTTGCACGATCGCGCATATGGTCAAGCCTGGCGGTCACTCTGCGGGCTGCCGGGACCGGGTTTGCAGTCCGTGTATCTGCCTGGGCAGTAATTCCGCTGCGAATTCGTTCGGGAAGCCGACCCGGCTGCATGCTCCGGGCCGTAACGTTGACCTCCGACATCGAAGTCCTGCTCGGGTCGGCCCCTGGCCCGTTGGCTTCCGCTGAAAGTGCGGCTGCCCCTGCCTTTAGCGAGTACGTAGCTGTCACCTTAAGACGGAAGGCACCCGATGAGCTCACTCAGGCCACGCATGGGGTGGGCGCGCGCTTTCAGGCTGGGCGTAGCCCTGCTTGCCGTGACAATCGCGAGCACGGCATGCGGCCGGTATATGCCGACCAGCCAGGCAGCGACCAGCCCGCCGACCCCCAAGGCGTCAGCCAAGGCGTCAGCGAAAACGCCGGTTGCGACCTCAGGGATCTGCACGTCGGCCAAGTATCCGCAGCTCGCCGCTCAGATCTCCGCGGGCATCAAGAAAGCGCTGGCCGGCCGCTCCTCAGTGGTCGCCATCACGGCGGACGACGCATCGCAGGACATCACCTGCCAGCTGCACCAGTGGTGGCCCATTCATTCGGCCAGCGTGGTCAAGGTCATCATTCTCGGCGCGTTGCTGCACGAGCTGATGCCCGGGGATCACGACCTCACCCCTGAGCAGATCACGCTCACCCACGAGATGATCACTGAGTCCGACAACGACGCCGCGTCAGCCCTGTGGGACGAAGTGGGCATGGCCAACCTACAGAGCTTCCTGAATGCGGCGAAGATGACCCATACCGAGCTGGGCCAGGGCGGTCTGTGGGGGCTGACGGACGTCAACGCCCACGATGAGATGCTCCTGCTACAGCTGCTCACCACCAACAACACCGTGCTGGATGAGGAATCGCGCGAGTACGCGCTCCAGCTCATGGCCGACGTCATACCGTCGCAGCGCTGGGGCGCCCCAGCCGGCGCTCCCTCCAACGTCACCGTTCACGTCAAGAACGGCTGGCTGCCGGACCCGGACCTGTGGGTGATCAACAGCCTCGGCGACTTCACCAGCCCCGACGGCGACTACTCGATCGCGATCCTGTCCAAGGACAACCCGAGCATGGGCTATGGCATCAGCACGGTCCAGGCGGCAGCGGAAGTCATCAACCACGACCTCAACCAGAAATAAAACGGTTGTGTCGGCGGCGGCCCGGTCAGGTTCCGGCATCCGCGCTGGGCGGCGCTTCGTCTTCGGGGTCGATGTCGTGCTCGCGGAGCAGGGCCAGCAGGCGTTCGGCCTGCTGGCGTAGCTGATCCAGTTCCGCAGCCGATGTGGCTCCGGCTGGCGGCTGCTCTGCGGGGGCCGTGGCTTCGGCCGGCCCCTGTTCCGCGGGGACCGTGGCTTCGGCCGGCCCCTGTTCCGCGGGGACTGTGGCTTCGGCCGGCGGCTGCTCTGCGGGGACTGTGGCTTCGGCCGGCGGCTGCTCTGCGGGGACCGTGGCTTCGGCCGGCCCCTGTTCTGCGGGGACCGTGGCTTCGGCTGGCGGCTGTCCCGCGGGTACCGTGGGTTCGGCCGGCCGCTGCTCTCGCGCGGCCTGCCAGCGGCGCTGCTCGGCGTCCCGCTCCTGTAGCAGCCGCCGCTCCTGGTCACGCAGCGAGGCGGCCTGCTCGAAGTCCATGGCGTCGATCGCCGCCTCTTTGTCCGTGCGGACCTTGGCTATCCGCCGGGTGTACTCGTGCAGGACCTCTGGCTGTGGCTCTGGCCCGATGCCGAGCTTGCGCTCGATCAGGGTCAGCCGGTTCATGATCGCTTCAACCCCGCGCCTGATCTCGTCAATACTCGCCTGCCTGCTGCCGCGGACGGGTATGCGGGCATACGCGATGTCCTGCGGAGGCTTCTCGCCCCTGGCACCATGCAGCAGCTGGATTACCTGGCGGCGCACCCGGTTCAGGTCCGCACCCAGCCTGACAAGCACCTGCGCGGCAACGCCCTCGCCCTCGCGGATGAGGCCGAGCAGGATGTGCTCGGTGCCGATGTAATTGTGGCCAAGCTGAATGGCCTCGCGCAGCGACAGCTCGAGCACCTTCTTGGCCCGAGGCGTAAAGGGAATGTGCCCGGCCTGGGCCTGCTGGCCGTGGCCGATGATCTCCTCGACCTGCTGCCGGACGGCTTCCAGGCTGATCTCGAGCGACTCGAGAGCCTTTGCCGCAACGCCCTCGCCCTCGTGAATCAGGCCGAGCAGGATGTGCTCCGTCCCGATGTAGTTGTGGTCGAGCATCCTGGCCTCTTCTTGAGCCAGCACCACAACCCGCCGCGCCCGGTCGGTGAACCTCTCGAACATCTCCCGCTCCTGCCTGGTGGCGGAGCCGCAGCTGCGCGTAAGGGCCCGGCGGGCGGGCAAAAGCGGCAGGCGGCCGACACCGAGACTCATGGGCCGTTATATAGAGTTTGCACCCCTGCCCCGATTCGTTGCACCTCGCAAGCCCCTCGCAAGCCCCTCGCAAGCCCCCGCAAGCCCTCGCAAGCCCCTCGCCCGGAACCAGGTCTGCGGAGCGCCTGGATGCTGGCAGACTGAGGAAGTGCCTGTGATCCCCCCGCTGGATGCCGCCGCACAAGCAGCCGTACCCGCCGACACCGCCGCAGTCCAGCCTGGAACTGACGGCTCGGAGCCCTTGCACGAACCGTGCGTGCTGCTCAAGCTCGGCGAGATCGTGCTGAAGGGGCGGAACAGGCAGCAGTTTGAGCGGCTATTGCACACGAATATCCGCAGCGCCGTTCGGCAAATGGGATTTGTTACCCGGCTTTGGCAGCGGGAGGGCGTGATCCTGCTACAGATCGGCGACGACTGCGCCGATCCGGAGGCGGCGGCGGATGCGCTTGCCGAGCGGATGCAGGACATCCCCGGCATCGTCCAAGTGTGCCGGACGCTGCGGGTCGCGAAGGATCCCGATGCCGCCGCGGCCGCCGCGGTGGAGCTGACCGCCGGCCGGCCGGGTTCGTTTGCCGTGCGCGCCAGGCGAAGGGACAAGCGCTTCGCCATGAAATCGTCCGATCTCAACGCCTACATCGGCACGCGCGTTCAGCAGGCACACGGTTATCGGGTCAACCTGAGCAGGCCGGACAACACGGTGTTCGTCGAGGTGGACCAGCATGAGGTGTTCGTGTTCACCGAGGGCCTGCCCGGGCAGGGCGGGCTTCCTGTCGGCATGAGCGGCCGGGCGCTGGTTCTCATGTCTGGCGGCATCGACTCGCCGGTGGCGGCCTACCGGATGATACGACGCGGCCTGCGCTGTGACTTCCTGCATTTCTCTGGGATGCCGCTGACCGGCCCCGAATCGGTGTACAAGGCATACGCGCTCGTCCGCGGCCTGAACAGGTTCCAGGGGCGGTCGAGGCTGTTCGTCGTGGCGTTCGGCAAAGCGCAGCAGCGGCTGGCCTCATCGGGTGCGAGCAGGCTGCAGATCGTCGCGCAGCGGCGGCTCATGCTGGCCACCGGGGAGATCCTGGCCAACCGGCTCGGCGGCGCCGCGCTGGTGACCGGCGACTCACTCGGCCAGGTGAGCAGCCAGACGCTGACCAACCTCACCGCGCTTGATGACGCGGTCAGCCTGCCGATCCTGCGCCCGCTGATCGGATGGGACAAGACGGAGATCATGGCCGAGGCGCGCCGCATCCGCACCCTCGCGATCTCCGAGCTGCCCGACGAGGACTGCTGCACCTTGCTCACCCCCCGCCGGGTGGAGACCCGGGCCAGGATCGAGGATCTGCGTCGGATCGAGGGCCGGCTGGACGTCGGCGACCTCGCCGAGCAGCTTGCCGCCGCCGCCCAGGAGTACGGCCCAGGCCGCTAGCCCGCCGGACCGTTAGCCCGCCGGACCGCTAGCCCGCCGGACCGCTAGCCCGCCGGACCGCTAGCCCGCCGGACCGCTAGCCCGCCGGCCCTTCCAGGGCACCCGCCCCCCTCAGGCCTAGCCCACCGGCGTCACCGCGGGAGCCGGGGTCAGCGTGCGGCCAACCAGCGGCGCCAGGTTCGCGGCCACGCTGGCAAGCTCACGCATGTCCGAATCCACCAGTGCCTGCGCACCGTCGCAGAGCGCCATCTCCGGCTGGGGATGGACGTCGATGATGATGCCGTCGGCACCGACCGCGATCGCTGCCCGAGACAGCGGCAGCACCAGGTCGCGGCGCCCCCCGGAGTGCGACGGGTCGACGATGACGGGAAGGTGCGACAGCCGCTGCGCGACCGGGACGGCGCTGATGTCGAGCGTGTTGCGGGTGGCCGTCTCGAACGTGCGGATGCCGCGCTCGCACAGCACGATGTCGAGGTTGCCGCGCTGCGCGATGTACTCCGCGGCCATCAGCCATTCCTCGATGGTCGCGTTCATCCCGCGCTTCAGCATCACCGGCTTGCCCGCGCTGCCCACCGCCTGGAGCAGCGGGAAGTTCGACATGTTCCTGGTGCCGACCTGGAGCATGTCGGCGTAGCTGGCGACCAGGTCGACGTCGGCCGGGTCGACCACCTCGGTCACGATCGGGAGCCCGGTCTCGGTGCGCACGTCGGCCAGGATCTTCAGGCCGGCCTCGCCCAGTCCCTGGAAGGCGTACGGGGAGGTCCGCGGCTTGAACGCGCCGCCTCGCAGCAGCGACGCCCCGCCGGCTCTGGCCATCCGCGCCGCCGCCAGGGTCTGCTCGGGCGTCTCCACCGCGCACGGCCCGGCGATGACCGTCAGCGTGTCCGGACCAATCGGCACGCCGCGGACGGTGATGACCGAACGCGCCCGATGATGCTCCCTGCTGACCAGCTTGTACGGCACCGAGATCCGCACGACGTCGCTGACGCCGGGCATCCCGCGCAGGTTCAGCGTGCTGAACTGCTCGACATCGCCGACCAGGCCGACGATCGTGCGCGATACGCCGCTGCTCACGAACGCCTCACCGCCCGCCGTGCGTACCAGATCGACTACCGAGTCGACATCTGCCTGGCTGGCCTCCGGCCCCATCACCACGACCATGGTGTTCTCCCCAATCTTGCTCTACATGACGAAAGCCCCGGCGCCGTTCCCGGCCCGGGGCTTTCGTGGAGTCGCTACCGTCAGTGCAGCACCTGGCGGGCGACCGTCCGAGCCTCGGACCGGTAGCCATACCAAAACCAGAACTGCCTGAGCACGGGCAAAGCATAACCCACGCCGTGGCCGCCGCCGCCAGTCAGGGCCGGATCCCGGTCAGCGACCGCACCGGCCTAACCGCCCCCGCCGATGCTGGGCAGTCCCCAGTAGACGGTGATCGTGCTGCCCTTGGGGGCCTGACCGCTCGGGCTGTAGTTGAACACGTTCTTCCCGAACGGGCCGGACTGCTGGCTGGTGACCTGAAAGCCCAGCGCCCGGAGCTGACGGTAGGCCGCCAGCACGCCCTCCCCGTCAACGTTCGGAATCTTGACTTGCGGCGGGCCGGGCGAGATGTAGATGGTGACGACCTCGCCCTTGGTCGCCGGGGTGTTCGCGGCGGGGGACTGGCGGATGATGGTGCCTTGCGGCTGGGTGCTGTTGGCGGCCGGCTGCTCGTTCAGCGAGATCCCGTTCGCCGCGGCCCACCCCTCGGCAACGCTCTGCTGCTGGCCGACGAAATTCGGCAGCGGAGGCCCGCCGCTGACCGTGATCTTGACCGGCTGCGGCTGCGGCCAGGACGCGCCCGCAGCGGGGTTGGTGCTGATCACGATGCCCGCCGCGATGGTGGCCGATACCTGGCTGGTAACGGCGCCCGGGGTCAGGCCGGCCCGCCGCAGCGCGGCCTGCGCGTTCGCCAGCGGCTGGCCGCTCACCTGCGGAACGGCGATCATGCGAGGTCCCGCGGACGAGATGATCTCGATGCTGCTGCCCTTGCGCACCCGCGCGGCCGCCGCGGGCAGGGTGGCGACCACCTCGCCCTTGGCCAGCCGGTTGTCCAGCCGCGGTGCGCCGGTCTTGACCGTGAAGCCCATGTCGCGAAGCTCGGCACCGGCCGCGGCCGCGCTGAGCCCGGTGACCTGCGGCACCTTCGTGTACCTGCCGACCAGCTGCCACCAGCCAAGGCCGCCGATAAGCGCCACCACGACGACCGCGACCAGCAGATAGACGAGCCTGCGGCTGAACAGCCACCGCTGTAGCCGAGGCTCGCGCGGCGCCGGCTCGCCGCCGTCGGCACTATGACGGCCCACGATCAGCGTCTGATTCGACGGCCGGTACATCCCGGCGACTGGCTCGGTTAGCAGGGCCGCGGGCTGGATCGGCGCGAGCTGGGCCGACGGCGAAATGCCCGGCTCGCCAGCGATACCCCGAAACCCTTCCTGTCCGAACGGTGCCGGGGCAGCCCCCGGCGGCATTGCCCGCGGATCAGGCGTCGGCGGCTGCTGCGGCCGGGGCGGCCACGGTATGGGCTGGCCCTTGCGGACCTGGCCGACCGCCTGGAGGAACTGTCCCGCGTCGGCCGGCCGTAGCTGCGGGTCCCTGCTGGTGCCGAGGGCGACCAGGGCGTCCAGGACCTGCGGCAGCTCGGGCAGCACGGCCGAAGGCGGCGGAATCGTTTCGTTCACGTGCTTGTAGGCCACCGCGATCGCGGACTCGCCGGTGTGCGGCTGGTGCCCGGTGAGCATCTCGAACAACATGACACCGGCCGCGTAGACATCACTGCGGGCGTCGCTGACGCTGGCGGTGAGCTGCTCGGGGGCCAGGTACGCGACGGTGCCCATGAGGACGCCGGTCTTGGTGTGGCTGGTTCCCGCCATGCTCCTGGCCAGGCCGAAGTCGGCGACCTTGACCCTGCCGTCCTCGGCAAGCAGCACGTTCTCCGGCTTGACGTCCCGATGCACGATGCCCGCCTGGTGCGCGGCGGCCAGGCCGGCCAGGACGCTCTCGATGATGTCGAGCGACTCTCGCGGGCTGAGCTTGCCGCGCTCGTTCAGCAGCTGCCTGAGCGTGCGGCCGCGTACGTACTCCATCGCGAGATAAAGATGACGGCCGTCGGCCCCCTGGTCGTAGACGGCCACGACGTTCGGATGCGACAGCTGGGCCACCGACCTGGCCTCGCGGATGAACCGGGCGACGAAGTCCTGGTCGGCGGCCAGCTCGGCGTGCATGATCTTGATCGCGACGGTCCGGTCAAGCCTGGTGTCCACGCCCAGGTATACGGTGGCCATGCCGCCATGCGCGATACTCGACTCCACGCGGTAGCGGCGGTCCAGTAGCTGGCCCGCTGGCTGGCCTGCGAGGGTCGTGTCCATCGGGGACGATTGTATTGGTGTTTGGCGCGCGTTTGCCTGAGTAACGGCTGGTCTCGTGGTAGCCCGAGGTGCCGTCAGCGTTCGGTTTGCGGTGATGAGGCCAGCCCGTAGCGGCGCCTGGGCACCCGGCCTGCCAGGTGAGCCAGCCGCCCGGCGGCGACGCCGCCGCGCATCGCCTCGGCCATCCGCTCCGGGTCTCGGGCGCGGGTGACGGAGGTCGCCAGCAGCACCGCGTCGCAGCCGAGCTCCATGGCGATCGCCGCGTCGCTGGCTGTGCCGATGCCGGCGTCAAGCACCACCGGCACGCCCGCCTCCTGCGTGATCAGCTCGATATTGTGCTGGTTCCTGATGCCGAGCCCGGACCCGATCGGCGAGCCGAGCGGCATCACCGCCGCGCAGCCGGCCTGCTCCAGCCGCCGGGCGAGCACCGGGTCGTCGCTGGTGTAGGGGAGCACGGTGAAGCCGTCGGCGACGAGTTGCCGCGCCGCGTCGAGCAGCTCGACCGGATCCGGCAGCAGGGTGCGCTCGTCGGCGATCACCTCGAGCTTCACCCAGTTCGTGCCGAGCGCCTCTCTGGCCAGCTGCGCGGTCCGGACCGCGTCGGCCGCCGTATAGCAGCCGGCCGTGTTGGGCAGCACCCTGACGCCCAGCGCGGCGAGGAGTTCCAGCACGGATCCGGACGCGCCGGGCTGGATCCTGCGCATGGCGACCGTGGTGATCTCTGTGCCGGATGCGGCCAGCGCGCGGCCGAGCACGTCAAGGCTGGGCGCGCCGCCGGTGCCCATGATCAGCCGCGAGCTGAATGCCTCGCCCGCGATAACGAGCGGGTCGTCCATGGTCAGCCTCCCTGCACCGCGGTCAGCACTTCGACCCGGTCGCCGTCGGCAAGCGGAGTGCTGTCCCAGCCGCCGCGGCTGACCACCCGGTCGTTGACGGCGACCGCCACACCCGCGCGAGCCTGCGTTAGCAGCGCAACGGCTTCGCCGACGCAGACTCCGTCCGCGAGCGCGCGGGGCGTTCCGTTGATGATCACGTTCATGGCTGGACGCCGTCCGGGCCGTGCTGGCGATCCTGGCCGTGCTGGCGATCCTGGCCGTGCTGGCCGTCTTGGCCGCTGAAGCGGGTGACCGCGAACTGGCCGGCGATGGCCGGCAGCCGCTGCGTGGCCAGGTACTCCGCGATGATGTCCGCGGTCGCCGGGGCGAGCAAGATGCCGCTGCGGAAGTGACCGGTGGCGAGCACAAGGCCGGGCAGCGGGGACGGGCCCAGTATGGGAGCGTTGTCCGGCGTGCCCGGCCGCAGCCCGGCGCTGGCCTCGGCGAACTCGAGCTCGGTGATGCCAGGCAGCAGCGTCCGCGCGTCCCGCAGCAGCTCCCACACGCCGCCCGCCGTGACCCGGGAGTCCGGGCCGAGTTCCTCCTGGGTAGCACCTATCACCAGCTCGCCGTCTTCCCGGGGCACGAGGTAGACGCAGGAGCCGCGGACGATGCCGCGGACCGAGCGGGCGAGCAGCGGCTGGGCAGGGTTGCCCCGGAGCCGCAGAATCTGGCCTTTCACCGGGCGGACCTGCGGTGCGGTGCCGGCCGGCAGGCCGGCGATGCCTGCCGAGTTCCAGCCGGCCGCCAGCACCACCCAGTCCGCCGAGATCTCGGTGCCGTCGGCCAGCCGAATGCCGCCAGCTCGCCCATCGCGCGTGATGACCTCGGCCGTTGCCTGCGTGACCAGGGTGACACCCACCTGCCGCGCGGCGGCGAGCAGCGCCCGGGTCAGCAGCCTGGGGTCGACGGAGCCATCGCCGGCCACCAGCAGGCCGCCGCGGATTGCCGGGTCAAGCATCGGCTCGAGCATCCGGCATTCCCGCCCGCTGAGCTGCTGGACGGGCACGTTCATGGCTTCCTGGAGGGCCCGCAGTTCGCTAAGGATGGCCAGGTCATCGGCGTCATAACCGACCTGGAGCGTGCCGGTCTCGCGGAAGCCGGTCGGCTGGCTGGTGAGCGCGGTCAGCTCTGTGGTGAAGGCGGGAAAGCGGGCCAGTGAGTCAAGCCCGAGCCTGAGCAGATCCGTCTCGCCATGGGCCGCCTCGCCCACCGGGGTGAGCATGCCGGCCGCCGCGTGCGAGGCCCCCTGGCCCGGGGCCGGGTCGGCGACGGTAACCCGCAGTCCGCGCTGTGCGGCCCGCCAGGCCACGCTGAGGCCGATCACCCCGCCACCGATGACCACGACCGATGTCACGAAACTCGCTCCCTTCGCCGGCATGATCCGGATCAGGTTCCTGCGGTCGGAGACTCCCCAGCCTCCCTCTCAGTCCGGTCTGCACCGGACTCCCGCGCGCGGCCTCTAGCCTATGTGACGTCCGCCCCGGGCGTGAGCGCCGGGGATTCCTGGCACGAATCCGGGTGATCGTGGATATCGAGCGGGTTGTTGTTGTCGGCGCTGGCCTCGCGGGCCTGCGGACCATCGAGGAGCTTCGCGCGCGCGGTTATCCGGGCGAGATAACGCTGATCGGCGCCGAGGAACGGCCGCCGTATGATCGCCCGCCGCTGTCCAAGAGGGTGATGACCGGCGAGCTGGACGACACGTCGCTGCGCGCGGATTTCGGCGCGCTCAAGGTGGACTTTCGGGCCGGCGAGAGAGCAACGGGCCTGGAGCCGGGGGGAGCGCTGCGTACCGAGCGGGGCGAGTACCCCTTCGACCGCCTGGTCCTTGCCACCGGCGCCGCGCCCGTTACGTTGCCCGGGACGGGCCGGCAGCGGGTGCTGCGCAGCCTCGACGATGCGCTCGAGCTGCGCGGCCTGCTCCGTCCCGGGCTGAAGCTGGTCGTGGCCGGGGCCGGCTGGATCGGCGCGGAGCTGGCCACCGCGGCCGCGGCGCTGGGGGCCGCGGTCACCGTGCTGGACGCCGCCGCCACACCCCTGGCTGCCGCCGTTGGCACCGAAGTGGGTGCGCGGACGGCTGGGTGGTACGCAGCGGCAGGCGTGGACCTGCTGCTGGGCCACGCCGTCGAGTCCGTGCAGCCGGGCGGCCTTGCCCTGGCCGGCGGCGGCTGGCTGGCGGCCGACGTGGTCGTCACCGCGGTCGGCGTCCGGCCAGCGGTCGGCTGGCTGGCTGGCTCGGGCATCCGGCTGGAAGCGGGGGTGGCCGCCGACGAGGGCCTGCGCGCTTCGGTTCCCGGTGTCTATGCGGTGGGGGATTGCGCGTCGTTCGTGTCCGGGCGGTATGGCCGGCGGCTGCGCTTCGAGCACTGGGACGTGGCGCTGCACGCGCCGGAGGTGGCCGCCGCGAACCTGCTGGGCGGCAGCGAGACCTATGACCCCGTGCCGTACTTCTGGTCGCAGCAGTTCGGCCGGATGCTCCAGTACGTCGGCTACCACGGCGCCGCCGACCAGCTGATCTGGCGCGGCGATCCGGCGGACGAGGGGTGGGCCGCCTGCTGGCTGGCGGCCGGCGCCATGGTCGCGCTGCTCACCGTCGATCGGCCACGCGACCTGCTCCAGGGGCGCCGGGTCATCGCGTCGGCTAGCCCGGTGGACGTAGCCAGGCTGACCGATCCCGGGGTACCGGTCAAGGACGCTGTGGTGAGCTAAATCGGGTTTGGACGGGGCCGCCGCGTGGGACATTCGGAAAGTGGCAGAGATTGATGTCCTGGCCGACTCCCTCGTCGGCGAATGGCTACCGCTCCCCGAAGTTGCTGACCGGCTCTGCGTCCCCATCGGCAGGGTCAGGCAGCTACTCCGCGACCGCAAGCTGCTTGCGGTCGTTCGCCCCGACGGCAAGCTTGCCGTGCCGGCCGCGTTTCTCGACGGCGGCCAGATCGTCAAGGGCCTGCATGGCACGCTGATCCTGCTGCGCGACTGCGGGTTCGACGAGTCCGAGGCGATGCGCTGGCTGTTCACCGCCGATGAAACGCTGCCGGGCACGCCGATCAGCGCGATAGCCGAGAATCGCCGTACCGAGGTCAACCGCCGGGCCCAGGCACTGGCCTTCTGACTCGCCCGGGTGAGTCACCTGCGGGCTTCCGGCTGCGCCGGGGTCACCGCTGGCTCCCGGGCTGCACCAGGATCACGTGCGTGCGCCGGCTGCGCCGGGGGGGTCAGCCGCGGAACAGGATTGCCCAGACCGCCTTGCCGCGCTCGCTTAATGGGGTCCATCCCCAGTGGTCGCTGAGGGCATGGACCACGTGCAGTCCCCGGCCGTTCTCGCCAGCCTGCCCCGGCTGCTTCAGCGCCGGAGTCGAGTCGCTCGGGTCGGTGACGGCGCACATGAACCCATCCGGGTGCCTGAGCAGCCAGAGTCCCAGCGCCATTTCCTCGCGCTGCGCGCTGCCTTCCTCGCGCTGCGCGCTGCCTTCCGCGTGGTCGATCCCGGCATGCCGAACGGCGTTGGCGAGAAGCTCGCTCACGATGACCTCGGCGTCATCGGTCAGCTCGTCCAGGCCCCACGATGCGAGGGTGTGCCGGGTAAAGGACCTGGCTTTACTTGCCGCGTCGGGGGAAGGGCGCAGCGGGCAGCTGGTGACTGCAGGCAACTCCGCGGGGAGGGATGCCAGCGCGGGGGCATACGTCATCGTTTAGCCATTATGTCCGTCAGAGTGTGCCGATGCAATCTCATATGCACGTTCATTTGTACCGTGCACGGCGCTACGGAGCGATGACGGTGTGTACTGGGTGGCTCCTAGGATGTCCCTTCCAGAAAAATCCGGCGGCTGTCGGATCCGCCCCCGCGCTGTTCGTTGTATGGGTACGACAAGCCCTACAGGAGGGGATCACAGATGAAGTACCTGCTGATGTTCGTCGGCACCGAAGAGACAGACCAGCGCTCTGAAGCCGAGACCGCTGCTATCTCGGAGAAGATCGGAGCCTGGTGGGGAGAGCACGCTCAGTCCGGCAAGATCCTGAGCGGTCAGCAGCTCCAGGGTTCCGAGACGGCGACCACGGTGCGCCACGACCACGGCAACGTCTCGATCGTGGACGGGCCGTTCATCGAGGCCAAGGAGCAGATCGGCGGCTACGGCCTGATCGACGTCGAAAATCTCGATGCGGCGCTGGATCTGGCCAAGTCCTGGCCGTGGGGCGGCGTGGTCGAGGTCCGGCCGGTGGATGAGATGCAGACGGCAGACGAGCAGTGACCGCTGCCGGGACGTGGCCGGGAGCTGACCGCGATGGCTGACAGCGCGCGGCTCAGGATCGACGCCACCTTCCGGCACGAGGCGGGCCGTCTGGTGGGCGCGCTGACCCGCCTCCTCGGCGATTTCGACGTCGCCGAGGAGGCGGTCCAGGACGCCCTGGTGGAGGCCATCGCCCGCTGGCCCGCCGAGGGCATTCCGGAACGGCCCGCGGCGTGGCTCCAGGTGGCGGCGAGGAACCGGGCGATCGACCGGCTGCGCCGCGAGGCCAAGGGCCGCGAGAAGCTGGCCATGATCGCCGCCGACCCGCTCCTCGACTCCGGCGCCATCCCGCAGCCGGAGCCCGACGAGCGGCTGCGCCTGCTCTTCCTCTGCTGTCACCCCGCGCTGGCCGCCGACGCCCAGATCAGCCTCACGCTGCGGGCCGTCGCCGGCCTCACCACCCGCGAGATC
>PMSU01000061.1 GCA_003168255.1 Actinomycetota bacterium
TTGCGGACGTGGAACGCCCCCTCGGGCAGGCCAGAGCCGTCCGTTCCGGCCGCGCCTGTCTCGAGTTCGGTCACCGAAGCGGGGATACCGAGCACCACCCAGTGCCAGAACCCGGAACCGGTCGGCGCATCGGGGTCGAAGCAGGTGACGGCGAAGCTCTTGGTCTCGTCCGGGAAACCAGACCAGGACAGCGACGGGGAAATGTTCCCGCCGGTCATGCCGAACCCGTCGAAGACGTGGTTGTCTGACAGCATCTGGTCATGGGTGACGTCATCGCTGCGCACGTCGAACGACGGTACGGCCGGCAGGAATTCGTAGGGCAGCGGCGGACGGTCGGTCATCTGAGTACCTCCTCATCGAGGCGGACAAGTTCCCTGGGCGAAGCTGATTCCACTTCTGCGGGCGAAGCTGATTCCACGTTATCGGTAGTCCCGATCGGTAGTCCCGGTGACCGGCCCGGCCGGGCCGCATGATCACGTTTGAGACGATCGTGCGCTTTCTACGACCCGGGTTCTCCTACGGTGGTGTTATGAGGCAGCGGCCGGGACGCAAGATCCCTAGGCGGACTCGCCGGAGCGCCGCGAACAGGTTCTTCGGCCGGGTGCGCCGCAGCGCCGCGGGCGGAATCCTCGGCCGGGTCCGGCTGGGTCAGGCGGGTCATTCACCGCGGCTGAGGCGCTGGGCGCTGGCCGTGGTCCTGCTGGGCGTGATCCTGGTGCCCTACCCGACGCTCGGCGCGGCCAGCGTGCCACCCGCTTTCACCTGCCGGGCCGGCTGCCACGCCGGGTCGATGCCCAACATGGTCAGCTGGGCCGCGCCGTTGTCCGGATCCTGGCAGGTCGACCCGGGGCTGTCCGGAACGGTGCCGGCCTCCGGCCTGGCGTACGTGTCCGTCGGCGACGGGATCGCCGCCGTCGGCGCCGGCCTGACGGTGACCGGGTACTCGTCGCAGACCGGCGCGCTGCGGTGGCGGGCGAGGCTGACCGGCTTCGGTGCCGGAGCGGCCATCGTGTCCGTGCGCACCTGGCCTGGCGTGATCACCGCGGGCGTTTCCTATCAGGGTTCCGGTGCCACCCGCGGCTCCAAGCGCACCGAGGTGGTTCTGGCTAGCTCGGACGGGGCCCCGATGGGCCGGTATCCGGCCGCCGCGTTCGGCGGGGCGGTGGCGGCCAGCGCGGCCTACACCGTTATCGTCGGCGCCACCGCGGTGACGAGTTACGACAACGCCACCGGTCACGTCCGCTGGCAGCGGCCCACCGGCCAGGTCGCGCAGGCGTGGCGCACCGACGGCAGCTCGCTGTACGTAGCGGATTCGGCCGGCGGGTTCGTGGGGTCGGCGCCGGTCACGGCGTTGCGCCGGATCGACCTGAGCACCGGGACGGAACTCCTCGTCCGGCCGCTGGAGGGCCAGTCGTTCCCGGGCACGCTCAGCGCCGCGTTCGACGGCGTGGTGCTGTTCTCCTCGGCGGCCGGGGTGACCGCGTACAGCGGTAGCACCGGAGCCACGCTCTGGACCATCGGTGGCGCGGTGTCCGAGGGGACCGACCCGCTCGCGCGGCTGATCTATCTCACCCAGGGATCCAGCCTCATCGGCGTCGACCCGCAGACCGGCCGGATCAAGACGACCGCCTCAGGCTCCGCCGGCGGCGGGTCGGCTGGCATCTACGTGGTCAGGGCAGGCATCGCCCTCGGGCTCGACCAGGGCGCGAGCGGAGACGCATGGGCTTACGACCTCGCCGTGCAGCGGGTCACGCTGGCCTCGGCCGGGTTGCCCTGGCCGCACTATTTCGTCGATCTCGGCGGCATCGGCGGTAGCGCCGACCCGGCTAGCGACCAGGTAATGATCGCGGCCTGCAGCAAGCTCGCGCCAACTTCCCCGCCGCAGCCGACCCCCTCCGCGCCCGCCACCTCAACCGCGCCGAGCACCCCCGCCGCCCCGGCTGCCTCCACCGCCCCGGCTGCTTCGACGCCGAGTCCTGGCGTCAGCCCGTCGGCCGCGGCCAGCGCGGGCCAGGGCTGCCTGCGTCCGGTCCTGGTCGCGCTCAACCTGTAACGACGGCGGATGGATGGGCCCGGGCGGGGTACGTCTCCCTGACGATGAGCATGGCCAAAAGAGCTATCCGGGCGGCGGATGAGCTTCAGCAGCGGCACGCCTGGCTGGCGGTGCCGGTCGCGGTGTGGAAGAAGTTCGGTGACGACAGCGCCGGCAACCTCGCCGCGCTGATCGCCTACTACGCCTTCGCCGCGCTTTTCCCGCTGCTGCTCGTCCTGGTGACCGTGCTCGACATCGTGCTCAAGAACGACCAGGGCCTGCGCCATCGGCTGGTGAATTCCGCGCTGGCGCACTATCCGGTGATCGGCCCGCAGCTGCAAGACAACATTTCTCCGCTCAAGCAGACCGGTGTCGCCCTTGTCGTCGGCCTGGCAGGCACCCTCATTGGCGCGCGCGGCGTAGCGAGGGCGATGCAGAACGCACTCAATTCGGCCTGGGAAGTACCCGTCACCCGGCGACCGAGATTTCCGTGGTCGCTGCTGCGCAGCCTCGCCCTGGTGACCGTGATCGGCCTGGGGCTGATCACCACCAGCGCGCTGTCCGGGCTGGCCAGCGGGGCCGGCCATGTGCTCTCCGGCTTCGCCGCGTTTATCGCCGCCGTCGTCGTGTCGCTGGTACTCAACATCGGGTTCTTCTGGCTCGCCTTCCGGCTCGGCACCGCCAGTGAGATCGGCTGGAAGCAGCTACGGCTCGGCGCCGTTATCGGCGCGGTCGTCTGGCAGATCCTGCAGTACACC
>PMSU01000183.1 GCA_003168255.1 Actinomycetota bacterium
ACCCAAAACCGGGAACCACAACACTCCCAGTACAGGGAGAGACTTAATGATCACCCTTTGCGACAGTGAGGTAGCAATTTTCCCACGCCGCACTCTCGGCCCTGAGGTCGTGACCTCCATTGATGTACCTGTCATCACCTGCGCCGCAGCCCATTTGGAACCTGCGTCGTCTGTGCGCGCTCGCCGCGCCATTGCCTCGTCGGGGCTGGCTGCAACGCACGAGCAGCAATCAGTGTGCATGTGCGGCAATCTCAAGGCATCCTCGCATGAGGAGCGCTACCCCACCGCTTACCGCGTGGCAACCAGGGCAAGGCCCGGCAGGGGTGCCCACTGGCATTGCCTGGAGCCGTCCATGCCGCTGACGGCCGCACACGAGCTATCTGAGGCCCTGTATCTCGGCCACGACCCGGCACATGTTGGCCGTGCGCGCAGGCAGGTGCGCAAGACGCTGCACCGCTGGGATCTTCACGCCCACGCTGACCTCGCCGAACTCATCGTCAGCGAGCTGGTTACCAACGCGCTGCGTCACGGTGCTGGCCCGATCGAGGTCCATCTATTCTACCGCTGCGATGACCTGCGCATCGAAGTCCGCGATGCTGGTCAGGGCAGGCCGGTTCGCCGGGAGGTGACTGATGACGACGAATGCGGCCGGGGCCTGCTGCTTCTCGATGGCCTTCTCGACATTCATGGCGGGGCATGGGGCGTGCGCGACGACAAGGACGGCGCCGGCAAGACCGTCTATGTCGAGGTGAGCCTCACCACCGGCCCGGTGGGCAGCCTATGAATGGGCCGCCCGCGCGGCCGGGCAACCATGGAGCATGGACACCGGACCCTGGCACGCACGACGGCCCCCCAAATATTGCGAGAATGTACGATTATTGTCTTGGCGGCAACGATAACCTCGCGGTCGACCGCGAGGCTGTGGAAAGAATGCGCGCGGTTTTGCCAGAGCTGGGTCCGGCCGCCTGGGCCAACCGCAGCTTCCACCAGCGGGCCGCGATCTGGATGGCGCACCAGGGTATCGCCCAATTCATTGACATCGGCTGCGGGCTTCCCCGACGAGAAAACACTCATCAGGCCGTGCAGAAAGTGATTCCCGCGACCCGGGTCGCGTACGTGGACCATGACCCCATGGTGATTACCCTGGCTAAGGCGCTTCTTCCTCCAACCGAAGACACTTGCGTTATCCTGGCCGACCTGCGCGACCCCGCCAGCCTGCTAGCCACCCTGCGCCTCGATGGGCTGATCGAGTTTGCCCAGCCGACTGGGCTGCTGGTGACCGCAGTTCTGCAATTCGTGGACGATGCTAGTGATCCTGGCGGGTGCCTAGCCCAGCTGATCGCTGCGCTGGCGCCCGGCAGTTATGTGGCGCTCTCACATATGACCGCCGACCGGATATCTCCCAGGGCAGCGGCAGCGTTGACCGGGAGTTACCGGGACGCCGCCGATCATCTGCATCTGCGTACGCGCGCCGATGTCGAGATGTTTTTCAGCGGCCTTGACCTGGTGCCACCCCGCAAAGGAGCCAGGCCACGGATCTCCTGGGCTGGCCTATGGCATGCAGAGGATCCCGCCGAAGCTGCGGACGGACGCTCTCAACTCTGGTGGGTGGGTGTCGGGTACAAACCCCCCGTCTCAGCTCCTATCTCAGACGGGACACGGCAAGCACCTGCGGACGCAAGATGAGCACGCCGAGACCAGGAGCCGCACGCCAAACAACCGGGTACGCTGCCGCCTGTCCCCGGTCAACTCGACCAGCCTCTGCACCTGCGGCGGGGACAATCGCATCGTCCTCGCCGGGCTGGTGACATGGCTCACGCGGGCAACGAGGTCAGTCACTCTCGGCCTCGCTGCGCTCGTATTTCTATAACAGAACTGTCAGCCCCAGTTCGCGCCGAACATAACGGTCCTCCTCTCCGGTGCACGCCGGTATGCCTGGAATGTGTCATTCCTGCGGGCGCGATGGCAAGCGGCCCAGGCCATGCTTTGTCCGCATCCTTCGTGACAGGTCCGGCCATGGCAGCTACCGTCAGTGGTACTGTCCGCACTATCTGTCTACCCCTTCTCTCGCTGTCATGGGGGTAACCATCCACTCTTCGGTCCCCGAGCACGCACTGCGCCGCCTCCTGGCCCGCCCCGCCGGCTGGGCAGTATGGCAACTGCCTCCCGCGCTGCGCTGGTATGTGACCGGCGTGATCACGCTGGCGGCGGCCGCGGCCGGGAGCGCCGCCATACTGACGCCCTGGCGGGCCAGGGATGCGCTGCTGTTCGGGATGCTGGTGAGTTTCGGTGGCCTGGCAGTGGAAATGACCCGGGCTGCGAAGCCGCTCCCCGGGCTCGACAAAGATGTGCACGGTATTTGGCTGCTGCCGGTCGGGCTGCTGCTGCCGCCGGTCTACTGCTTGCTCGCTCCGGTGGTCACCTTCGGGCTGTTGCAACTGCGCACGCGCCGTACGATCGCGCACCGCCGAGTGTTCTCGGCCGCTTCCAGCGGGTTGGCTTTGTGTGCGGCCTCGCTGGCGTCGGGAGTGTTGCGCTCTCGGCTGCCCTGGCCGGGAACCGGCGCCCGCGCTTTGCTTTGGCTGCTGGCCGCCGCCAGTTGCGCCTTGCTGTGGTCGGCGGCCAACCAGAGCCTGGTGATGACGGCGGTCAAGCTCTCCGATCCGACAGCCAGCTTCCGCGAGCGACTGCTGACTCGTGAGCCCTTGCTGACCGACGCGTGCGAGATCTGCGCTGGCTTGCTGCTAGCCGCTGCCATCGCAGCAGTCGGCGCGGCCCTGCTCATACCCGCCCTGCCCCTGGTGATCATGCTTCAGCGTTCACTGCGATATGCCCAATTGCAGTCCGCAGCTCGCCTCGACGCCAAGACCGGCCTGATGAACGCCGGCGCTTGGCGTGCGGAAGCCACCGTGCAACTCGCCCGCGCCCAGCGCACCGGCAGTCCAGTCGCGCTGGCGATGTGCGACCTCGACCATTTCAAGGCCATTAACGACCAGCATGGACATCTTGCCGGAGACACCGTGCTCGCGGCAGCGGCAGCAACCCTCCGCGCCGGACTGCGCCCCTACGACTTGCTCGGAAGGTTCGGAGGTGAAGAATTCACCATCCTTCTCTCCGGCAGCAGCGCCGCGGAGGCCTTCGCGGTGGCCGACCGGCTCCGCGCCAGCTTGGCCGCTCAGCCCATCTCTGCCGGACAGAGCTGCGAGCCATTGCGTATCACCGTCTCCATCGGCATCGCCGCCACCCTCGACCCGGCTAGTCGCGACCTAACGGACTTGCTCGCCTCCGCCGACGCCGCTCTGTATGCCGCCAAGGCCGAGGGACGTAACACCGTGCGCATCGCCGATGACGGAACCGGTCTAGCGTGCTTGCCCTCGGAACTCTCCTGACAGGCCGCTGCCATCACCCGAGGCCGAGATACCCTGCCGACACCGACTCGGCCAGACGGGCGCACCGCCGACCAGCGTCAACGCGACCCGCACCTTCCTACTGCGAACAACCTCCCGCCCCTACCAGCCATCCAGGGAGAACGCTGTTCCCTGGGTGATTTGGGATAGGGCGGCGGCGGTGTAGGGCCGAGTACTGGCTGGTGGCCGGGCAGGATCGAACCCAGCGCAGGCTCGCGCATTTGCTTGGCTCGCGATTGACGGGCTCACCACTCCAGCGGGTTGTGGTAAAGAAACAGCCGACACGAGCCTGGCCTTCGGGGTTGCGGTGATGAACGACATGGCTAAAGGCCAGATCGCGAACTTAGACAGTGGCACCGGTTTCCTCATGCGCGCTTCGCGCGTTGCTTCGGCGACGACCGATTCTCCGGCATCCAAGTGCCCCGAGGGTGAAGTGCGTGAGTTCGCCGAATCCCGTACCACGCTTGGCCTGGACCGGCGCGGGGATAGCCCGCGGGGGGATCGTCACGTGGGTTCGGGTCAAGCCGCTCCCAGCCAGGCGCCTTGACGAAGCGCGGTAAGCGTGGGCCTTTCTCGATCTGAGAGGGCCTGAACGGTTTATCCTTCACGATTATGAGCGAGTCTGGGGGGGACCTCCCGGCCAGCGGTCAGGCCTGGGAGCATGCGGTTCAGCGAGCCATCCACGGGATGATCACTAACTTGACCGTTGACGGCAAGCGGGTTGCAGCCGTCGTGCCCGAGTCGACCATGGTCGCAATAGCAGTGGCGCTGCGCGCCGCCGAAGACGCTGAAGACGCCGCAGAGGCAGATGCCGCAATGGCCGAACCTGGCGAATCAATTCCGTGGGAGCAGGTGGCTGCGGAATTTGGACTTACTTAGTGTTCTTCTGACCGGACGCCCGGACTGCCCGGCAACCGGGCGGAGTCCCGTCTGCCAATCGATCAGCTCCGCCTGGGCCAGGCTTTCCGGGCAGGCCGACGGCACCGTACGGTCGTGCGGTGCGTCTGTAGTATCCGTTAGGCAGGAGTTCCTCCGAACGTCTGAGTCGAATCGCACCTGCGTCGCCAGGCTCGGCATCACAACCGGTGCAGTCGTCGCTTCACAAGTCTGGTGTCGGCCAGGCTCGCTTGCGCTTCCTGCGGCATGGGGGTCTCCAGCTCACCAGCCGTCGAGGGAGAAAGGCATCTCCTGAGTGATGGCGGCGAGCGCGGCGGCCGAGTAGGGCACGGTATTAGCCGGAGGCTGGGCAGGGTCAGCCCAATGGAGTCCAGCGCATTTGTGCGGTTCCCGATTGACCGGCTCGCCTGTCCATCGCGCTGCGGTGAAGAAGATCCCGATGCGTCCCTGGCCTTCGGGGTTGCGGTGGTGGACGACGTGGGTGAAGACGAGGTCGGCCGGATCGATGTCGACGCCGACCTCCTCTGCGGCCTCGCGGACCGCGCAGCTGGCAACGGATTCGCCTTCTTCTAGGTGCCCGGACGTTGGGCAGAGCTGGCCATCCGCGTACCCCGTGTTGGCCCGTTCGAGCAGAAGGATCATTCCGTCAGATCGCCGCATAAGAACATAGACGTCCACAATGCTGCCATAGCGGTCTTTCACCCATTGCACCTTCCGGCTGGCCAAGTGCTGCGCATGACTGGCCAAGGCATTTGACAGTCCACCGCCATGCGATGCGATACATACTTCCAAGGGAGAAGGATAGAGACATTACCCCTCCGCCCGGGGTAACGCGGCCAGGAAACTGCGGATCGCCCGGAGTGCGCTCACAGGGAATATTTCCCGGCGTCGTCGGCAATTAACGGTGGTCACAGCAGGATTGTAGTGGGAATGATCTCTTTCCCAACCCGGGGAATGACACCGAGACGGACTGACTGTCAGGCTCAGAGTCAGCCGGCGTGGCTGCCAAAATCTGCATGAAGGCACTCTCTGCCGGGATGCTAGGCGAAAGGATCGCCAACCATGAGGACACTGCTTCTGACCTGCTGGCCCCTGGCAGGTTTCCCCTCAGCTTTGGCCGGCGTGTATGAGCTGCTGCGGCTGGCGAACAGCGATAGCCGGGTGGGATGGGGGATCCGACGGCGGATGAACCTGCCGGTCATCGGCCGGTTTGTGCTCCTGGGCTTGTTGCTGGCAGGCGAAGTAGCCGCGATGGCCGCAGCGCCAGTAGTGCTTCCGGCGGAGCTGGTAGTGCTGGTGCGGCGGCGTCGCCGTGGCGAGGTGATCGGTCCAGTCCCCCTGCCACAGCCAGCAGGCCCGCGCGTTGTCAGCTCTGGCAGTTAGGGCTTAGCACGGGCCCCCCGGCCCCGGCACCGAAGACGTTCAGCCCTTATCGCACCCCGGGCGCATGTTCTCGGAGGGCTTGACGTCAGTCCGCACGTAGCGGAGGCACCTGGTGACCACAAGTGGCGCGAATCCTGGTCGCGGAGAAGTGGCAGGCGACCCGGCCGTGCTGGTGGAGTTCCGCCGCCAGTTGAGCGTTGCTGATAGAGCTGCGCGCGGCGTGCCCGCTATATGAGTTTTGGTGGGATCGCGGTGGCCCGGCCGACCGGCGCTGGTGGCCAGACGTCGGCCCAACGCGTCTTGCCACCCCCGCACGGTGGTCACACGCGATGTGGCAGAACTTCGCACCATCTTTGGAATTTTAGGAATGCCGATCCGGGTGCTCGCCGGGCATTTCCCAAAGCGTCACGAAGACCGTCATAGAAAACTCTTTCCGCCTAGCTAGGTAATCACCGATGACCACACATCCCAGCGTGCGGGCAACCCGCCAGACTCCCAATGCCATACTTCGTGGCTGGCGGGAGTCAGCAGGTATGACCCGCCGCCAGATGGCCGAAGCTCTCACTCTGACGCCCTCAGCACTGGAGGAAAATCTTCTCCCCGATACGAAGCTGATCACTAGCTGGGAAACCGGTGAGACGCGATGGCCGAGCCCGATGTATCGGCGTGCTTTGCAGGACCTGACTGGCCGCGATGCTGCCTCGCTCGGCTTTCTACCGCCCAAGGCGGACCATGGCACACCTCGCTCAGGCGAGCCGCATCTCCCCGGCCCTGGCAATGATCAATCTGATGATTACCCGCTAGCAGGCGCAGGTGGCGGTCAGGAATGCTGACCACGCCTGGCCAATCTGCGACGGGCGGCAACGCGGACCCGGCCGACCCGGTCTGCAGGGGCCAGGCTGACGATAACGCATGGGATATGCCAGCCCTGCCCGGTGAGCGCGCCGCGCTGGAGGCCCTGCAATGGAATTGGGGCGAGGCTTACCACATCGGCTGCGACGACGGCCAGTGGTGGTTCCGCCGCAAGGACGGCAAAGGTGCCACCGAAACCGCTTCGACCCCTGACGAACTGCGCAACCAGATCGTTCTCGACTACAGCCTCTTGCCAGTGCACCGGGAATCACCACCTGATCGCGATGCTCAGCCAGCCGGGGAATCCGCGCCATGACCCTGCTCAGCACACCCTGCCTGGTGCTCGGCACCAGGCGGGAAACCAATGGAATGACCGGCGCCGCTCCCGCGTTCGGTTTTGCCCGTCACTGCCTGTCATTCCAGATGCCTGCCCCGATGCTAGAGGAGCTGGCGGCCAGACTCGGGGAGGGCGGCCGGTGAGCTTGTCCGACGAGGAGATTCTGTCCGTCCTGCGGTTGCAGTGGCACGTTTGGGGACCGTCGTCGGCTGGCCGGTGGTCAGCGGTCCCGCGCCGACCTGGCCGGTCGGGCGAAACCCAAGCCTCCAGCGTCGAAGAGCTGGCGATCAAACTTCGGTACGCCCAGCATGGCCCCGCGTGGTGGCCGGACTACAACCTGCCTGGAGGATGCGACGACCTGAGCGTTGCTGCCAAGGTCACCGGGCATCCCAACAGTTATGGCCCAGGGCCGGGATATGACGAGGGAGTCTGCCTGGTCCTGTCCCGCGCGGGCTGGTGCTACGTGCGCCCTCGCGAAGCTGACGGCAGTTGGGGATTGTGCGCGCCTAGTTCGGCCGAACTAGGCGACTGGATCGAGCAGGCCCAGGTACAGCCCGGCGGCAATCAATGATCACTTCACTATCTGAGAGCGGGAAGGCGATGACGCTGGACCCGGAAATGACCACCAGGGCCTGGCATGTCCCTGGTTCTGGCCTGCGTGACAGCACGGGTGTCGGGGTACGGGCCGGTGCTGGATCGCGGCCGGAGGCGGCCGAGGGGGAATGGGCTCGCGTCCGAGCACAGTTGGTGAGGCTCGCTGCCGACGCGATCGACACGCACACCAACAGCGGCGGCTTCTGCGCCTGCTGCGTCAGGCCCTGGCCGTGCGCGCTGGCCCAGCGAGCTGAGTTTCTGCTGGGAGGGCTGTGAACGGTTGGTGGCCGGTCAACAGCCGGGTCGAGCGGGCCATCGCCGACGCCTATCGCGATCAGGGCTGGACGTTGCGGCAGTGCTCGTACGCGTTCGGCCCCTCGGTCAAGACCATCGCGGCCATTCTCGAACGCGCCGGGGTGCCCCGCCGTCCACCCGGCGAGCGCGGGGCCCACCGGCCCAGCCTGGCCGAGCTGGCCAGTGCTCTGCGCTATGCCCAGCGTGGTCCCGCCTGGTGGACCGAGTACTGGCTGCCCGGAGGATGTGATGATCCGTTCATTGCCCTAGGGGTCGGCGAACGGCTGATCGGCCAGCAAGGCCACTCGCGATGGACCGGATACAGCCCAGCAGCCGGGGGCACCTTCACCGTTGCGGTGGGTCGGACGCTTGCCCAGATGATCATCTGGGCGAGGCGGAGCGAGGGGGACGGCGAACTGTACATCGTCGGGCCGTCCGCCGCCGGGTGGTGGTACGCCCGGGCCCGCGGCGGCCTCGGCCCAGGATGCGAAACCCGCCGCCGCGGGATTCCTGCTCGTCACCCGGACGTGCTCGCCGGCTGCCTGCAGGCTGGCCGCGACGTGACGGCCCACGTTCCCGCGCGCGCCGAAAACGACCGTGACCATGGCCAGGACTCTATGGCTCACGCTGCGTCAGCCGGACCACGCCGATTCCTTTCCCGGCCATCGGTGGTCTGCATTGTCGAAGGCTTCGCGGACCTGACGGTGCCGTGAGGCGCGACTTCGTGGAGAGAGCAGGTGAACCGCGATGCCAAGCAAGCAGTCAGAGGCGGTCAGGAGGCGCTGGGAGGCATCCCGCCTGGCCATGGTGCAGCCGGGCTTCGAGGCGCCCGACGACGAATCGTGGGGGG
>PMSU01000002.1 GCA_003168255.1 Actinomycetota bacterium
CCAGAAGCTCAGCAGCGTCCTGCCGGGTGATGGCCGCGACAGAAGCAGCGAGAAGGGAGAGCGGCGAGGCGAACAGGTAGCCGTTCCCGTCGTCGCCGATCCCGTCCCCGGCCAGCCAGGCCGTCACGCCCGATCCGTGCGCGCTGTGCAGCAGGATCGGGGTGAGCGCCGGGTCCTGGCCGTTCTTCAGCCAGAACCCTTCCTCGTTCATGCCCCGGTCGCGGGATTCGGCGAGCCGGTGCGCGTCCTTGCTGAGCAGGACCGCGTTCACGAGGGAGTTCTTCACCGGGTCAGATGTCCCGCCCATGCCCCGCGCCACCCGGTGCTGGATCTCCCCGCCGTGGCGGCCGAGCCAGACGCCGGTCGCCTCGCAGCGGGCCTGGGCCGGGTCGCCGCCTCCCGCGCGAGTGCGGACGGACAGCTTCACGGAGGGGCTGAACCCGGTGTCGTTCCGCCTGCGGCGGTTCCTGGCCGGCGGCGACGCGGGGGTTTCCGCTGCCGGGAAAATGCTCGCACGCGAGGCTGTAATACAGTCCATCGCCGTGCGTTTCATCGGTGTCTTGCGCCGAAGCGGTGTCCTTTTCACGCCCTCACCGCCCCGTACATCGTGCGGATGTTGCTGTTGATCGACTGCCACGCCTGGAGTTCCTTCTCCAGCGCCTTAGCGGTCCGCTCGGCGTGCTTGAAGGAAATCTCCGCCGTGTCGCACTCCTCGCGCTTATCCATCGTCTGGATATCCGCCGAGTACTCCCGTTCCTTGATGGAGCCCTCGGCGCGCTTGTAGGCGTGCGCGTAGGCCAGGTCGAACGCGCGCCTCTTGGCCCGCGCGTCCCGCTCGGCGGCAGTGACGACACCGACGCCCTTGGCGATCCGGTCGGACAGCTCCTGGATCTTCCGCTCGGCGTCAACCGGGTTGAGGACTTCGGTGGCCGCGTCGGCCATGGTCACGGTGTCACCGCCGCATCCCCGGCGAGCACGGCACCGCACGAGCAGGTCAGCTTGCCGTCCCGGCTGTCCACGGTCCACCCCTCGCAGTCCCAGTGCCCGGACTCGAGGACGACAGCCCAGGCTTCGGTGTCACTCACCGTCGTCACCGCCCGCAGCGGGGAGCGCCAGCGGTCCCAGCGCGATCTCGCGGAGGTTCCCGGCCATCCACTCGGCCATGATCCGGTCCTGCGCGCCCTTGGCCGCACGGTAGGCGAACGCCCCGGTCGGGTCGTTCGCGGTCACCGTCGCGACCTGGTGCTTCTCCCCGGACTCGTCATCGATGATGTAGCCGCCGGTCTCCTGCACCTGCTTAGTGAAGGCAGCGAGGGAAGAGGCACGGACCCGCTCCTTGACGAGGTTCGGGAAAAACGTCCCGATGACTTCGATGACGTCTTTCATCTCGAACGCGCCCTCGGTCACGTACTGCTCGACGGCGTGCGGGGCGTTCTCCTTGCACCAGTCCAGCAGCGCACCGGGACCGCCCCAGTCCAGATCCGGGGTGGCGCCCTTGATGGAGATCAGGCCGATCTCGGTTCCGTCCGGCAGCAGTACCTTCTGCTGCGTCTGCCCGTCCTTGCGGGCCGGCGCGAACTCTTCCTCGGCTGCCTTCCGCGCGTGGCCGTGCTCAGCCTTCACGGCGTCGAGCAGGCAGGACAGGACCGCTACGCGGAGTGCTGCGGTACGGGCGCTCATGCCGCCACCGCCTGCCCGGCTTCGGCGGGGAACCGGACCGCTATCGCGGCCTCGATGCGGGCGGCCCGGTCAGGGTCGATCTCGCCTCGCCCGAGCTGGTCCGCGAGGTCATCCAGCAGCGCCTCGGCGTCCTGGGCGCTGCCCATTCCCTCGATAGCGGCCAGCCACGGATCGTCCGGGTCAAGCGGCGGCGTCTCGTCCTCGACCACCTCGGCCTCGGCCGGCTCCTGCTGCGCGGCACCGTCCGCGGGGGGCTTCAGCGCCGCCATGCGGGCCGTGAGCAGGTCGAGCACCTTAGCCTGATCGGCTTCGGTCAGCTCAGCTGCCTTGAACTTCTCGCGTGTCTCGGTCCACAGCTTCCGGCACGCCTCCAGCCCGATAGACGGGATGATCCGCAGCGTGGCGTCCAGCCATTCCTGATCGGTGGTCACGACCNNGTCACGACCTGCGCCTCCGGCACGACCGCGCCGCCGACGACATCCCCGTCCTCGTCGACTTCCGCGCCCAGCTCTTCCGGCGTGTAGTGCAGGCCGAACAGCGCCTCCTCGCATGCATCGCGGGCGCACTGGGTGATGACGCGGGATTTCAGCATCGACGCGGGATAGTTCTTCCACACGCTCTTGTTCAGCAGCCCGGCCTCGGCGGCGCTGGGGTTGCCGTCCTCGTTGCGCTGCAGCGTCCAGGTGACCGCGAACGTGAAGCCGGGGTCGTCGGCGCGGACGATCTGGCAGGTGGCGCTCTTGCCGTCGCCGAAGACGCGGAGCTTGTGCCCGGCCCGGCGGACCAGCGCGGAGATGAGGCCGGCGCTCGCGGTTGGCTTGCCCTCGATTACGTGGACCCCGGTGATGGCCGCCATCGGGGCCAGCCCGAGCATCTCGCCGAACTCGACGGCATAAAGGACGTTGCCGGGGTTCTTGCGGTAGGCGGCGGGCAGTAGTCCGCTGTTGGCCAGTTCCCGCGCGTACTGCACTTTCGCGGGCAGCGCCGCTGCCTGCGACTGCGGCCTCGGCTGCCGCAGCTCGATTTCCGCTGTGGTCATGATTGCGTCCCCCCGTTGTTGTTCTCGCCGCGCACCATCGCGGCGGCGTCTTCCCCGATGTGCTCTGCGATGACCTTGATGAGTTCGGCTGCTTCCTCGGCGGCGTCGGCCGCTGCCATGCGGAGCGCCTCGGCGTACCGCTGGTCNNGCGGACAGCGGGTGGATGATCCCGGCGTGGATGAGCCGGTAGAACTCCAGCGCGTCGGACAGCGCCCAGGTGGCGTCCTCGACGGCTTTGCGGATGTGCCCTGGCTGGCCGTCCGCGATGTGCCT
Organism: Actinomycetota bacterium; assembly: GCA_003168255.1. Taxonomy (GTDB): domain Bacteria; phylum Actinomycetota; class Actinomycetes; order Streptosporangiales; family Streptosporangiaceae; genus PALSA-505. The sequence goes on from PMSU01000002.1 coordinate 2,993, forward strand.
GGCGCGGTCGTAAACGGCCCGGGCCGCTGCGGCGACGATGGCGTCAGCGGGCTCGAGGGCCGTCGCGGCGGTCATCGCGCCGTCACCACCGCAGTGAAGGAGAACGGCGCGACCTTCTCCGAGTCGTCGAACGAGCCGATGAAGTCGCTTGCCTCCTGGGGCAGGTCGAGCTTGATGTCGCTGCCGTCTTCCAGCCGCACGATGGCGTGGTCGAAGAAGACGCACGCCCCGGTCGCGCCCGGCACGCATGCCAGGAGCGCCATGGCGACGGGGCAGTCGCTGCACTTGCTGGGCAGCCCGCAGTCGATGTGTTCCTGGGTTACGGTCACCGTGACCGTGGCGGCGGTCATGACCGGACCGGCTCAAGCTCGTGCCGGGGCCACGCCGCGGGCTGCTCCCACCGGGAGCGTGTCGCCGTGATCACCGAGATGACCTGCATGACCGCGGCGTAGCTTTCCGGGGTGCCGTCGTAGGCCGGCCAGGTCACCTTCGGCAGCGCCGCGGCGACCGCGGCGGCGGGCAGGCGGGCCAGCCGGAAGCCCTGGATCGGCGGCTCGGGCGGCGCGGCCGGGATCGGCGGCGGGACGTGGCGTCGCGGCAGGGCGGCCTGCGGCTGCTCCTGCTCCCACCTTTCCGGGTCGGGGTGCCACGGAGGCTGGAAGGCCATCGTGTCGGCGTCGGGGCCGACCTGGTTGAACTCCTGGGCGCGGTCCTGCCGGTCCTCGCGGACAGCCTGGGCGGTTACCGGGGAGGGGAAGACGGGCGGATTGGGGAAGGTGTCCGCGCGGCGCGTGGTGGTGACGAGGCTGGTGCGGTCCCCTTCCGACGTGATCACGTCGGCGGCGTGGCGTCCGCTGGTGCGCGGGGAGTGGCGGAGAAGGCTCATGCCGCCTCACCTGTCCAGTCGAAGTCCGGCCCCGGGTGGAAGTTCACGGGACTGGGGGCGGCGGATGGCGGGTCGGCGAGGACGGGACGGCCGGTCGAGAGCGAGATCACGCCCTGGTGCCTTGCGGCCCTGTCCTCGGCGAGGGTGCGGCGGATTTCCGCGAGGCGGGTCCTGGCGATTGCCTCCGCGGCCGAGGGGGCCGGCGGCGTGCCCGGAGCCGGCGCATGGGATGCGGTAATGGTCACTGCGTGTCCTTTCGCGTACTATCGGTCCTGCGTGTCCTTGCGGTCCCTCCCGTTGCCTCGGGAGGGCCGCGTTTCGTTTTCCTAGGCGGCGTCCGCCCTATGGCGTGCCTCGTCCTGCATCTGCCTGTAGCGCCGCTCGATCGCCTCGACGGTCCCGAGCGGGTGACCGGGATACCAGGCCGCTTCCGCGACAGCCCTCGGTCCGCCCGTTGCCGCCAGCTCGTCCCGTTCGCCCTCGGCGTCCCGGTACTCCTGGACGAACCGTGCCATCGCCTCGTTGAAGGCGGGGATCTGGTCAGCGGGGAGGCTGTCGCGGAGGGTCATCAGGCCGCGGCCTTGGTCTCTGTCGAGGGCGGCACATGGAAGGCATCGGGGCGTAGCAGCGAGTCGAGCGGCTCGTGCAGCTGCCTGGCGATCCTGACCATGAGGGCGAGGCTGGCGGGCTTCTTGTTCTTCTCGATGTTCGTGAGGGACTGCGGGTAGATGCCCAGCAGCCCGGCGAACTGGGTGCCGTTGAGCTTGAGCCGCTCTTTGCGAAGCTCGCGGATCCGGCCGCCGTTCTGCAGGATGTCCGGCAGGATGTCCGGCTGTGTTTCCGTCATGCAGCCACAGTAGGCATCACACGGAAACGTGTCAAGCAGATTCGGCGCTGTGTTTCCGATTTCTCGTGGCGTACAGTCGCGTTTAGGCAAAGTTGCTGCTAGATGCGGTGTCTGCGCTAAGCTTGTGTCCGAGAGACACACACTTAGGTCTTGACGATTCCGTCTGAGACCGACAGGCTCGTATACATTCCTTCAGGAAGGTCCGATACGTGCCAGATCAGCTAAACCCCGCGTGGGTGCGCCTCGGCGAGATGCTCGTCCGCCGCCGCATCGAGCTTGACCCGAGGTACCGCAACCGCCGCACCTTCACTGCCGAGCGCGCCCCGCGCCTCTACCGGATCATCAACGACATGGAACTCGGGAAGCGGGGCAAATTCGAACCCGCAACGAAGGCGGCCATCGAGGCGGCCTACGACCTCGCCCCGGGCGCGATCGACCGCGCAGCAGCCGGCGGCGAGCTTGTGCCGCCAGCGCGACCCCTCGTCCCTGCCGCCGTACCCGACGCGCCCGAGGTCATCGACCTCATGGAAAAGATGGTCTACGCGCGAGCCGACCCGCTTGAGGTCAAGGTGTGGGAGACGGAGAGCATCAGCAAGGACGACCGCGCGAAGGTGATCATCGCCCTGTGGGAGAAGGACGGCGCCCACGCGGCCGAGCTGGCCGGCGAAACGCGCAGCCACGGAAGCGGCACGGGCTTAGCCGAAGTCACCTAGCGTTTCAGTACGGATACGCAGCGCCGTGCCGGAGCGCGAGGGAGAAGCGCGCCGGGCGCGGCCCACAGGAGGGAAACCAATGGACGCGTCTAGACCCCGCG
>PMSU01000118.1 GCA_003168255.1 Actinomycetota bacterium
ATCCAGGATCTCCTCCTGGGACTGGGACTGGGGATCGGCGGACACGGGGTCACCTCCGTCCAGGCGCGGTTAACGAGTGAGGCCTATCAACGTTCTTCGAACACTGTATCGTAAGGCTACGACAGTCTGCAGCCAGACAATGCACGACACGCCGAAGGATAATCCGCGGGCGGCCGGCCGCCCGGACGCCGGGCAGCGCATGCGCGTACGGCCCATCGCTTTCCGAGGGAGCGCGAACCCGCCCGCTCTCAAAATCGCCCAAACCAAGACCCTGCGCTGGACGCTCTGTGTCAGTTCGTACGGGAACCGGCGGATGGTCAGGCGGTGTGGCGGAACGGGTGCGAATTGTTATTTGATCTGGCGAGGGTTTGAGCTGCTGCATCTCGCTGGAAGGAGCTGGGCGGGCGGGTGAGCGGCGAGGAAGTCCCCCTGCGGGGCGGGAACATGAGCAGTGGCGTAGTCCGCATCGGCGATACGGTGCGCCAGCCAGCCAGCCTCCGGCGAGGGATCGTGGGAAGCAGTGCGGCGCACGTTCCGTCTACGAGACCAGTGCTGTTGGCAGCGAGGTCGGTGGATGCTCAACACCCAGAGCGCCGCCCTGTCGAGCATGAGCCAGATGGCTCCAAGCGCGTCAGTGATCTGTTCGGCTGACGCACGACGGCATAGCTCCTGGAAGTCCGTCCGCATGCGTCCCGCTGCGGGCTCCGATTCGAACCAGTAAGCAGGGACGGTCGACCATTCGTGACCTGCAGAAGCTGCACCAAGGGCCGAGGAGAGGTCGGCTTGGGTACCCTCACGCCCAGGTGTGTCGTCCGTGACCATGCCTCCAGCATCGGTGGTGAACCCCCTTTAGGTCACGCCGCCCGCGGATCTGTGCGGGCGGGTGCTGGCCTGGCAGTTCCCCCGGGGCCGGAGCCGATCGCGCCTGGCCCGGCCTGCTGACCGCCAACGGCAGGCCGGGCCGCTGAGCAGCCCACCCGGTCAGCGTGGCTGACTGCGCGCACGTCTGTGCAGGTGGCTGGCGAGCTGGGTGCGCGACTCGACGCCGAGCTTGGCGTAAATCCTGGTCAGCGTGGACTCGATGGTCCGCACGGTTACGAACAGCTCGGCCGCGGCCGCCCGGTTGCTCAGGCCCCCGGCGATGAGTTCGGCCACCCGCAGCTCGGCCGCGGTGAGCTCGCCGGTGCCGGGCGCCCGGCCGCTGACCCTGGCCAGTTCCTCGCGGGCCCTCGCCATCCACAGGGCGGCTCCGGCCTGCTCGAAGAGCGCGGCCGCCTCGCCGAGCGTGGCGCGGGCTGCTCCGCGCTGCCTGCGCCGCCGCTGCACCGAGCCGAGCTGAAGCAGTGTCCTGCCCCGCTGAACCGGTTCCGGGCTGATCTGGTCGTGCCGCCGCAGGGCCGTGCCGAGTTCGGCGGCCGCGTCGTCCAGACGGCCGCGCGCGGCGGCCAGTGCGCCGCGGCAGCGCGCCGCCGCGGCAGCGGTGAACGGGTCGCGGTAGCGCTGCTCGTGGTCGGCCAGCAGGGCGGCGGCGTCCTCCAGCTGGCCGATGCCGATCAGCGCCTCGATGGCGTCCGGCATGATGGCCTGCGTGTTCGGCCGCCGCCCCAGGCTGGGAAGCTGGGTGGTGAGCGGCCGTAGCCGCGCCGCGGCCGCGGCGAAGTCGCCCAGCGCCAGGTCGAGCGAGCCGAGCAGCGCCTGGTGGCACAGCAGGTACACCCGGTCGCCCGCCTTGCGGGACAGATCCAGCCCGCGCTCACCGTACTGGCGGACCAGGCCAGGCTGGCCGGCCTGCAGCGCCACGAACCCGCATCCGTTCAGTACGCAGCTGATGAGCTGCGTCAGGTCGAGTTGCTCGGCGATCTCCAGTGCGGCTTGCGTCAGCTCCGTGCCGCGCCGCGGGTTTCCCTGGCGCGCGGCGATGACTCCCAGCCGCAGCAGCACGTCGGCCTGGACGTACTCGATCCCCTCCGCCTCGGCTCGGGCCAGTGCCGACCGGAAGGCCTGCCCGGCCTCGTCCAGCCGGCCCATGCCCATGAGGTAGAGGCCAGCGGTCATGCTGGGCGGCCCGCGCAGGCCGATCCAGTCTAGGTTCCGCTCCAGCTCCAGCGCGCGGCCGAGCTGGGCCTCGTCGGCATCGTGACCGCACATCCAGTCGAGGAAGAAGGCCTGCGCGAGCGCGGAGGCCAGGAAAGCCGGGTCGGCTTCTTGATCTGCGTACTCCACCGCGTGGCGCGCCTGGGTCCTGGCCCGCTCGATGTCGCCCCTGATCGCCCAGATGTCGGACAGGAAGAAGTGGATGTTGGCGCGAAGCCCCGGCGCGCCGCCCGCCTCGGCCAGCGCCTCTTCGAGCAGCCGGGTGGAGGTCTCGAAGTCGTCCTCACTGTGCCACCCCAGGTGGGCCAGGGCTTCGGCGCGCTGCGGACCCGGTGGCGCGGTGCCGGCCAGCTCGGTCAAGATGGCTTCCGCTGCCCGCGTCTCGCCGGCCAGGGCCAGCAGCCGGCCGGCGACCAGGAGGCGGCGGCGGGCGGCGGCGCGGTCGTCCGCCGGGGTGACCGACACCGCCAGCTCGAGCAATTCGGCGGCGGTGGCGGGCGCGCCGCGCAGTTCCGCGGCCCGCGCCGCGTCATCCAGCCCGGCGGCGATCACGGCGGACGGGCCGTCGGCGGCGAGAGCCTGGTGCCGCGCTTTCTCCTCGGGGTTGGTGGCGCCGCTGGCCGCGAAAGAGTGCAGTTCCCGCCGTCGGGCCGGCGGAATCTGGGCCAGGACCGCCGACGCGAGCAGCGGATGGGCGAAGCGCAGCCGCCCGGCGTCCACCTCGAGCAGGCCGGCCAGGACGGCGGCGTCCAGGTCCGCGCCCGGCACGCCGGCCAGGTAGCGCCGCAGCGGCGCGCCAGGCAGCACGGCGACCGTGCCCAGCGCATCGGCCACGGGCGTCGGGAGCTCACGCAGCCGTTCCCCCACCAGGCCGCTGACCGTGGCCGGCACGGGCAGCGGGCCGGCGCCGACCCGGGTGATCCCGCGACGGGCCAGGGCGCGGGCGATCTCCAGGGCGATGAACGCGTTCCCCTCCGATTCCTCGTGGATCCGGTGCAGCATCGAGCGCGGGAACGTCACGCCGAGCCGCTCCCGCAGCAGGTGGTGCAGTGCCCCGGCGCCCAGCCCGCCCAGCGACAGCACCTCGGTGCTCATCCGGGCTTTGTCCAGTTCCAGCGGCGGTGCGCCGGGCGCTGCTGGCTCGATCCGCTGCGCGCAGAGCAGGCCGACCCGTTCGGTGTCCAGGCGGCGCAGGGCGAAGCCGAGGGCAGCCGCGGTCGGTGGATCCAGCCACTGCACGTCATCCACGACGGCCAGGACCGGCGTCGAGGCCGCCAGTTCCAGCAGCGCCGTCCGGAACGCCGCCGCGATCACCCGCGGCTCGGGCGGGGCAGGCGGCGCGTCCTCGATCAGCAGCGCCACGCCGAGCGCCCGCCGCTGCGGTGCGGGCAGCGTGCCGAGCACCGCGTCCAGCTGCCCGTCGAGCAGATCGGCCAGGCCGCCGAAGGCCAGCCGCATGTCGCTCTGGGAGGGCGTTGTCCGCAGCAGCGTGTAGCCCCGGCCGACGGCCCGCTCCAGCCCTTCGCGCAGCAGCGTGGTCTTCCCCGCCCCGGCCGCCCCGGCCAGCAGCAGCGCCGCAGGGGCGGATTCCAGGGCGGCGAGGAACCCATCCAGCACGCCCAGTTCGGCCTCGCGTCCGAAGACCGCACCCGGCATAGCAGCAGGATACGAGCTGTCGGCCAAAACATGTGGATTCCCACGTTTACCGCCGTATGGTGCGAACCGTAGCGTCGCCGGAACGGTCAACTCGCACGTAGGGGGATCATCATGCGACCTACCACCCGCCGGGCCCGCCGGCTGATCACGCTGCTGGCCACCACCGCCGTGGCCGTGCCGGTCACCGTCACCGCCGCTGGCGCGGACGCCAGCGCGAGCTCGTTCACCACGTCCGTGAAACACGCGATCATCCGGGCCGGCCCGCTGCCGCGGCTCGGGCACCTGGCCGTGGCGCACCGAGCGCTGCCGGACGCGGTCCTGCATCAGGCCTACTCGTTCCGGTTCCGGGCCCAGCACGCGGGCGCCCGCGTGAGCTGGTCCGCGGTCGGCCCGCTGCCCCCCGGGCTGAGCCTGGATCCGGGGACGGGCACGCTGTCCGGCGTGCCAGACGCGGCCGGCAGCTCGGACGTTGTGGTCAGGGGCTATGCGCGTGGCCGCCAGGGCGCCGTCGGGTATGCGAACGCGGTCCTCACCGTGGAGAGGCCGGTCATCACCAATGTGGCGGAGCAGCCTGTCCCCGGCGCGCGGCCGGTGGTGCGCATCTGGGGATCGGGCTTCGGCGTGATCCCGGCCGGCCGCGCGGGGCAGGCCGTCCAGTCGTGGACTGATCACGAGATCGTCGCCACGCCCGGATCTGGCCGGGGATCGATAATCGCGGACAGCGGCCGGCTCACCGTGCCGTCCGACGGCGCCAGGTGGGCCGGCCACGTCACCGCCTGGCCTGCGGACGGGGCGCGGGAGATCCTGGCCCTGCCGCCACGGGCGCTGCAGGCGAGCACCGGGGTTCCCTACCAGGTCACGCTGGCCGCGGCCGGCGGATCGCCAACCGACTCCTGGAGCATCGTGGCGGGCAGGCTGCCCGCGGGCCTGACCCTGGGCCAGTCATCCGGCGTGATCAGCGGGACACCGGTGTCCGCGGGCCGCGCCACCCTGACCGTCCAGGCCGCCGGCCCTGGCGCCGACGCGGCCCGCGCGCGGCTCACCGTCGCGGTCAGCGACCAGGTCACGGTGCCGGAGCCGACGGTGGCCTCCAGCCTCTACCAGGGCCTGTACTTCGGCCAGCTCGGCTCGTCGACCCAGCTGGAGAGCCTGCTCCTGGCCGACGTGGCCACCGACACCTACGCTGCCAATCCGGCGGCGGACTCCGGCGCGGTCCAGACCGAGCTGGCCGCGCTCAAGTCGGCGTTCGACAATGCTGCGAACCCGGTCGTCACGGGAACCGGGACGGGCCTGGCCAGCTTCGGCCCCAACCTCGTCCCTCAGCTCACCGGCGCGCTGAGCGTCATGACCACGTTCGCCACATCCAGCCAGGCCACGGTCATCGGCAGCGGCGTCCTGGGCGCCGCGCAGTCGATCTACTCGCAGTATCTCCAGTCCAACCTGGCCGACGCGATCGGCTACGGGCAGGGCTACAACGGGTTCAGCGACCGCACGGTGTACGACACTGGCGACGCGGCCGGCAGCGCGTTCCACGCGGCCGTCTCTGCCCCGGTCATCGCGCAGGCGGTGTCGTGCGGCCAGTCCTCGGCCGGGTGTGCCACGGTGATCGACTCCCTACTTGAGCCGGTGACGGGCGTGTCGGTGACGGCCACGCCCGCGCAGATGCAGTCGGCCGATCCGTCGCTCACCTCCACGCTGCAGGGCCTGGGCATCACCGTGAACTCCGACGGGACGATCACGATGTCGGCCAGCGACTACGACAGCGCGCTCAACGCGGCGGCAGCGCAGGCCACCACGACCGTGCAGACCGAGTCCGCGGACGACGCGCAGCTCATCGCCGACACCGGGCCCGATCCCGCGGCGCCTAACGACCCGTCGGCCACCGCGGCCGCCTCTGCCAGCTTCATCGCCGCGACGCTCCCGGATCTGGACCTGACCCTCTCCTCCAGCACCATCCTGGCCGCCCTGGGTAACACGGTCGATCCGCAGAGCGCCAACTCCTCCTTCAGCACGCTGCTGTCGGGCGCCACGATCGCCCAGGGCACGGGCTGGCTGCTCAAGGCGCTCGGGTCGAACAACACGACCCAGGACAACGAGATAGCCGGCACGTTCGCCACGCTGTTCGACATCTGCACCGGCAACTTCGCCGACGCCATCAAGCAGGTCTTCAGCCTGCTGTCCGGCGGGAGCGGCCAGCCCGACGAGACTTTCCAGCTCGCTCAGCAGATCGAGGGCATGATCACGAACGTCTACCAGAACCTGTCCGCGCAGATCAAAGAGGTGCAGTCGTCGCTGACCGCGATCCAGTCGGAGCTCGGCAACCTGTACCAGACCATGATCGCGGATTTCGCCCTCATCAACTTCCAGCTCGACACCGTGAGCAGCTCGCTGTCGTCGGCCATCCTGCAGCTCGGCCAGCTCCAGTACTCGGTGGACATCACCGACTTCGACCTGCTCAACATCTCCTCGGCCGACGTCAACGGGAAGATCCAGGCCGATTTCAACTCATGCCTGGATTACGCGAGCCGGTTCCCTGGCCTGCCCGGCCTCACGGCGAGCGCGTTCCAGGCCTGCGAGGGAGACTTCAAGACAGACGCGACCAGCGTGGGCGTGGCGAGCAACCCGGCCGTGGAGTACCAGATCCCCGGCCCCTACGACAACGCCACCATCGCGGGGAACCTGACCCCCGGATATGACCTGCCCTCGAACCTGCTCTACTTGCTGACCATCCTCAACAACCGATGGCCAGCGGACGCAACTGCTCCCCCGGCCGGCCTGGTCAACCCCGATGTCTGGGCCGAGGCGGCACTGGGCTACCGCGAGCTCCTCGACGAGAACCTCAAGTACTCCGCCGGGCCCGAACCCGACCTGGCCGCCGTCGAACTGCCCGGCCAGCAGGCCGCCGCCGCCATCAGCGCGCTGCAGGCCGTGCAGAACGGCCAGGCCCCGGTCATCAACGACGTGACCGGCAACTACAACACGGCGCTGACCACCCTGGTGAACGACGTCACCACCACCCAGGGCAATTTCCCGACCCAGAACCAGTACCCGCCCTACGGCAACTGGCAGGGCTATAGCGCGTCGGCTGGCCCCGAGCAGACACCGGCCGGCGGCATCGGGAGCGTCGACCCCCAGCAGCAGACCAGCTCCATGCCGGCCTGCGGCACCACCACCACCGACGCCACCTTCACGGCACAGCCCTGGGAGACCGGGGTGAGCTTGCCCAACTCCTGGTTCCTCCTCTACCAGCTCGGCAACCAGGCCAACGGCGGCTTCAGCCCGACCACCACGCCACTGTGCGTCGCCTCTTTCACCGCCAAGCAGCACATCACGTGCATCAAGGGCAACTGCCAGATTTCCTATACCGAGTCCGGGTCGCTCAGCGTCCAGTTCGAGGGCACCGACGGGGCGCTGCACACGATGGATACCCTGACCACCCCGACGACGACATGCATCGAGGGCGCCGCGGGCTGCGACACGGTCGGCGGGTACTTCGCCACCGAGATCGGCGAGGCCGGCAGCGTGGCGCAGTTCCTGGCCAACATCGGCGGCCACACGACGCCACCCGACACCTCGGTGCTGGACAGTGAGGGCGCCCAGATCCTGGCGGCCGAGCAGCTCAAGGTCTACCAGTGGGACGCCGACAACTTCACCAACACCGGCCTGCCCAGCTACAACACGCTGACCGGCGACATGAAGTCGCTGGCCGGGGCGTTCGAACTGCTCCAGGCGACCGCGCAGACCGTCGCTCCGTCCGCGTCGCTGAGCAACCAGGCGCTGTGCGACATCCTGTACGGAACCGACCAGCTCGCGAGCTACACCGGCGCACCCAACACCCCCGTGGCCATCTTGCAGGCCCTGGCCAGCGGCACGGGAACCACCACGCTGGCCGACTGGCAGAACACGCAGTCCGGCAGGCTGTCCCTGGCGCAGACGCTGCTCAACGGCTACCTCAGCTCGGCCAGCTCAGCCGGGAACGTGGCGACCGCCGAGGCGCCTGACCTCACGTACGGTGTCCTGGACCAGCTCAACACCGGCCTGCAACTGGGGCTCAACCAGCCGCCGGCCATCACCGCCCCCACCAAGGTCGGCTACACACTCGGGCAGAAGGTCAAGCTGGTCATCCACTCCTCCGGCTATCCCGTGCCCAAGCTCACCTGGACCGGGCAGCTGCCCGCCGGGCTCAAGGTCACCAAGGGCAGCGGCAAGCTGACCATCACCGGGACGATCGGCTCCACCGCCACGACCGGCAAATACCAGGTCACGGTCACCGCCACCAGCTCGACGGGCCAGGCGACCAAGACCATCACCATCTCCGTAAAGGAGTAGCTGGCTCAACTCCGCTTGCCCCGCTCGACCTGGGACAGCCATGACTCCGACCGGCCGGCCAGCCCCGCCAGCACAGCCTGCGACAAGCCGCGCCGCCGCCGGGCCCGGGCGATCCGCTGCCCCGCCTCCCGCGGATCCATCCCAGTCACGACGCCGTGCACCGCGCCCGCCAACAGAGGTCCGCTAAAACCTTTCAGCCGGACCGCCACCGGTGAGCACGCGCAGGGTGCGCAGGCTGGGATCAGCGGCATAGGCGATGCGGCTGCCCTCGGCCGCCTGCCGCCAAAGCGCATCGAGGAGACCAGGCGTAATGAGCTCCCCCGGTGCCAGGATCGGCACGCCGGGCGGGTAGGCGGCGATGAGCTCAGCGCTGATCCTGCCCGCGGCCTGCTCGGCCGGGACGGCGGTCCACGGGGCGAAGAACGCGGTACGCGGGTCGACCACGGGCTCGGCCGAGAGAGTCCAGCTGACCCCGGTGGCGGCCGGACGCGGGGTACCCGAGCCGGCCGTGATGGCACCGCCCAGCACATCGGTGAGCATGCCGACCGTGTCCGCGGTATCCGCCACGGTGACCGTGGCGACGATGGTGTCGCGGTCGGCCATCTCCAGCGGCACGCCCGCGGCCTGCGCCACGGTCTCGACGACAGTGCCGTCGGCGCCCGTGCCCGCCAGGCTCAGCACCAGCTTGGCCGGGTCGAACCGGGCGGGCGGAAAATCGCCCGGCCCCGGGACCGCCAGTCCAGGGCAGGCCCCCAGCAGGCGCGCACGGGCGTCGGCGACCAGGCAGGCCAGCCGGTGCAGGAGCAGCGGGCCGCGGGATGCCAGCAGGCCGCGGGCGCCATCGATACTGGCCAGGATCGCCCCGGCCGGGCTGGTGGTCGTGGTGGCGTCGAACGCCGTCTCCAGCCGGTCCGGCGACAGATACCCCTCGCGGGCCAGGACAAGCGCGGCCTGGCTGTAGGCGGGCAGCATCTTGTGCGCGCTGATCACCATGGCGTCGGCGCCGGCCTCAAGCGCATGCGGCGGGTAGTCGGCCTGGAAGCCGAAATGCGCTCCCCATGCCTGGTCAACGAGCAACGGCACGCCGCGGGCGTGCGCCACCCTGGCCAGCGCACCGACATCGGCGACCGTGCCCAGGTAGCTGGGCTCCGAAATCCACCCGGCGACCGCACCGGGAGCCGCGTCCAGCGCGGCCGCTAGCTGCTCGGCCGTCGGGCCCAGCGGGAGCATAGTGGCCGCGTCGCTGTGCGCCGGCAGCCACACCGGCCGCAGGCCGGCCAGGATCAGCCCGCTGAACACCGACCGATGGATGCTGCGGGCCATGACTACCTGGTCGCCGGGGCGGCCCGCGGCCAGCAGCAGGGCCTGGTTCGCCTGGGTGGCGCCGCCGACGCTGAACCGGCACCAGTCCGCGCCCCACAGCTCCGCGGCCAGCGCCTCGGCCCTGGTCAACAGGCCGCCGGTCAGCTTCATCGTGTCCAGCCCGGCGTACAGGGGGACGTCCGCATCCGTGACCAGGCCGAGGTCGGCATCGAGCGCCAGCGCCCGTCTCTTGTGCCCGGGCACGCAGAACGGCGTGTCGCCGCGGCTGGCCGCCGTCACGTACGCCGCCAGCAGCGGCGCACCGGCGACAAGCCGATCCCCATCGCCCGGGCAGCCATGACCCGCGCAGCCGGGACTTTCCAGCGCCACAGTCGTCCTCCGGTTCTTGGCCCGGCCCGATGAAACGCCCGCTACACCCATCCCCGCTGGCGGGCTTCCATGCCGGCCTGGAATCGGCTGGTCACGTTCAGATCCTGCATCAGGCGCCGGATGTGGCGCTGCGCGGTCCGCAGGCTACAGCCCAGCGAGCGGGCGATTCCCTCGTCGGTGAGCCCCGCGGCCAGGCAGGACAACACGGCTGTCCTCGTCTCATCGGGGTGGCCCGCGGCTGCGCCGGCTGAGTCCTTGCCGAGGAATGAACGCAGCGGTATGGCCCGGTCCCATTCGGCTTCGAACAGGGCGATGAGCGAGTCGAGCAGGTCACACGGGCGCACGATGAACGACGCGTCGATGGCATGCTGCCTGGTCTTGATGGGGATCAAGGCCATCTTGTCGTCCACGATCCAGAGCTTGGTCGGCAGGTCTGGCCGCACCCGCGCTTGCTCGCCTGCCGCGAGCGCGCCGCGGATATCGCCCTCCAGCCTGCCGGGCCACATCACCCCCTGCGCGCTGTAGACGACGCGGTAGCTGACACCTTGGCGGATCCGCTCCGCCTCCTGCGAGACGTTCTCGTCAAGCGACTGGACATAGGGCGGCCGGTCGAATCCCCTGATCTGATAGCGGGCGGCGTCAGGCAACTGGTCCGTGCGGCTCCTGATGGTGCTCTCGCCGGTGATGATCTCCACGAGCTCGGCCGGGTGTTCCTGGCGGGACGCCTCGTGGAAGGCCTGCATCAGATCACTGCTGCCCAGCCGGGCCTGCCGGAGCTCGTCCTCCTGCTTGGCCAGCAGCGGCTCGATAGCGATATCGGGGGCGACGGCGATGTAACGCGCCTGCCTGCCGGGGAGCCGGTTTGCCAGTCCCTGGCGGACCAGCCTCTGCAGGTCCCGGGTGGCCTGCTGCGAGGATACGGATCCGTAGGCGGCTAGCTCGGCGACGGTGGACCGGGGGCTGTGAATGAGGACCGTGTAGAGGCTCTCTACACTGGGTGCGAGACCGAGAGTTTCAAACACCTGACGCCTCCGCGATCAGTGGCGGTAATCCGCCACGCGGCGTGTACCCGCCGCTGCGGCACCCTTGCGTCACCTGATTTCACGGTACACCATTTCTTGCATACCGGCATTGCGTCCAACGGCGGGCGAGACCGACACCGGGAGGTGCCGCGCCCCATGATTCTTGAGCCAGCTGGCATCCCCCCACGGGCACCCTCCAGGGAAGGAATCCTGGCGGGCAGCTCCAGACAGGGCACGGCTCGGTGGCTTGCCGACCGCGCCGACCACGCCGACCGCGCCGACCACGCAGACCACGCCGACCACGCCGAGCACACCGACCGCGCCGAGCGCGCCGAGATCGCCGGGAAGATCGAGCGAGCCCATCCCGGTTATCACGTGTGGGTCTCGGACACCGGCTGGTGGTACGCGACACGAACACAACCCTGGGTGTGCGGTCAGTCGGCGACCGTGCATGGACCTGGGCCTGGGGAACTCTCCGGCGCACTGGCCGAGGAGGAAGCCGTCACAATGGGCCGCGCCATGACCGGGGCGTGGTAAAGCACCCGATTCCGGCGATGTTGCACAGCACCACACAGCACCACACGGCGATGTGCCCACGCAGAAAGCTGCTGCCGCGGAGGTCCCCCCGCGGCAGCAGCCTTTCTGCTGGATGATCGGTATCGCTACCCGATCGTGTACTCGTACGGAAGGGCGGCCACCTCGCTGCCGGCCTGCTGGCCGTACGGCTGGACATCGGCGGCGAAGACGTCAACGTACAGGTTGCCGCTGACGGTGGTTGCGGACGGGCCGGATGGGGTGATCGTTACCGTGATCGTGCGGGTTTGCCCTGGCGAAATCGTGAATATTCCGAACGGAGCCGACGGAGTCACGGCGCGCTGCCAGAAGTCGCCCACGGTGGAGGTGATCGTCGAATCGAACTCCTCGATCTGCGCGGACATCGTCATGTTGACCGTTCCGGCCGGTGCGCTCCCTGACCCGTAACCATCCGCCGCGATCTCGTCGGGGAAGGCGGCCCAGCCGCCGGCCGTGACCGAGCCCGCTGCCGGGGTAAAGGATCCGACCGCGGTATCCGAACCTGATCCCGGCACGCTGACCAGATCCGGGTCGCCCGTGAACGGCTCGTAGTCGAACATCGCCGGCAGGCTCGCGGTCGACGTGACGGTCACCGCGGATGCCTGCGCCGGGACAACCCACTCGGGCGGTACCTCGGTGGCGGGCATCGGCAGCGGGACGTCCGTAACCTGGCTGACCGGCGCCAGTGCCACGCTTCCCTGGGTGGTGAGCCGCGGATCCACGAAGAAGTCCTCGGCCGCCGAACCGGTGTTGCGGATCTTCACCTGCACCGGGACAGCCTCGCCCGCCGGCAGCGTGGTAGATGAGCTGTCGGGCAGCCCGGTCGCTGTTACATCCGTGTTGTTGAAGGCGATGTTGCCGGTGAACGACTGAGAGATTTCGTCGCCGACGACATTGTTCGCTATATCGACGATGAGCGTCCATGTACCCGGAGTCGGGTTAACGGTGTACATGCTGGTCTTCAGGCCCGGGGTGAGGGTAAACGCCCCGCCGCTGCCGACCCCGGTGGCCAGGTCGTTCGAACCATAGCCTTCCGTCTCGCCCGCCGGGTTGACCAGGTACCCGCTCACTTGGTCGCTCGGGTCGTTGGCCAACGTGAAATTGGCGTTGATGCTGTTCGCGCCCGAGGGCACCACGAATTCGTAGTAGAAGGCCTGGCCCTCGCCGGGTGGCCGTCCGTTGCCGCCGGTCAGCGTGCCGCTGAACGTTCCGCCAAGAGCCACGTTCACCAGGCTGCGCAGGGTGACCGGAATGGAAGTCGCCCCGTGGCCCGAGTTCAGCACTACCGCGCCACTGGCGTCGCCAGGAGTTGATGGCGTGGACGCAGAGAAGGCGAAGTTCCCGCTGGCTCCTGGCGCAAGCGTCAGCTTCTTCGGGCTGACCGATCCGAAGCTGGTGAAGTTGTTCGTGTTCGCCTCGAAGTGAACCTTCCCGACGGTGCCGTTGCTGGTAGACACGTCGCTGAAGATGACGGCCGTCCATTTACCCGGAGCAGGCTTACGGACGTCTACGCTGCCGAAGTTGCCGACGCCCTGCGGCAGCGAATGCGCGGCGAACTCGCCGAGCGGGTCGATCAGGATCAGCCTGACCCGGGAGTTGTTCCCGTTGGCCGGGGTGCCCGGGTAGGCGATCGAGGCGTACACCCTGTTCACGTCCGCGGGGACGGTGAAGTGCAGCACGCCGTAGTTGTTCTCGACACCCGAGTAGTTGGTGAAGTGCTTGCTGGCGGTGTCGCTGAGCGTGACGCTGCCGGTTTGCACGTTCTGCGCAGGCCCGAAGGCCCGGCCCGACACGTGGACGACCTGCGTGCCCGTGCCGGTATTGGTCACTGTCGTGGTCCAGTGCTTCATGACGCCGGGGTTGGCGATCCCGTTGAGCTGGTTGGTGCTCGTCAGCAGGGTCTGGCCGGTCGGCGCCGGGGTGCCGGACGAGTCGGGAGCGGACTCCGCTAGCTCGACCGCCTTGTAGGTGTCGAGCAGGCCAGCGCCCTGCTCGTCGGCGGGCACGCCGAGGTCATCGGCGGTGCTCAGCAGGATCTGCTTGACCAGGGCGGGAGTCGGGTTGGCGCCGTCGTGGGTCTTGCGGAAGGCCTGGATCACCAGCGCGGCCGCGCCTGCGGTCAGCGGCGACGACTGGCTCGTCCCGCCGCTTTCCTCGATGTCGGAGGGCTCGCCGAGGAAGTTCACGCAACCGGAATAGGTCGAGCTGGCCGTGCAGGAGGCGAAGCTCAGGTCGCCAGGGGCGACCAGGTCAATCGTGCCGCCCGTCTCATCGAAGCCGCCTGAGCTGAGCGAGCTGATGTTGTCGTCCAGCCAGCCGGCCCTGGCGAACCGGTCGGCCGCCGCGTAGTCGGTCTGTGCATAGAAACGGAAGTCCGTCGAGGCACCCACCGAGATGACGGCCGGGTCAGTGGCCGGCGAGCCGATGGTGTTCGTCGAACCAGCGTCGCCAGAGGAGACGGTGACGGTCACGCCGGCCGCGACCGCCGCCTCGTCGGCCTGCTTGATCGCGTCCTGGGACGTGATATCAGGGAACGGGTTGGAGCCGAAGGACTGGTTCAGCACGTTGACGTCATCAACTTCGACGGCGTAGTTGATGGCCGCGAGGAAGCCGGAAGTAGTGGAGGCGTCGTTCTCCCCAAACACCTTGAGCCCGACGAGCTGGACGCCAGGCGCGACGCCCTCGATGCGGATGTTGCACGGGGCAACCGGCGACTGGGCGCTGAAATCCTGCGTGTTGTAGACCTCGAGGCCCTGGCCGGCGATCGAGTTGGCGTCAAGGAACGCCTCGTCACCGCTGGTCGGGGCGGCGGTCCCGTCACCGCTGAAGTCCTTGTAGTCCACGAAGACGCTGTTGCCATCGGAGTCGATGAAGTTCACGTTGTGGGTGTCGATGCCATCGGCCATGAAGCCGACCTTCACGCCGGCGCCGGTGAAGCCCAGCGAGCGGGCAGTCTTGGCGCTCGGCGACAGCGAGGCCGTGTGCGTCACGGAGAGCGCCTCAGGCTCAAGCTCCACCTGACCGTTCGGCAGGCATGCACCGGGAAGCAGCTTGTACTTTGCCCCCGTCCCGGACGTGGCAGTGCCGGCGTTCTCGGCAAGATCTTGCGGGCTCGGGCCCATGATCAGCGAGTCCGGGATGACCTTGGCCACCGCCGGATTGGCCGCCAGCCTGGCTGCCTCACCCTTGGACACCGTCGCCGCGAAGCCGTTGATCAGCTGGTAGCGCTTGACGTGGGTGGCGTGCACCAGGGAGAGCTCCCTGATCAGCGGACCCTGGTCGGCACTGACCATAGCGGCGCGCTGGGTCGCCTCCCTGCTGCCCTCAGGAGCCTGCGACGGCTGGTTCTTTAGCAGCACGACCACGTGCTGGTTGGCGTTGCGCGACAGCTGCGCAGCCTGCGCCGCGGTGAGCGGCTGCTGCGCCGAGCGGCCAGCCGCCGCGGTCCCGGCGGCAGATACGCCAGCCTGCGCGACGGCCGCCTGGGCCGCCAGCAGCACGGGGACCGACGCCGTCGCCACGATTACCGAGATGGCTCTGTTCCGGGAGTGTGCCCGGCTCTTCATGCCTTGTTGCATGTTCCCACTCCTCAGTGGCGACCGTGCTAACCGTGGCCGCGCTGTAATCCAGGCCGTGGCACGCGCGACTGGAGAAGCGGGGGTGGAGCGATGAAGCGTGCCGACCTGGACGTTAGCAGGTATAACCGGAGTTGTACTAGATGCACCTGTTATCGCGTATTGGTCAGATTGCCGGAGGTCAGCTCACATCCGGCGCTTCATTGACGCCATGCTGGCGGTACATTCCGGCGACGAGGAACGCCAGATCCAGGGACTGGCCGCGGTTGAGCCTGGGATCGCAGGCGGTCTCGTACCGCTGTGGCAGGTCGCTTTCGGCCACGTTCTGCCCGCCGCCCACGCATTCGGTGACGTCGTCGCCGGTGAACTCGATGTGGATGCCGCCTGGGTGGGTGCCGAGCGCGCGGTGTACCTCGAAGAAGCCGGCCACTTCGGCCAGCACGTCGTCAAACCGCCGGGTCTTCTGCCCGCCCGGGGTCTCGAATGTGTTGCCGTGCATCGGGTCGCACACCCACGCGACCTGAGCACCGTCGGCGGCGGACTTCTCCACGAGCGGCGGCAACAGGTCGCGCACGCGGTCTGCGCCCATCCGGGTAATCAGGGTAAGGCGGCCCGGCTCACGATGGGGGTCCAGCGCATCGATCAGGGCGAGAACCTCTGCCGGGGTGGTCCGCGGGCCGAGCTTGACCGCTATCGGGTTGCGGATCTGGCGGGCGAACTCGATGTGGGCGCCGTCGATCGCGCGGGTGCGTTCGCCGATCCACAGCAGGTGAGCCGATACGTCATAGTCAAGACCGGTTCGCGAGTCGATCCTGGTGAGCGGCCGCTCGTAGTCGAGCAGCAGGGCCTCGTGGCTTGAGTAGAGCTCGACGGCGTGGAACTCGTCCGGGTCGGCGCCGCAGGCGTGCATGAACGCGATCGCCCGGTCGATCTCCCCGGCCAGCCGCTCGTACCGCTGGCCGGCCGGACTGCGGGCGACGAAGTCCTGGTTCCAGGCGTGCACCTGGCGCAGGTCGGCGTATCCGCCGCCGGCGAAGGCCCTGCACAAGTTCAGCGTGACCGCCGAGCAGTGGTAGGCATCAAGCAGCCGGCCCGGGTCGGGGTTCCTGGCCGCAGCGGTGAACTCCAGGCCGTTGACCGCGTCGCCGCGATAGACGGGAAGCTCCACGCCGCCGCGGATCTCGGTCGCCGCCGATCGCGGCTTGGCGAACTGGCCCGCCATCCTGCCCACCTTCACCACCGGCACGCTGGCGGCGTAGGTGAGCACCACGGCCATCTGGAGCAGCGTCCTGAGCTTGCCCCGTACGCTCTCGGCGGTCGTGCCGGCGAACGTCTCGGCGCAGTCGCCGCCCTGTAGGAGGAACGCCTCGCCGCGGGCGACCGCGGCCAGCCGCTCCCTGAGCTGGTCGCACTCCCCGGCGAAGACCAGCGGCGGCAGGCTCTCAAGCCGGGCGACGGCCGCCCCCAGCCGATCTGGGTCGGGCCAGTCGGGTTGCTGAAGCGCCGGCGCGCACCTGTCAGAACCCTGGGAGACGGTCACGGGTCCAGGCTAATGGCCTGGCCCAGCTGGCGAGGCCGGCCGTTAGCTCTGCCCGCCGCCTTCCCGGACTCGCTGGCTGTCGAGCTCGACATGGACGGCGTGCATATCGCCGTACAAACGCGGCGTCACACCGAACCGGCCGCGGAATTCGCTGATGAAGTGCGAGACGCTGGCGTACCCCACTTCTTTGGAGACCCTGGCCACCGCGAGATTGCCGTCCACGAGCAGTTCGCGGGCGCGGTCCAATCGCATCTCCTTCAGGAACTGATACGGCGCTTTCCCGGTGACATCCCGGAACAGGTGCGCGAACGCTGACGGGCTCAAGCTGACCTGTTCGGCCATGTCGGCAACGGTCAGCGGCTCAGGCAAGTGTGCCCGCACATAGTCCAGTACCGCCGAGACCGGGTTGCTGGCTGCCTGCGCCGCGGCGATCGCCAGCAGCCGCGCGAACTGTTCGCGCTGAAGCACCCGGTAGACCATCTCCTGCAAATACAGCGGGGCAAGCACCCGCCGGTCCGTGCCTGTCCCCACCGCGCGCAGGAATCGCAGTACCGCCCCCATCAGCTCCTGGTCGAGGGCCGATACGAGCCCCTGCTTCGCCGGCGGCTGCCCCGGGCCGCCGCGCGAGCGGAACGTCGTCGTGCGTCGTTCGAGCATGTCGCTCGAGACGCGCCGTACCAGCGCCGGATCGATTTGCAGCACGAACGACAAGAACGGCAGGCTCGGCGACGCCTCGAGGATCTCGGCCTCGAAATGCAAGTGGCTGCTCAGCACCAGGTAGTTGAACGGGTCGTACCGGTAGGTCTCACCGTCGACGGTGACCGCCTTGCGGCCTTGCGCCACGATGCACAGCGAGAGGCTCTGGATCTCCTCCCAGGTCGGGCCGACGGGCGTGGTGAACCGGTAAATCGTCAGACCCGGCCAGGCTCCGGTGTTAGCGCCGACCCTGGGGGCGCGGGCAGCGAGCTCGGCGATCAGATCTCCGGACTTCACTGGCCGGTCGAGCTGTCCAGAATCCATCACGCCGCCATCCTCAGGCTCGCTCCCTCACCAGCGTCCCCCTGCTCGCGGGATCCTAGGCATCCTGATGACCGGTTACCGCGGCCACCAGGGCCTGCGCGAGCGGCAGCGACGAGGCTGGGTTCTGGCCGGTGTAGAGATTCCCGTCGGTGACGACGTGCGCCGTCCAGGGGCTGTCACTGTGCTCAAACAGGCCGCCAGCGGCCTTGAGCCGGTCTTCGAGCAGCCACGAGGCCTTATCCGCGAATCCCACCTGCTCCTCTTCGGCGTTGCTGAAGCCGGTGACGCGGCACCCGTCGAAGAGCCAGTTGCCGTCCTGGCTGGCCGCCGGCAGCAGCGCCGCCGGGCCATGGCAGACCGCGGCGACGGGCTTGCCCAGCCGGGTGAAGTCAGCCACCAGGTCGCCAAAGGACTTCGACGCCGCCAGGTCCTCCATCGGCCCGTGCCCGCCGGGCACGAACAGCAGGTCGTAGCCGGCCGGATCGGCGTCCTCCAGCGCGGCTGGTGACGCGAGCTGGCCGGCAATGGAGCCCAGGTAGCCGCGGAAGCGGATGCCAGGCTCATCGGAGCCGCCGTTCATCGCCGCGGTGAAGCCCGCCTCGTCGGCGGTCGGGACGGCCGCGGCGGGCGTCGCGATCATGATGTCGAATCCGGCCGCGGCAAACACCTCGTGCGGGACGGCCAGCTCTTCCGGCCAGTAGCCGCAGGGGTGGCGGCTGCCGTCGGCCAGCGTCCAGTGGTCCGAGCCGGATACGGCGAAGAGCACTCGCGTCATGGTGGACCTTCCTCGTCTGCGGGTACGGGTTCTCGATGAGCGCCAGCGTAGGCAGAAAGTTCCGCTTACCTGCCTGCGTGACGCGATTGCGACAGATGTCAGCCGGAATCTGTCATGCCCGACGGAATGGGCTACAGGTCAGCAGAAAGCTTCTATGCCGAGGCGTAGATCTCGCGGAGATGCAATGGCAAAGTCACAGCCACGAAACATGTCCGCGATAACGCCCCTGGGCGTGGAGGTGGCTGTATGACTCGGATCGCGTACCTCGTCACCAGCGCCCGTGAGATGACTCTCGCGGACGGAACGGCGCACCCGACGGGTTACTTCGCCGAGGAAGCGCTCAAGCCCTACGAGCGCTTCGTCGCGGCCGGCCTCGACGTCATCGTGCTCACGGTTGACGGCAAGCCGCCGTACGCAGACCCGTACGGCCTGTCGTGGTTCTTCAACTACCCCGAGGAAGACAAGGACTACCTGGCCTCGGTGGTGCGCACGTTCGCCCACGACGTGGACGACATCCGGTTGACCTTGCACCAGAACACCGAGCTGGGGCTGGCGGCAGCACGACGTGTCGCAGCGCTGCTCGAAGCGAGCGGCGCCACCGCCACCGAAGCGCACCGGATTGTCAGCGTGGCCGCGAAGATCGCGTGGCGGCAGGACCGGTCATTTGTCGACGTGCTCGCCGATGACAGCTCCCATGGGCTGACTCGCGAGCAGGTTCAGGGTGAGGTCGACGCTCAGCGGGCCGACAGCCAGCGGCTGTCCGACGAGCGGTATCAAACGCTACAGGCGATCCCTGGTTTCCAGCAGCCGGTCGCGCTGTCGGCGCTGAGCGATGCGGAGCTCGCCGAGTTCGACGCGGTCTTCGCGCCGGGCGGGCACGGGCCGATGGTCGACCTCGCCGACAACCCCGATGTCGGACGGCTCCTCGTCGCGCTGCATGACGCGGGCGTGCCGATCGCCGCGCTGTGCCACGGGCCGGCGATGCTGCTGTCCGCGCCTGAGCGCGCCGACGGGCAGTGGCTGTTCGACGGCTACCGGATGACCTGCTTCACCGACGAGGAAGAAGTCCAGACCGAGGCCGGCCTGCTTGGAATGGCGTGGCAGCTGGACACGGCGCTGAAGAACGCTGGCGCCGTGTTCGACGATGGCCCCTCGGCTTGGGTCTCGCATGTCGTCGTCGACCGGAACCTCATCACCGGGCAGAACCCAGGATCGACCGAGGCGACCGCCGATGCGGTCATCAAGAAACTGCTCGCCCCCGCCCGCCAAGCCGCCTGAGCCGTCGAGCGTCATCGCCATGTCAAGGAGTGTCCGCCCATGACCAGCAGCCCGGCTCTCACCGCTGCGCCGACCCAGACCGTACAGGCATTCCTAGACGCCCTCGCCCGCCGCGACGTCGAGGCGGCTATTGCCGTGGTTGACCCGCAGGCGTCGGTCACCGTCCATCCGCTCGGCGTCGCGGGCACCGGCGCCGGCCTGCTCCGCAATGTCCTGGACGACCTGGTGCGCGCATTCCCTGACCTGCTGATCAGCGTCGGCCGGGTCATCACCACCGGCGACGTCGTGACCGCCCTGTTCAAGGTGGAAGGCACCCAGGGCACCGACTACGCCGGCGCCATGAACCAGGAAAAGCACCTGGACATCGACCAGGCGTGGCGGTTCGTCGTGACCGACGGCGCGATCACGCAAGTCACCGCTTACTGGTGCCAGCAGCAGCTTTACCGGCGGCTTGCGGTGAAGCGCTTCGACGAGATCGCCATTGCCTGAGCTAAGGAGATCGCCATGACGGCACTGGACACCCGCCCCCGCACCGCCGAGTCGGCGGGCGAGGTCGTCACCGAGTTCTTCACCCGCTACCGCGCGCACGACGTCAACGCGATGACCGACCTGTGCGCTATCAACGCCGCCTTCTCGTACGTGCCGGTCGAATTGTGGGGCAAGCAGCGGGTGCTGCGCGGCGACGGCACGGTCGGCACCATCGGCAAGCCGCTCTGGACCGGGCTGATCAACTCCTTCCCCAACCTGACGAACACGGTGCGCACCATCACCGCCAACGACGAAGGCGACGTAGTTGTCGAGGCGGACATCGCAGGCACGCAGCAGCTGGCGTGGGGCCTCATCGCCCCGGCCGGCAAGGACTACAGCGAGCCCCACCTGTTCGTCTTCCACGTCGGCGCAGACCTGCTCATCGACAGCATCACCGCCTACTGGAACGACGCCGGCATCAGCCAGCAACTCGGCCACAACGAAGTCGACTGACGAAGGGACCAACCCAGATGGCATTGCTCAAGCGTGAGGAATGGCAGGGCTTCGTCCGCGACGTGGACTGGTCCTACAGCTACGTGGACGACAGCGCCGTCTTCCCCGAGTGGCACTGTGGCACCGGGAAAGTGCCGCGCGAGGCTTGGTCGGCGTGGGAAGAGGACTACAAGGTCAGCTACCCGGAGTACGTGGCCACGCAGCGGGAGAAGGAGGCGTCGGCCTACGCGGTGAAGAGCGCGCTACAGCGTTCCACCACGTTCGACCACCTCGACGAGGGCTGGAAGTCCGCGACCAAGATGCACTTCGGCGGCGTCGCCCTGGTCGAGTACGCCGCGGTGCTCGCCGAGCTCAAGATGGCCCGGTTCGGGCTGAACGGGGCGTGGCGGAACATGGCCACCTTCGGTCAGCTCGACGAGCTGCGGCACGCCCAGATCACGACGTTCTTCGGCCACGAGTTCATCGGTAAGGACGCGCAGTACGACTGGACCCAGAAGGCGTTCCACACCAACGACTGGGTATTGATCTCGCTGCGCAACCTCTTCGACGGCATGATGATCGCGCCGAACGTGGTCGACCTGGCCATCGAGCTGCCGCTGACCTTCGAGACTGGGTTCACGAACCTGCAATTCGTTGCGCTGGCATCCGACGCCCTGGAGTCCGGCGATGTGAACTTCGCCAACATGATCTCCTCGATCCAGACCGACGAAGCGCGGCACTCCCAGCAGGGCGGCCCGACGCTGGAGATCCTGGTGGAGCACGATCCGGTCCGGGCCCAGTGGGTGATCGACAAGGCCTTCTGGGGATCGGCGCGCGCGTTCGCCGCGCTCACCGGGCCCGCGATGGACTACTACACCCCCCTTGAGCACCGTAAGCAGTCCTACCGGGAGTTCATGGAGGAGTGGATCATCGATCAGTTCGTCCACACCATCGAGGAGTACGGGCTGAAGAAGCCGTGGTACTGGGACGAGTTCATGCGCGGCCTGGACATCTGGCACCACGGGCTCCAGATGGGCCTGTGGTACTGGCGGCCCACGCTGTGGTGGCGGCCCAAGGCAGGCGTCAGCAAGGACGAGCGCGCGTGGCTGGC
Organism: Actinomycetota bacterium; assembly: GCA_003168255.1. GTDB lineage: Bacteria > Actinomycetota > Actinomycetes > Streptosporangiales > Streptosporangiaceae > PALSA-505. The sequence continues at coordinate 21,626 of PMSU01000118.1, forward strand.
GGAGAAGTACCCGAACTGGGAGAAGGTCTTCGGCGACAAGTGGGACGTGCTTATCGACAACGTCAACGCCAACAACTTGGAAGCGACGCTGCCAGAGACGCTGCCCTGGCTGTGCAGCACCTGTCACCTGCCCGCCTGCAACGCCACCCAGTCGCGTGACGGCACCTGGCGGGTCAGGGACTGGTCACTACAGTACGACGGCCGGACCTACCACTTCTGCACGAACGGATGCCGGCAGATCTTCTGGAAGGACCGCGACAACGTCAACCACCAGACGCTGATCGACAGGTTCCTGGCCGGCCAGATCCAGCCGATGGACGTCGGCGGGATCCTCGGTTACATGGGGCTGACACCCGACGTGATGGGCGACGACCCGGATTACGAGGCATGGACGAAGGACTACGTCGGCAGGCCGGTCGAAGGCATCTCACTGGCGGCCCAGTCATGACCCAGGAACTAGGGGCGCAGGACCTCGCGCCCCAGCTGGTCCCGCTGAATGCGATCTTCGCGACTGACTTCGTGCAGATCCTCGTGCCGGTCACCACGGCGAACACGATGCAGGAGGTGGCCGCGGCGGTGGCCCACCACGTCGAGGGCAGGCGGGTGCGCGCCCAGCCGTTCGAGAAGGTCGTCATCCACAACGGCAAGCGGCTGCCGGCCGACATGACCGTCGCCGCCGCCGGCATCAAGCCGCTCGACCACATCGCGGTCGAGTACGACATCCCGGAGCAGTCATGAAGAACCCGGTGGGCCCCGTCCTGAGCATGTGCGACGAAGTCGAGCAGGTCATCGCGGCGATCGAGGACGACAACCCCGGGACTGACATCGAGGTCATCGACCGGGGCGCCTACGTCCGCGTGCAGGGCGAGAACGAGATCACCGTCACTCAGCAGACGCTGCGCCGGTACCTCGGGGCGGACTTCGAGATCCGCTCCTTCGAGACCATGATGACCGCCTTCAACGGCCGGGCGATCACGACAAGCGACGCCATCACCTGGCAGAGCGTGGGATTGCGCAAGGCCGAGAAGAAGGCGGCGACGTCATGACCGAGACCCCCGCGCGCAAGCCCCGCCCGCGCCGTACCTTCAGCGCGTTCGGCGACGTGCGCAAGATGCCCAGCGAGTACGAGATCATGACCCACGCGCAGAACTGGACCTTGCGCGAGAACCGGACGTCGGCGTTCGAGCAGAACCCCTCCTCGGCGCCCAACCTGTGGTTCCTGACCTACCGCGATAACTCGCCGCTACAGGCGCAGGACTGGGATGCCTACCGCGACCCGGACTCCCTGACCTACCGGGCCTACGTCAACCTCCAGTCCGAGGCGGAGGCGAAGGTCGCGGGCGTGCTGGAAACCCACGCCGAGGCGGGCTCGGATGCTCAGCTGCCGGCGGGATCGGTGGCGCTGCTAGGCCACCTGTTCACCCCGACGCGCTACCTGTGTCACGGCTTCCAGCAGGTCGAGGCCTACATCGGCTACATGGCGCCCAGCTCCTACATCACCAACGCGGCGGCCTTCTGCACCGCGGACTTCCTGCGCCGTGTCACCAACGTCGCCTACCGCACCAGGGAGCTCCAGGTCGCCTGGCCCGATTCGGGTATCGGCTCGGCGGAGCGGTCGCTGTGGGAAACCCACGATGGCTGGCAGCCGGCCCGCAAGGCAGTCGAGTACGCGCTGGTCAGCTATGACTGGGGCGAGGCGTTCACCGCCTTGAACCTGGTCCTCGCCCCGACCCTGGACGACGTCCTGCTCACCCAGCTCGGCCAGGTCGCCAAGGGCAACGGCGACGACCTCAGCTGGCTTCTCACCTCCTTGCTGGCCGCGGACTCGCGTCGGCGCGACCGGTGGAGCCGTCAGCTGGCCGAGCTCACCATCGCCCAGCGGCCGGACAACCGGGCCGTACTGGACAAGTGGATCGGGCGCTGGTCCCAGCTCGCCGACGACGCCGCCCACGGGCTCGGGCAGCTACTGGCGTCCCTGACCGAAGGCGCCGTCCGGGCCGACGACGTCGCCGCGCACGCCAGGGCCGCCCGCGAACGCCACCTCGCTTCGCTGCTCGACCCTGCCAGCGATGAGACGACGGCAGCGACGGGCTGAGCATGGAGACCGCTATGACTGCCCAGTGGCATGAGACGGTCAACGTCGACGAGCTGTGGGAGGGGGACATGACCGCCGTCACCGTCGACGGCGAGAACGTCCTGCTCATCAACGTCGACGGCCAGGTCCGCGCTTACACCAACTCGTGCCCGCACCAGGCCGGGCCGCTCGACGAGGGCGACTTCGACGGCGAGAAGCTCACCTGCCTGCGGCACATGTGGGAGTTCGACGCCGACACCGGCTGCGGTATCAACCCGGATAACGCGCAGCTGAAGACCTTCGGCTGCAAGGTCGCCGACGATGGCACGATCTACGTGGACATCGGCCGTTGAGCAAGCCGCGGATGGTTGTCGTCGGCGGCGGTGTGGGTGGTGCGGCAGCCGTCGGCGAGCTGCGCCGGGCCGGCTTCGACGGCGGCATCACGCTGATCTGCGCGGAAAACGCCGTCCCCTATCAGCGGCCGCCGCTGTCCAAGGATTTTCTTCTTAACGGCGCTGCCGCAACCAACTGCGACGTCCAGCCGCCGGACTGGTATTCCCAGCAGGAGATCGAGCTACTCCTCGGCGTCCGCGCCGCGCAGCTCGACCTGGCGGCCAAGACCGTCACCCTGTCCGACGGCGGCACGATCAGCTACGACAGCCTGCTGCTGGCCACCGGTGTGCGTCCGCGCACCCTGCCGGGCATCGACGGCGAGGGAGTCTGCTACCTGCGAACGATGGGCGATGCCGCCGAACTGCTTGACCGCATCCACGCTGCCGAGCATGTCGCGGTTCTCGGCGGCGGGTTCATCGGCTGTGAGGTCGCCGCCGCCGCGGTCCGGCTCGGCAAGCGCGTCACCATCCTCGAAGCCCTGCCGACTCTGCTGCAACGCGCCCTCGGCACGACCATGGGCGAGCTGATCGCCGGCATCCACCGCGGCGAAGGCGCCGACGTGCGGACTGGCCAGTTCGTCAGCGGCATCCGCCGACGCGGCCGCGGCCTCAGCGTGATCACAGGCGATGGCACAGTCGACTGCGACGTGCTTGTCGTCGGCGTCGGAACCCTGCCTAACCAAGAACTCGCCGACCGCGCGGGGCTGCCGGTCGGCAACGGGATCGACGTTGACGAGTACTGCGCCACCCAGGCGCCCGGCGTCTATGCCATCGGCGACGTTGCGGCGCAGCACCTGCCCAGCTACGGGCGCCTCGTCCGGGTCGAGCACTACGACACGGCGATCCGGCAGGGCCGCACCGCTGCCCGCAACATGCTCGGCGCGCGCGAGGCCTTCACCGACATCCACTGGTTCTGGTCCGACCAGTACGAGCACAGCATCCAGAGCGCGGGCATCACCGACAACCCCGACGATGTCGTGATGCGCGGCTCGGCCGAGCAGCGCAGCTTGTCCGCCTTCCAGCTGAACGGCGACCGCATCCGCTCGGTGATCTCGCTGAACCGGCCCAAGGACGTCCTGGACGTCCGCCGCCTGCTCGCCCGCGAGCACAGCGTCACCGCCGCCCAACTGCGGGACGAGTCGGCACCGCTCAAACGCCTCGCCCCGCCGCCGCAGCGGGCTGCCACCGCGAACTGAGGACACCAGATGAGCGCGATACTCACCGCCGAGCTGCACATTGACGAACCGCAGCTACGCCTCGCCGACGCCGACGGCCGCGTCGCGCTGGACGCCGTCATCGGCCTGCCGGTCATCCGCGCCAGGGGCCGGCTGCGGTTCGGCCCAGGGCGTACCTGCGAGCCGATCGCGCGGCTGCTCGACCGGGCCATCGTGCAAGCGGAACAAGGCGGCCTCAGCCCTGACCGGCTTGTCGTCGCCGCTGGCAGCGTCCAGCCGGCGCAGGACATCGTCCGGGTCCGGCGCAAGGCCCACGGCAAGGCGGACTGGATCAGCAGCCCCACCTCCCGGGTGCGGATCAGCCTGCGGCCAGCCGGGCTGCACGCCACTGCCGCCGCCGACCTGCCCGAGCCGCCGCCCGTCACCCCGAGCCCGCAGTCGCGGCGCGACCCAGGCGGTGATGGCGTCCCGAGCCAGCAGTCGCACGATCCGGGCAGCGAACCCGTCGATGAGCGCACCAGCGCCATCCGCGACGCGCTTTACGACGTGATCGACCCGGACCTGGGCGTCAACATCGTCGATCTCGGGTTCGTCCGCGCTATCGAAGTGAGCGGCCGGACCGCCGTCATCACCATGACGCTCACCTCGGCGGCATGCCCCCTCACCAGCATCATGGAAGACCAGATCCGCACCGAGCTCGCGCCGCTCACCGACATCGACGACTTCCGGGTCGACTGGGCGTGGCTGCCAGCCTGGCGGCCGGCTGACATCACCGACAGCGGCCGTGACCAGCTGTGCGCGATCGGATTCACTTTCTAGCACCCACCGCGGCCAACGCCACCTCAACTCAGGCCGGCGGCGGGCGGAATGCCGCGAACGGGTTGGTGACGCTCAAGGTCCGGGCGGCGAACCGGTACAGGGTCGCCGGACGCCCGCCTGCGGCGGCAGGCCGGACGGTCGCAGGGGTGGCTTCGATGACCCGCCGGCGGACCAGGATGCGTTGCAGGTTGGTCGCCGACACCGGGTGCCCCAGGGCGGCCGCGTAGATTTCCCGCAGCTCGGTGATCGTGAACGTAGCGGGAGCCAGGGCGAAGCCGAGGTTGGTGTAAGAGAGCTTCGCGCGCAGCCGGTCCCGCGCCGACCCGATGATCGACTCGTGATCGAACGCGGTGCTGGGCAGGGAGCCGACCGGGTGCCACGCGGTGTCCGACGGCACCTGCGGGTGTACGTCGGTGGCCACCAGCGCCAGGTACGCCGTGGCCAGAACGCGTTCCCGTGGGTCGCGGCCGGGGTCGCTGCGTGTCTCCAGCTGCTCCAGGTGGGCGATGTTGGTGAGGTCCACCTTGACCGCGAGGTGGCGCCCGACCGACGTCCCGAGCCGCTCGCCGTCGCCCAGCGGCCCGCCGGGCAGCGACCAGCATCCCTCGAAGGGCGGCCTAGCGCGGAGCCATAGCAAGACCTCCAGCCGACAGTCGCGGACCCGGAAGACCACGGCAAGCGCCTCATGCCGGAACCGGTCCCCGGCGGGGCCCTCGTGCCGGAACCGGTCCCCGGCAGGCCCCTCGTGACGGAACCGGTCCCCGGCAGGGCTCTCGTGCCGGAACCCGTCTCCGGCAGGCCCCTCGTGCCGGAACCGGTCCTCGGCAGCGCCCTCGCGTCCGCCGGGTGATCCCGCCAACTGTCCTGCCTGCACCCGAAGCATGTTAGTGTCTCGCTAGGTTTTAGACTACAAGTCGAAAACTAAACGAGAGCGAGAGTGGCCGATGACGATCACGACAGCAGCAGGCGGCAAGACCGGCGGGGGACAGCCGGGCGCTGGCTGGGCGGAGCAGGTCCGCCGACTGGCCGCCGAACGCGACGCGGTCATCCTCGCTCACAACTACCAGCTGCCCGAGATCCAGGATGTCGCTGACCACGTCGGTGATTCGCTCGCCCTGTCCCGGCTGGCGGCGGCCAGCGCCGCGCGCGTGATCGTGTTCGCCGGGGTGTATTTCATGGCCGAGACGGCCAAGATTCTCAGTCCGGGCAAGACCGTGCTCATCCCGGACGAGCGGGCAGGCTGCTCGCTGGCCGACAGCATCACCGCCGCGCAGCTCCGCGAGTGGAAGGCGCAGCATCCCGGCGCCGCCGTGGTCGCGTACGTGAACACCACCGCCGAGGTGAAGGCCGAGGCCGACGTGTGCTGCACGTCGTCGAACGCGGTCGAGGTGGTGAATTCGATCCCGGCCGGCCGAGAGGTGCTGTTCTGCCCGGATCAGTTCCTCGGCGCGTATGTCCGGCGGGTGACCGGCCGGCCGAACATGCTCATCTGGGCGGGGGAGTGTCACGTGCACGCCGCCATCAGCGGCCACGACCTGGCGGCGCAGGTGGCGGCCGAGCCCGATGCCGAGCTGTTCATCCACCCCGAATGCGGCTGCGCCACCTCGGCGCTCTACCTGGCCGGCGAGGGAGTGGTGCCGGCCGACCGGGTGAAGATCCTCTCCACCGGCGGCATGCTCACCGCGGCAGCGGCCCGGGCCACCAGGTCAGGCACGGTCCTGGTGGCCACCGAAATCGGCATGCTGCACCAGCTCCGCAAGGCTGCGCCCGGGACCGAGTTCCGGCCAGTGAACGACCGGGCCTCCTGCCGCTACATGAAGATGATCACCCCGGCTGCCCTGCTGCGCTGCCTCCAGGAGGGCAGGGACGAGGTGATCGTCGCCCCTTCCGTGGCCGAGCGGGCCGGCGCAGCCGTTCGGAAGATGATCTCTATCGGGCATCCCGGCGGCGCCGAATGACGCCTGAATGGGAAGCCAGCGCGGATCTGGTCGTGGTCGGCAGTGGAGTCGCCGGGCTCACGGCCGCGCTGCGCGCGCGCGAGGCGGGGCTTCGCGTCGTGGTGGTGACGAAGTCCGCGATCAGCGACGGCAATACCCGCTGGGCACAAGGCGGCATCGCAGTGGTGCTGCCCGGCGGCCATGAGTCAGGAGATTCTGCGCAACGGCACGCCGCGGACACCATCGCCGCAGGTGGGGGCCTGTGCGAGTCGGCCGCCGTGACCTCGATCCTGGCCGGCGGCCCAGCGGCGGTGGCGCGGCTGCGCCGGCGCGGCGCCGTCTTCGACGCCGCCGCGGACGGGGCGCTGGCCCTGGGCAGGGAGGGCGGGCACAGCGCGTTCCGGGTGGTGCACGCCGGCGGGGACGCCACCGGCGCCGAGGTTGAGCGCGCACTGGCAGACTCGGTCCGACGCGCCGCGATACCGGTGCTCGAGCAGCATCTCGCGGCGCAGGTGCTGCTCGCGGGTTCCGGCGCCGCCGCCGGGCTGCTCGTGCTCGCCGCCGGGACCGGCGTCCCGGACCGGCCGGGGGTGGTACGGGCCCAGTCGGTGCTGCTGGCAACCGGCGGCCTCGGGCAGCTCTACCAGGTCACGTCCAACCCGGCCGTCGCCACCGCGGACGGGCTGGCGCTCGCGCTGCGGGCCGGGGCGGCGGTCGCGGACGTGGAGTTCGTCCAGTTCCACCCGACCGTGCTGTATACCGGCCCTGGCGTCAGCGGTACCGCGCCGCTGGTGACCGAGGCGTTGCGGGGCGCGGGCGCGGTGCTGGTCGACGCGGCCGGTGACCGGCTGATGGCCGGTGTGCATCCGCTGGCTGACCTGGCGCCCAGGGACGTGGTCGCCGCGGCGATCACGCGGCGGATGGCCGCGGCGCCGAGCGGCGTCGGCGATCACGTGTTCCTGGACGCCACTCACCTGGGGCCGGCGGAGTTCGGGCGCCGCTTCCCTGGCGTGCGCGCCGCCTGCCAGGCGGTCGGCATCGACCCGGCGCGGCAGCCGATCCCGGTTGCCCCCGCGGCGCACTATCACTGCGGCGGGGTGGTGACCGACCTACGGGGCCGCACCAGCGTGCCGGGACTGTTCGCGGCGGGCGAGGTGGCGCGGACGGGGCTGCACGGCGCCAACCGGCTGGCGTCCAACAGCCTTGTCGAGGGGCTGGTGATGGGCGAGCGGGCGGCGGCCGCCACCGGGGCGCGGCCGCCGGACCGCCATCCGCCCGAGCCCGGGCCGTCATCGGGCCCGCTGCTGCCGGTGGCCACGGACCTGGGCGCGCTGCGCCGGCTGATGAGCAGGCACGCCGCGATCGGCAGGGACCGCGCTGGCCTGGCGGCCGCACAGGCAGGGATTGCCCGGTCGGTCACGCAGCGCCTCCCGGCCGGCCGGGCCGATTACGAGGCGGCAGCCCTGACCCTGGCGGCGCGGGTCGTGCTCACCGCGGCCGCCGCGCGTACCGAGTCACGTGGCTGTCACGTCCGCACCGATTTCGTCGGACGCGATGACGCGGAATGGCGCCGGAGCCTGGTGCTGCGGCTGGACGAGTCCGGCGTCCCTGAGGTCGCCGGTGCCGTTCTCGCGACGGCCGCCCGATGACCGGCCACGGCCACGACGCCTACGGCCACGGCCACGACGCCTACGGTCGGCTCAGCGCCGGGACGGCCGCGGCGCTGCGGGCGGCCGGACTGGACTCGCAGGAGGTGTACCGGGCGGTGTGCGCAGCCCTGGCCGAGGACCTGCGGTACGGGCCTGATGTCACCACCCAGGCTACGGTGCCGGCCGGCGCGGTCGCAGTCGCGGAGATCACCCCCAGGAAGCCGGGCGTGCTGGCCGGCGGGCCGGTAGCACGGGCGGTCTTCGACGCGGTCCTCGGTGCGGGCTACGAGGTGCTTGCTGACGTGCCAGACGGGACCGCGCTGGCCGCAGGCCGCCCGGCAATGATCCTGCGCGGGCCGGTCCGCGGCCTGCTGACCGCGGAACGGACGGCGCTGAATTTCCTCTGCCACCTGTCCGGGATCGCCACCGTGACGGCGCGCTGGGTGGCGGCGGTGGCCGGCACTGGCGCGGTGCTGCGAGACTCCCGCAAGACCCTGCCCGGCCTGAGAGATCTGGAGAAGTACGCCGTCAGGTGCGGCGGCGGTACCAACCACAGGATGGGGCTAGGCGACTCGGTCCTGATCAAGGACAACCACATACAGGCAGCGGGCTCGGTGGCCGAGGCGCTCGCCGCGGTGCGGGCACGCGCGCCCGGCCTGCACTGCGAGGTAGAGGTGGACGACCTGGCGCAGCTGGCTGAGGCGCTGCGGGCCGGGGCAGCCGAAGTGCTGCTGGACAACTTCACTCCCGCCCAGTGCGCCCAGGCGGTCCGGCTTGTCCGCGAGGCGGGGGCGGCGACCCGGCTGGAGGCCTCTGGCGGGCTCACCTTGGAGACCGCGCGTGCGTACGCCGAAACCGGCGTGGACTACCTGGCGGTCGGCGCGCTGACCCACTCTTCCCCGTATCTCGACCTCGGGATGGACCTCACAGCACGCTGAACAGATACCGGCCGCCGGGTAGCGGTCCGCCGGCCGGGTCGATGCGCGGTCGGTCGTTTAGCCGACAGGCTCGACGCGGCCCTGCATCGCGGCGGAGTGGCCCATGGCCGCCAGGGCGGCGACGGACGCGGAGTTACCGTTGATGCTGTAGTTACAGCCGAAGCCGCTGTCCCAGTACAATGCCGCCTCGATCTCTCGGTTGGCGGCGACATAGGACTGCATCTGGTGGATGAACTCTGGCTGTACTCCCGAGGGGTGCGTGTCGCTGCCCCACTCCGAGATGAACACCGGCAGCCCGCCATGGTCGGCGGCGAAGCCAACCACCGGGTTGAACAGGCTGGCCGGCGTCGCTTCGGCATCCGCCGAAGCGCTCGGGGCTGCGCCGTCGTTGGCCGTCTTGCAGGCGGAGCTGTTATAGCCGTCGGCGGCGATGATGTCGACTTCACTGGTCCCTGGCCAGAACATGCTGGCCCTCGCGCTGAGGAACGACCCGTGGATGAGGATCCACACCCAGTGCAGCCGTCCGCCCTGGTTCCAGTCCAGGTGGGCGGACTGGGCGAGCTGGCGGACGTGGTCCCAGGCCCGGACGAATTGCGCCGGGGAACCGAGCGAGCGGTGCTGAGGTCCGTCCGGTTCGTGCTGGAAGCAGATGTAGATCGCACCCATGCCGCTCCGGACCGCGGTCTGGTCTACCTGCCTGAGGAATGTGCTGATGGCGGCGTCCTGTCGCCCTGCGGCGATGGCGGCGTAGCTGGCTCCGCTGCTGTCGAGGCTGACCAGCATCGTGCTGCCGCCCGTTATCAGCGGGTTATTCGGCTGCCCAGGGAATGAGTCGCCGATCTGGTAATAGACCCGGACGATCGCTAGCTTGCGGCCCAGCCGCCCCTGTTCCGCGGCCAGCGGGCCGTCACCGCCGAACAGGGCGCCGCCGATGACTCCGGACCGGCTGCTCCCTCCGGGAGACCCACCTCTCGGGCCGCCGGGGTCATGGCTTCCGCGGCTGGCGGGGGGATGGTTTGCCGGGCTGACGAGGCCATAGCTTCCGGAGATGCTGCTGTTGCCGCCGTCGGCGAGGAGGCTTCCCGCACCCGGCGGAGCCGAGCCCGATGCCTGGCCGCCGCATCCGGCGGCCAGTACGACCAGGCCAGCCGCAGCGGCGAGCGTGACATGACTGCGGCGCCGGAGCCTAGAACCCGCACCGCGCCCGTACCGGGCGATGCGGCGCCGGACCTCGCGTTTACGGCAATCCATAGCAACGAAGAATAGACATGTTCGGGCTGAGAAATCCCGGTTCTGCACGGGAAAACGCGAACATTAGCGGGGCAATGATGTCTTAGCCCTTAACCCGACCGGTCATACCGCCCGGCGCGGACAACGGGACGGGAATAGGGAAATCTGGCCAGAGAGGCATATAACGCCGCCGGCTGACGCCCCGCCACCCACCCGCTATTCAGCTCGCTCGCCAGCGTGCGGGAGCAGCGCGCACGCACCTCACGATGCCGGCGGCACGGCACACTGGTGTCGTGCGGATCACTATCCGGGTCCGGCCTGGCTGCACGCGTCCCGGGACCGGCGGCGAGTACAACGGTGCACTGGTCGTCCGAGTCAGCGCGCGGGCCGTGGGCGGCCAGGCGACCGAGGCGGCCCTGGCCGCGGTGGCCACCGCATTCGGTGTCCGCCGTCACGCGGTAACGCTGATAGCCGGGGCTTCGGGCCGCACCAAGATAATCGATGTCTCCGGCGCCGATCCGGCCGCGCTCACCCGGCTGCTAGCCAACGCCCGATCCGGCGATCCAACCTGAAAGGAAAACCATGCCAGCGATCCCTTCATCTCACCGGGACCTGCTCGATGGCCAGTTCGCTACTCTCGGCACCGTCGGCCCTGACGGTCGGCCGCAGCTGTCGGAAATCTGGTTCCTCGCGGCCGGCGACACGATCGGCATCTCCCTCAACACCGCGCGGCAAAAGACGAAGAACCTGCTGGCAAACCCGGCCGCGAGCCTCTTCCTCCTCGACCTGGCAGTCCCTTATCGCTACCTGGAGATCCGGGGCGACGCCGAAATCTCCCCGGACGACGACTACTCCTTCGCCGACCGGGTCGGTGCCAAATACAACGCGAACCTCCGCGACCACGACCAGCCGGGCCAGTCCCGTGTCATCGTGACCATCCGTCCCGTGCGGGTGAACGCGGTCGACATGAGCACCTGACCTGTCCGCCGGGGACTCTACAGCGCTGACCGCTGCTGCTCGATGGCCAGGCGCGGCATGGCCGGGCGCGGTCAGCGAAGCGTGATGACGTTGGCCGTGATGAGGGCGGCAGCGTCGGACGGCTTCACGCACAGCGTCGCTGACCCAGCCGGTGTCGGTGACCGGCGGGTGGACCATGTTCGCGGTGATTCCGAACCTGGCCAGCTCGCGGCGGCCGACATCGTGTAGTTGGCCTTGGCGGCGCCGTAGGAGACTTCTTCGGCGAAGCCGAGGTCTCCGCCTGAGGTGAGCCCGATGATCCGGCCCCAGGTTGCCCCGCGGCAACATGACGCTGCGCGAACTCCCCGATCATGAGGGCCGGTGCCCGCCCTCCCGCGGCGATCAGCGATCACAGGCGGGACAGTACCTGGTCTGCGGCATCTCGGTCAGCCTCGTGGTCGCGATGACGCCGCCGCACTGCTCGCACCAGCCGAAGCGCCCGGTCGCCAGCCGGGACAGTGCCGTCTCGATCTCGGCGAGCGCACGTCGCTCTGCAACAGCCCGGTGCAGCATCGCGCGTGCCCGCCGCCGCGCTGCCAGCCGCTCGCCCCGGCCGCTGCTGACGTCAGCGGCGGCCTCCTCAGCATCGTGGTAGGCAAGCGAGAACTCGGTAATCCGCTCCAGCCGCTCCTGCCAGTGGAACCCGAGCAGGGCCCGCCACTGTGCCAGCGCCGCCGAGTGCGGATGCCGCGCCTCCGTCGCCGGGTTGTGCCCTGCTGCCGTATCGGGTGAAGAGATAGCTAGATCCGCCGACATCAGCGTTCCTTCCATCGGTGCTCCCGCCGCTCGCTCACAGGCGCCGGTCGCAAGGTCCAGCAGATCGCTCCTTCCTGCAAGCCAGCTGAAGCCGACGCTGACAGATGCTCTGAACACCGAGCGTGCCGCCCGGCCTGTCACTGGGGAAGGCTGGACGGCCTCGCGCCGCGAGTACGGGTCGAGCCCTTTCCGCCGGCGCTCTGTCAGCCGTACGGTATGCCTGAGGTACCCGCAGTGATATGCCTGAGGTACCCGCAGTGAAAGGGAAGAGCGATGACGCGCACGCCCGAGGAAGTCTTTCAGCACCACGCCCAAGCGCTCGGCGCTGGCGACCTAGATGAGATCGTCGCCGACTACGCCGACGATGCCGTCTTCATCAGCCCCGCAGGCCCCAAGCACGGCAAGGACGGCGTCCGGGCGGCGTTCACGCAGCTGCTCGCCGACGTGCCGAACGCGGACTGGAGTCTGAAGACTCAGATCTACGAGGACGACATCCTCTTCCTGGAGTGGGCAGCCGACGCCGGCGCGACTCGCGTCGATGACGGCATTGACACTTTCGTGTTCCGTGACGGCCTCATTAAGGTGCAGACGGTCCGCTACACGCTGCTGCACAGGGACTGACCGGCGCCGGCCGGCCGAATTTACAGGTCGAGGTCGACGATTACCGGTGCGTGGTCGCTCGGGCCTTTGCCTTTGCGGGCCTCGCGATCGACCCAGGCGTCTGACACCGAGCCGACCAGGGCGGCGTTGGCGTAGACCAGGTCGATCCGCATGCCCATGCCCTTGTGGAAGGCTCCGGCCCGGTAGTCCCAGTAGGTGTACGGGTGCGGGCCCTTGGCGATGCGGGGGATCACGTCGGCGAGCCCTGTCTCCCGCAGCGCGGCCAGCGTCGCTCGCTCGGCCGGCGTGACGTGGGTGGAGTCGGCGAACGCCGCCGGGTCCCAGACGTCGTCGTCCGCCGGCGCGACGTTGAAGTCACCCATGACCGCGAACGGACGGCTGCCCGAAGCGTCGGCGGCGACCGCGTCCCGCAGGGCGCCCAGCCAGCGCAGTTTGTAGGCGTAGTGCGGGTCCTCGGGGGTGCGCCCGTTGGGCACGTACACCGACCGCAGCCGCACCGGCCCGCAGGTGGCGGCGAGGGTGCGGGCCTCTAGCGTGTGCACGTCGGGAAAGCCGGGATCGGCCGGCAGGCCGCAGACGACGTCCTCCAGCCCCAGCCGGGACAGCACGGCGACACCGTTCCAGCGTCCTTCGCCGTGATGGGCCACGGCGTAGCCGAGCGGTGCGACGGCGTCAGTGGGGAAGGCGTCCTGGCCGACCTTCGTCTCCTGTAGGCACACCACGTCGGGGGCGGCCTGCTCCAGCCACTCCACCAGCCGGGGCAGCCGGGCCAGCACCGAGTTCACATTCCAGGTCGCGATCCGCACGCCGCCATCCAATCAGTCACCATCAGGTCGCGGTGCCGCAGATGCGGGCGATCGGCCGCAGGCACCACGATGATCCGTATGTACGATCGGTCTTCTCTGGATGGTCCCGCCAGCATGACCGGACGTGTCGGCATGCGGGCGGTCCGCTCACGAGTCGGGCCACAGATCCTCCGGCTCACGCCCGCGGGTCTCGGGGAGCAGCCAGAAGAGCCCCATGACCAGTGCCGCAGGCAAGAAGGTGACCAGCCCGGCTACGGCGAACCGGTGGCCGGCGCTGGCCACCGCGCCAAAGGTGACCAGGCCGGCCACCGCCCCCAGCACGCCGGCCGCCAGCGACCAGCCGGCTACCGAGGCCCGTACCGATGTGGGGAACAGTTCGCTGGCCAGCGACCCGGCCGCCGGGGCGAAGACCGAGCCGGCGAACACCCCGAGGATGTAGCCGGCCAGCAGCGCCGGAGCGGAACCGGTGTAGGCAAGGACGGAGAACAGGGCCACGGCCACCATGGCCAGCGCGCCGGTCAGGCGACGGCCCAGCCGGTCCGCCAGCCACCGTCCGGCCAGTAGCCCGGCCAGCCCGGCGACGCCGGCACCTGCCACCATGGCCGCGGTCACAATGCCGCTCTGATGGAGGAAGTTCTGCGCGAAGAGGAAGATGAAGCTGTTGGCCGGTCCGGTAATCACAGAGACGGCAAAAGCCAGTACCACGATCACCACCAGGCGGCGCCGGAACGGCCTGGCGACGGCACCGACCACAGGGATCGGATGCTCGGCCGCGGCCGCGGCCACGGCGAACCGGTCGGGCTCCTCGATCCAGCGGCGGAGCAGGGGCAGCAGCGCCAGCGGGACCAGAGCCAGCGCGAATACGCCCCGGAACCCCAGCGTGTGCGACGCCAGGCTGTGCACGATGGCAATGACCCCGGCGCCGGCGCCGTACCCGGCGGCGATGAGCGCCACCGCTTTGGCCCGGTCAGCCGAGGCCGTCTGCTCTGCCGCGGTGACCTGTGCCAGCCCATTGGTGGCGCTCAGCAGGGGACGCCCGCAGGCGAAGATGGCCACGAACCACCAGTAGCTGGGGCTGGCCGCTGCCACCGCGGTCATAGCCAGGCCCGCGCCGACCGTGACCAGCAGCATCCTGCGACGGCCAAAACGGTCGGCCAGGCCAGTGAGGGGAAGGCCGCCCAGCGACGCCAGGCGCATGATGGCCAGTCCGATGCCCAGGTCGGTACCCGACAGCCCGGCCTGGTCGGCGAGGGTCGCGCCGTGGGTCACCTGGCCGAACCCCCTGGCCACATCGCCGAGCGCGGCTACAACGCCGAACTGCGCGAACCCCGAAGCGAACGCGGCAACGGCCACACCGAGCACGGCCCGGTCGTTCCAGCGATGCAGGCGCAGCGGCAACGGCACGCAGACACTGTATTGCTCATGATCGCTGGTAGCAGGCCCGGCACGTCGCAAAGCGCACAGCGCCGGCCGCCGGGTCAGCCGTTCGGACCCATGACCGCACCCGTTACCGGGATCTGGAGGTGGCCTGGCCCGCACGCGGTCCAGGCGACACAGGCGTCGGCCACCGATCGCTGCGGCCTGGTTTGCGCGCTCGAATGCCAGCGCAGTGAGCTACGCGGCAGCCGGGTTAAGCATGGTGACGCTGTCTGCGTCCGCGGGCGCGGGCACCGACTCGCCAGCGTGCCGCAGCAGCGTGATGTGCTTGGCCATTGCCTCCCGCATGAGCTGTTCGGCCTCGCCACGCGTGTCAGCCGCGGCAACGACCCCGGGCAGATCTGGGGCGTATGCCGCGTATCCGGTATCGTCATCTCCCTCGAAAACGACCACGTAACCTTTCACGGCTGCTCCCTTCGCAGACGCGTTTCCTCAGGATCCTCGCTTCGGTCCTTTCACGGCTGCTGCCTTCGCAAACCCGTTTGCCTCAGGATCCTCGCTTCGGTCTTCGGTCTTAAGGTTGGCGCTAGCGGCGGGCCTGTCGTCGCGGCGGCGGCGCTGCGCCTGGTCAGGTGGATGCGCGGGATCTGACGGGCGCGCTGTTGTGGCTGTATTTCCGGGCGGCGGCCGGCGCGGGATCGTCGTCGCCTTCGGCTGCTCCGGTCCGGGACGCAGCCCGCCGTGGCTGTCGGCGTAGGCACTGCGCGGACCTTCCGCGGCGAGTTGGTGCAGCGCGCTGGTCAGCCGGGTGATGTGCTCGGTGGTGGTGCCGATGCCGATGCTGGCGCGGATCGCGTCGGGGCCGCCGGTGAGCCGCCGCACCAGGGGGTGCGCGCACAGCTTGCCGCGCCGGACGCCGATGGCATGCTCGGCGGCGAGCGTCGCCGCCACCAGGGCGGGGGATAGTCCGCGGATGGTGAAGCTGGCGATGCCGACCCGGGGTGCGTCGTCCCACAACCGCAGCAGGGACAGCCCGGGTACCGAGGCCAGGCCGTCCCGCAGCGCCCGCTGAAGGCGATCTTCGTGGTCGCGCAGCGGCTGCCAGCCGACGGCGGTGATCGCGTCGCAGGCAGCCGCCAGCGCGACCGCCCCGACCAGGTTGGGGGTGCCCCCCTCGTGCCGGGCCGGCAGATCGGCCCACTCCGCGCCGTCGTCACGGACGCTAACCGCGGCGCCGCCGCCGGCCAGGTAGGGCGGGGCCGCGCGCAGCCAGTCGGACCGGCCGATGAGAGCACCGCTGCCGAACGGCGCATACAGCTTGTGCCCGGACAGCGCCACGTAGTCGAGGCCGAGCCGGCCCATCGCGATCGGCCGGTGCGGTGCCAGTTGCGCCGCGTCCACCGCGATCCGCGCGCCGTGCCGGTGCGCTACCGCCGCGAGGTCGGCTAGCGGCCAGAGTTCCCCCGTGACGTTGGAGGCACCGGTCACGCAGACCAGCCGGGGGCCGACCGGCGCGGCGCGCAGCGCGGCGTCGACAGCGCCGACCGCGCCGGCTGCGCTGGCGGGGGTGACCAGGCGGCGGACGGGCGCTCGCCGCCAGGGCAGCAGCGCGGAATGGTGGTCGGTGTCGAAGCCGATGACCGTAGTGCCGCCGGGCAGGCAGCGGGCGAGCAGGTTGAACGCATCGGTGGTGTTGCGGGTGAATACGACCGTGGTGCCAAGTGCGGGACCGGCGAACTGCCGCACGGTCTCCCGTGCCTGTTCGTAGGCGCTGGTGCAGATCTCGGCGGGCAGCCCGGTGCCGCGGTGGACGCTGGAGTACCAGGGCAAGATGGCGTTGACCGCGTCTCGCACGGCCGCAAGGCAGGGCGCCGTGGCGGCGATGTCCAGGTTCGCGAACGGCAGCTCGCCGCCGGTCACCAGCGGCACCCTCAGCCCGGCTCCAACCAGCTCGGCCAGCCCGTGCTCGACCGTGGCCTCAGCCACCGGTGCGGATGTCATAACATGCCCCTCACCCGAGGTCATGGACCCCAAGCAAGAAATGAGGCCCGCGCTTGCCTGGCACCCCACGTGCCAGGCCGGGTCTTCACCCGGGGCACCCCACCGCGGTGGGAGGGTTGCCGGCCAGCAAGCCGGGGCTTAGCGCTGGCGCTCATGACCTGTGACGACCGTAACATTCGGTCTCAGGTACCGCAAAGACGGCCACTCGGCGCCGGCGCGCGAAGACGCCGCCGGCGGCTGGGGCGGCTTTGTCGCGGACTTCGAGGCGGGCGGCGAGCTGCGCGCTTCGCCACCCCGGCTTGGCTGACCGCGCGCCGTGCCGCCCCGTTAGGCTTCCACCGTGGTCAGCGAGGAGGACGTGCGCCGGGTTGCGCTGTCCTTGCCGGGAGCCGTCGAGAAGTCATACAACCGGCTGCCGGGGTTCCGGGTCAGCCAGAAGCTGTTCGCACGCATTCACGAGCAGCCGGACACCCTCTTTGTCGGGTGCGCCGACGTGGCGGAGAAGGACGGCCTCATCGCCTCGCATCCGGACAAGTTCTTCACTACCCCGCACTACGACGGCTATCCGGGGCTCCTGGTGCGGCTCAACGCGGTCGACATCGACGAGCTCACCGAACTGCTGACAGAGTCATGGCGGTTGTCCGCGTCCAGGCGGCGGGTGGCCGAGTTCGACGCGGCGCGGCCGCGACCCTGAGTCCCCGGGAGATCAGCCTCCGGCGAGAATATGAGCCGGCCTGCCGGGTAGCCGGCCACCGTCAGCCGTTCGGCAATACCGAAGTTGGTCAGTAGCAGCACGCCGACTGTGTGGCCGTTTCGATTTCCGAAGCGTTCATTCACGCTATCGTTTCGGATACCGCAACGACAAGGGGCTCGGCC
>PMSU01000046.1 GCA_003168255.1 Actinomycetota bacterium
CGCAACGACAAGGGGCTCGGCCATGGCGTCAGCAACACCGCGACCAGGCTCGGCAGTACGGGGCTCGACGACGGGCCGCCCCCTGATGGCGGCGCTGGATCTGCTCGGACGGCGCTGGGCGCTGCGGATCCTGTGGGAGCTCCGTGACGGCCCTGCCGGGGCACGAGCACTCCAGGCCCGGTGCGACGCGATGTCCTCCAGCGTGCTTTACGAACGACTCCGGGAGCTCGCCGAGGCGGGCCTGCTGCACCGCCTCGGCACCGGGTCCTACCAGCTGACCGAGCTAGGAACAGGACTCGGCGCGGCCCTCGAGCCGCTCGACGCCTGGGCCGGGAACTGGTCGCGGCAAATGACCCGGGCACGCCCGTCCGCTCGCTAGCCGGCCCGGCGACCGCCGATGTCCCCGCGCCACCCGCCCGCGGCCGCCCCGCCCCGCCCGGCGCGGCGCAGCCCGCCCGGCGCGGCGCGGCAGTCCAGTCAACGGGAAGGATCGTGGCCGCCCAGACGACCAGCATCCTTCCCCCTCACCGAGCCGGCACCAGGGCACGTGACCGCGGGCCGGAACGCCCGGCGACCGCAGCACGAGGAAGGATCGTGGCCGCCCAGACGACCAGGATCCTTCCCCATCAGGGAGGTGAGGCCTGCGCTGGGGGCAGGTGGCGTCCGAGGATCTGGAGCAGGGCTCGTGTGGCGGCGCTGGGCGCGCGAGTGGTGGGAGTCGCGAGCGCTGTGGGCCAGCACAGGTCAGCGCCGGTGACGATGAGGCGTCGCAGGTCCTTTCTGCGAGGGATGACGAATCGTGGCAGCAGCGCGATACCCAGGCCGTGCCGGACGAAGTCGGCGCCGGTGGCTGGGTTGGTGATCTCGATTGCGACATGGCGGCGCAGTCCGGCGTCGGCGAAGGCGCGGTCGGCGACCGCCCTGGTGCCGTAACCAGGCGGGAAGTCAACGAAGGTTTCGCCGGCCAGTTCGGTGATGGCGACCATGGTCTGGCCGGCGAACCGGTGCTCGGCCGGGACGACGAGGTCCAGCGGGACGGCGGCGAGTTCTCGCAGTTCGATGCCGGCCGGCGTCTGGCCTGGGAGGGACACGAAGGCCAGGTCGATGCTGCCATCGGCCAGCGCGTCAGCCAGGCCCCTGGATCCGGAGGACGCGGCCAGCAAGTGCAGGCTGACATCGGGGTGCTGGCGGTGGTAGTGACCCAGCAGGGCGGGCAGGTTGATGAGATCGACCGAGGTCATGGTGCCGATCCGCAGGTTTCCGCGCAGGCCGCCACGAACCTGGTCGACGGCGTCACGCGCGTCGCGGGCCGCGTCGAGAGTGGCACGCGCCTTGGGCAGCAGGGCGAGGCCGGCGTCGGTGAGCTGCACACGTTTGGAGTTGCGGTCCAGCAGCGGCATGCCCAATTCGTGCTCGAGAGTCTTGATGGCGGCCGAGACGCCGGACTGCACGACATGCAGCCGGGTGGCCGCGCGGGTGAAGTTGCGCTCCTCGGCGACCGCCACGAAGTAGGCGAGGTGACGTAGCTCCACGAAGAACAACTATCACGAATTCAGATCGAACGGAGCATAAATCTTCGTTGGACATGATCGCTGTAGACAGCGGAGAGTCGGAGGTAGCAACCGCTTCTTGTTGTTCGGAGGAATGCCATGACGGTATCCACATCTCGAGCGCGACCGGTTGCCGACGGGCCCGGCGAGCCCGGGACCGCCCAGCCCGGTGTCGGCCGGTCCAGGCGACATGATGCGGGGTTCTGGCTTATCGCGATCGCGTTCTTGATCGCGATGGCCTTCTCGACCGTTCCCGCCCCGCTGTATCCGCTCTATCAGCAGCGCGACCACTTCTCGGCGTTCACCGTCACGATCGTGTTCGCCGTCTACGCCGTCGGCGTGGTGGCGAGCCTGCTGCTGGTTGGGCACGTGTCCGACTGGGTCGGCCGCAAGCACATCCTGATCCCGGCGCTCGGCCTGGAGGTGCTGGCCGCGGTGCTGTTCCTAGTCTGGCCCGCGCTGCCCGGCCTGATCGTGGCCCGGCTGATCAACGGACTGGCCATCGGCATGATCACCGCCACGGCCACCGCGCACCTGCATGAGCTGCACACGGCCAGCCGTCCCGGCACCGGGCACGGCCGGTTCGAGGTGGTGTCCACGGCGGCTAACATCGGCGGCCTCGGCGTCGGCACGCTGATCGCCGGGTTCCTGGCGCAGTTCGTCACCTCGCCGCTGCGCACACCGTACGTGGTGTTCATCGTGCTGCTGCTGCTCAGCATCATCGCGGTCGCCCTCGCCCCGGAGACCGTCGAACAACTCCCCAACCGGCCCCGGTACCGGCCCCAGCGGATCAGCGCCGTGCACGGTGACCGGGCCAGCTTTCTCGTGGCCGCGGCCACCGCCTTCACCGCCTTCGCGATCTTTGGACTGTTCACCTCGCTCGCCCCTGGCTTCGTCGCCGGAACCCTGCATCACCCCAGCCGGCTGCTGGCCGGCATCATCGTGTTTCTCGTCTTTGGCGCGGCCGCGCTGGCCCAGACCGCCGCCAACCGGATGAGCCTGACGGTGCGGCTTGGTCTCGGCCTGCTCGGCGAGGCGGCAGGGCTGGTCTTGCTCGCCATCGGCATGCGCGACGCCAGCTTCGCCGCCTTCCTGATTGGCGGTGCGCTCGCTGGTGCCGGCGCTGGCGTGCTGTTCAAGTCCGCTGTCGGGACCATCGTGGCCATGGCCGCCGCCGAAGCTCGCGGCGAGGCTCTGGCTGGGCTGTTCCTGATCGCCTACCTCGGCCTGATCGTCCCCACCCTGGGCCTGGGCATCGCCACCCGGTACACCGGCGTCACCACCGCGATGGGATGGTTCACTGGAGTACTGCTGGTCATCCTTGCTGCCACTGCGGCCCTGGCCTGGCCTGCCCGACGGGAGTCACGATCATGACCAGCCCAGCCAGCCCGCAGCCAGACCAGGCGCCGCCGGGCGCTGACACACGGGCCGCCCCCCAGGCATCAGATTTGTTCCTGCTTGCCATGGATCATCGCGACTCCCTCGCCAAGCAGGTCTACGGCATCAGCGGCGAGCCCACTCCGGCCGACGCCGAACGCATCTCGGCCGGCAAGCTGCTGGTGTTCCAGGGCCTGCTCACTGCGATCGACCGCGGAGCGGACCGCCGTTACACCGGCGTGCTGGTCGACGAGCGCTACGGCGCCGCGGTCGCGCGCCAGGCCCGGGATGCCGGCCTGCGGCTGGCGATGCCGGTCGAGCGCAGCGGCCAGCCGCTGTTCACCCTCGAGTACGGCAACGTGGACCAGCGGATCTGGCTCGAGCACGTCGAACGCTTCGCACCCGACTACGTCAAGGTGCTGGTGCGCGACAATCCCGACTTCGACATCCGGGACCGTCGCGCCCAGCAGGACCGTCTCGCCGTGATCTCCCGGACGCTGCGCGACACCGGCCGGACGTTCATCCTGGAGCTTCTCGTTCCCGCCACCGCCGACCAGAATGCGAACCTCGGCGGTGACTACGACGCCGACCTGCGCCCCCAGCTGACCGAGCGGGTGATCCACGACATGCAGGCGGCCGACGTCGAACCCGACATCTGGAAGATCGAAGGCCTGGAAACCCTGGAGGCCGCCGATCGCGTCGTTGCCGCGACCCGCGACGCCGGGCGTAGCCACGTGCGCTGCATCGTCCTCGGCCGCGACGCCCCGGCCGATCGCCTGGACCACTGGCTACAGATCGCCGCGCACACCGACGGGTTCGACGGGTTCGCGATCGGCCGCAGCATCTGGGAGACGCCACTGGCCGACCACCTCGCCGGGCATCTGACCGCCAAGCAGGTCACCGACCAGGTCGCCAGCAACTATCTGCACTACGTGAGCACCTACCGTGCCGCCCGGCAGCGCCGCCCCCATGAGGTATCTGGTCGATGAAGCCGTGCGGGCGGGACGAGCGGAGCCTACGGCGCCTCGATGACGCCCGACGGCAAGATGCGCGCCGCGGCTGCGCCGAAATCCTCCGATGAGAGCTGGCTGACGAAGCCGACCGCACCGCCGCCGAGGACTGGCTGGCCATCTGAGAGGAACTCGATGGGGTAGATGCGGGCGCGCTCGAACTTGCCGGCGGATGACAGCGTCACGTGCAGGATGACGCTCATGTCCAGGTCACCGTCGGTGGCGAAGTCGCCATAGCTGGCGAAGTTGCCGACGCTGTAGGCGATCAGGTGCCCCTTGTAGAACTGCATGCCCCGCACGACGTGCGGACCGCTCGCGATCACCAGGCTGGCGCCGGAGTCGATCGCCATGTGGGCGAACGCCTCGGCGTTGCCCCGGTTCTCGCCGAGGTAATACTCCTCCTGCCCGGTTACGTGGTCGGCGTCGGCGCCCTCGGCGCCGGCATGCATATAGACGACGACAACGCTTGCTTCCTTAACGGCGCGCTCGATGAGTGCTTGAGCAGCGGGCAGGTCGAGAAGGCTGGCGTCATAGTCATAGGGCGCGAAGGCCAGGAACGCCACCTTGATCCCGTTCGCCTTGACCAGGGTGATCTCGCCGGGCAGCCCGGTCTGGGCCAGGCCAGCCGCATGGATCGTCTGGACGGTCTGGGCCTGCCCGGCGGCGCCGAAGTCGAAGGAGTGATTGTTGGCGTCGTTGAGGATGGTGAACCCGGCATCCTTGAGGTACTGCACATAGTCCGGCGGGTCCTTGAAGGCGAAACAGTTCTGGCTCGGACCACTCGTGCCGCATTTGCTGGTGGTCGCGGTGGTGAGCGTGCCCTCGAGGTTGCCGAACACGACCTGGGCGCCAGAGTCGAGGGTCGGCTTGACCGCGTCGAAGTACGTCGCCGGGTCTGGCGGCAGATCCGACGTGTTCCCGAGCATCGTGTCGCCGACGGCGGCGATGGTCACCGAGGCGGCCGACGAGGCAGCGCTTGAACTCCGGCCCGTTCCGGTCGAGGCAACGGAACTCGCCGGGCTGGACTCCGGCAACGCGCTTTCGATCGTCCTGGGACCCGCCGGAGTGGCATTGGCCGAGCAGGCCGAAAGGCCGAGCGCCGCTGCAAGGCCGACGATCGCGACAAGTTTCCGCATGGCGCGGCGCTGCCCTGGCGCCGGGGTGCCGGAAACGGCACTGGCGCTGAGTTGGGGGGCGTCGCGACGACAGGTGACGGCTCGGTGCCGCATGCGGGTCAATCTAGCGGCGACCGCCGCTTTGCCGTGGCCTTTTCGCTACGGCCGATGTGATCACGAGGACCTTGGCGGGGCCGTCCGCCCGCCGAGCGCGGACGCAAGAACGCCCCAACACGACCGACTTACCCATAGCCGCAGCACAGCGCAGCTCAGGCCAGGTCGAACAGGCGAGCCTTCACCTGATCGGTGAACACCCGCCACGGGTCAGGCCCGAAGGCCAGCCTCGGCCCGTCCGGATCCTTCGAGTCGCGGACAGCAACAACGCCCGGCAGGTTGCGCGCCACTTCCACGCAGTTGCCGCCGTTGCCGCCGCTCTTGCTGCTCTTGCGCCACTCGGCGCTAGTCAGGTCCATCTCTCCTCAGCTACTTTCATGATCAAGTCTCTGGACGGCCCGCGAGCGGACGCCTCGGAGCGCAGCGTATCGAAGATCAAGGCGGCCTGGTCAACCACCGAAGGCACCTCGACCACTTGCCCTGTCGTCGCCGTCTCGAGATACACGATACTGTTCGCGCCCGCTTGATCCGCGATCGCGAAGGCACCTAGCAGGCCGGTGCGACTGCCAGCCTCGAACGGGATGACCTGGACCGAGACCTTGGGCCGGTCGGACATGTCCGCCAGGTGCGCGAGCTGATCGTGCATGATCTTGGGATCGCCGATGGCACGGCGCAGAACCCCGGCCGCCGACCACGGCCACCACGCGCTGCGCGTGATAACGCCGGAGTCCTCATGGCTGCTTCGGTACGCCCGCAGCTACCCGGGAAGGCGAGACCAGGTGCGGCAAGTCCGCGCCTTCCTGCGGGAGACCCTGGCGGGATGCCCGCGAGCTGACGACGCGGTGGCGCTGGGGTCGGAATTTTCAGCGAATGCCTGCCTACACAGCAGGTCAGGCGTCCCGGGGGGAGTGTTTACCGTCCGGGCCGAGGTCAGCGAGGGCGACTACACCTACGTCGCGGTCCAGGACGAAGGCGGCCCCTGGCAGGCCCGCGCGTGCCAGGTCCAGACGGGGCACGGGCTGGACCTGGTGCAGGCAATCGCCGGGCCGGGGCAGTGGGGAGTCACTGGCGACGCGGCCGGCCGCGTGGTCTGGGCCCGGTTGTCCTGGCCCGGGACAGACCGCCTCGGGCGCGAGCTGAACGCACCGGAGGTCGCGATGCCCGCCCATCCCGAGGACGACGACTCGCAGGCCGAGCTGGAAAAGCTCGCCGCCGAGCTGGCCGCCCGGGGTCTGTGGGCACAGCTGATCACCCCGCCGGGCAGGCTGCCGCACCTGGAGGTCTGCGACATCGGAAAACCAATGCCACCCGAGCGGGTGTACGCGCAGGCAGACTGGTACTTCTGGCCGACCGCCGAACGGATAGCGGCCTGCGACGACGTGATGACAGCGGCCCGGACGATCGCCCGGGTCCTGCGCGCCGACGGCGGGGCACCGGGTGCCTGACCTGTACATGTACAGCGGGATCAATCGGGACCGCATCGATGTCGCCCAGCGGGCCGAACTGGACGGGATCCTCAGCGTGCACGGCGAGCGGTGGGTGATCGTCGGACCGTGCCTGGACAGCGGCTGGTACGCGTGGCCGCGCGGAGACGAGAACGGGCAGCGGGTGCACGCGCCCCTCATACGGCCCGCGAGCAAGAAATCGGATGGCGGAGCAGGGGCAGGACTCCGATGCTGATCCGCAGGGGCCGGCTGGCGCACATCCGGGCGGTGGCGGCTGCTGGTGCTAGCGATCACCTGGCCCGGGCCACGCCCGAAGGGGCATGGCCCGGGCCAGGGTTCAGCGGTCGGGCTTTCTTGGCTCCGTTGGTCTAGCGGGTCCTATCGAAGTCCACCGCCAGCTGGCTCAGATTGGGGTAGCCGAGACCGCTTCCCTCGTTGTAGGGCTGACCTGGATTGCCGGTGTAGTAGATGTTGTCGCTGCCCGTCCCACTTTGCTGTAGAGGCGTGAAGGGCGAGTCGTGGCGCAGGGCCAAGGCGTAGATGGACGGGTTCCAGAATCCGACCCGGCGTCCCAGGGCCGAGTCGATGACCGCGGTGGAACCGTTCAACTGCGGCGCGACGAAGCTGGTGCCACCCCAGCCGCCCTGTAGCTTGGGCTGCCCGACGCCGGCGAACGACGGCTCCCACAACAGGTAGCCGCTGTACGGATCCGCATCGGCGGAAACGTCCGGGAGGGCACGCCCGGAACCCTCACCCTGAGTCACGCTGGGGGTTGGGTTGAAGTTCCATGCGGTCGGCTCGGTCAGGCCATCAACGGTCTTGTAGTCGGTCGGGGTCAGGTACTGGACGGCGTTGAAATTGCGGGTGCCGGGCACGGACCACTGATACGACGGAGTCGGCTCGATGGTGCTGAAGCCGCCCCCGCTGCCGATAACCTGCGACTCGGCAGAGGTAGCGAGCGATTCGCCGCTGATCTTGGCAACCGGCTTCCACAGGTAGTCCCAGCCCCAGGTGCGCTGGGCAGGCACCTTTACGGTTGCCGTGCCGTCCGGGCCGGTCAGCTGGCCAGTCCACGGCAGGGTGGTACCGCCCGCGGCGGTGATGAACGGGCTGTCGGCCGACGAGCCGACCGAGAGGTTGGTCGTACCAAGGTCGGCGGTGGCGGTGTAGGCACCCCAGTCACCGGCCGCGATGAAACCGGACTGTGCCTGCATGGCCATCTCCAGGAAGACCTCGTCGAACGCGGCCTCTCGGTGCGCCCGGCCCGCCATCGACGTTGACCACGTCCAAGAAGCGGTCGGTGCTCGGAATGTGTGCGATGTGCTTCCAGAAGTACTGCGGCGCACCCGGGTCGAGGGCGGCCAGGGTGACTATCGCGAGGGTCTGCCCGGCCCCGTTGGCACCCCTTTGGTAAAGGGGATCGAGGCCGTAATTGGCGGCGTAGTTGGATGGCAGGTTACAGCCGTCGGGCAGGCCCGAGAGCTTGATGCACTTGTTCGTGCTACTGGCCTGCGGCTTGACGATGCTGGTATTGGTATGCACCGCCTGGCTGCCGAACGGCCCGTAGTTGGTGAGTCCGAGGATGGCCAGTACGTACTGCGCGATGCGGCAGGGCAGCTTCGGTGACTGGGCAGTGCCGTGAACGTTCTGCGCCGCAATCGGCTGTACTCCGTCGCGTCCTGGTTGCTCGGGCACGTGGTACTGGCGCTGCTGAACCGACAGTGCCTTATTGAACTCGGCGGCCGTGCCAGTTGCCACGACATCGACGCGGTCGGCGTCGGCGTGAGTCTTTATCTTGAAGTGCGCCAGGTAGCGCTCAAGCTGAAGGACGTTGGAGAAGGTCTGGCCATAGATGGCGGCGAACTCGCTGACTTGGAGGGGGTGGCTCGAGAGGTCGTGCTCAGCAGCAGCCTCTAGCTGAGGCAGGTGCTGCTCACGCAAGACAAAGGACAGGGTCTCGGTGGTGCTCGACGGGGTTACTCCGATGAGACTCGCGCCCGGTAGCGCAGCGGCGCTGATCCCGGGCTGCACCGGGACCAGCGTATTGGGGCCCGGACCGGATGCGACGGCCTGGCTCGATCCCGTCGCGAAGGGGACAACGGTCGCCATCACCCCCAGTGCTGCTGCGGTGAATATGCCCGGAGCCGGTCGAGGCGCGCGGCCGGGCTGCCGGGCAGGTAGAACCCGCAGGTCAGCGGCTTAGGTCGCCCGGACGAGCCTCGGACATTGGACGGGCTCCGTGGAGAGCTGGGCCGTCCGGGTACCAGAGGTCAGCGGTTTAGCTCGGGAAGACGAGCAGGTTGTAGGCCGAGTGCAGCGGCGGGGATGATCCGTTCTCGTCGAACACGCCCTCTTGGGAATTGGAGCTGGAGTACCAGACGCCGGTCGGGACATCGTTATAGGTGCCGCCTTTGCCGCCGGGGTTCCAGTTCGGGGTGGCGAAGGTGACGTTGCCGGGGTTGCCGTTGGTCAGGCCGCTGTTGATGAACGTGGTGTCAGCAACGCGGTTCGATGTCGTGGTCTTGAGCACCGAGCTCTTGCCGCCGCTGCTGCCCTTCCCGTTGATCTCCACGTTGAAGTACGCGTACAGCGGCATGGCGGCCTTGTCCACGTTGAAGATCGCCCACAGCTTGGCGGACCTGACGTACCACACGCCCACCGGGTGCGGGTCGATCACGTGGTCTGGGGCGAGTTCCTGGGTGACCTGAATCTTGGCGTTGGGGTGACCGTCGGCGATGGAGTTGGTGATGAACGTGTAGTCGCCCTCCGTGGTCTGCGGGTCCGACTCCACGCCGACCACCGAATGGCCGGGCGGGCGCATCACGACCAGGACGCTGAATGACTCATTGAGCGACATGTCGTCGCCGTTCACGTTGTAAACCGCCCACTCCGCTGCGTCGGGGTCGTACCCGACCGCGATCGGGTATGAGTCAAATACGCATCCGCAGTCACCGTCGGGGTCGTAGTTAGGTGTCACGAACAGGATGACGCCGCTCTTGCCGTTAGTGGCTGGATTGTCGATGTACGCAGCGTCGCCGACCGTGTCGGCACTGTCCGCCGTGAACACGAAGTGCGTAGCCACGGGCTGCGAAGCGGTCGCCGACGCCGGCACTGCCGCCGATGCTGACCCCGTCACCGGCACTACCATGGCCAGTGCTGCCGTGGCGGCCAGCGCGGCCGTGCGCGTCGCGGTGAACCCTCGCCGCCGTGCGCTGCTGACGCCCGGAAAGCTCTTCTTCATGATGTGGTCTCCTTCAGTTGACGGTGAAGTTCGACTTGCTGGTGACTGTTCCGCCGGGGGTGGTCACCGTGATCTTGCCGGTGGTCGCGCCAGCCGGGACGGTGACCTTGATCTGGTTGCCGGAGTCTGCCGAGATCGTGGCCGGCTTGCCGTTGAACGTCACCTGCGTCGCCCCGGCCAGGTGGGTGCCGCCGATGGTGACCGTGGTTCCGACCGACCCGGAGGATGGCGTGAACTTCGTGATCGTCGGGGCAGGCTGGAGGGCGGCCTCGACGAGGGTCTGGGAAACCGTGCCGGTGGCCGGCACGTAGCTGCCCACCGCCGCGCAGGTGTCGGGGGTGGCGCAGGACGCGCCATCGAGGGAGTTGTCGGAGCTGCTCGGATCGGGGCTGGGCGTGACTGACCAGGAACCCCCTGAGCTGCCCTTCAGCGACTCGATCAAGGTACTGGTCACCGATCCGCTCGTGTCGAAGCCCACGGCCACGCAGCTGGTCGAGCTGGCGCACGACACCCCGTTGAGCTGGTCAGACGAACTGCCCGGGTTGGAGCTGTCGGCCAGCTTCCACGAGCTGCCGTTCCAGGACTCGACGAGAGTCGTGGTCAGTCCGCCGGTCTGGGTCTCGCCCGCCGCCGCGCAGTCAGTGGTGCTGATGCAGGACACGCCGGCCAGGAAGTTGTTCGCGCCCGGGCTGGGGCTGGAGACGACCGACCAGGAGCTGCCGTTCCAGGACTCCACCAGGGTCAGATCCTGGCTCACCCCGTCGAAAACGCTGCCGACCGCCACGCAACTGGTCGGGCTGGTGCAGGACACGCCGCCGAGCAGGTTGTAGGAGCTGTCCGGGTTGGGGCTGGTGACCACCTTCCACGAGCTGCCGTTCCAGGACTCGATCACGGTGTCGGTCACCGATCCGATGTTGGCGTAACCCACCGCCACGCAGCTGGACGAGCTGGCACACGACACGCCATTGAGGTCGTCATACGTGCTGCTGGGATTGGGGGTGGCGGTGACCGACCAGGAGCTTCCGTTCCAGGACTCGGCCAGGGTCTGGGCCGCTCCTGACCCGTTGACGTAGTAGCCCACTGCCATGCAACTGGAAGAGCTGGCACACGACACGCTGGCCAGGCGGTTGTCCGCGCTGCCCGCGTCGGGGATGGCGACAACCGACCAGAAATTCCCGTTCCAGGACTCGGCCAGGGTCTGGGGCGTTCCCGAGCTGTCCTGGTAGTCGCCCACCGCTACGCAGGCAGTGGGGCTGGGGCATGAGACGTCCGTGAGTGCGTTGGCGGAATCCTCCTGGTTGGCGCTGGTCGTGACCGACCAGGAGGTCCCGTTCCAGGACGCGGTGAGGGTCTGGTTGACCGATCCGTTAGAGAAGCTGCCTGCCGCCGCGCAGCTGGCACCGCTGGTGCACGACACGGCGTCGAGGATGTTCGACGCGGAGCTGGTGCCCGGGTCGGGACTGGTGATGATCGACCAGGAGGTCCCGTTCCAGGACTCGGCCAGGGTCCGCACCGCTGCCGACCCGTTCTGGTAGTCGCCCACCGCCACGCAGCTCGCGGAGCTGGCACACGATATGCCGACGAGAGAACTCCCGGAGCCCTTGGCGGGACTGGAGGTGACCGACCACGCGGTCCCGTTCCAGGACTCGGCCAAGGTCACGTTGATCGATCCGTTGTAGTCGTAGCCGGCCGCCAGGCAGCTGGTGGAGCTGGCACACGACACGGCGTCGAGGAAGTTGTCAGCGCCCTTGCCGGGGCTGGAGGTGACCGACCACGTGCTGCCGTTCCAGGACTCGACCAGGGTCACCATCGCCGACCCGTTGGAGGACGAGCCCACCGCCGTGCACACGGTGGAGCTCCTGCACGACACGCCCTTAAGTGCGTTGTACGCGCTGCCCGGATCGGGGCTGGAGACGATCGTCCAGGAGGTCCCGTTCCAGGTCTCGATCAGGGTGTCGGTCACCGCGCCGCTGGAGTAGCTGCCCACCGCCGTGCAGTTTGCCTGGCTAGTGCACGACACGGCGTTGAGCACGCTGTCCGAACTGCTCGGGTTGGGGGTCGGGGTGACCGACCATGAGCTTCCGTTCCAGGACTCGGCGAGCGTCTCGACAGCCGTCCCGTCGAGGTAGAAGCCCGCTGCCATGCAGCTGGCAGAGCTAGTGCAGGACACGCCGGTCAGGTCGTTGCCCGAGCCTGCCTGGTTGGGGCTAGCGGCGACCGACCAGGTCGACGGCGCCGCCTGAGCCTGCACGGCTGGCAGAACGACGACGGCGAGCGCTGCCAGGCCCGCGCAGCACGTGGAGACCCAGCGCGGGACGGCCAGCGCGGAACGTCTGCCCTGACGCGTTCTGCTGAGGCTGCTGCGCGCTGGCGGCGAAACGGTTGTTCGTTGAAACGGGTATCGCGGCATGTCACACACTCCTTTTCCCCAGAATTGTCGGGTCGAAGGCGACCCCGCGCCATCGGCAGCGTTCCCTATCTTCGGTCCGCGCTCTACCCATGTTTGGCCGGGTGCTGCCGGGTATGCAGGCCCGGCAGCCGCCATCTGGCGGGTTGGAATCACCGCGGCCGATGCCGCACGCCGGGCCGGAAATCTAGGGACCGCCAGCTCGAATATGGGGGGAATTTCCCGATCTGCGACTGGCTGCCCGCACAGCACGCTGGGAGATGCCGGCAAGCACGGCGACCGTCGCGGCACCTTCCGCCGCTCACGGCTACGCAGCCGAGCGGGATTCCGGTACGGAAAGGATCGGTCATGCGCAAGGTTCACGCGGTTGTACTGGCGGCCGTGGCCGGAGGCACGCTGCTGCTTCCCGCCACGGCAGCGAGCGCGGCGACCACCAAGCCAGCACCAGATGGCAAGCCAGCGCCATCCAGCAGGCTCGCACCACCCCGAGCCCGCACCGCGCCCAAGGGTTACACCGTCGTGGAATCCCCGGGATATGGCTCGAGCAGCGGGTTCGAGAACGAGGGAGGGGTTTCCTGTCCGGGGCACGAGCAGGCATCTGACGGCGGCGTCGTTGTCGAGTCCGACGCTGTCACGGTCAGCGTCGCCAGCTCATTTCCGACCTCCTACGGCTGGGCGGCCTACGTAAACAACAACAGCGGCAGCGACACGGAGTTCTTCGTCTACGCGATATGCCTGGCCCGCTCGTCGCACCGCCAGGTGGTCAGCTCCTACGTGAGCGTGAGCGGTGGCAGCACAGCTTCCTGGACGGCGCAGTGCCCGGCCGGCGACAAGGTCACCGGCGGCGGCGCCTTTGACATCTCGTACGACACCGAGACCAACCTCAGCTCCAGTTATCCGACGACGTTGATGACGCCCGACGACGCGTGGGGCGTGACGGTGAGCAACGGCGACACCTCGGCGGCCGCTGTCTACGTGTATGCCGTCTGCCGGCCCAGGCCGGCTGGTTACTCGATCCAGTACGGCCAGCCTGTCAACCTCAGCCCTGATTCCGACACCGAGGTCTTCTCCAGCTCCTGCCCGGGATCCAGGGTTGTCCTCGGCGGTGGCGTCATCACCGACGACAGCTCCGCCGATACCGCCGTCGCCTTGAACTCCGTGTTTCCCACCGAGAACGACACCCGCTGGGGAGGTTTGGTGAATAACGGCGAGACCAGCGTCCGGGAGTCCGCGGCGGAGGCCATCTGCGCCGGCACCTGACCCAGGCTTGATTTACGCCAAAGCCGGGATGATGTCGCGGCCGTAGGCGGCCAGGGTCTGGTCTGCCTGGTCGTGCATCAGGTAGAGGGCGAACTGGCCGACACCAAGGTCGGCCAGTTCACGCAGCCGGTCGACGTGCGCGGCCGGGCTGCCGAGCAGGCAGAACCTGTCCACGATCTCGTCGGGCACGAAGTCGGCGGACGGGTTGCCTGCCCGGCCATGGTGGGAGTAGTCGTAACCCTCCCGGCCCGCGATGTAGTCGGTCAGCGCCGCGGGCACCGCGCCGGACGAGCCGTAGCGAGCCACCAGGTCGGCGACGTGATTGCCGACCATGCCGCCGAACCAGCGCAGCTGGTCGCGCTGGTGCGCCAGGTCGGCGCCGACATACGCCGGGGCCGCCACGCACATCGTGATGGCCGACGGATCGCGGCCGGCCTCAGCGGCAGCGGACCGGACGGCGCCGATGGTCCAGCGGGCGATGTCCGGGTCGGCGGTCTGCAAGATGAAGCCGTCGGCCTGCTCGCCGACCAGCTTCAGCGCCTTGGGCCCGTAGGCGGCCATCCAGATTTCCAGCTTGCCGTCCCGCACCCACGGGATCCGCAGCGCGACGCCGTGATGGGTCACCTCGCGGCCTTCGGCCAGGTCCTTGATCACCCGCATCGCCTCGGACAGCGTCGCCAGCGAGTTGGGCTGCTGGCCGATCACCCGCCGGGAGGAATCGCCGCGGCCGATGCCGCATACCGTGCGGTTGCCGAACATGTCATTAAGGGTGGCGAACAGCGAGGCGATGACCGACCAGTCCCTGGTACCAGGATTGGTCACCATCGGCCCGACGATCATGGACTTGGTCGCGGCCAGGATCCGCGGGTAGATGACGAACGGCTCCTGCCACAGCACATGCGAATCGAACGTCCAGCCGTAGCGGAATCCGCTGTCCTCGGCCAGCCGCATCGTGTCCACGACGCGGTCGGCAGGCGGGTCGGTCTGGAGGACGAGCCCGAAGTCCATCGTGTGACTCCTCTTGGCAGTGATGCTGATGTGGCCCGTGGGGCTGGCGGGACGTGAGCGGCGGGACGTAAGCGGCGGGACGTAAGCGGCGGGACGTAAGCGGCGGGACGTGAGTTATTGCAGGTACTGGCACAGGTCACGCTGGAGGAACTGGCCGTGCCCGGCGCTGCCGTGGTACTCGCCCGCGTCTATCACCACCCGGCCACGGGACAGCGTGGTCTCCACCTTCCCGGTGATCTGCATGCCCTCGTAGGCCGAATAGTCCACGTTCATGTGGTGCGTCGCCACCGACAGGATCTGCTTGGCCAGCGGGTTGTAGATCACGATGTCGGCATCTGAACCCGGCTGGATCACGCCCTTGCGCGGGTACAGGCCGAACATCCTGGCCGGCGTAGTGGACGAGATCTCCACCCAGCGTGACAGCGAGATCTCCCCGGTCACCACGCCCTGGTGCAGCAGATCCATCCGGTGCTCCACGCCGGGTATCCCGTTCGGAATCTTGGAGAAGTCGCCCCGGCCCAGCTCCTTTTGGTCGGCGAAGCAGAACGGGCAGTGATCGGTGGACACCACGGACAGGTCGTTGGTGCGCAGCCCCTGCCAGAGCGTCTGCTGGTGCGGCGGCGGGCGCAGCGGCGGCGAGGCGACGTACTTCGCTCCCTCGAAGCCCGGCCTGGCCAGGTCTTCGAGGGACAGGTACAGGTACTGCGGGCAGGTCTCGGCGAAGACGTTCTGCCCGGCGTCCCTGGCCTGCGCCACGGCGGCCAGCGCGTGGATCGCCGACAAGTGCACGATGTACAGCGGCGAGCGGGCCACCTTGGCCAGGGTGATCGCCCGGGACGTCGCCTCGCCCTCCAGCTCGGGCGGCCTGGTCAGGCCGTGCTGCACCGGGTCGGTCTTGCCGGCGGCGAGCGCCTGGGCGACCAGCTGGTCGATGGCGATGCCGTTCTCCGCGTGCATCATGACTATCGCGCCGGACCGCCCCGCCTGCTGCATCGCGAGCAGGATCTCGCCATCGGTGGCGTAGAACACGCCGGGGTAGGCCATGAACATCTTGAAGCTGTTCACGCCTGCCGCGATGCAGGCGTCCATCTCCTTCAGCGACGTGTCGTTCACGTCGGAGACGATCATGTGGAAGCCGTAGTCGACCGCGCAGTTGCCGTCGGCCTTGGCGTGCCACTTGTCCAGCGTGGACAGCAGCGAGGTGCCCTTGGCCTGCACCGCGAAGTCGATGATCGTGGTGGTGCCGCCCCAGGCGGCCGCCCGGGTGCCGGTCTCGAAGGTGTCCGCCGAGAACGTGCCGCCGAACGGCATCTCCATGTGCGTGTGCCCGTCGATGCCGCCGGGCAGCACGTACTTCCCGGTCGCGTCGATGATCCGGTCCGCGGCGGGCGCCCACGCGCTGACGTGCTCGTTGGCGGCCGGCTGACCGCTGCGCCGTTCGGCAAAATTATCCCTGGTCGTCAGTGCGGCTATCTTTTCGCCGTCCACGAGCACGTCGGCGGGCATGGTGCCGCTCGCGGTTACGACTGTGCCGCCGCTGATCAGGATGCGCATCGGCTGCCTTCCGGGTTACGGCTGGACGAGCGAGGAGTAGGAGTCCGGCCGGCGGTCACGGTAGAACGCCCAGGTGTCGCGGACCTCGGCGAGCAGGCCCATGTCCAGGTCGCGGACGATGACCTCGTCCTGGTCGTCCGACGCGGCGTCGCCGATCAGCTGGCCCCTGGGGTCGGCGAAGTAGGACTGGCCGTAGAAGTCGTTGTCACCGAGGGGCTCGACGCCGACCCGGTTGATCGCGCCGACGAAGTACTCGTTGGCCACCGCGGCGGCCGGCTGCTCGAGCCGCCACAGGTGCTGGGACAGGCCGCGGCTGGTGGCCGAGGGGTTGAACACGATGCGGGCGCCGGCCAGGCCGAGTGCGCGCCAGCCTTCGGGGAAGTGCCGCTCGTAGCAGATGTAGACGCCTACCTTGCCCACCGCGGTGTCGAACACCTGGTAGCCGAGGTTGCCGGGGCGGAAGTAGAACTTCTCCCAGAACCCCTTCACCTGCGGGAGGTGGTTCTTGCGGTGCTTGCCCAGGTAGGTGCCGTCGGCGTCGATCACCGCCGCGGTGTTGTAGAGGACGCCGGGCTGCTCTTCCTCATACATCGGGACGACCAGCACGACGCCGTGCTCCCTGGCCACCTCTTGCATGAGGCGGGTGGTCGGGCCGTCCGGGATCTGCTCGGTATAGGAGTAGTAGTCGGCGTCCTGGACCTGGCAGAAATACGGCCCGTAGAAGAGCTCTTGCAGGCATACCACCTGCGCCCCGGCCGATGCCGCGGTCCTGATCCCGTCGACCGCCGCACTGATCATCGATTCCTTGTCGCCGGTCCAGTGCTGCTGGACCAGGCCGGCCCGGACAATCTCGGCCACTGCCGTCTCCTCCCGCGTCCCTGCGTTACGGTGCGCCTGGGATAACCCGGCCGCGAGGCACGCAGGAACTGGCCGCTCAGGCGGACGCGCTCCGGCGCGGCGGCGGGGAGTAGCACAGGCAGGCCATGAAGCCTACGCCCGGTGTCGGCGACGGTGGTAGCCCCGGGCACAGCAGCGCGCGGATGCTGGCCGGCGTGGACGGCTAGCCGACGCCGTCTCTGGCCGTCTCTGGCCGTCTCTAGCTGTCTTTGTCTGGCTCGCCGCGGCTCGCGTTCGCCTTGCCGCGGCCCCAGTAGGCCTTGGGCGATACCTGCCCGGGTTCGAGCCCGCGCGCCTGGAGCACCTCGCGCACGGCCGACACGACCCGCGCCTCGCCCAGGACATAGGCGTGCGGCCGGCCGTCCGGGATCGGCACGGCTGACGCTGCCGACACGAGCGCGTCCGGCTCGCCCGCGGGGCTGCCGTCGCGGTGCAGCCAGCTGAGCTGGACGCTGGTCTGGGCCTTGAGCTGCTGCTCGTCCGCGGGCGTGGGTACTTCGAGGATGACGGTTGCCGATGCCTGCGGTGGCAGCGATTCGGCCATCGAGAAGATGGCGGCCAGGCTCGACTCGTCGCCGATGAACAGGTGCCAGTCCGTGTCGGTCGCCGGGCTGATCTTCCCGCGGGGGCCGACGCCCTGGACCGTCACGCCGGGCGCGGCCGCCCGGACCCAACGCTCGCCCGGGCCGTCGGCGTGCCTGACGATGTCGAGGGTGAGCAGCTGCCTGCCGGGATCGAGCGCGCGGATGGTGTACCTGCGGCGCACCGGCCGGTCGCCGTCACCGGCCACGAGGAGCATCATGTCCTGGCCTGGCAGGTAGCTGAAGTCGCCGAGCTCGGGAGCGGTCAGCAGCAGCCGTTGCATGTTCGGGGTCACCGGATGCGACTCCACGACGCTGAGCTGCATCCGCGATGTCCCGGCCATGGTGAGGAACGGGTCGCCGGCGGGCGGCTGGGCTGGTGCCGCCTGAGCGGGTGAGACGTCGGTCATGGGCAGTCAGTCCTCCATGCGGGTGCGGAGCGGACGGGATGCGCCGGAGCGGACGGGATGCGCCGGAGCGGACGGGATGCGCCGGGGGGGGGCCGAGGCGGCACGGGCGGGAGTGGTCCGGGCGGGAAGGGCCCGGGTGACCCTTGGGAAACGTAACAGGACCGTCTGCCGTGACCCAAAACCGGTAGCAGCGCCGGGCATCGACGCAGCCGCGGCCCATGCGACCCTTCCCCCCAGCCTACCTGCGCATATCCTGGGTTCATGCGCCCGATATGGAAGGGGACCATCTCGTTCGGCCTGGTGGCCATCCCGGTGTCGCTTTATACGGCCACCGAGGCGCGGGACGTGTCCTTCAGGCAGGTTCACGAAGCCGATGGCGGCCGCATCCGGTACAAGCGGGTGTGCGAGCTGGACGGCGAGGAAGTGCCGTACAGCGACATCGCCAAGGGATATGAGCTGCCCGGCGGCGAGATGGTGGTGCTGTCCAGTGAGGACTTCAGCAACCTGCCGCTCGCGTCGTCCAAGGAGATCGACGTCGTCGAGTTCGTCCCGGCCGACCAGATCGACCCCATGCTGTACAGCAAGGCTTACTACGCCGAGCCGGACAAGTCCGCGGTGAAGCCGTACGTGCTGATGCGGGACACGCTTGCCGACAGTGAACGGGTGGCGATCGTGAAGGTCACCTTGCGGTCCAGGGAGGCACTCGGCGTGCTGCGGGCCCATGGTGACGTGCTCGTGGTGCATACCCTGCTGTGGCCCGAGGAGGTGCGCGACGCCGCATCGCTGGCGCCGCAGACCGAGGTCACCGTCCGGAAGCAGGAGCTCGCGATGGCCAGCAGCTACATCGACTCGCTGGCCGCGGATTTTGACCCGTCAGAGTTCACCGACGAGTACCGGGCCGCGGTGGAGGAGCTGGTTAGCGCCAAGACGGCGGGACGCGAGGTCACTGGCGTCGAGACGAACGCTTCCTCGGGCGGCGAAGTCATCGATCTGGTCGAGGCGCTGCGCGCCAACGTGAAGGCAGCCAAGGAGAAGCGGGCCGGGCAGGGCAAGCGGGCGCAGCCGGCCAAGGACGAAGAGCCCGCCGAGGACAAGCAGCCAGCGAAGCGGGCACCGCGCGGCGGGGCGAAGACGGGGCAGGCTGGCACGCGCAAGACGGCGGCCAAGCCGCGCACGTCCGCGGCTTCGGAAAGCGGGACCTCGCGCCGGGCGAGCCGCAAGCCGGCGTAACCGGCGAGGCCTGGTGCGGCGCGATCAGCCGACGAGCCTGGTGCGGCGCGATCAGCCGGCGAGCCGGGTGGTCGGCGTCAGCCGGCGAGCCGGGCGCGGCGCGATTAGCTGTGCGCGGTTGCTGCCGTGACGCCCGGCGAGCTGCAGACGTTGCCCGGCTGGCCGTTGGTGAGCTTGCACAGCTCGGCTGTCATGGTGTTGGCCGCACCGTCGACGTCCTTGGCGATGGCGCTGGACGGATTCCTGATGTCGGTCGCCACCTGACTCCAGGTCAGCCCGGCGAATGGGGTCGGGAAGTACTGGGAGCCGATGATCACGTCCTTGTTCCCGAAGTCGACGAAGGGGAACGACCCAGCGTCGGCCGCAGTGACGTAGGGCGGCGCGTCGTACTTGGTAAACAGGGCCATCTGAGCGCTCGTCGGCGGCTGGAGAAGGGTTTTCGACACCGTGTACCACTCGACCGGAGTGAACACCACGTACTTGCTGGTGTACGTCGACTTATAGAACGTCAGGGTCGGCGTGTTCGGGAACTCGTCGGTGCTCGACGAGTGGATGAAATTCAGCCCCGAGAAGGTGCCGAACCGGCTCAGGGCGACGGCCATCGCCCACCGCTCGGCTGCGCAGAAAGGACAGAACTCACCGCCGATGTAGAGCACTTCCGGCTTGCCCTGCGCGGTGAGGAGCGGCTGGTTGCCGACTGTCGGCTCCAGTGCGGTCGCAGTGCCCTTGCCGACGGCGTCGAGCGTACTCGCAGGCACGCTGGTGATCTGACTAGCCACGCTGCTGCTGCTAGTCACATGCCCGGAGTTCTTGGCCGGGGACTGGTCCAGCTTCACGGCGATAAAGGCCACCACGATGATGAGCACGGCCAGCACGCTGCCGCCGGCTATCAGCAGCCTGCGGCGCTGCCGCGCAGCGGCGGCCCGTTGCGCGTCAATCTTCTCCGCGGCGCTCTGCCGCTTACCCGGCTGGTTCACCTTGTCCATGCCTGTCCTTGCTCGTCCGTGGGGAGTCCGCTGGCCTGACAGCCGACAGCTCTCAGGTCACGCCGCCAGGTACTCGGTGCACGGTACACGGCCGAGCGGGGAGGTCGGTCCCCGCTCGGCCGCCGCCGCCAGCACTGCGCGACCCTGCCGCTCGGTGCTGCCGCCGGTTCCCCACCTAACTGGTCATTCCTGAAGATCCGCTGAGGACTCACTCTCCCCGTAGTATGTACGCTCCCTGAACCCACGACGCCATGAGCTGCCCGCCCGGGGGCGAGCGTCATCGCGATCGGGTGTCCCCTCGATTTCGGCCGGTGCCGACGGTAACGTAGCCACGTATGAGCAGCCATTCAGATGTGCCGCTGGCCGAGGGCCTGGATGACTGCACGATCCGTATCGTCGACCGCGACCGGGTGGCGAACGTGCGCGCCTCGATGCCGGCCGAGGATCAGGTGGCGGAGCTGGCGGACGTGTTCGGGCTGCTCGCCGACCCGGGCAGGCTGCGGGTGCTTGTCGCGCTGCTTGAAGGCGAGATGTGCGTGTGCGACCTGGCCGCGGCGGCAGGCGCCAGCGAGTCGGCCGCCTCGCACCACCTGCGGCTGTTGCGAGCCCACCGGGTGGTGCAGGTTCGCAGGTCAGGCCGGATGGCGTACTACCGGCTTGCCGACGCACACGTTCGGATGCTGCTCGATATCGCGCTCGCGCACATCGGCCATGCGCCCGCGGTCGCGCATCCCGAGCGCTCCTCCTCCCCCGCGTCGGAGCCGCGGGAGCAGGCGGAACTGCGGGAGCAGGCGGAACTGCGGGAGCAGGCGGAACTGCGGGAGCAGGCGGAACTGCGGGAGCAGGCGGAACTGCGGGAGCAGGCGGAACTGCGGGAGCAGGCGGAACTGCGGGAGCTGCGGGCCGGGCAGCTGCGGGTACGGCGACGGGCATGAGCCCGGGCACGCCGCACAGTCACGCTCCGGTCTCCGGCCCTACCGGGAGAGCCGGCCCTACCGGGAGAGGCGGCCCGGACACCGGCCCGGACACCGGCGCGGACACCGGCGCGGGTTACCTGGCGGGGGCGCTCGCGCTGATCGTCGCCTTCATGGCCGCCGAAGTCACGATCGGGCTTCTATCGCACTCCCTCGCCCTGATCTCCGACGCGGCCCACATGCTCACCGATGCCGCAGCGCTTGCGCTCGCCCTCACCGCGATGCGGCTGTCCGCCCGCCCGCCCGCCGGCGGGTACACCTACGGGCTCCGGCGGACGGAGATCCTCTCGGCGCAGGCAAACGGCATCACGCTGCTGCTGCTGTCCGCCTGGCTGACCTACGAGGCGATCCATCGCCTGATCAATCCTGGCGTAGTGGCCGGCGGCCCGGTGCTCGGCACCGCCCTGGCCGGCATCGTGATAAATGCCGGAGCGGCGAAGCTGACCGCCAGGGCCGACCGGAGCAGCCTCAATGTGGAAGGGGCCTTCAGGCATATCCTCACCGACGCGTACGCGTTCATCGCCACCGCCATCGCCGGGCTTGTCATGATCACTACCGGGTTCGACCGCGCTGACGCGATCGCCTCACTGGTCGTCGTGGCGCTGATGGCCAAGGCCGGGACGAGCCTGGTGCGCGAATCGGGCCGGATCTTCCTCGAGGCGGCCCCGGTCGGCTTGTCCCCCCACAGCGTCGGCCAGGCCATGGCGGCCCGCGACGGCGTGGTGGAGGTGCACGACCTGCATGTCTGGCAGATCACCTCCGGCATGCCCGCCGCGTCCGCGCACATCCTGGTCGGCCAGGGCCTGGATTGCCACGCCGTGCGCGCCGACCTGGAGAACCTGCTGGCGGGCACGTACCAGATCGACCACACCACCTTGCAGGTCGATCACGCCCCGGACCGGCTGCTGTCCATCGGCGGCACACCCGCGCCGGCCGGCGAGGGGCATTGCCCGCAGGCGCACGGCCCTGCCCACTATCCGGACGGTGAGTCAGCAGCCGACTGATCCGCACCGCTGAAGCTGAGGCGTCATGAGCGGGTTAAGGTTCCTGGCCAGTAGTCCGGCCTGGCCCACTCCATGGCCGGCTCATCTGCCGCCGCGCGCGCCTGGGCTTGCCAGAACCGCACCCGCTTCTCCATGTACTGCTGCGAGCGAGCCATGGCCGCGGTAGCGATCACCAGCGTGAGCCATCCGCCCACGATGATCCCGGTGATCACCGACGCGATGATGATCAGCATTGTTGTCATCGGAGCACCGCCTCATGTTCCGAACCGTGCCGCCGAACATTGACTCTCCTGCCGCTCGATGCGCCGAGTGGCGGGTGGTTGCCGGTCGGGCCAGCAGCGGTAATCGCCTGCCCGCCAAGCGCTGTGGTCGGTAAGTGCCAATCCCCCGTGATCTTCATCATGACCCTCCTCTGTTACGCCAGAGCCGGTGTCTCTGGCGGCCCCTGTCACACCTAGATGTACCCATCGGTGAAACTTGCAGCGCGAGTTCTGACAGACATTGTTGTGCTAACTTCTTGGCACATCACTGTGGCGCTTGCGCTACGCTTGCGCCACGCCTAACCCGGGAACTCACCACAAATGAGAGGGACCGGACCCATGTCCGACCTCGGCGGTCCGACCGTCCGCCACCGCCGCCTCGCCTTTGAGCTGCGTCGCCTGCGAGGCCGCTCTGACATGACCGGCGACCAGGTCGCAGAGCATCTCGGCTGGTCACCCTCAAAGATCAGCAGGCTGGAACACGGCCGCACCGGCTACAAGCTCCGCGACGTGGAGTCTCTGCTCGACCTGTACGAGGTGCAGGGCAGCTACCGGGAAGAGCTTCTTACGCTCACCAAGGACACCTACAGGAAGTCCTGGCTAGAAAACGAGTCCGCCAGCCTGCCGTCGCGGTTCGCGGCTTATGTCAGCATGGAGACCGAGGCCGAGGCCATCTGGGACTGGGAACCGCACATCGTCCCCGGGCTGCTGCAAACGGAGGATTACGCCAGATCCATCTTCGAGGCCTGGCAGTCAGTGGTCACGATGTCGCCTGCTGAGATCCAGCGGCGCGTTGAGATCCGGCTCGCGCGACAGGAACTGCTCGTCCGTGATCCGGCGCCTACCCTTACCGTCGTGCTCGACGAATCCGTCCTGAGCAGGCGGATAGGTGATGCTGCCGTCATGCGCAGCCAGCTCAGTCATCTGCAGGAATGTTCCGAGCGCCCCACGATCGAGGTGCGCGTCCTGCCACTGAACGCCTATCATCCCGTGCTCACCGGGTCGTTCTCCTACATGCAGTTCACCAGCGCCGAGGACGTGGCCTTCGGCGATATGGTCGCCATCGAGAACCTTGCTAGCAATCACTACATCGAGGACGAGGACGAAACATACCAGTACCGTCTCGCATTTGAACGCCTGCTCGCTGAATCACTGGACACGCAACAGACACGGGAGATTATCCAGGAGCGCATGCAAGACCTCTCGGCTTAGTAATAGGATTCTTCGCGACCGCGGATTGAACCTTGTATCGCGACGCTTGAACATATGTCAGAGAGGCATATATGCGTACCATTAATCTAATTAACGTCTGTACTGATACTTCTACTTTGTCCTGGCGGAAGAGCTCGCGGAGCGCAGCCAACGGGAATTGTGTTGAAGTTACCCAGTTTCCAGGACGCCAGGTAGCGGTCAGGGACAGCAAGAACCCGACTGGCGCTTCGATGCTCCTCTCCGCACGGGACTGGTCCGTCTTTATTGACGGCATCAAACGCTGAAACCAGCTACGCTCGCGCCCGGTCGGCCGCATGCTGACGAAGCATGCGGCCGGCCGGCGGCGGGCACCCGGTGGCGACCGGGGCGGGCCGGAAATGAAATCCTGGCTCGATGACTACCGATCTGGACCGCGCCCGCGACCTGCTCAGCCGCTCCCCGATCCTGGACGGCCACAACGACCTGCCGTGGGCGCTGCGCATGCTGGGACAGTCGGATCTGGCCGGGATTGATCTGACGTCAGAGGTTCCTGATACCCACACAGACCTGCCCCGGCTGCGGGCCGGCGGGGTCGGCGCACAGTTCTGGTCCGTCTTCGTGCCGTCTAACCTGCAAGGTGACAGCGCGGTGGCAGCCACGCTCGAGCAGATCGATCTGACCCACCGCATGATCAACCGCTACGCCGACGCGATGGAGCTCGCGCTGACCTCCGGCGACGTCGAGCGGATTTTCGCCGCCGGGAAGGTAGCGTCGCTGCTCGGCGCCGAGGGCGGCCATTCGATCTCCTCCTCGCTCGGCGTGCTGCGATCGCTGTACGCGCTGGGCGTCCGGTACATGACCCTCACCCACAATGACAATGTTCCCTGGGCGGACTCGGCCACCGACGAGCCTGCGGCGGGCGGCCTGACCGAGTTCGGCCGCGAGGTGGTGGCCGAGATGCAGCGCCTCGGCATGCTGGTCGACCTCTCGCACACCGCCCCGGCGACCATGCGCGACGCCCTGCGCGTCGCGCGCGGGCCGGTCATCTTCTCGCACTCCAGCGCCCGCGCGATCTGCGATCACCCGCGCAACGTGCCCGACGACGTGCTCGCCCAGCTGGCGGCGGGCGGCGGCGTCTGCATGGTCACCTTCGTGCCGGCTTTCGTCTCCGAGGAATGCAGGCAGTGGGACCAGGGGGTTAGCGCCGAGATGCGCGAGCAAGGGCTCGATCCAAAGAATTATGCCGAACGGATGCGGGCCGCAGCCGAGCGTGCCGCCAGCCACCCACGGCCGAACGCCACGATCGCCCAGGTCGCGGACCACGTCGAGCATGTGCGCGTGATCGCCGGCATCGATCATGTCGGGCTGGGCGGGGACTTCGACGGCACGGACCAGCTGCCCGAGGGGCTGGGCGATGTGTCCGGTTACCCGGCACTCTTCGCCGAGCTGCTGCACCGCGGCTGGACCGAGGCCGAATGCGCGCAGCTGTCCAGCGGCAACATCCTGCGGGTACTGCGCGAGGCAGAGAAGACCGCCGGTGCGCTTCAGGACGAAACCGGATCGACGCCGGGCGCCTAGCGATCCAGGTCCGCCAGGACACCGCGAGGCCGCGGAGCCTGGCGGGTCATGATCAGATGGCCTTATGGCGAGGATCACGCGGCACACCGGCCGGTGGACGCTCGAGGACAGGTTCGCATCACCCTGGCACTACCTGCCGGTGGAGGTGCCGCCAGGCTCCTGGGGTATCCGGGTCGAGCTTGAGCACGACCGGGCCGCTGCGACGCTGGACCTTGGCTGCCTCGGCCCGGCGGGTTTCCGCGGCTGGTCAGGTGGTGCCCGTAGCTCGTTCGTCATCTCCGCCCGCGATGCCACCCCCGGCTACCTGCCTGGCGAGCTGGAGCCCGGCACCTGGCAGGTGATCGTCGGTGTCCACCGGGTGCAGCCCGAGGGGACTCCGTACCGGCTCACCGCGCAGGTGACCGGCACTCCGGGCGAATTTCGCAGTGAGCCGCAGGCCGACCCGCCGCCCGCGCCGCAGGCCCGCCCGGCCAGGCGCGAGCTGCCCGCCAGCGCCGGCCTGCGCTGGCTCGGCGGCGACCTGCACTCCCATACCGTCCACTCCGACGGTGCGCTGACCGTGCCTGAGCTCGCCTGCCTTGCCACCCGGCGAGGCCTGGACTTCCTCGCCGTCACCGA
Organism: Actinomycetota bacterium; assembly: GCA_003168255.1. Taxonomy (GTDB): domain Bacteria; phylum Actinomycetota; class Actinomycetes; order Streptosporangiales; family Streptosporangiaceae; genus PALSA-505. The sequence continues at coordinate 25,811 of PMSU01000046.1, forward strand.
CCACAACACGATCAGCCAGCACGCCGAGCTTGCCCGATCCGCGGCCAGGTACGGCATCACGCTGCTGCCCGGCCAGGAGGTGACCACCGATGCTGGCCACGCCGGCCTGCTCGGCGACGTGGGCTGGGTAGATTTCCGCGGTAGCCCCGACGACTGGCTTGCGCACGCGCGGCAGCGGGGCGGGCTCATGTCGATCAACCACCCCATCGCCGGTGACGTGAGCTGGATGCACGCGATGCGGGACCGCCCACCGCTCGTCGAGGTGTGGCACTGGAGCTGGCTCGACCCGCGCTGGACCACGCCGCTGGCCTGGTGGCAGGCCTGGGACCCCGCCGCGATCCCGGTGGGGGGCAGCGACTGGCACCGGCCGGGCTCGGATGCCCCGCTGGGAACACCGACCACATGGGTGGAGTGTGAAGGCACCGGGCCCGATGAGGTACTTGATGGCGTTCGGGCGGGACGGGTCGCGATCTCGGCCGAACGCGACGGGCCGGTCCTGCTGCGCAGCGGCGGCGAGCTCATCGCGGTCGGCGCCGACGGCACCATACTGACCGGGCCGGACGGGCCGCGCGCCCGGGTGACCGGGCAACTGGCCGCCTTTCCGGCACTGGTCGGCTTTCACCGGCTGACCGACGCGAGCGGAGCGACTCTCGCACTGACGCCATGACCCGCTGACGCCGGTATACGGCACGGGGGGCCGGCGGATACCCGATCACCGGCGGGCGGCGGCAGGCGGCTCATCTCAGCGGAGCCACACCCGCCTGCGGGATGATGGATGCGGCAGAGCCCCCCACGGGTGGTAGGCAACGCCGCATCCATACCCCGGGTCTGTCTGCCGAGCGTCCGGTGGGCACGCCCCGCAGTCACCGCTTGTCCCTTCTTCCCCACCTGTCCCGGGGCTTTGCCGCGATGATTTCCTGTTGCTAGGATCTCCCTTCGAACTGGCGGTGGCGACTGGTACCCGCTTGCGTTCGACCGTTGGGGGAGTGAGTCGCCGTGGGTCTCCAGTTCAACCCGCCACCGGGGTGGCCACCTGTACCCAGCGGTTTCGTTCCGCCACCCGGCTGGCAGGCAGATCCCAGTTGGCCGCCACCCCCTGCTGGATGGCAGTTCTGGGTTCCGTATGAAGCGTCCGCCTACCCGGGGGCAGGCGTCGGCCAGCCGGCTGGCTACCAGATCCCGCACAAGGCCGGTACCAGCGGCTTCGCGATCGCCTCGTTCGTACTGGGAATACTGGGCCTGTTCTTGCTGAGCGGCGTTCTCAGCATCATTTTCGGCATCGTCGCGCTGGTGAAAATCCGCAACGTGCCGCAGCGGGGGAAAGGGTTCGCTATTGCCGGGCTGGCCCTGTCCGCCGTGTGGCTGGCGACTGTGGTGGCCGTGCTCGTGGTTGCCATTACCGGCCAGGCCCATCGCTCGGCGGCTACCGGCCAGATCAACCAGAGCGGCAGCATCAACATCTACGCGCTGCGCTTCCGGGACTGCTTCGACAACCCCGACGCGGCAAGCGTCAGCACCGTAACCGCGATTCCCTGTACGCAGCCGCACAATGCGCAGGTGTTCGCACAATTCGACGTGGCAGGCACCAACTCCAGCTATCCGGGCGGCGCATCACTCAGGCAGCAGGCGACCCGGGGCTGCAATTCAAGGATCGCCGGGAACCTCGACCGGTCGAAGACCACGAACACGATGTCGATAAGGTTTACCTACCCGCTGCAAGGATCCTGGGAACTCGGCCACCGGTCGATCAACTGCCTCGTCGTGGATCAGACGCCGGACCTGACGTCCTCGCTCCTGGTCGCGCATCCGCAGGGCTGACCCCGGATGATCCGGCTGATTGCCGCCATCGATAAAGACCTACATTACCCAGCTTGAGGCTGACTTCCACTGCACCAGGTTCTTCCCCCCGTTCGACAACGACTTTTCCCTGGCAACCGAGCTCGGACCGCGCCTGGAGAACGGCATTTCATTTCGTTTCGAGATCTGGCGACGAAAGCACGCTGTCTAGCCGAAGGTGAAAGAGTACGCGTTCAGCCCCGCTGACAGAGTCACCTGGAGCGTGGCGCTCTCCTGAGCCTTCTGGTCGACCAATGTGTAGATGTCGGGCGCTCCGGACACTTTATAGGTCGTCGTTTTCCCGTCGACTGTTACGGTTATCGTGCCGGTACCGCCGACGTCGAGGTAGACGTCAGCGGCCACAAAATTCAGCTTGACGGCCGCGTTCTTCCTCGCGGTCAGCGCCTCGCTGCCGACCGACCAGGTACCCGACAGTGCCCATTCATCAGCAGGAACAGACGACGGGTAGCGGAAGGTGTGCGTGCCCGACCCGCCAGCGCCGGCATAGCTGCTCGCGCGGGCCGACCCGAGATAAGTCTCGGGGGTCAGATCCGGCGAGGCCGGCGTGGTGTCGGCGACCTGCGTCGCAGGCGGAAGTTTCACAGCCGGGTTCGCGGCGGTGATCAGCTGCCGGATCAGTGACTCGGTCCCCGGATAGTCGCCCTCGCCGATGACAACGTGCCGCACCTGTCCGGTCGAGTCGATCAGGTAGTCGGCCGGCCAGGAGTCGTTGCCGAAGTTGTTCCAGGTCGTGTAGTTGTTGTCCAGGGCAACGGGGTAGGTGATGCCGAGTCGCTTGATGCCGGACGCCACGTTGGTCGCGACGTGCTCGAAGGCGTATTCCGGAGTATGCACCCCGATGACCTCGAATCCGTCCGCCTTATAGTCCGAGTACCAGGCCGTGACATGTGTGATCGCGCGCTGGCAGTTGATACAGGAATAAGCCCAGAAATCGACCAGGACGACCTTCCCCCGCAGCGCGCTCAAGGAGATCGGCGAATCTGCCGGGGTGTTGAACCATTGCTGGATGCCTGAGATGGCCGGGGCTTTCCCGCACTCCTGCAACGTCGGCTGCGGGTCCTTGGCGCAGGCCGCCAGCGCTGCCTTCTGCTTCGGCCCGAGCACGCTCGCGGCGCTGCCGGTGCCGAGTGCCTTGTTCAGGCTGGCCGTATAGTCAGGGACGGCGCGCTGTAGGGCGTCCGTCACGTTGAAGGTGAGCGCCACGGCGAGCGCGATCAGGACGGCGCCCGCGGCGATGCGGATGCCCCGCTGGCGGGTACGGAAAACTCGCACGCGCTCGGCGACCCGGCGCCCGGCCAGCGCGAAGGCCAGCAGCGGGATGGCAGTTCCGACCGCGAACGCCACGGTCAGCGCGACCGTGGCGACGCCGATCTTTCCGGTCGCGCCAGCCACGGTGATGGCCGCGAGAACCGGGCCGGCGCAGGGTACGTAAACGGCACCGAGCGCCAGGCCGAGCACAAATCCGCCGCGGTCCCGGCCCACCCGGCGCTGCGGGATCCAGGAGAACGGCCGCTCCAGCAGATCCTGCACTCGCGGGACCATCATGGCGATGCCGACCAGGATCAGCACGACCAGGCCAGTCCAGCGGATGATGTCCTTCGGCAGCGGCAGCGCGCTCAGCACGAGCGTCCCGAGCAGCGTGAACGCGCTGAAACTCAGGGCGAGCCCGGCCACGACGAGATAGGGCCGACTGCCATCGCGTGCCGCCGCAGCGGCCGCGGCGGCGGCGAGCGGCTCCGCGGGTACGGCGGCCGTCGAGCCGCCCGCCAGTACGTTCGGTTCCTGGGTGTCCGGCAGTAGCCCGCCGGGGGTGATATTTCTGGCGCCCTGAGCACCGCCGGACAGGAAGATCACCGGGAGTACGGGAAGGACGCACGGCGAGATCCCGGTGATGAGCCCGCCCACGAGCCCGATTAAGACAAGCGTGATCAGGGCAGCCTCCTGACGACGGCTGGACTGCTGGCGGCGAGGTGCTGGGTTACGCTGCCATCGCGACGGCGAGGGCGGCCCTGCCCTGGCCGACTTTCACGTTGGCCGGGCCGGCGATCAGCCGGACCGCAGCGCTGAACGGGACGAGCAGCACTACGCCGTAGAACAGCCCGGTGATGATGTCGGTGAACCAATGCCGGCTGAGGTACTCCCGGCAGTAAGCCACGTTGAAGGAGAGGCCGGCGACTGCCCCGACAGCCAAGGCTTTCCCGCGATGGCTGCCGCTGAACTCCCGCCAGAGCATGTTGGCGATCAGACCGTAGAACAGGACTACCCGGTCGCAGCCACCCGAGGGGTAAGTCCCAAGAGGGCTGGTCGGCGGCCCGAGCCGACGGAACCTACGCCGGAGCTGGCGGGTGACATAGTGATCCACCACGATTGCAGCCCCGAGCGAGGCCGGCGGCAGCCATTTGTTCTGGCGCCAGGTCACCGCGAGACAGGCCGCCGCGGCACCGGCTGCACCCCAGATAGTCCAGGTATTACCGATCTTGTTGAACCGCTCCATGACCGCAGCCCACTGCTTCACCTGATGGCTGTCGGTCCAGCGCAGGATCGGTTCGTCGATCATCGGGCCATATTTCACGATCGGCCTGCCGAGCAGTGCCATCACACCGTACGACAACACCCCGCCAGCACAGGTGATAGCGCCAAGCCGGACGAGGTCCGGCACCCAGTCAGGAAGCGCTGCCGGCGAGTCGGAATGCAAGCCGCAGATTCCCGCGATAAGGGCGGTGGCGCTGGTGGGCCGGGCGGCACCGTTCGACTCAGCATCAGTGACCTCGGCGAGCAGGTCAGCGTCCCGGCCCGCCTCGTCCGCCGGGCCTGCTGGCACCGGTCCGCCCTGGCCGGTGGAATCATCAACGACTGCCAAGGCGGGCAACACCGGCGCCCGCCGCGCCGCGATGACTGTAACGGCCGCAATCGCCGCCAGGCCAGCGGGCCAGAGCGCCACAAGAAGATACCGACGCATTACTATCGCCTCTCTGTCACGCGACAGTTCATCATAGTGATCAAGTCTTGTCCGCCAGTCCCGAATGGCAGTGGCCGGTAGAGCGTGCTGGCCAGCCCTGGGGGCGTCGGCGGTTCACCTGCGGTGAGCCGTCAATCCACGGACAGCAGGTAACCCGGGTCCGAGTTCTTCTTTCAGTTGGCGGCGGACCGCACCGGGAGGTGATCCGTTGGCTTCGGCCGTGCCGCCTGGCAAATCCAGTCAGGCTTCTACTTGGAATCAACGAGTGGAAGTAGCAGGCGGGCGTCTCGGGGACCGTCTACTTCTCGCAGCTGCCGCCGACGTCCGATTCATAGTGACTCTGGCAGTCGCCTGCCGCAGCTCGCGGCGCCCATCCACGCAATTACGTGAAACTCGGCTCGCGGCTCCGGGTGCGGGTTAGTGGGCAGCCTCGTACTTCGCGATGACGGCGGCGGGAATCCTTCCCCGGTGGGAGATCTCGATGCCGTTCGCGGTTGCCCAGGCGCGAACGGCGCTGGAATCTGTCGCGGATGCTTTGCGGCTGCGACCCGGGCGGGCCGCGTTACGGCGCCCGACCGGACGTCCGGCGTCGATGTACGGCTGGAGGCCCTTCTTGAGGGCGGCGAGGTTCTTCTTGCCGAGGTCGATCTCGTAGG
>PMSU01000090.1 GCA_003168255.1 Actinomycetota bacterium
GTGCGTCCCGGGTGGCGGGTGCATCCTGGATGGCGGGTGCATCCTGGGTACTTGCTGGCATGCGGCGCGTCCTTCCGGGTTGAGGACGCGCGCGGCCTTGTGCCCGGTACATCCGGCTCCGGATACGTGCACATGGATTCAGGCTCTGGGCCGGGACGGGCTACCGCACGCGCCCGGCATACCTCACGGGCGGATGATCAGCGGCCGCGACGACAAATGGCACTGCGGATGCGCAGCAGGTCTATATGCCTGCGCCCGACGAGAAGCGGGTCCGCGGTACCCATACCGGCAGGATCACACGACGTAGGCGGAAAAGTCCAGGACTTTTCCGGTGCGCGAGATCGCACTCTGGACCCGCCTGGGACTGAAGCCACGTTCTTTGCAACCACGGCCGGCGTGCGTGCTATTCCGCCGGCGGCCCTGGATTCTGGCGGTCAGCCCTGGCGAATCCAGCTGAGCGTCGGCTCCGTCGGCTCTGGCGGCTGCTCATGCTGGCAGTCGCACCAGCTACCGCCAGGACAGTCCTCATGATGGCGCTGCCGGCACGAAACGCAGATCATGCTGGCCATTGTGCCCCTGCGCGTGCGGCGCCCCGCTAGGGGCGGGTGCCGGCCCGGGCACTCCGCTGCGGCGACCCCAGCCCCCCGAGCCCCCAGCCCGAGCCCCCAGCCCCCCACCCCGAGCCCCCTGCCGCTACGCGTGCGGGCATCCGGCCCTGGGTAGGGGCGGGATAGCGGGGATTAGTCACGAGCTGAGCGGATTGTCTACGTGGTCGCGAACATGCCAGAGGCCACCGCACCGCATTTCGCCGACCGGCGGGCGGCCGGGCGGCTGCTCGCGGCGCGGCTTCGCGATGCCCCGATGGGCCCCCCGGTCCAGGGGCGCGGAGCGGTTCCGGAGGCATGGCCGGCTGTCGGTAATGGGCCGCTTGTGCTTGCCTTGCCGCGCGGCGGTGTGGCGATCGCTCGCGAGGTCGCCGACCTCCTGGCCGCGCCCCTCGATGTGCTCGTGACCAGGAAAATCGGGTATCCGTACCAGCCAGAACTCGGCGTGGGAGCCATCGCCGAGGGCGGCGAGCCCGTCTATGACGAGGTGCTTCTTGCCAGGCTCGGGCTCAGCCGCTCCGCTCTGGGGCCGGTGGCCGACCGCGAGCGTGCCGAACTCGACAGGCGGGTGAAGGTATATCGCGGTGGTCGGCCACCGCCCGATGTGGCCGGGCGGCAGGTGATCCTGGTAGACGACGGCCTTGCGACGGGCGTGACGGCCAGGGCAGCTTTGCGCTCGCTGCGGGCCAGGTCAGCGGGGTGGACGGTGCTTGCCGTCCCCGTCGCGGCGCCAGCATCCGCGGCCGCGATGCTACCCGAAGCAGACGGCGTGGTTGCGCTACTGATGCCGACGGCGTTCAGGGCGGTGGGTGAGTGGTACGTGTCGTTCGGCCAGCTCACCGACTCTGACGTTCTGAAACTGCTCGATCGCGACCGGTACGCCGGCTGATGGCCCGCCCGACTGGCCGGTTTACTTTCATCACATTGGCACCACCGATCCCGTGAGCCACGTCTTTCGTGGCGTCATCCAAGATCGAAGTGGCAGAGCCCACCACCGGTGGTGGGCTCTGCCACATTCATGCCCCGCCGGCGGGTGTAGCTCTCCCGGGGTGAGCTGCACCGTCGGCCCGCAAACGTGGATGGGACGTCGCCTGCCCCCGGCAGTAGTGCCTGCGGTCTGTCCGGGCTGGCTTCTGCCCGTCCCGCCATGGTGGGCTGGAACTTTCCGCCGATCATCACGCAGTTAGGTGCGGTTCGCGCGAAATAACCCCGTATAACGTCTCGCCCGCGCTGTTGCGCAGCCCCGTACTTGGCGAGGGTGTGGGCTTTGCCCGAGTACACGGACACAGGCTTACGAGCCGACAGCTCAGGCCGCGTTTGCCCTGCGCATCCGCCGCCGACGCTCCGACGAGCGCTCATCCTCGTTCAGGCCACCCCAGGTGCCGTACTTCTCCGGTCGGGAGACCGCATAGTTAAGGCATTCGCCGCGTACCGGGCAACTCGCGCAGACCGCCCTGGCCTTCCGCTCGCGAAGGTCGCGCTCGGGCTGCCGCTCACCGTCGGGCCCGAAGAAGAGGATGAGGTCCTCGCCCTGGCATGCGGCAGCATCCTGCCACCCCCAATTGGGGCGGGGGAGAACAGCTGCGTGCCGACGTGCCTCAGACATGATTCAATCACCTCAACCAGTTCGATGGGTCTTGCATCGCTTCTCGGAGCGCTCAGCTCGTGACCACACGAATCCTCGCGTGTTGCGGCAATAGCCCCGTCACAAATATGCAACGCGCCGTACCGCCGCGGTGTTCCCGCACGCGCGGACCGATGAGTCCTGCGGGCAGGTACCATACCCAACGGCCGGAACGGCAAAAGATACGAGACCGCCACCCGGCACGTGGCACGATCCGTGCCTGTGCTCCGGCACACAATCATGCCATCCGTCGTGGGCGTCGCGCAGCCGGGGGCATATATTCGCCCGTCTGGCGTGTCGCAGCTCCAGTCCGGCTAGCCGCAGACCGTGCGTTTGTCTGGCGATCAACTAGACAAGTTCCTTGGTTCAGGGTCACCATGGGCAGCATGTCTGCGTCAGACGCAGCCCCTTTGCCCCGTCTTGGCGAGGTTTTCTTCGACGTACGCGGAGACTCTCGCACCATGCGGGTGAGTTGGTACGCGGACACCGGGGTCGCGGTGTTCAGTATCTGGCAGGGGGGTACCTGCACTGGTACCTTCCGGCTGCCGATCCCGGAGATGCCCCGGATGGTCGACGCGCTCATGCACGGCCCTTCCGGTGGTGTCGGTCCGGGGCCGCGAGCCGCTGATCCGGGGTTCCGGCCTGCTGATCCGGGGATCCGGGCCGCTGATCCGGGATTCCGGGCCACTGACCTTGGATCGGCAATCGCTGATCCGGGGCCGCCGACCGCCGCGATCGGGTTCGCCGGAGCGCCAGCCTCATTTGCCAGGAGGCCTGGCGGCGACTACCCGCAGCCGCAGCGTGAGCTCGAAGATGTTCCGCAGGCCAGCATGCCTGGGGACGTCCCGCGCGGTGGTTACCAGGATTCTGCGCCGGGTGCGGATTACCCGGCTGGGCCGTCTGACGGCTACGAGAGCTTCCCGCCCGACGGGGGCTACCGGGTCACGGGCGATGGTTACGGTGATGCGCCACCAGGTGGTTACCAGGACCCTCCGCCGGATGCTGGCTACCTGGATGTGCCGTCTGGCGGTTATGAGCAGGCCGCGCCGGGAGGCGGTTACGGCGATGTGCCGCCTAGCCGTTACGAGCAGGCCGGGCCCGGCGATGGTTACGGTGATGCGCCGCCTAGCGGCTACGACCGGGCTGCGCCCGGCGATGGTTACCGTGATGCGCCGCCTAGCGGCTACGACCGGGCCGGGCCCGGCGATGGTTACCGTGATGCGCCGCCTGGCGGCTACGAGAGCTTCACGCCGGGGGCCGGATACGAGAACGAGAGGCCGGGCGACGGTTATCAGGATCAGCCGCCGCGCGGTCAGGAGCCTGACCCGGCCGAGTATGCCACCCATGCTCAGTCCCCGGGTGACCAGCCGAGTCAGTACACGCCGACCGGGCCGTTGCCGGTAGGTCGGTGGCACGCGCGCGAGCCGAGCTGGCAGTACTCCGCAAGCCAGCCCGGGGAGGACTTCGAGGCCGACCCGCTTGGCGGTGGTTATGGCGGCGAAGCGGAGCAGGGTTACCTGCCTGGCCCGCCCACCGACACCTTCAGGCCGGCTCCAGTTGGCGGCGGTTACGGCGGCGAGGCCAGCCAGCACGGCGGCGGGTATAAGCCAGACCCGGCCGACTTGGATGAAGACGACCACTATTCCCGGCACGCTCGCCGCGATGACCCGCCGTCCGAGCCCCTCGCGTACCGCCCGGCGCGCGGCGATCCCCTGGAGCGGGAATACCGTCCCTCCCGCGGCCGTTCCTGACTGACGGCCGGTGCGGCTGATTGCCCTGGGCCGCACCTATTGCCTTCGCGGAATACCGTTCGGCTGGAGCCGCGATGTGCCCTTCGCCGAGGAGGCGACCTCCCGCACCGGCCCTTCAGCCTCGCTCGAGCGCCCTACCCCTCCGCGCTTTTTCAGGGGCCGGCGGAAGCCGAGTGCGCTTCTTCAGGGCCGGCGGAAGCCGAGTGCGCTTCCTCAGGAGCCCGGCGGAAGCCGAGTGCGCTTCCTCAGGAGCCCGGCGGAAGCCGAGTGCGTTTCCCAGGAGCCCGGCGGAAGCCGAGTGCGCTTCCTCAGGAGCCCGGCGGAAGCGAATGCTTCGCTAGCTGGTCCCGATGGGCCCGAGTGCCTTTGTGCGCCCGGGACTTCGGTGAGACACCAGCGACCTTTTCTGTTTGACCGAACGGTGCCGCCGGTCGGCGCTAACCCTGACCTCAGGCCCAGCCCTTCCCGTCGCTGAATGGCAGTCACCGTCACTCGCTGCCGTGTAGGCGAGGTGACTGCCAGGGCAGACGGGCAGCGCATGGCGGCATCCGCCGATCTGGATGGAAAACCGATTGGAGTTCGTGCGGTTATGCTGCGCGCCAGCGGGATATATTTGCCGCAAGAGAAGGGGGGTCGCAAGTGGCACAGAGAGTTTCTGTCACATACGCGTGCGACTACGACGATAAGGAGATTCCTGACGGGCAGCAGCGGAGCCTTACGTTTGGTCTCGATGGCCAGGAGTTCGAGATTGACCTATGCGCGAAGCACAGCCAGAAGTTCAGCGACGTTGTAGGTAAGTTCGCTGAGCACGCGCGCAAGGGCGCGCTCAGGGGAGTCAAGCGGAGGCGGCGGACGGCGGCCAACCGGCACCGCAGCGCGGAGATCCGGGCATGGGCTAAGACAAGCGGTATCGAAGTCAGCGATCGCGGCCGTATCCCGGCCCATGTCCTGGCCGGGTTCGAGACGAAGAAGCAGGGCTAGCGCAGGCGGGAGATCGCCGCGGATGGGCGGCATGGACGCCGCCCATCCGCGGCTTCCTGCGGGGGGGCGGACGGATCAGCCCGGCCGGTCGGGGCTGCCCGGCGGCGCCGGGCCCACTGCTGCGGCGAGTACCTGGGAGTTGGGCAGGGCAAGGATGCCTTCGCCGGTATCCAGCCGGACATAGGTGATGCCTATCTCGGTTACCGTGCCCTCGATCAAGCCGCCGAGGGCGCCGGAGCGGACGCGTATCCGCTCACCGACATTAAACGGCCGGGACAGCAGCAAGACGATGCCCGCGAACAGGTTGGCCATTGTCTGCTGGGCGGCGATGCCGAGTAGGACGGCGGTCAGTGCGCCGCCGAGGATGAGCTGGCCGATCGGGATCTTAAAGAGTTCCAGCGTAATGACAAAGGTAGCGATGCTGCCGACGAGCACGATGGAATAGCGAACGACCGCGGCGTGCGCTGATCCCACCCGGGGCTGGAGCACGTCCCTGGCCGTCGCGGATAGCCCCACGGTGGCGCCGGCGGCGAAGATGCAGAATGCGCCCGCCGAGATCGTGCTGATGAGCTTGGCCGTCGCGTGCCCGTGCACGTAGTAGCCGAGGAGATGCTGTTCGTAGGAGACGATCGCCGCGGCGATCGCAAGGGCGAGGGTGAAGATCGATCGCCAGGGCCGCGCTCTCGCCTTCACCTGTGCCAGCTGCCCGGCCAGGTGCTCGGAGTCCAGCTTCCGCTTCTCCTGAAGGTCCACCCCTATCAGCGTAGACGCGGATGGTCCCGGAGACATCGCTGGTCTCCGGGACCATCCCCCTGCCTTGGGTGCGGCCCCTGCTAGCTGATGAAGGGCTTGCCCACCGGGAATACGGCCCTTCCGCGCAGGCCGTTCATCACGCCTGCCGCCGACGTGTACCAGGCCACGAGTGCGGTCACCATCCCGATGTAACCGCCGGCCTGGAGGGTTCCCGTGCTACTGGAGAAGTGGCCGAAGCTACCGACGAACAGGACGATTTCCGTTACCTCCAGGGTAAGGAACACGGCGAACACTGCTTTGTTCACCGCCAGGCTGCATATCAGCATGTAGGTGTTGAAGATGGCGAAGGCCAGCAGGATCCAGCCGAGATCGTGGGTTGCTGCCACGGGAGAAGCCGCATGGGGGGCCACGAGCAGCGCCCACAGGCCGAGCCCGATCCAGAAGCCGCCGTAAGTGGAGAATGCGGTCGCCCCGAACACGTTGTTGTTGCGGAACTCCCACATGCCGGCGAGCAGCTGGGCGAAGCCTCCATAGGCAAAGGCGTAACCGAGCCAGGCGTCGCCGGTCGCATGCGCCATCCAGTGGGCGTTAGCCGCCGACAGCAGGAACGTGGTGAGAGCGAAGGCCGCCAGGCCGAGCGGGGCCGGGTCGGCGACGGGGGAGGCGGGTACTGCGGTCGTGCGGTCGTCAGTGACGCTCAAGGTGATTCCTCCCGAGAGGGTGCTCGCGCCGGCCGCGGCCTGTGCGGCGTTGGAAGCCGGACGCGTCACAGTGGTGGATGGCGTGGCAGCTCGGCCGGAATGCCTCTCCGGGCTGAATCGAGACTGCCGTGGGAGAGAGCCCGTACCGGGAGTGTGAGACCGGCACGCAGCGGATCATGCGGACCTTCCTTCTTTCACACCTGACTCAGCAGAATCAAGTCGAAGATCTTCCCTGAGCGTAGACCCAGTGGTCCTGTTTCGGGGAGACCCGCGCCGTAGCGATTATGGGAGGTTCGGTCTATTTCAGGACGAGTCGGACTAACCCACTCAGGTCGGGTCAGTCTGAAAGGTCGGATGTATCAGGAGGATCGGACATCAGCGACGGTCTGCCTCTCGGCGGAGCCGGTCGGCTGCGGGCAAGGACGCGCCCGAGCCCGGCCCGGGTGGCCAGGACGAACAACCGGTCCTGCGGCGCCAGCCTGTAGTCGTCCGCAGGGGACCAGTCGAGGGTCATACCCCTGCGCTGCAAGGCGATCACCCGGGCCTCGCCCGCCTTGTGCACCTCCCGTAGCTGATGGCCGTCCAGCTCGGCACCGGAGCTGAGGTGAATCTCGGCGACCAGTAGCACATGACGTCCGACCGGGATCGTCCGCAGGACCTGATGCTCGAGCATCGCCACGGCGAAGGCCGGCGCGGCCAGGTACGGCACGCTGCGCGAGATCGTGTTTCCAATCGCCTTCTGCACCCGCTCGGCCAGGTCGTCGTCGAACAGCCGCAGCACGATGCGCAGATCGTCCCGGAGCGCGCGTGCGTGCAGGGCGGTCTCCAGGTTGACGCTGTCGCTGCTCGTCACGGACACAAGCGCCTGACTGGTCCCGATGTCCGCGGCGCGCAGGGTTTCCTCCCGGCGGGCATCACCGATGATCAGCGGCATGCCGAGCCGCCGGGCCAGGTCCGCCCCGGCGGCATTTTCGTTACTGTCCACGCATACGACATCGACGCCGAGATCATGCAGCTGGCCGGCTATACGGGTGCCGACATTGCCGAGGCCGACGACCACGACATGATCACTGACTGGCCTGGGCTTGACCCGCAGCGAGCCGGTGAGACGCGCGCCGATGACGGCCGCGGTAACCACCGGCAGGAACGCCATGCCGTCGAAGGTGAGCATGAACTGGGCGACCTTCTCAGCCGGCGCGAGCCTGGAATTGGTGACAGCCGCGCCCGCCGCGTCAAGGAAGGTGAGGTAGAGCGCGTTGGTCAGCGAGTAACCCGCGACGGTGGCGAGCAGCGTGAAGCCGGTGACTAGAACGGCGAAGAGCACGCCGAAGGCGGCGCCGAACTTGTGCCAGACAAGCCTGCGGGCAAGGCCGGCCACCGTGCGCAGCGGGTTCCTGCGCCTAGCGAGCGGATCCCCTGACTTCCCCGACGCGAAGGCGAGCACGAGGTCGGCACTGGCCGAATCAGCGGGCAGCAACCGCGGCGCGCCCCCTCCCGCGGTCGCAGCGAGTCCGCAGACGACGGTACCGGGGTCGACATCGCTATTCCTTCGCACGTACAGGGTGCGGCCGGACAGCCGGATGTGGCTGGGCGCAGGCTCGCCCAGCGCCGCCGCGGCGAACGAGGGCGCGGACATCGCGGATCCGGACAGGACCGCGCAGTCAGTGAAGAAGGAGCGGACCCGCTCGCCCAGGCTCGTGTTGAAGATTGCCACGACGAGCCTGAGGTCCGGGTTGAGTTCCGCCGCGCGCAGCGCGGCATGGAAATTACCGAGATCGTCCTGCCTGAGCAGGGCCAGGGCACGGGCCGATTGCACGTGCGCATCGTGGAACGCGTCGGCGCTGAGCTGGTCGCGCTCGATCACCCGGACACCGGGAAGCCGCGCGATCTGTGGTCCGTGATTGCGCTGCCGGGAGGGAAGGATCACCGTCACATATTCGCCGTACCTGGTGGTGAGCTCCTCGATGGTCCTGGCCGCCAGCGCGTCGTCTCCGCAGACGACCAGGTGGTCACGATGAGGGGTTCTGCGCAACGACACCGTAGGCACGGCGTGATCCTAGCCAAGGCTGGCGCCGCTGCCACGGTTCTTAGCCGACGACGCAGGTAGTATCGGAAAAAGCGGCGTGAAACCGCGCAGGGAGGCCTGACGGTGGGAAATGACGGCGAAATCCGGGCATCGGACTCTGACCGGGAGAGCGTCGTCGAGGTTCTGCGCGAAGCGTACGCCGACGGCCGTCTCAACCTCGACGAGTTCGACGAGCGAACGACCACCGCCTACGCGGCCAAGACCTGGGCGGATCTCCGTGAGCTGACCAGTGACCTGCCGGCCGGCGCGAACCTGGGTAGCCTGCGCGCGGCCGCGGCCGCGGGACCGATGGCGCAGGACGCAGCAGTAGCGCAGTTGGCGCGCGGCGGCGGCCAGCCGCAGCGGCCGACCCACGGACCGGGCTTCATGCCCTTCCTGCCGATCGCCATCTTCTGGCTTATCCTGGCCGGCGCGATCCACGCGACCGGGCTAGTGGTGGCGGTGATTGTGCTCCTGTTCGTGTGGGTGCGGCTGAGCGGTCGGCGCTATCGCGGCAGCGGTCATCGGCCCGGCGGTTCCCCGCCGCGAGCCGGCGGCGGTTCTGCCTGAGTCCGTCCGGAACTGTGCCCGTGTTGCCGGGCTGCGAGTAGATCCGGCCCGGGTCTGAGTCGACCGCACGCTGGATCTAGTAGCGTCGTTGCTTGCACCAGGCTGGCCGCGGCCAGCGGGCCAGCGGGCCAGCCAGCGTAATCCCCTGAATGCAACCCGAAGGGAGGCGACTCGTGTCCGAGGCCACCGGCAAGGACACTGGCGCGACCCGAGGGACTCGCGAGGTCGGGACCGCGGACGCGGCGATCACGGATGACAGGCCTGCGGCGGAAGAAACGGCGGGGGAGGGCACGGCGGCGGCCGCCGCCTCGGCTCCAGCTCCGGCTCCAGCTCCAGCTCCGGCGGCAGCGGCAGCGGCAGCGGCGCAGCGTGCGACCGCCCGCGGGGACCCGCGGGCGGGGAACCGGATTGCCAGCCTGGCCCGACGACACGGTCTGTTCGCCCTGGTAGTTGTCGGCGCGGCGGCGCTGCGCGCCGTCGTCATGCTCGGCTACCCCCCGATCATCTGGTTCCACGACTCTTACTCCTACGTGCAGAGCGCGGTCAGCCACACCGCGAGCACGGCACGCCCGGCCGGCTATCCGCTCTTCCTTGCCGTCCTCGAGCCGCTGCACAGCTTCGCCGCCGTTGCCTTGGCGCAGCACCTGATGGGGCTGGGCACCGGCGTGGCGATCTACGCCGTGCTTCGCAGGCGCGGGCTGGTCGGCTGGGCGGCGACACTGGCCGCGGTGCCGGTGCTCTACGACGCATACCAGGTGCAGCTTGAGCAGATGGTGATGTCTGATGCCCTGTTCATGATCCTGCTGATCGTTGCCATGGTGCTGCTGTGCTGGAACGACAGGGTGGGGCCGATCGCAGCGGCGGTGGCGGGCCTGCTCATCGGGTACGCCAGCGTGGTCCGCTCGGTGGGGCTGCCGCTGCTGGCCCTGGTTGCCGTCTGCCTGCTGATCCGGCGGGCGGGCTGGCGTCCGCTGGCCGCGCTTGTCTGTGCCGGAGTGGTGCCGATGGCGGGGTACATGTTCGCCTATCACAGTCAGCACGGGTCCTACGCGGTCACCGAGTCGGACGGGATTTTCCTGTACGGCCGGGTCCAGACCTTCGCGAACTGCGCGGACATCAAACCGCCGCCCTCGCTCGCCGTGCTCTGCGATCCGCGGCCGCCGTCGAAACGGCCGATCGCGTCTGAGTACATCTGGGACACCTCAGGGCCGCTCGACAAGCTCGCCCCGCATTACGGATTCTTCACGCCGCGCATCAACGCCCTCGCGGAGCAGTTCGCGAGGCGCGCCATCATCGCCCAGCCGTTCTCTTACCTGCGGGTAGTAGCGCGCGACACGCTGCGATCCTTCTTCTGGCAGCGAACTCTCGCCTATGACCCCAAGACCGACATCTCTTACCTGTTCAGCCATCACCCGCCATCGATCGCACCGTACCGGCCGTGGCATGACCTCAGGACCTACCAGCCGAGCCTGGGCCAGACCCAGGCCGTCCAGCCCTACGCGGGTTTCCTCATCGGCTACCAGCGCGTCGTCTACCTTCGCGGTCTGCTGCTTGGCCTGATCCTGCTGCTCGGGCTGGCCGGCCTGGTGGCCCGCTGGCGCCGCTGGGGCGGAATCGTGCTGCTGCCCTGGTGCGTGGCGGCGATGCTGCTCGTGCTGCCCGTGGCGACGTCGGGATTCAGCTACAGGTACGAGCTCGCGGTGGTGCCGTTCGCCTGCCTGGCGGCCGGCCTGGCGGTGTCAGGGGGACGCTGGCCTGCCAAGCTCAGGCGGAAGTCGGCTGGCGGCGGGCCTGTCGAGCAGGAATAGCGTCCGCTGCCTGCCCCGTGCGGCCGCGGCAGGCACCTGGACCGGGCCTGCGCCGGACAGCGCGAGCTGGACCGCGCCGGCCTTCTCTTCCCCGGCGGCAAGTACCCAGACCTCGCGCGCGGCGCAAATTGCGGGAAGAGTCAGCGACAGCCTGGTGGGCGGCGGCTTGGGCGAACCGCGGACGGCGACCACCAGTCGGTCGTCGTAGAGGGCAGGCATGCCGGGGAACAGCGAGGCGACGTGACCCTCCGGCCCTATGCCGAGCAGCAGGACATCGAACGAGGGCACCTGACCGTGATCCTCCGGACGAGCCGCATCGTTCAGCCAGGCCGCGTAGCGGGCCGCTGCCGCCTCGGGGTCGTCGCCATCCGGGCCGTCAGGACCAGGCATGGGGTGTACCCGGTCCGGGTCGATGTCCACCTTCCCGAGCAATGCTTCCCGCGCACCCGTCTCGTTCCGGTCCGGGTGGCCCGTCGGCAGGAACCGCTCGTCTCCCCACCAGACGTCCAGGTGCCGCCAGTCGACGGCATCGGCGGCGGGCGCCGCGGAAAGCTCGGCCAGCACCGCGGTGCCGATGCCGCCGCCGGTCAGGACGACAGAAGCGGCGCCGCGGGCAGCGGCGGCGTCGACGAGCCGGATGACCAGTCGGGCGGCGACCGCCTTGGCCAGGAGCGGGGCGTCGCGGTGGACGAGGACCTCCGGAGCACTCATGCCGAGGTACCCTCATCGACCGGGTGAACGGCAAACCTGGCAAGGGCCTCCGCGTACACCTCGTCGGGGTCGAGCCTGCGCAGTTCCTCCGCGAGCAGTTCCGTGGTCTCTCGCCGGTGCAGCGCCACCCGGCGCTCGGCTTGGCCCGGCTTGGCCAGCGTGGCGGTGCGGCCGTCCGGCCGTGACAGCGTGATGTCGCCGTCGGCCGTGGCGAAGCTCACCTCGGTGATGCCGGGTCCGGCCGAGACCTCCCGGGCCACTGGGATTCCGAGCCGCCCCGCGAGCCAGGTGGCGATGAGGTCGGCGCTCGGGTTGTGCTGCTCCGCGCTCACCGTTCCGCTGGTCATATTGCCGTACGGCTGGTCAAAGGTGGCCGCCAGCAGCGAGCGCCAGGATGTCGCCCGGGTCCAGCTGAGATCGGTGTCGCCCGGCCGGTAGCCGGACGCGAGGGCGGTGAGCATCTGGCGCGGCTTGTCGCTGGCGGCCGCGTCCGTGACCCTGCGCTGGGCCAGTGCGCCAAGCGGGTCGGCGGAGGGGATCGCCGGCGCCTGGCCCGGCCACCAGGTAACCACCGGGGTGTCGGGCAGGACCAGCGGGGCTATCACGGAGTCGGCGTGCTGGCCGAGCGGGCCGTGCATGCGCAGCAGCAGGGTCTCGCCAGGTCCGCCCTCGCCCACCCGGATCTCGGCATCGAGCCGGGACCGGCCGGCCGGGTTGCGGATGATCACGCCGAGTACCCGGCAGGGATGCTCACGGCCCGCCTGGCTGGCCGCGCGTACCGAGTCGTACTGCGCGGACTCGTCGGTAACGATGATCAGTGTGAGCACCATCCCGAGCGCTGCCCCGCCGACCTGGCGCCGCGCCTGCATCAGGGCATCATGAATGGCACCTGTCGTGGTCTCCGTCAGGTCGATCGTCATCGCGCCTCTCTAAATCGATGCAGCCCTCCTGTTACAGGCGGCGCCAGGCCCGCCCGGACGTGCCCATGAGCGCGTCCGCGCTGGCCGGCCCTGACGAGCCCGCCTGGTAAGGCTCCGGCTTGGTGTGCTCCGCCCAGAACTCCTCGATCGGGTCGAGGATCCGCCAGGACAGCTCGACCTCCTCCTGGCGGGGGAACAGCGGCGGGTCACCGATCAGCACGTCCAGCAGGAGCCGCTCGTAGGCCTCCGGGCTCGACTCGGTGAAGGACTCGCCGTAGGCGAAGTCCATGTTCACGTCGCGGACCTCCATCGCCGAGCCGGGCACCTTGGAGCCAAACCTGACGGTCACGCCCTCGTCCGGCTGTACCCGGATTACCAGCGCGTTCTGCCCGAGTTCCTCGGTGTCGGTGGCGGCGAACGGCAGGTGCGGCGCGCGCTGGAACATCAGCGCGATCTCCGTCATCCGGCGCGGCAGCCGCTTGCCGGTGCGCAGGAAGAACGGGACGCCGGCCCAGCGCCTGGTGTCCACTCCGAGCCGCACCGCCGCGTACGTCTCGGTCCGCGAGTCGGTCGGGATGCCCTCCTCCTCGAGGAAGCCTGGCACCTGGATGCCGCCCTGCCAGCCCGCCGCGTACTGGCCTCGTGCGGTGCCCGTGGCCAGGTCGGCAGGCAGCCGGATGGCGGACAGCGCCTTCTCTTTCTCGGCGCGCAGCGAGTCCGCGTCAAAGGAGAGCGGCTCCTCCATCGCGGTGAGGGCGAGCAGCTGGAGCAGGTGATTCTGGATCACATCACGGGCGGCGCCGATGCCGTCGTAATAGCCGGCCCTGCCGCCGGTGCCGATGTCCTCGGCCATGGTGATCTGCACGTGATCGACGTAACCGCGGTTCCAGATCGGCTCGTAGAGCGTGTTGGCGAATCGCAGCGCCAGGATGTTCTGGACCGTTTCCTTGCCGAGGTAATGGTCGATCCTGAAGACGGAATGGGCGGGGAACACCGCGTCGAGTATCGCGTTGAGTTCCTTGGCGCTGGCCAGGTCGTGGCCGAACGGCTTCTCGATCACCACTCGCCGCCATGGCTGGATGCCGGAGTGGGGCTGGCCGGCCTCGGACAGGCCGGACCTCTTCAGCTGCTGAACGACATCGGGGAACGCCTTTGGCGGGATCGACAGGTAGAAGGCGCAATTGCCGCCCGTGCCGCGCTCGGCGTCGAGCTGCTTCACTGTCTCGGCCAGCCGGTCGAATGCGGCGTCGTCGCCGAACTCGCCCTGCACGAACCGGACACCCTCGTAGACCTGTTGCCAGACCGTCTCACGGAAGGGGGTGCGCGCATGCTCTTTTATCGCGTCGTAGGTGAGCTTCGCGAAGTCCTCGTTCTCCCAGTCCCGCCTGGCAAAGCCGACCAGCGAGAAGCCAGGCGGCAGCAGGCCCCGGTTGGCGAGGTCGTAAATGGCCGGGAGGAGCTTCTTGCGCGCCAGGTCGCCGGTGACACCGAACATGACCAGGACACAGGGGCCGGCCACCCGGGGAATGCGACGGTCGCGAGGGTCCCGCAGCGGGTTGACTGCCCAGAGGTCTCCCGCCGCGCTGCCCTGTGTGATCATCCCGATCCTTCCGTGGAGGCGGCGGCGAGCAATTGCGCGATCCCGGTACGGCGGTCGCGCAGGTGCAGCCGGATCGCCGGCCTGCCTCGCCGCCGCAGTGCGCCGAGATCACCCAGGGCCTGGGCGAGCTGGAGCCTGCCAAGGCTGTATGGCTCGCCAGGTACCTCGACATCTTCCGTGATCTCGCCGGTTACCTGCAGGAAGACGCCTGATTGCGGGCCGCCCTTGTGGTACTGGCCGGTGGAGTGCAAAAACCTCGGTCCCCAGCCGAACGTCACCGGGTGGGTGGTCCGTGCGGCAACAGCGTTGCGCAGTCGTTTCACATCCGCGTCCCCCAGCCGGTCCAGGTAGGCCATCACCGCAAGGTACCCGGACTCGGGAAGAGACCAGAGCACGGCGTCGAGCAGGCCGGCCAGATCGGTGGCCCCGTTGATGAAATCGACGTCCCCGTGTACCTCAACGGCGCCGTCGATGAAAGCTGGCTGACCCGCTGGCAGCGGGCCGACGCCTGCCTCGGCGAGCAGCTGTTTCGTGTTGTCCTTGGACTCGGCGACGTTCGGCTGGTCGAAGGGGTTGAGGCCGAGCAGCCGGCCGGCCACAGCGATGGCGTATTCCCAGACTAGGAGCTGGCCGCCGAGCGACCCGGAGACCACGGTGTCCGCGGGGCTCGTGGGCTCGCCGAGGGCGATCAGGTGGACGTCGGGGCCCGGCGAGAAGCCCGGCGCATTCTCACTCTCCACCACGACGGGCAGGATGCCGCGGCCTTCCTTCCCGGTGGACTCCGCGATCAGCTGCTCGGCCCAGTCGCCAAATCCGGTGAGCCCGGAGCCGCAGTCGGCCAGCACGGCCTTGTCGTGCCCGGCCAGGGCATAGCCGCCAAGTGCGGCGCCAAGCGCGAGTCCCGGGTTGTCCGGCGTGCTGGCGAGCACGGCCGCCGCGGCATCGGCCTCGTCAAGCAGCTGGGCGACGTCCACGCCCGCCAGCGCGGTCGGCACCAGGCCGAACGCGGTCAGTGCGCTGTACCGGCCGCCCACGTTCGGATCGGCGAGCACCACGTGATACCCGGCCTCACGGGCCGTCTTCTCCAGCGGGGAGCCCGGGTCGGTGACCACGACGAACCGGCGGGCGATCTGCTGCGGAGAGAGCCCGAGACTGGCGAAGACCCGCTCGTAGATGCGGCGGTGGCTGTCGGTCTCGATCGTCGAGCCGCTCTTGCTCGACACGACCACGAGCGTGCTCTCCGGCCGGTCGCGAAGCGTCCTGGCCACCTGGTGCGGGTCGGTGGTATCAAGCACCTGAAGCGGAACCCCGGCGGTGCGGCTGATCACTTCGGGGGCAAGGGATGACCCCCCCATCCCGGCCAGCACGATGTTGTTCAGGCCATCCTCGCGCGCCGTGGCGGCCAGCGCCGCGAGCGAGCCGAGCAGCGAACGGGAGGCTCTCGGCGCGTTCAGCCAGCCCAGCCTGACAGCGGCCGTCGCGGCGGCACCCGGGCCCCACAGCCTGGGATCCCTGGCGACGAGCGCCGCAGGCACGCCGTCCGAGATGAGCGTGGCCGCCGACTGCCGCTCCGCGTCCATGATGGCGACCCCACGGGTGTTGACCGCGACGCCGCCGCCCGACGTCAGCCTGCCCGCGTAGCCAGGAGGTTCGTACTCCTGCGGCTGGTAGCCCTCCGGTTCGTAGTCCTGGGGCTGGTAGCCCTCCGGTTCGTAGTCCTCGGGCTGGTAAACCTGGGGTTGGTAACCCCGCGGCTCGTAGCCCCGCGGCTCATAGCCTGGCGGGTCGTAGCCTGGCGGGTCGCCCTGCATGCTCACTGGTTGCTCACCTCCGGCTGTGAGCCGGAGGATCCCATTTCCCTCTTGATCGTTTCAAGCAGCTCGTGCCAGGACGTTGCGAACTTGGCGAGGCCCTCTTCCTCGAGCACGGCCACTACGTCGTCATAGCCGATGCCGAGCTTTTCCAGGTCATCGAAGACCTGCCTGGCTTCGGTGTAGCCGCTCGCGGCCGTGTTGCCGTGCAGGTGGCCGTGCGCGGCGGTCGCGTGCAGTGTTGCCTCCGGCATGGTGTTGACCGTGCCGGGCGCCACAAGCTCCACCACGTACATGGTGTCGTCGAAGTCGGGTTCCTTGGTGCTGGTCGAGGCCCACAGCGGCCGCTGCGGGCGGGCGCCGGCCGACCGCAGCGTCTCCCACCGCTCCGACCCGAACGTCTGCTCATACAACTGGTAGGCGAGCCTGGCGTTGGCGATGGCGGCCTTGCCGCGCAGCGCCCTGGCCTCGGCAGTCCCCAGCTTCTCCAGCCTGTTGTCCACCTCGGTGTCCACCCTGCTGACGAAGAACGAGGCAACCGAGGCGATCCCGGACAGGTCGTGGCCGGCCGCGGCGGCCTGCTCGAGCCCCGTCATGAACGCATCCATCACTTGGCCGTACCGTTCGAGCGAGAAGATCAGCGTGACGTTGACGCTGATCCCCTCGGCCAGGCACTGCGTGATCGCGGGCAGCCCCTCGACGGTGGCCGGGATCTTGATGTACAGGTTGGGCCTGTCCACCATCCACCACAGCGCCCTGGCTTCCGCGATGGTCTTCGCGGTTTCCCTGGCCAGCCGCGGGTCCACCTCGAGTGATACCCGGCCGTCGAGCCCGCCGGTCGCGTCGTAGACAGGCCGGAGCACATCGCAGGCCCAGCGGATGTCGTAGCCGGTGATGGCTCGCGAGGCTTCCCCCACGTCGACGCCGCGGACTGCCAGGTCTGCGAGCTGGTCATGGTAGGCCGAACCCGAGCTCAGCGCGTGCGCGAAGATCGTCGGATTGGATGTCACGCCCACCACGTGCATGTCGCGGATGAGCGTCGCGAGGTTGCCCGTGCGGAGCCTGTCGCGGCTGATGTCATCAAGCCATACCGCGACCCCTGCGTCAGATAGCTGCCGCAGCGTGTCGTCGGGGTTCGAGGTCATGGTCTGTGTCGTCCTTCCGGGCCGTTGGTCCTGGCGATGCTAGAGCGCGCGGCGGCCGCTACCCGATCCGCCGTGATCCCGAATTCCTTATACAGGGTCTCGCCAGCGGCCGACGCGCCAAAGTGCTCCAGGCTCACACATTCCCCGGTATCGCCAGTGAATTCATGCCAGCCCTGCGCGATTCCTGCCTCGACCGAAACCCGGGCGCGGATTTGCGGCGGCAGAACCTGGTGCCGGTAGGACTCGTCCTGCTCGGCGAACCACTCAATACACGGCATGGAAACCACCCGCGCGGCGATCCCCTCACCGCGCAGCAACTCGCGTGCGGCCAGCGCGATCTCTACCTCGCTGCCCGTGGCGATGATGATCACCGCGGGCTCTCCGCCCGCGGCCTCGGCGAGTACATAGCCGCCCCGGGCTGTCTCCGCCGCGCTGGCGAACTCACCCGACCGGTCAAGCACCGGAAGGTTCTGCCTGGTCAGGCAGAAGCCGACCGGCTTGTTGCGCTCGATGATGGTGCGCCAGGCGACCACGGTCTCGTTCGCGTCGGCCGGCCGGACGACCTCCAGGCCGGGGATGGCGCGAAGCGACCACAGGTGCTCCACTGGCTGGTGGGTAGGACCGTCCTCGCCGAGCCCGATCGAGTCATGCGTCCACACGTACGTGACGCCCAAGCGCATAAGCGCGGAGAGTCGCACCGCGCCCCGCATGTAGTCGCTGAAGACCAGGAATGTGCCGCCGTAGGGCCGGGTACCTCCGTGCACCGCGATGCCGTTGCAGATCGCACCCATGGCGTGTTCCCTGATACCGAAATGCAGCGTTCTTCCGAACGGCCCGCCGGGAAACATCGCGGTTTGGTGGTCCGCCGGGATAAAGGACGGTTCGCCCTTCATCGTAGTGTTATTGCTCCCGGCCAGGTCGGCGGATCCGCCCCACAGCTCGGGCAGCACGCCAGCCAGCGCGTTCAGTACCTCGCCAGACGCCTTTCTCGTTGCCATTCCCTTCGGGTCCGGCGGGAAGTCAGGAAGCGCCGCCGTCCAGTTGTCGGGACGCTTACCTTCGGCCAGCCGGTCGAACAGCTTCCTGCGGTCCGGGTTCGCCTGCGACCAGGCGGCGAATGCCTCATCCCACTCGGCGTGGGCCCGCTTGCCGCGTTCGGCTACCTTGCGGGCATGGGAGACCGCCTCGTCCTCGGCCGGGAAGTCGACGCCGGGATCGAAGCCGAGGATTTTCTTGGTGGCCGCCACCTCCTGCGCGCCGAGGGCGGACCCGTGCGCCGCGCCGGTGTCCTGCTTGGTCGGGGCCGGCCAGCCGATGATGGTGCGCAGCGAGATCAGGGAGGGCCTGGCGGTCTGCTCACGCGCCGCGAGGATGGCGCGATCGAGTGCGCCGGCGTCCTCGACGTAACCGTCGGGCGTGCGCCAGCTCACTCGCTGCACGTGCCATCCGTATGCCTCGTACCTGGCGCAGACGTCCTCGGACTTGGCGATCGCCGTGTCGTCTTCGATCGAAATGTGGTTGTCGTCATAGACCAGCACGAGATTGCCGAGCTGCTGATGGCCGGCGAGCGAGGACGACTCGTGGGTAATGCCCTCCTCGATGTCGCCGTCCGAGGCGAAGACGTAGACATGATGGTCAAACGGGCTCGTCCCCTGCGGTGCGTCCGGGTCGAACAGGCCGCGCTCCCGGCGCGCCGCCATGGCCATCCCGACGGCATTCGACAGACCCTGCCCGAGCGGGCCGGTGGTGGTCTCCACCCCGGCGGTATGGCCGTGCTCTGGGTGGCCGGGGGTCAGGCTGCCCCACTTCCGGTATGCCTTAATGTCATCCAGGGTGAGCCCGTAACCCGACAGGTAAAGTTGCAGGTAAAGGGTGAGGCTCGAATGCCCGCAGGACAACACGAACCTGTCCCTGCCGGGCCATTTCGGGTCGGCAGGATCGTGCCGGAGTATTCGCTGGAAGAGCAGGTAGGCAGCGGGTGCGAGGCTCATCGCCGTCCCGGGATGGCCGGACCCGGCCTCCTGTACTGCGTCCATTGCGAGAACCCGGATCAGGTCGACCGCGCGGCGATCAGTATCGGTCCACTCAAACGTTCCTTGCGGCTGGCTGGCCACCGTTAGATCACCCGTCTCTTTCCCTCGTGCTTGCGTCCGGATGCCGGCTCCTGGTATCCCCGCGCTGCATGCATGAGCCTATCCCCGGGGCCACCCGGTTAGCCTGGCACCTTCTACTACACTGTGTCGGAGGCTGGCGCGGGGGAGGCTCCTGGGCGGTCGATCCACCCCGAGGTAGCTGATGACCCGACTGCGCGCTTATGTCGCCCTGACCAAGCCGCGCATTATCGAGCTGCTGCTCATCACCACGCTGCCTGCCATGTTCCTCGCCTCGCAGGGGCTGCCACGGCCCTGGCTGGTGCTCGCGACCCTCATCGGCGGCACGGCATCGGCGGGCGGCGCAAATACGCTCAACTGTTACATCGACCGTGATATCGACGCCAGGATGCGGCGCACCCGGCGCCGCCCGCGGAGTCACCGCCCGCGAGGTGCTGGTCTTCGGCTTGGCGCTGCTAGCCGCTTCCACCTGCATGGTCCGGTCTGGCGCCACCGGGGTCGCGCTGCGGCCGAGCGGCTGTTCCACTGGTCCAACGCGTACCTGGCGCTGCTCTTTCTCGCCGTGGCGGTGAGTCCGCTACTGCGCTGACGCCAAGTAACATGCCGGCTATGGCGCGTGCTATGCCGGCTTTCGACCCCAAGGCAGTCATCGAGGGCCGGACACCGGGCAGGGCGCGGGTGGGGCTGACGGTCGGCATCGTGCTTGCCGTAATCTGCGCGCTCGCTGCCCTTGGCGCGGACCTGCTCGAGAGTCTTGGCAGCGGGCATCACAGCGTCGCGCCGTTCCTCATAGCGTTGCCTTTCGCCCTGCTCCCGGTTCCGCTGTTCGTGGCGCTGGTGCTGCTCCTGGACCGCCTCGAGCCGGAACCGCGGGCGCATCTCGTGTTCGCGTTCCTATGGGGAGCAGGGGTCGCCGCGCTGTTCGCCTTGCTCATCAACACAGCGGGCCTGCTGTTCATCACCCAGCCCGCGCTCGGCACGACGAACGGCGACTATATCTCTGCCACGTTCGGCGCCCCGGTGGTCGAGGAGACCCTCAAGGGAGCCTTCCTGTTCGGCATGGTCTGGCGGCGCCGCAGCGAGTTTGACGGCCCCACCGACGGCATCATCTATGCGGCGATGGTCGGGCTCGGCTTCGCCATGATGGAGAACATCGGCTACTACATCGAGGCACTGGTCCGCCCGACCGTCGGCGGGGCGCAGCTGCTCGGGTTCACGTTCGTGCTGCGCGGGGTGCTTTCCCCGTTCGCGCACCCCATCTTCACCTCGATGACCGGCCTCGGTGCGGCCTACACGGCGTCACATCGCCGGGCCTGGTGGGCGCTGCCGCTGGGCTGGCTTGGCGCGATGACGCTGCACGGCACCTGGAACGGACTGTCCAAGTTCGGCTTCAGTGGCGTGGCGATCGCCTATGCCATCCTGTTCTGCGTATTCATCGGGCTCATCGTGGTGCTCGTGAAAGACCGGCGCAGGATCATCGGGCTGATCTGGCGGGTCCTGCCGGGGTACGCGCCCACCGGGCTGGTCACGCTGTGGGACGTGCAGATGCTCAGCACCGTGGATGGCCGGCGGCACGCCCGCACCTGGGCACGAGCGACGGGTGGCAGGCCAGCCGGGGTCGCGATGGCGGACTACCAGCTGGCGGCGACCGAGCTTGCGTTGCTGCACCAGCGTGCCGACCGCCAGGTGATAGATCCAGGCAGCTTCGCCCAGCGGCAGCAGGCACTGCTCAGCCTCATGCAGCTGGCGCGCGGCGCTTTCCTGAGCCACCAGCCGGAGCCGCCGGTGCCGCCGTGGGCCGCATACGGGGCGTCCGGCCTGGCCCACGGGCAGGCGTTCGCCGCGCCCATGCCGCCCCCGGTGCTGCCCCCCGACGGGCACTACCAGCCCGGCGGCGCCGCTCCCGCCTCGTGGCTGCCGCCCCAGCCGGGCTGGCAGCAGTCTCCGCCGCCCCAGCCGGAGTGGGCGCAGCCTCCGCCCTCCCCGCAGGGCTGGCCGCAGCCTCCGCCGGGCTGGCAGCAGCCTCCGCCCTCCCCGCCAGAGTGGCCTCAGCCTCCGCCGCCCCAGCCGGAGTGGCCGCGGGATCAGCAAGGCCCGCCGCAGTCGCCCAGGTACGAGTGATGCATGCTCACAGTGATCAGTCGCTAGCCTGCGTTCCACCCTCAGGTCGCGACGAGCAGCCCTGACGAAGGTCCACCACTCAGAGGAGAGCATATGGACACCGCGCAGGCGCGAGCAGTGCGTTTCGACCGCTACGGCGACCGGAGCGTCCTCTACATCGCCGAGGTGCCGATACCCCGCCCGGCCGCGGCAGAGGTCCTCGTCGAAGTGCGGGCGGCGGGCATCAACCCGGGAGAGGCATCCATCCGGGTCGGCGCGCTACGCGAGCAGTTTCCTTCGACCTTCCCGTCCGGTCAAGGCAGCGACCTCGCCGGCGTCGTCATTGCCATCGGCGATGGCGTCACCGACTTCGCTGTCGGCGACGAGGTGCTCGGCTACTCCTGGCGGCGGTCGAGCCAGGCCACCCACGTTGTCGTGCCGGCGACACAGTTGATCCGCAAGCCGGACGCACTCAGCTGGGCGGTAGCCGGCTGCCTCTACGTCGCCGCCTGCACGGCGTGGGCCGCCGTCGGCGCGGTGGACCCGAAGCCCGGCGAGACCGTCGCCGTCTCGGCCGCCGCGGGCGGCGTAGGCACGGTCGTCGTTCAGCTCCTCGCGGTGCGAGGCGCGCACGTCCTCGGTATCGCCTCGTTCGCCAACGCGACCTGGCTGGCGGCCCATGGCGCGACCCCGGTTCCCTATGGCGACCGGCTGGCCGAGGACCTCGCCGCAGCGGCTCCCAGCGGGATCGATGCCTTCATCGACCTCTTTGGCCCCGACTATGTTCAGCTCGCCGTCGATATCGGCATCCCCCGAGACCGGATCGAGACGATCATCTCGCGCGAGAAGGCCCAGGAGCTTGGTACCAAGAACGCGGGCAGCGGTGATGCTTCCAACCGCGAAGTCCTCACCGAGATGGCCGCGCTCGTCGCGTCTGGCCGGATCGAGATCCCGATCGCCGCCACGTACCCGCTCGACCGCGTCCGCGACGCGTTCGCCGAGCTCGAGCGGCGCCACACCCGCGGAAAGATCGTACTCATCCCCTAAAACGAGCTACCCGAGAAGAGTGACCATCAGGTCCGGGCCTCCCGCGTCCGTAGCGCGAAGAACAGCCGCAGCGTGGCGATCCAGACCAGCGTGGCGCCGAGCACGTGTACCCAGACCAGGCCGGCCGGCAGCCCGCTGAAGTACTGGGCGTAGCCGATGATCCCCTGCACGCCGATCAGCCCGAGCAATAGCCAGCCCAGGCGTACGGCTGCCCGCGGCGCGTCGGCGAAGCGCAGCCCGACCAGCATGGCCACGGTGAGCCCGCCGAGCAGCCAGCCGATGTCGGCGTGGAACTGGGTCACGCCCTCAAGCGGCAGCGGATACCGCGGCACCGAGGCGGCGCCCGCCAGCGGTCCGGTGCCCGTCACCACCGTGCCGGCCGCGAGCATCAAGCCCGTCACGGCTATCAGCGCGCCCGATAGCCATCGCAGCTCCGGCCGGATAGCCACGGCGGGGGAGTCGGCGTGACCCGCGAACCTGGCCCAAAGGGCGACGGCGGCGGCCAGGATCGCCATGGTGGCCAGGAAGTGGACGGAAACCGTGGCCGGGTTGAGCTTGGTGAGCACCACGATCCCGCCGAGGACGGCCTGTAGCGCGACGCCTGCGGGCTGCACGGCGGCGAGCCAGACCAGGCGCCGCCGCCCGGGCGGCCAGCGGCCGGTTGTCCCCTGTCCCGCTGACGGGCCATCATCTTGCCGGAATCGCCAGGCCGCTACCAGGACGATCACGGACACAAGCATGACCAAAGTCACGAAGAGCCGGTTGCCGAACTCGACCCAGGCGTGCACCAGCGAACTGCCGGCTGAACTCGCCGCGACCAGGCTGCGCCCGGTGCACTGGGGCCATGTGCTGCAGCCAAGGCCAGACTGGCTCAGCCGGACCGCCGCGCCGGAGGCGATGCTGCAGGCGATCGATATCACGCCTGCCAGCGCGATGCGGCGCATCGAGACCGGTGACGGCGACAGCACCGTCGCCGCGGCCCGCTCCAGTGCGCGCCGCACCGCCGAGCGGCGGGGCGCAGGCGCGGGGGCAGGCCTGGCGGCGAGGTCGGCGGGCACGTCACTCATCGTAGGAGCGTCCCGCGACGGTGCGTGCGCCAGGCCGGCGCACGCACCCGAGCGCGCGGCGCAGG
>PMSU01000107.1 GCA_003168255.1 Actinomycetota bacterium
CCGGGCGGCCGCTGTCCGGGTCCGGCCCGCACCAGGCCTCATCGTCAGGGATGTCCGAGCGGGTGAGGGCGTCCAGCGCGGCCTCCAGGATGTCGTCCTGGGATGGCGGCCGGCGATCTGGCTGGCGGTCTGCGGGCATCGGGTCACCTCCGTCCAGGCGCGGTCAACGGGTCAGGCCTTTCACTGTTCTTCGAACACTGTATCGCACAGGTACGACAGTCCGCAGCCAAAACGATGCCCGACACGCCGCGTGATTCCACCTAATTGATGCGTACAAGAGGCGCAAGGTAACCACGCACCGGCCAGTACTACTGGCAGCACGGCAGGCAAGCAGAAACCCTCCCCGCCCAGGATGACCCGGGGGTCTGGTTCCGGTGAGGGGCTGGTCAGCGGCGCTTGTACAGCAGCATGCCGGGCAGGTTGCGCTGCCTGCCGGTCAGCGGGGGCAGGCTGGCGTTCTTCGACACTAGGGCCAGGATCGGTAGGCCGCCATTCGTCCTCGAAGCGGTCGTCGCAGTTTGGAGCGGGTGGCGGTTCCTTACGGCGTCCAACCTTTCGGCCGCTGACTCCGTCGTAGTGGATGGGCAGCAGCCGGGGCGGAGGCGGTGTGGACGGCGATCATGCGGAGTTCGCAGATTTCGTGGTCGGATGGCAGGCCGCACTGCTGCGGGCCGCCTTCCTGGTTACTGGCGACCGACACCTCGCCAAAGACCTGCTGCGGAGCTCTCTCGAGCAGCGCGCCCTCCGTTGGAGGGCGACGAGCACGCCCAACGGCGTGACCCACCCCTGCGGGCTCTGCGACCCTCTCCGGATCGAGCAGGTCCTGCGGGCTCTCCCGATCCTGCACCCCCTGCGGAGCACGCTAACCCGGATGCGGTGTCCGCCGGAGGAACGTGCCGCCGACATCGCCTGCCGCATGCCCTGAAACGAGTGCGGTTAGGCTTCCGGCATGTACGAGGAAGCTTTGCGACCGGCGGCCAACGTGGCGGCTGGCTGGCTCATGACTCTGGCCGAACGGCAGGTCGGCATCCCGGTTGCGCCCGATGACCTGCGCCTGCGGCTGGGGGTCGAACTCGGCGATGCGGGCACGGATCCGGCAACCGTGATCGAGGAACTCGCCGCGGCGATCGAGCCAGGCCTGGTCGCCACGGCAGGCCCCCGCTATTTCGGCTTCGTGACAGGGGGCAGCCTGCCCGCGGCGCTTGCCGCCGACTGGCTGGTGTCGGCCTTCGACCAGAACGCAGCCATGTACGTCATGTCGCCCGGAGCCGCCGTGGCCGAGGAGATCACCGCGGGCTGGCTGCTCGACCTGCTCGGCCTGCCGGCCGAGAGCGCGGTTGGCTTCGTGACCGGCGGCCAGATGGCGAACTTCTCCTGCCTGGCCGCCGCACGGCACGCGCTGCTCGCCGCCGTGGGCTGGAATGTCGAGGCCGACGGGCTGCGGAACGCCCCGGAGCTGACGGTGATCGCGGGCAAACAGGCCCATGCCACGCTCGTACACGCCGTGTCGCTACTCGGCCTCGGCGAGGCAGGCATTCGCCGGGTAGCCGCCGACGACCAGGGCCGAATGCTCCCCGACGGGCTACAGCTCACGCTCGAGCACGTCGATGGTCCCGTGCTCGTGTGCGCTCAGGCCGGCGAGGTGAACACCGGCGCCTTCGATCCGCTCCGCGAGATCGCCGCCATGGTGCGGGACCGGGATCAGGCATGGCTGCACGTGGACGGGGCGTTCGGGTTGTGGGCGGCGGCCAGCCCGACGCTGCGATCGCTGACAGAGGGGGCCGAGCAGGCAGACTCCTGGGCGACCGATGGGCACAAGTGGCTCAATGTGCCGTACGACTGCGGGATGGCGATCGTCCGCGACTCGGCGGCGCTCAGCGCGGCACTCGGCCTGAGCGCCGCGTATCTTCAGGGCTCTGGCGGGCGGGATTCGTTCGCCTACGCGCCAGAGGCCTCCCGCCGCGCCCGCGCGCTGCCGGTATACGCGGCGCTGCGCTCTCTCGGCCGCCGTGGCGTGGCCGATCTGGTGGAGCGGTGCTGCGCACTCGCCAGGCTCGCGGCCGACGAGCTGTCGCGCTGCGCGTCCGTCGAGGTGCTGAACGATGTGGTGCTGAATCAGGTGCTGCTGCGGGTGCACGGCGCCGACACGGCGGCCGTTATCGAGCGGGTGCAGCGGGATGGGATTTGCTGGCTGGGCGGCACGAGCTGGCTCGGCGAGCCGGCCATCCGATTCTCGGTGTCCAACTGGTCGACCACCGAAGACGACATCAGGCAGTCGGTTGCCGCCATCGTCGCGGCGGTCAAGGCGGTCCGCGGCTGAGCGTCAGCCCCTGGCCCTGAGCAGGGCCGGCCATCGGCGTGGGCAAGTGGCGGCGAAGCCGAGCAGAACCGCGGGATCGAAGTAGATGACGCGCTCGACAGCGGCTTGCAGGTCAGGGCATCGGCAGCGGATGCCGCAAGGCGGTCATCGCGAGCAGCGCGATGGCGTCGGTCCAGCCGAGCGGGGCGACCGAGGCCGGGCGCCCGTCGGCGTTCACCTGCTCTGGCAGCGAGCCGGCCGCCGTGCGGTGAGCGACCAGCCAGCTCAGCCAGCGGTCGGCACCCGCGCGGTTGCCCGAGGCGGCGTCATAGAGGGCGAAGAAACCGGTCTCCGGTGTCCAGGCCTCGTCGGGATCGCCGGCCCAAGCGCTGCCTGGCACGATGCCTCCGTTCGGAAGAGTAAGTTGCCGTGCCGCCGAGGCGACGGCCTGCCTCACCCCGGAACCCGCAGCCGAAAATGGCGGTCCGAGGAAGGTCACTGCTGCGTCCGCCCCGCTCGATCCATCCGGCGTGCGCTGGTAGTCAGTCGCGCCGAAGCTGGCCTGGATGCCGTGGCCGAGGCGGCGGGCTGCGGCCGACCAGCGCGACGCATCCGCGGCGAAGCCGAGTGACCGGGCGAGATCGGCCGCGGCGCGCAGCCCGGTGTACAGCGGTGCCGCGATGCCCAGCGTCACCGATGACACCCGGTCCTCCCAGTAGTCCATGGATACCGGCGGCAGCCCGTCACTACCGAGCAGCGAAGCGGTCGCGGCGGCGGCGCGGCGCACCGCCGGCCACAGGGCGGTGAGGTCACGCCGCGCGGCGCCGCTGCCCGGCTGGGCGTCGTACCAGAACCACACCGCCCAGGGGAACCAGCCGTCAGCGTCCAGTTCGGTCGGGCGGCCGTCTCGTACTGGGCCATCTCCGGACAGCTGGTAGCGCGCGGCCCAGATGCCCGAGGCGGGCTGGACCCGGGCGATGAAGCGGAGGATGGCCAGCGCCGTCTCACTGTGCCCGGTGACGGTGAGAGCGGCCGCCACCCAGCTCGAATCGCGCGGCCATGCGTACTTCCACCCCGGATACCAACCCGCGGCGACGGCGCCATCCGGCCTGGTGAGAAGCCTGAGGTCGAGCAGGGCCCGGACTGCCGTGGCGCGCTGCGCCGGGTTGACTCCCGGCACGAGGCCACTGGCCAGCCAGCGCGCCTGGGCGGCGTCAGACGGGCGGCACGACGCGTGCCCCGAGACTGGAATGACGCAGACTCCGTCGGGAGCTCGCGGGTCCGCCGTGATCCCGACGAGCAGCAGGTGCCCGACCGGCGGACTTCCCGCAGAGCCGCTGACGGCCAGCACGACCGCGGCAGCGGTGATCGCGAGGGCGGCTCTGCGCCATCTTCCGCCGCGTGGTCGCGGCCGCGGGGCGAAGGGCATGGAGCAGCGTGCTCCCCGGATACTCGCCTGGATGGACAGCGGATGCCCGCCGGGCGCCGGTTACCTGCCACGCGAGGGCGCCCAGGCGCGGCGCCTCAGCCTATCGCCGGCCGCCGCGCCTGAGCGTCTGGACGTGCGCTACCTGACGAACGGGTACCAGAGCGACTGGGTGAAGGACTGCGCCGTGTGCGCCGGCCGCTTGCCGGTGTAGATGATCGTCATCTCGGTGAACTGCCGCTGACCGTGCCAATGCGGTACGGCGGCGGGACGCCAGAGCACGACGATCACCTGGTTGGTGAGGAACTTGCCCTGGGCGCAAGACGGAGTGCAGGTGTTGAGGATGAACTTGCCCGTCGCGGTGGCCAGGCCGGATGTCCAGCTTTCCCAGTGCAGCCTGGCCAGGTAGTCGCTCCCGTCGCCGCAGGCCAGGATGTAGCTGGTCGGCCTCACCCGCCCCTTGTTAAGGCAGGTGATGATCTTGGTCTTGGTCCTGGCTGTGGCGCGGTGCCCGGCCGCCGTGCGGGTTGCTGCATCCGCCGCGGCGGGGCGGGTCACCGGCTGCGCTTGAGGCCTCGCCGCCACCGAATGCTGCCCCTGGCTGGTGGCGGCGAGCGCCGCGCCGCCCGCTAGCGCGCCGCCTGACAGCACGGCCGCCGCCATAGCGACGGCGACTGCGATAGGTGAGCCCTTCATCGATCCCCCTGGATAAATGGCCATGTAATGGACGTATTTCGGAAGTACGATCGCCGTGTCCGGCGTCTCCAGATGGTATAGACGATGCTGCGGGCTCCCGGTTGGAGGCTGGCCGTCACGATTTGATCTCGGCGCCAGGCAATTCCCGCGGCTTGGTGCTGCGACTGGCGGGGCAAAGAGGGTCGTGCCAAGCTGCTGGCCATGGGTGAAATGATCAGCTATCAGAGCAACGGCGGGACCTCGGAGGGCTATCTCGCGATCCCGCAGGCTGCTGGCGACGCGGCCGTTCCGGCCGTGCCCGCCGTCATCGTGATCCAGGAGTGGTGGGGCCTCGTCGGCCACATCACTTCGGTGGCGGACCGTATCGCCGCCGCCGGTTTCCTTGCGCTGGCTCCTGACCTGTATCACGGGCACATGGCGAGCGAGCCGGACGAGGCGCAGAAGCTGATGATGGGCCTGGCCATGGATCAGGCCGCCAAAGACATCGCCGGGGCGGCCGCCTACCTGGCCGGCCGGCCCGAATGCACCGGCGGTGTCGCCGTGGTCGGGTTCTGCCTCGGCGGCAGCCTGGCGCTGTGGGCCGGAACCCTGTCCCAGCACATCACCGCGGCGGTGGGCTACTACCCGGCGATCCCCTGGGAACGGATGCAGCCGTCCTGGCAGAACTACAGCGGCAAGGCGGCGCTCATCCACGCCGACGAGGCCGAGGGCGGGTCGGGGGCGCCCGGCATCCAGCAAGCCATGCAGCTCATCTCCGACGCCGGCGGCGAGGTCACCGCGTACGACTATGCCGGCACCGGCCACGCCTTCTTCAACGACGACAGGCCCGAGGTGTACGATCAGCCCGCCGCCACGCTGAGCTGGGATCGCACCCTGACCTTCTTGCACGACAGGCTGCGGGCCGGATAGGTCGTTAACGTGCCGGACAGCCAGCAGATGCTTCACCGTCGGGTCGCTGTGATGTGCTGGCGGACATCATGGGGACAATGAGAGCATGAGCAACAACGGTTCCAGCGTGACTTCGGGGGAGGACGCGCATGAAGTCGGCACGACTAGCGTGCCGCAGCGGGGGGAGTCAGGGCAGGATCTGCCCGCAGACCGTTACCTCGATCGCGAGGAGAGCTGGCTCCGCTTCAACCAGCGGGTGCTCGAGCTTGCCGAGGATCCTACGGTTCCGCTGCTGGAGAGGGTCAGGTTCATCTCCATCTTCGCCAGCAACCTGGACGAGTTCTTCATGGTGCGGGTGGCCGGGCTGGTGCGCCGGATGGCCGCCGGCCTCCCTGTGGAGAGCGTGGCCGGGCTACGGCCAGGCCAGGTACTCGAGAACGTCCTTGAGATCGCGGGCGAGCTTACTTTGCGGCATGCCGCCAGCTACAGCGACACGATCCTGCCGGAACTGGCCGCGCACGGGATCGAGATCCTGCGCTGGAAGGAGCTATCCGCCGACGAGCAGCGGGAGCTGCGCGAACTGTTCCGCGAGCGTATCTACCCGGTGCTCACGCCGCTGGTGGTGGACCCCGCCCACCCGTTCCCCTATATCTCCGGCTTGACGCTCAGCCTCGCTGTCATGGTCGCCGACCCCGACACCGGCGATACGATGTTCGCCCGGGTGAAGGTGCCGCCGCTGCTGCCCAGGTTCCTGACCGTCTCGCCGCAGCGGTTCGTCCCGCTCGAGGACGTTATCGCGGCCCATCTCGACGAGCTTTTCGTCGGCCTTGACATACTGGAAAACCACGCGTTCCGGGTCACCCGTGTCCGTGATCTTGAGGTCGACGAGGACATCACCGAAGACCTGCTACAGGCCCTGGAGCGGGAACTACAGCGGCACAGGTTCGAGCCCGCGGTCAGGCTCGAGGTGGAAGAGTCCATCTCAAGCGACGTACTCGAGCGGCTGGTCACCGAGCTCCGCATCGACCGGCGTGCCGTCTACCGGGTGCCCGGCCCGCTCGACCTTTCCGGCCTCTCGGCGATCGCCGACCTCGACCTCCGCGACCTGAAATACCCGGCGTTCGTCCCCTCGGAGTCGGCGATTCCGCACGATGCCGACATCTTCTCCGCCCTCGCCGAGCGCGACCGGCTCGTCCACCACCCGTACGACTCGTTCACTACTAGCGTGGAGCGGCTGATCGTCGATTCTGCCGCCGATCCCGGAGTCCTCGCGATCAAGCAGACCCTTTACCGAACGAGCGGTGAGTCCCCCATAGTGGACGCGCTGATCGACGCCGCGGAGGCCGGCAAGCAGGTCGTCGTGGTGGTAGAGATCAAGGCCCGCTTCGACGAGCGCGCCAACATCGCCTGGGCGCGCAAGCTTGAGGAGGCGGGCTGCCACGTCGTGTACGGCTTCGTCGGCCTGAAGACGCACGCCAAGATGGCGCTCATCGTGCGGGAGGAGCCGGACGGCTCGCTACGCCGCTACTGTCACATCGGCACCGGCAACTATCACCCCACGACCGCCAGGCTGTACGAGGACTTTGGCCTGCTCACTGCCAATCCCACGGTGGCCGAGGACGTCACCGACCTGTTCAACCATCTCACCGGATACAGCCGGAAGAGCTCCTTCCGGCGGCTGCTTGTCGCGCCGCAGGCGCTGCGGGCCGGCCTGGTGGCACGGATCGGCCGCCAGGCGGAACTGGCCAGGGCGGGACTGCCAGCCCTGATCCAGCTGAAGTGCAACGCGCTGACCGACGAGGCGGTGATCGACGCCCTCTACCGCGCTTCGCAGGCAGGCGTGCCGATCGAGCTGTGGATACGCGGTATCAGCTCGCTGCGACCAGGCGTGCCCGGGCTGTCGGAGACGATCCGGGTGCGCAGCGTGCTAGGCCGGTTCCTCGAGCATGCGCGCGTCTATGCGTTCGGCGCTGAGGATTCTCGCGCCGTGCGCGGACAGGCCGCGAAGGGAGCGAAGGCGGCGAAGGGGGCGAAGGAGCCGGCTGGTGCCGATGCTGCCGCGTCGCCGGGTCAAGACCCAACGCGGGAGGTGTGGCTGGGCAGCTCCGATCTCATGCACCGCAATCTGGACCGGCGGGTGGAGTTGCTCGTCAGCGTGAGCGATCCCAGCCAGCGGGCGATGCTGCACGACCTATTTGGCATGGCGATGGACGAAGCGACCGCGTCCTGGTGGCTGGACCGGGACGGCACCTGGACCAGGCACTACCTGGACTCTTCTGGTGCGCCGCTGCGCGACCTGCAGGCTCACCTAGTCGGGATCAGGCGCGGCGGGCGGCCGGTGGCTGAGGTGGACGGCCGGGCCAAGGGCAATGCGTCAGGCCGGCCGTCGGCCGGGCGAGCCGGCCGGGGCAGAGGGCGCTCGTCGCCTGGGGGGACCGGCGCCGCGTGACGGGCCGGCACACGCGAGCCCGTCATGACCAGGTTCCGCCGGCTGCCGAGATACGCGCCGCAGGCGCGGTGCTCTACAGGTCCGGGGATCAGGGCATCGAGGTGGCGCTCATCCACCGGCCCAGGCACGACGACTGGACGTTTCCCAAGGGGAAGCTCGAACCGGGCGAGCACGTGCTGACCGCGGCCGTCCGCGAGGTGACCGAGGAGACAGGAATCTGCCCGGTGCTCGGGCGGCCGCTGGCCACCGTGCGCTACCAGGTGGACGGCAGGCCAAAGCGGGTGGACTACTGGGCGGCTCGGGTGGATCACCAGCCGCCGGACGCTGCCTTCGTCCCCGGCGACGAGGTGGACAGGCTGGAGTGGCTGCCGCCGCCCGCGGCCAGGTCACAGCTCACCTATAGCCACGATGCGAGGGTCCTCGAACGCCTCCTGTCCCCGGCCGGCGACGGCGATCCGGCCGGCGGCGATACCGTGCCGTGCATCCTGCTGCGGCATGCCCCGGCCGGGCGCAAGAACGGCTGGCACGGTGATGACCTGCTGAGGCCGCTGGACGCACATGGCGTGGCGGACGCGGAAGCCTTGGCGGAACTGCTCGGCTGCTTCGCGCCGGACAGGGTGATCAGCTCGGCGGCGGAGCGCTGCCTGGGCACGGTGCGCCCGTACGCGGAGCGGATCGGCGCGGCCATCGAGGCCGAGCCCGCGTTCACCGTGCGGGCGGGCAACGGCGGCGGCGACCGCAGCGAGGCTGCGCGGCATCGCATGACGGAACTGATCGCGCAGCCTTCGCCCATGGTCATCTGCGCGCACCGGGAGAACCTGCCCGTGCTCCTCGACCAGGCACGCGCCGGGCTGCACGACACTCAGCCGGAGGACGGCTGGTCGCCGCCCAAGGCGGGATTCTGGGTACTGCACATCGCGGCCGGAAGGCTGTCCGCGATGGAACACCACACGGTGACCAGCTAGACGCCGCCGCGGTTAGCCCAGGCGGCGACGGAGCAGCCTGATGGTGCCTGCCGCGAGGAGTAGCGCAAGCAGCAGCAAGATCACGTCGGTGACGCCCTGGAACAGCCAGAACCGGCTGGCCGGCTGGTAGGTGACCCAGAACGCGTCATGGTGGCGGGCCAGCCATCGCAACTGGCCCGCTGCGCTGATCGCGGGCATCGCGTTAGACACATGGACGATCATCCGGCTGCTCATCTCGCGTGCCCCGGGCCCGGTGAACCAGCCGCGGACAAGCCAGCCGCCGGTTAGCCTGCCGCTTCCCGGCGGCGCATACGTGTTCAGCGCTGTCGGCTGCGATCCGTCATACCCGCCGACGTAGTACGGGGCGGTGCGCATGGTGATCGGGGCGATGCCGAGCAGCAGGTTGTTCAGCCATAGCACCGTCGCGCCGGCCAGTACTGCCAGGCCGGCGGCCGTCGCGGCCATGGCCGCGACGGTGCGCCCGATCAAGAGCCCGGCCAGCGCCCCGGCGGCGAAAGCAAGCAGCGTCCAGCAGGCAAGGGTGACACCCGCTACGTCGAAGTCCCAGCGTTGCCAGCCGCTGGCTACCCCCAGCCGTACATACGGCTGGCAGGACCAGGTGAATAGCAGCCCGAGCAGACAGCTGGCAACGGCAGTCGACGCGCCGAGCAGGACCAGCTTGATAGCCGTCCACCGGCGGCCGCCCATCTCCTGAGTCCAGGCGAACCGGAACGTGCCCCGCTCGATCTCGCCCGCCAGCAGCGGTGCGCCAAGGAACATGCCGACCAGCACGGGAACAAGAAGGAGCGCAAAGCCACCGGCCGGGTAGGAGTCGAACGGGCTGGTGTCGAACATGTCGGACCGGCTGAGCAAGCACCCGCTCGACGACCCGCAGCCGGGGCGGCCCGCGTACACGGCTCGCGCCCGCAGTCCGACGAGCAGCATCAACACGGCGAGGCAGCCAAGCAGCGCCAGCAGCCCGGCCAGGGCCGCGCGGTGCTGCCGCCAGGTAACCCAGACCATGCCCCGCCCTGGCGCCTTGCCAGGCGATCGCTGCTGCACCAGCGGCGGACTCACCGGTCCGCCATCGGGATATGCCCGGAGCCGTCAGCAATCAGCTTAACTATCAGCATAGTTAAATACTATCGCACGGGCGCTGGCTGCGGGCGGCGCTGACTGCGGGCGGCGCGAGATCAGGTGGCGGGAACCGCCGGCGCCTCGAAGTCCAGCATCGCAGGTAGCGCGCCCTCGAAAGTGAGCAGCCAGCGCTTGACCTCGACCCCGCTCCCGCCGCTGAACCCGCCGAGGCCGTCGGCCGCCAGGACGCGGTGGCACGGCACGATCACCGGGATCGGGTTCGAGCCCATGATGCTGCCGATCCCCCGCGCGCCGATGGCGGGGCGGCCGTCACGCAATGCCAGGCGGCGTGCTAGCGATCCGTAGGTGGTGGTCTCGCCGTACCGAACCGTTTCGGCAAGCAGGGACAGTACCTGCCGCTGCGCCCCGGAGGTGTTACCCCAGTCAAGCGGCATGTCGAAGACCGTGCGCGCTCGGCAGAAATACTCCGACAGTTGTGCCCGCGCGGCCGAAAGCAGGTCGTCCGGTGCACCGGACGACCCCGCGACCTCTCGGGCGGGCGGCGGGCCGAACCTGATCTTCGCGACGCCCACGTCGCTGCACCCGACGGACACCTGTCCGACGGGTGTCTCGATAGTGGCCCAGCCGATTGCCGTCACGTTGCCATTCTGGCCGGCCGGTAGGACAAAACCGCGGTTTGGCGAACACGCGGCGTCTTCGCCGACTGAGCTGATCGGCCGACCGACTGTCGGTGGCCGGTGATACATCTCGGTCGTGGTGCTACCAGTGGACAGGAGGGCGCTATGGCCGACTCCATCGCCGATGTTGTCGAGATCGAGCTTGTCCGGCTGTGCCGGCTGCTCACTGAGCCGGGACAACGTGAGTGCCTGCGTTGCTATCTGATCCGGATGCTCGATGAGTTCGGCTGCAACAGCACGCACAGGTGGACGCGACGCTGGCGTGACGCCCGTGCTCCCCGGGCGCGTGCTTTGATCGAGCGCCTACAGCAGCGCGGTGCCTGTTGCTGCGACTGCGAAGTGCTCCTCAACGTCTTCACCGACTACCCGGAGACTAATCGGGTGCTGCCGTGCGCGGGGGTGTCACGGGCTGGCTCCACCCAGCCCTGTGACCTGCGACGGCGGGGGTAGTCAGTCCTGGTTCGCGCCCGGCTCAGGGTCGGCCGGGCCGGCCCGGCGGTGACGGCGCACGAGCTGCCTGAGGATCAGGCCGACGACGATCACTGCGACGGCTATAAGTACGTACAGGGAGTACCTGCTCACCTCCTTGTAGATGGCGGTGATGTGATCCCCCGCCAGGTCTCCCGCGCTGGCCCAGACGCCGACCCACAGGATCGAGCCGAGGCTGCTGAAGGCGAGGAAGCGCATCCAGCCCATTTCCGTGATGCCCGCCATGACCCCCGTGAGCTGGCGCACTACCGTGATGAAGCGCGAGACCGTGACCACGATGGCGCCGTGCCTGGTGAAGAATTCCTCGGCCCGGCCGAGCTGCTGGCTGGTCAGGCGGACGTAGCGGCCGTAGCGGTGGACGACGGCGCGGCCGCCAAACCGGCCGATGGCATAGCCGGCGCAGCTGCCTGCGATCGTGGCGACAACGGCGATCACGCCGAGGGCCACGATGTTGAGCCTGCCGGCGCCCGCGTAGACCGCGCCTGCGATAAGTATGGTTTCGCCCGGTATAACCGGTACGCCCATGTTCTCGAGGAAGAGGAGGACCGCGACTGCCAGGTAACCGTAGTGGTCGAGCAGCGGTGCCAGCGTCGCGAACACGCCCGGGAGCGGATGGGCGCTCATCGTGCTCAGGTCTCTTCCTGCTCCTCGAGGTCGAGCAGCGCGCCGGCGATGGGCGGCGCCATGAGCTCGACCTGCCAGGGCCGCGTCCCGTAGCCGGCCAGCTGCTCCGCGACCGCGTCCGGGGCTAGCGGCTCGGGCGGCTTCCAGGCCAGCCTACGCACGGCGTCTGGATGCAGCAGGTTTTCGGTGGGGATGCTGCGGGATTCGGCCACGGCCGCGACGGCCGCCCTGATCGCGGTCAGCCGCCGGGCCGCTGCCGGGTCACGCTCCGCCCAGCGGTGCGTCGGCGGCGGCCCGTCAGCGGCGGGTCCCGATGACGCCGGCAGGGCCATTTCGGGTTTAGCGCGGGCCCGGCTGATCGCGGCCAGCCAGTCACGGACATGCCTGCGGGCACCGCGGCTGGTGAACCCGGGGATGGCGACGAGCTCGTCGCCGGCCGTCGGCAGCACCCGTGCGGCCTCGATGATCGCGGCATCGGGCAGCACCCGCCCCGGGGACAGGTCCTGCCGTCTGGCGATCGCATCCCGCTCCAGCCAGAGCTCGCGGACAACCGCCAGGCCGCGCCGGGTGCGGACACGGTGAATGCCCGAGGTGCGCCGCCACGGATCCGGGCGGGGGCCATGCGGCCTGGCTGCCAGCACGGCCGCGAACTCCTGGCGCGCCCACTCCGTCTTACCCTGCTCCTCGAGCTGCTGTGCCAGTGCGTCCCTGAGCTCGACCAGAACCTCGACGTCCAGGGCCGCGTAGCGGAGCCATTCCTCGGGCAGCGGGCGAGTAGACCAGTCCTCGGCTCCGTGTCCCTTCGCCAGCCTGAGGCCGAGCACCTCCTCCACGAGCGTGGCCAGCCCCACCCGCGGAAACCCGAGCAGACGGCCGGCCAGCTCGGTGTCGAAGAGAGCCCGGGGACGATAGCCGAGCTCGGCCAGGCAGGGCAGGTCCTGGCCGGCGGCATGCAGCACTACTTCGGCGGGCGCGAGCACGGCATCGAGACCGGACAGATCGGGGCAGGTGACCGGGTCGATGAGCACGGTGCCCGCCCCTGCCCTGCGGAGCTGGACGAGGAAGGCGCGCTGACCGTAGCGAAACCCAGAGGCGCGTTCGGCGTCCACGGCCACCGGCCCTTCGCCGCTGCCGAGGGCGTGCGTGGCCACGCTGAGCGCCTCGGCCGTCATGACGACAGAGGGCAGGCCATTGCTTGGCTCGAGCAGCGGAACGACGTCGCCTTCCGGCGGCTGGCTGCCCTCCGTCACGGGCGCCGCCTCGGCCTCGGCATGACGATCACGCCGGCTGCGGCAGGCGGCAGGCCGGCCGCAGCGCACAGGGCGTCGCACCAGGCCGCGACGTGCCCGGCGAGCGCGGGCGGGGCAAGCGCGGGTACGGGTACGGGCGGAGCGGGTGCAGGCGGGGCGAGCGCGGGCGGGGCGAGCGCGCCCCGCGTGCCGTCGGCTGTTGGCGCTGGTCTGGTGGGCGTTGGTCCGGTCGGCGACCAGGATGCCCGAAGCTCGAGCCCGGTTGCCGGGGGCTCACCCTGCTTCCCGCCGAACCCCTCGGTGACGACCCTGGTGACGGTGCCGCTCGGCACCGCGTATCCGACCGCACGTGCGTCTAGCGCCTCGGTCAGCCAACTCCAGCTCACCTTGCCGAGCAGGGGGTCCGCAGCGATCTCTGCCTCGACGTCCGCCCGGATATATGCGATCACGCGAAACTGGCCCGACCAGCCCGGCTGACCGTCGGGGTCGTAGAGCAGCACGAGCCTTCCCCATCCGATGTCCGGCTGCTCCCCGGGTCCCGCTGCCTGGACGGTGGCCGAGATGGCAGCCGCGTACGGCGCGAGTTTCCTGGGTGCGGGTACGTCCTCGAAAACCACCTGAGGGTGCAGCTGGCACTGGGCGTCGCGGCCCGCGTATAGGTCGGCGACCGCGGCGTCGAAGACGACATCGCCGGTTGGGTCGCCATGTCCTGCCTGGCCGGCTGGCCTCATGAGCCGAGCGTACGTTGCTTCCGTCCTCTTCTCATGCCACCCGGCCCGGCCACCCGCGCAGAGCGCCCGCGTCGGCCATCAGGCCGGGAACGCCGACGAACAGCGCGGCACCGCACCCGGTGCACGCCCATTCCATGCAATCGCCGTCCTGGGCATCCGGACAGCTTCCCTGGCCATCGTGCGGCTGGTCGAACAGCTGATCCAGACCGCATTCGTGGCAGTGGCGGGTCATCAGGCCCATCTCCGGCGACCTCCTTACCTGGGAGCATGCGCGGCTTGAACCCGCGGAGACGTCACCGCGCAGTCCGGGGCTGATCACGATCTTGGCATGTTTTGCCGCCTGGACGTTGGATCTTCCGCGGTGTGTCACGAATACGGTCTGCGGGCTTCCCCGCAGCCCGAGCCGTGGCCTGTGAGACGATCACTGATGTGACGCCGCTCGAGGGCGAGTCGCCCTTCTTGCTGGCCTGCAGGCGCAAACCGGTTCCCTATACGCCGGTCTGGTACATGCGGCAGGCCGGCCGTTCGCTGCCCGAGTACCGCATTGCCCGGTCTGGGATGGGCATGCTCGAGGCCTGCCAGCAGCCAGAACTGATCGTCGAGATCACCCTCCAGCCGCTGCGCAGGTACGACGTGGACGCCGCCATTCTGTTCAGCGACATCGTGGTTCCGCTCAAGGCGGTCGGGGTCAGCCTCGACATCAGCCCCGGCATCGGGCCGGTGGTGGAGAACCCCATCCGCGACGCCAGCGACCTACAGCGACTGCGCCCGCTTGTGCCCGATGACGTTCCGTACGTGACCGAGGCCGCGCGGGCACTGGTCACCGAGCTTGGCGGGCGTCCGCTGATCGGCTTCGCCGGCGGCCCGTTCACCCTGGCGTCCTACCTGGTGGAAGGCGGACCGTCGAAGACGCACGACCGGACCAAGGCCCTCATGTACGGGGACCCGCCGCTGTGGAACGCGCTGCTCGGGCGGCTAGCCGACATCACGCTTGCGTTCCTCCAGATTCAGGTGGCGGCGGGAGCATCCGCGGTCCAGCTATTCGACTCCTGGGTCGGCTCGGTCAGCCCGGATGACTACCGGCGTTCCGTCCTGCCGCACTGCAAGAGGATATTCGACTCGCTGGCCGCGACCGGCGTGCCGCGCATTCACTTCGGGGTGGGAACTGGTGAGCTGCTCAGCCTGATGGGCGAGGCCGGTGCCGACGTTGTCGGGGTTGACTGGCGGGTGCCCCTGGACGAGGCGGTGCGCAGGGTGCCGCCTGGCAAGGCGCTACAGGGAAACCTTGATCCAGCGGTGCTGCTAGCCCCGTGGAATGTCGTCGAGGCGCGGGCAAGGGACGCGCTCGGCCGGGGCCGCGCCGCCGAGGGGCACGTGTTTAACCTCGGCCACGGCGTGCTGCCGGAAACAGACCCCGACGTGCTCGCCAGGCTCACCGATCTCGTGCATACCGAGTCCGCCCGGGCGGCCGGCGGCATCTGATGCCGCCCATACTGGCGCGTGTGCGCGCGGCTACGCGCCACCCGGTCGAGTTCCTCGCCGATGTAGCCATCGGCGGCCGCGCCGGACGCGATAGCCCAGGTATCCGCCGAGCACACAGAACGCGCCGATCGGCAGTGCGGCGCCGATCGCACTGAGCAGCCAAGAGATCAGCGCGACCAACGCCTTCCAGCCGCCGGTGATCCCGCCGATGAAACCAGGATTTCGTGCTCGGGTCGCGTTCGCGTGCTCCACTATGACCGGGCCCACGAGCCACAGTGACACGGTGGCATATGCCACCTCGTGATCAAGCGCCCGCTGCTGAGCCTGCATGGCTTCCAGGGCAGATTCCTGCGAGTTGATCTGATCCTGGACGGTGAGCAGGTTGCTGACCGAACCCGCACGGGAAAGCAGCGCGCGCAGTTGCGTAATCGCTGCCTCGTCGGAGGACACTCTGCTGGCCGTGTCCGCTACCTGCTGCGTGACGTCCTGCGCCTGCTGCTGCGCAGATGTCTGCGTGCCCAGGCCGCTCAGATCGCTGAGCGTGGCCGGGTATGCGGCGACGGGGACCTTCAGCTGGATGCTCGCCGTTTCGCCGCCAGCCCGCGTTGGGCGCAGGGCCGTGTTCTCCTGAGACACATACCCGCCCGCGTTGTCGGCAAGCTGAGTTACCCGCGCG
Source organism: Actinomycetota bacterium (assembly GCA_003168255.1). GTDB lineage: Bacteria > Actinomycetota > Actinomycetes > Streptosporangiales > Streptosporangiaceae > PALSA-505. The sequence continues at coordinate 15,751 of PMSU01000107.1, forward strand.
GCCGCCCGGCTGACATCCGCCACCTTGACGGTCATGCTCGCGGTGTAGACGATGTCGCGTCCGGCCGGCGACATGCGGGCCGTGCCGCCTGAGCTTTGCGGCTGGCCAGCACCGCTGCCCCCGGCTTTCGCGCCGCCGGCGGTGCCCGCTGGCGCGAGGGGTGCGGGGACGCCCGCGGCCCCGTGGGCCGCCCGGCCTGCCGCAGCTCCGGATGCGCTAGAACCGGCTCCGCCGCATCCGGTGATCAGCAAGATGGCGGTGGCGATCAACCCGGCCGCGGCCGGGACGGCGGCCCGGCCGTTAGCCAGCCGCCCTGGCGGCTGGGCGGCTGGCTGACCGTGGGCTGCGAAGGGCGCTGCACTATGCATGCCGATGTGATGGCACCGGTGGGCCGGCGGTTCCCCCGCGCGGGTAACAATCGGGCTACGGGCGGCTAGACAGCGCTAGGAGCGGCTAGACGCTAGGAGCGGCTAGACAGCCCTACGCTCGTGTCGAGCTCGCCGAGTTCCTCGCGGCTCAGCTTCAGCTCGACCGCACGCGCGGAGTCGGTGATCGACTCCGGCCTGCTCGCCCCCGGGATGGGGATCACCACCGGGGCCTTGGCGAGCATCCAGGCCAGCGTGACCTGCTGCGGCGAGACCCCGTGGGAGTCGGCCACCTGCTGGAACGCCGCATGCCTGGTGCCGACCTTTGCCGCCCGGCCGCTGCCGCCCAGCGGGCTCCACGGCAGGAATGCGATGCCAAGGTCGGCGCAGTGCGCAAGCTCGGGCTCGCTGGAGGTAAACGCGGGCGAGAACTGATTCTGCACGCTGGCCAGGCCGCCCTCGCCGAGGACCTGCCTGGCGATGTCGATCTGCTCGACCGTCGCGTTGGAGATGCCGACGAGCCTGATCTTGCCGGCGTCGCGCAGTTCCTTCAGCGCGCCGACCGACTCGGCGTAAGGGACATTCGGGTCGGGCCGGTGGTACTGGTAGAGGCCGATGGCGTCGACGCCCAGCGCCTTCAGCGACGCCTCTGCCGCCTGCCGCAGGTACCCGGGGGAGCCGTCCACCGTCCATGCTCCGTCGCCGGGCCGCAGGTGGCCGCCCTTGGTGGCGACGAGAACGTCGCTGGCGTCACCGCTCCAGGTGGCGAGGGCGCGGGCGATGAGCCGCTCGTTGTGCCCCGTTTCGCCTGCGTGCAGGTGGTACGCGTCGGCGGTGTCGAAGAACGTGACGCCCGCGTCGAGCGCGGCGTGGATAGTTGCCACCGACCGCTGCTCATCCGGGCGGCCCTCGATCGACATCGGCATCCCGCCGAGCCCGATGGCGCTGACCGTTACTGAGCCGATTGACCTGTGTCGCATTCGCGAAGTTTCCTATCGGTTGGCGTTGTCTCTGTACGGCTTGCACAGCCTGGTGTATACAACAAAGCGAGTGGCTCGGACATGCCGAGCACGACAGCTGGTGCCCCGCAGCGCCACTGCCTGAGCCGGTGATGACCGGTACCGGGCAGCTAGGGAGGCCACTGGTGGCTGAGGAGCAAAGACGGCGTCCTGCCGCGGGAGGCAACCGGATGCCGCGGGTCGACGCCACGGTGGCCCACCCGGCCCGGGTGTATGACTACTGGCTCGGCGGCAAGGACAACTTCGCTGCCGACCGGGAGGCCGCACAGCAAGTGATCGACGCCTTTCCCGGCGTGATTCCCGGCGTCCGCGCGCAGCGCGCGTTTCTTGGCCGCGCCGTGCGCTACCTGGCGGGGGAGATGGGCATCAGGCAGTTCCTCGACATTGGCACCGGGCTGCCCGCCGCGGGCAATACCCACGAGGTGGCTCAACGGGCCGCGCGCGATTCCCGGATCGTCTACGTGGACAACGACCCGATGGTGCTCGCGCACGCCCGCGCCCTGCTCTCCAGCACCGCCGAGGGGGAGTGCGCGTACTTCGACGCCGACCTGCGTGACACCAAGGGGATCCTGGCCGAGGCCGAGGGGATCCTGGACTTCAGCAAGCCGGTCGCGGTCGTGCTGCTTGGCGTCCTGCAATTCATCGGCGACCGGGATCAGCCGAACGTGATCATCGAGCATCTGAAGGCGGCCACCACGGCGGGCAGCTACCTGGTGGCCGGCCAGCCGGCCATCGACGTCCATTCCGAGGAGATGAGCGAGGCCACGGCGCGGCTGGGGAGGCAGATCGGCAGCGACACCGTCGCTCGCACGCACTCCCAGATCCTGAGCTTTTTCGCCGGCCTGGAGATGGTCGAGCCCGGCCTTGTCCAGCTGCCCGACTGGCGGCCAGCGCCCGAAGACCCGCCGCACGTCGGCCCGGTGCCCTTCTGGTGCGGGGTCGGCCGTAAGCCCTGATCCAGCCAGGCCGGCCCGGCTGGCAGACTGGCGCCATGACCGGAGCCATGACCGGACCTGGTGAACCGCCGCACGTGGTGGTCGTGGGCGGTGGCATCGCCGGACTTGCGGCCGCGTACTTCCTGCGGGACTGCGCGGCATCGATCACCGTCTTCGAGGGTTCCCCCCGGCTGGGCGGCAAGCTCGCCGTGTCCGACGTGGCCGGGATCGCCACCGACGAAGGCGCGGAGGCGCTGCTGGCCCGCCGCCTCGAGGGCACCGACCTGATCCGCGCGGTGGGGCTCGGCGAAAAGCTCGTGACTCCCGGCACCACGGCCGCTCGGGTGTGGACCCGCGGCACGTTCCGCGAGCTGCCCGGACGGCAGTTTATGGGAGTGCCGTCCGACTTCGGCGAGCTGGCCCGCTCGGACGTGCTGTCCGATGCCGGGCTGGCCAGGGCCAGGCTGGACGCGGAACTGCCAGCCACCCCGCTCGACGGCGACGTCCCCGTCGCCAGCCGGGTGTCGGCGAGGTTCGGCCAGGAGGTGGTGGACAGGCTGGTGGATCCGCTGCTCGGCGGGGTCTACGCGGGCCGCAGCGAGGAACTGTCTTTCGAGGCGACCCTGCCCGCGCTCGCCGCGGCGGCACGGCGGCACCGCTCGCTGGCGCAGGCCGTGGGCGCCCTGCTGCCGCCACGGCCGCAGGCAGCGAACGGTGCTCGCCCTGAGGCCGTATTCACCACGCTCGCGGGCGGTCTCGGCACGCTGCCCCCGGCCGTGGCCGCGGCGTCCGGAGCCACCCTGCGCACCGGGTCCATGGTCCGCGAGCTCACCCGCACGCAACATGGCTGGCGCCTGGTCATCGGGCCGGCCAGCGCCCCGGAAGTCGTGGCGGCGGACGCGGTCGTGCTCGCCGTGCCGGCCAGGCCGGCCAGCAGGCTGCTGGCGGGCGCGGCAGGCAGCGCGGCCGCGGCACTCGGCGAGATCCGCTATGCGAGCATGGCGATCGTCACGCTGGCCTACCCCCGTTCGGCATTCGGGGTTCCGCTGGCCGGCAGCGGTTACCTGGTGCCTGCCGTTGACCGGCGGGCGGTCAAGGCGGTCACCTTCAGCACGGTCAAGTGGCCGCACCTGCTGCCGGGTGGCGCCGACGTGCACATCGTCAGGTGCTCGGTCGGCCGGATCGGCGACGACGCGATCCTACAGCGGGACGACGCTGAGCTCGCCGCGCTCGCGGCGCAGGACTTTGCGGCGGCGACCGGCGTCAGCGGCGGCACCGTCGAGGCCAGGGTCACTCGCTGGGGCGGCGCGCTGCCGCAGTACACCGTCGGGCACCTGGACCGGGTGGCACGGATCCGGGCCGCGGTGGCGGCTCAGCCCGGGCTCGCCGTCTGCGGCGCTGCCTACGACGGCCTCGGCATCCCCGCCTGCATCGCGACCGCCCGGTCCGCGGCCGACCAGGTTCTCGGGTACCTGGCGACGCGCAGCGGGGGCCGTGGCGGCCTCGATCGCGGTGATGGCGGACAATGAGGGCATGACCGAGAACGACCATCAAGGCGCGGCGGCCAGCGAGGCGGCAGGCAAGCCAAGGGCACGGGACCTGAACGAGCTGATCCGCTACACCATGTGGTCGGTGTTCAAGGTGCAGGGTCCCGCTGCGCTTGTGGCGGCCGGAGCGCTGACCCACAGCGGGCGGGACGGCATGGCCGCCGAGGTGAACGAGCTGTGCCAGCAGGCATACGGCAAGGGCGTCATCACCCGCGGCTGTTACGACGTGCAGGGGCTGCGGGCCGACGCCGACTACATGTTCTGGTGGATCGCGCCGTCCTCGGACGACTTGCAGGAAATGTACGCGCGGTTCCGCCGGACCGGCCTGGGCCGGGCCAGCGACCCGGTGTGGTCGGTGATGGCGCTGCACCGGCCTGCCGAGTTCAATAAGAGTCACATCCCGGCGTTCCTCGCCGGGGAAGAGCCGCGCGACTACGTCAGCGTGTACCCGTTCGCGCGCTCCTATGACTGGTACCTGCTCGACGACGCCGAGCGCCGCGGCATGCTGGCCGAGCACGGGATGATGGCCCGCGAGTACCCGGACGTCCGGGCCAACACCGTCTCCTGCTTCGCGCTGAACGACTACGAGTGGATACTCGCGTTCGAGGCCGATGAGCTGCACCGGATCGTCGACCTGATGCGTCACCTGCGCGGTGCCAAGGCGCGGCTGTACACCAGGGAAGAGATCCCGTTCTACACAGGCCGGCGCAAGCCGGTCCGCGAACTGCTCGCCGCGCTGCCTTAACCGGCTCAGTTCTGGTCCGGGTCGCTGGCAGTGCCCGCAGCGCCGGCGTTGCCGACAGCGCCGGTCGAGCCCGCGCTCCCCGCAGTGCCGGGCGCACCTGGTCCGGCGCCAGGCTGACCGCCCGAACCCCCCGGGCCACCTGTGCCTAGCGCACCGCCGGTGCCGGCCGTCACGGCGTCGCCGCTGAACGTGTTACCGGAATCGGCGACCGGCGGTGCGGCGCTGAAGATGGCACCGCCGTCGGCATTGCCTCCGGTGCCGCCGTTCCCTCCGGTGCCGCCGTTCCCTCCGGTGCCGCCGTTTCCGTTGGCCCCCGGGCCGCCGCCTCCGGTACCGCTGCCGTTCTCGCCGCCCGCGGCTCCGTTCCCTCCGGTGCCGCCGTTCCCTCCGGTGCCGCCGTCGCTGGCGGCACCGGCGCGCCCGGCATTCGCTGAATTGGTGGTGAAGGTGTTGCCGGTAATGCTGAGCGATCCGGTCGCGTAGACCGCGCCCCCTTCCGCGAGACCGCCGTTCCCGCCGGTGCCGCCCAGGCCGCCAGTTGCCGCCCGCGAGCCGGCTGCTCCGGCGCCTCCCTTGCCGCCGGTGCCGGGATTGTTGCTGCCGCCGTCCGCGCCGTTGCCGCCCGTGCCGCCGTAGCCGCCGCCGCTGCCGCTGCCGCCGTTGCCTGCGTTCGAGGCGTTCGCGCCGTTAGCGCCGGTCACGGTGTCGGTCTGGAACGTGTCGGCGCTGACGGTGAGCTGGGCGCCGCTGCCTGTGCCGTCGCTGTAGACCGCGCCGCCCAGGCCGGCTCCGCCGCTGCCGCCCGCGAATCCGGCTCCAGCGGCTCCGGCCGCTCCACCCAGAGTGCCAGCCGCGCCGGCGCCGCCGTTCCCGCTCTGCGCGCCGTGGTCACCGCCTTGGCCACCGCCGCCGCCGAAGCCGCCCTTGCCGCCGGCCTGGCCGACCCCGCCGTTGCCCGCGCTGCCCTGCGAGCTGACGCCACCGCCGCTGGCATCGTCGTTGACGAACTGGTCAGGGGCCGCGGATGACCCCAGATCGGCCGAACCGCTGTTGTAGATGGCGCCGCCTTCGCCGGGACCGCCTGCGCCGTTAGTTCCGCCGGCACCGCTCGCCCCGCCTGCCGGGCCGTTCGCGCCGATCAGGCCCTTGGCGCCATTCTGGCCATTCGCGCCCTCCGCGCCCTGCTGGCCGGAGTTACCGCCCACGCCGCCTACGCCGCCGATTCCGCCCACGGCGCTGGAGTTGGTGGCTCCGCCGCCGATACCGGCATCTCCGGCATTGCCGCCAGCGCCGCCGAGTGCCTCGTCGCCGGTCAGGCCGGTTCCTGTCAGCTCGTTCAGGGTGCCGGAGCTGAATACCCCGCCGCCCTGGGCCGCGCCGCCAACCGGTCCGCTGCCAGCCGCGCCGCCCTTTCCCGCCGGTGCGATGGCGCCGGCGTGCACTGGTCCCGCGGCGCCGGCTAGCCCGCCGACGGCGCCATCGGGGCTGCACCCGCTGGCGCAGCCGACACCGCCGGCCGCGCCGCTGCCACCTTCGCCGCCGCTGCCCGGGTTACCGGAGGCACCGCCGCCGCCGCCTTGACCGCCGGAGCCTGCGCTCCCTGCGCGGGCCGTATTGTTCATGATGGTGCTGGCGGAAATCTGGAGCGTCCCGCTGTTGTAGATGGCGCCACCCTGCGCCGTGCCACCCGCTCCGCCGGCGCTGCCTGCGCCACCCGCCGCACCAGCGCCGCCGAGCCCGTTCTCGCCGCCCTTGCCCCCGGCACCGCCCTTTGCGGCGGGGGCGTCGCCGCCGTTTCCGCCGACGCCGCCGGTGCCCCCTATGCCGCCGCTGCCGCCCCAGCCGCCTTGGCCGCCCGCGACGCCGGGACCGCCGCTACCCCCGGTAGCCATGTCTTCGGTGAAGGTGCTCGACGACACGGTGAGCGTCCCCGCGTTCCACACCGCACCGCCGCTCGCGCCGCCGCCGGCTCCGCCTTTCCCGCCTTTCCCGCCGGCCGCCCCCGCCGCCCCGGCTCCGCCAGCCCCGCCGTTGCCGCCCTTGCCGCCCGCTTGTCCCGCGTCGCCGGCGGCGCCGGACCCGCCCGTTCCGCCGTTGCCGCCTGACCCGCCGTAGCCGCCGGTCCCGCCGAGGCCGCCGGTCCCGCCGAGGCCGCCAAGCACAAGGTCGTCCGTGAGCGTGTCGTTGTTCAGCGCCACGGTGCCCGAGGTGATGAGCAACGCAGCGCCCTCGGCGGCCAGGCTATTGCCGCCGGCGCCGCCGGCTTTGCCCGCCGTCGCCGTTTTGCCCGCGCCGCCGGCTTTGCCCGCGCCGCCCTTGGCGCCCGGCGAGGAGCCGTTGGTCCCGGTGCCGCCGCCCGCCCCTGGCGAGCCGGTCGTCCCCGCGGCGCCATTGCCTCCCGTCTTGCCGGCGGCCGTCGACACCTCTGCGTCCTCGAGGGTGATGCCGCCGATCGTGAGCTGCCCGCCGGACACCTTGAAGAGCCGGACGTCGAAATTGCCGTTGAACGTGACCGTGTTGCCGTTAGCCTCGATATCGACGGTCAGGCCGGCCGGGACGGAGATCGTGGCGGTGAACGAGACCGGCGGTGACGTGCAGTTGGTTCCGTAGTCCACCGTGCCGCCGGCCGCGACCGCGCTCGTCAGGGCCGAGAAGCTACAGCTGGTCAGAACCGCGGTCACGGCGGGGTTGCTGACGCCCGCCAGGGCTGGCGGTCCGCACCAGGCGGCGGCCAATGCCAGCGGCGCTGCGAAGAGCCCGAACCTCGAAGGTCGCGAACCATGTCGACTCATAGCGGCCCCATCCCAGCGCGACTAGCTTGGCTACCGGTAAAATCCCGGGCGACCGTCGTGAGTTGCATGACCTCAGCTTTGATCATTTATGGCGAAAATTTTAGAATAAAAGGCTAGAAATGGGAATAGTCCCGCAAAAGGTACTTTTCGGAGTGCCCCGGTTCACCGCAGAGCTCTCCTGGACCGATCTCGCTGCCGAGCTGCCAGGCTGGGAGATTTCGGTCTGCCCGCGCGGCCAGCTGGCTGATCACGTGGACGGGGTGGACGTGGTCTGCCCCTGGGGATCGCCGGTCGACGCCATCACGCTCAAGGCCGGGACGTTCGGCCTGGTGCAGCAGTTCGGCGTCGGCCTCGAGAAGGTCGACGTGCAGGCCGCCACCGAGCTAGGTGTCTGGGTGGCCAGGATTCCCGGTGACGCCGGCGGCAACGCGGAAAGCGTCGCCGAACTCGCCATGCTGCAACTGCTTGCCCTCACCAGGCGGCTGGACGAGACCAGGGAAGCGCTGTGGAATCGGCGCTGGGAGCAGCGGCCTATCGGCGGCACGCTGCTCGGGACGACGATCCTGATCGTGGGCCTGGGCGCGATCGGCAACGCCGTGGCCGCCAGGCTGTCCGGCTTCGGCGCGCGACTGCTGGGCGTGCGCGCCCATCCGGACCGCGGCGGGCCTGCCTGGCTCGACGAAGTTGCCGGCCCCGATCAGCTCGGCAGGCTGCTCGGGCAGGCGGATGCCGTGCTGTGCTGCGCCATGCTGCACGGCGGCAACGCCGCGATGTTTGGCGAGGCCGCCTTCGCGGCCATGAAGCCCGGCGCGATCTTCGTCAACGTCGCCCGTGGCGGCCTGGTGGACGAGGAAGCGCTGCTCGCCGCGCTCGAGTCAGGCCAGCTCGGCGGGGCGGGCCTGGACGTGCACGCGCAGGAACCTGCCGACCCGGAATCCGCCCTGCTGCGTCATCCGCGCGTGTTCGCCACGCCGCACGTCGGCGGGCTCACCTGGACGATGTTCACCCGGACCGGCCGCGTGTTCGCACAGAACCTGGAGCGCTGGGCGCGGGGCGAGGCGCCGCGCTGGGCGGTGAACGCGCCCGCCTTCTGCCGGTCACTGCGAGGCGGCGCGGGCTTGCGGTAGCCCCGGCTGCCGCCGGCGGAGAGCATGGTCAGCGGCCGCCACTGCCGGCCGGATTAAGCCAGGACTGAAAGGGTCTGCGGAGGATTCGCGAAAGGGCGCGGCGAGCCAGCACGCGACGGTACTGCGCGACGCGGGCCTGATCACGACCCGCCGTAACGGCAACGCCGTCTGGCACACCCGCACCGGCCTTGGCACCGAACTGCTGGAGGGGGCAGGGCGGACCGGGTCAGAGCCGTGGCAGATTGACGACGATCGCTTCCTGGGTCGACCGGGCGACCACCACCACCGCATCGGCCTCGGCCGACGGGTTCTCCTCCCGGTGCGGCACATGCGGCGGCACCCAGACGAAGTCGCCGGGGCGGGCCTTCAGCCGGGCGATCTCGCCGGTCGCCGGGTCGCGGAAAGCGAACACCGGCTCACCGGACACCACGTAGATCGCTGTTTCCGAGTCGCCGTGATGGTGATCGGCCGAGGCGCTGCCCGGCGCCATCACGGTGCGCCCCATCCAGAGTTCCCCGGCGCCGACGAGATCACCGGAGATCGCCGCCGACCGCAGCATGCCGCTCGTCTGCGCGGTATTACTCGATAGCTGGTCAGCCCTGATCAGGCGCGGCGTCGATGTCATGGGGTGGCCGTGCGCCGTTCGGAATTCTCGGGTTTTGGTTCCAGGGAAAGGGAGACGGAGTTGATGCACCAGCGCTGGTCGGTGGGCACCTGGTAGCCTTCGCCCTCGAACACGTGCCCGAGGTGGGAGTCGCAGCGGGCGCAGCGCACCTCGGTGCGGACCCCGCCCAGCGAGCGATCCTCGATCAGCTCCACCGCGTCGTCGGCCGTCGGCTGGTAGAAGCTGGGCCAGCCGCAGTGCGACTCGAACTTCGCGTCCGAGCGGAACAGCTCGGCGCCGCAGGCACGGCACCGGTACACGCCCTCGGTCTTGGCGTCGGTGTACTCGCCCGTCCCCGGCGCCTCCGTCCCGGCCGTGCGCAGCACGCGGTATTCCTCGGGGGACAGCCGCTCCCGCCACTCTGCATCGGTCCTGCTGACCTTGTCCATGTCGGCGAGACTACCCGCGCCCGCGGGGCAGTCATAGCAGCACATCGTGCACCGGCTCAGCCGCGCGCGCGGGACGCAGCTCGATGCGCTCCAGCCGGCCGGCCGCCTGCACGTCGGCCTGGACCGCGGCCAGCCGGGCAAGGTGATCTGCTGGCGCCGTCACGGTGAGCGTCCGGCCCGGCGTCGCCATGGACACCTCGGCCGCCGTCTTCGCCTTCCTGATCGCAGCGATCGCGGCCGACGCCGCATCGAGCATGCCCGCGTCTGCCCCAACGGCGCGGGCGCTCAGCGGCTCCGGGTCGGGCCACGCCGCCTGGTGCACCGACCCCTCGTGCCACCATGACCACGCCTCCTCGGTCACGAACGGCAGGAACGGCGCGAACAGCCGCAGCGCCACCGACAGCGCGAGGCGCAGGGCCGCGGCCGCCGACGCCGCCCGCGGGCCGCCGCGCTCGCCGTAGGCACGGGCCTTGACCAGCTCGAGGTAGTCGTCGCAGAAGAACCAGAAAAACTCCTCTGCCCGCTCCAGCGCGCGTGAATGATCATATTTTCCGAACGCACGCGTGCAATCGGTCACGACGTCCGCGAGCCTGCGCAGCATAGCCTTGTCGAGTGGCTCGGTAATGGACTCGCTGGTGCTGCCGCCCGGCTGGCCGCCCTGCTCCTGGCAGTCGGGCTCCTGGCAGTCGGGCTCCTGGCCGGGAGCGATGCCGAGCACGAACCTGCTCGCGTTCAGGATCTTGATGGCCAGCCGCCTGCCGATCCTGAGCTGGCCCGGGTCAAAGGTCACGTCCGAGCCCAGCCGGCTGCTGGCTGCCCAGTACCGGACCGCGTCCGAGCCGTACTCCGCCAGCACGGCGGCCGGGGTCACGACGTTGCCCTTGGACTTGGACATCTTCTTGCGGTCGGGGTCCAGGATCCAGCCGGAGATCGCGGCATGCCGCCAGGGCAGGACGCCGTGTTCGGCGTGTGAGCGGAGCACGGTGTAGAACAGCCAGGTGCGGATGATCTCGTGCGCCTGCGGCCGGAGATCCATCGGGAACACCCGGCCGAACAGGTCGTCGTCGATGCTCCACCGGCCGGCAATTTCCGGTGTCAGCGAAGACGTGGCCCAGGTATCCATCACGTCGGGATCGGCGGCGAACCCGCCGGGCTTGCCGCGGCGGCCCTCGTCGTAGCCGGGCGGCGGCTGCGCGGCCGGGTCCACCGGGAGCGTGTCGCCGGCCGGGATGATCGGCGCCTGGTATCGCGGATTGCCGTCGTCGTCGAGGGGATACCACACCGGGATGGGCACGCCGAAGAACCGCTGACGGCTGATCAGCCAGTCTCCGGTCAGCCCGTCCACCCAGTTCTGGTACCGCACCTGCATGAATTCCGGGTGCCAGGCCAGCTCCCGGCCGCGCTCGCGCAGCGCGGCGCGCAGTCCCTCGTCGCGCCCGCCGCTGCGCAGGAACCACTGCCGGGTGGTGATGATCTCGAGCGGCTTATCGCCCCGCTCGTAGAATTTCACCTGATGCACGAGCGGCTCGGGCTCGCCGATGAGGCTGCCATCTTCGCGCAGCAGTTCCGCCGCGCGCTGCCTGGCGGCATTCGGGGTGAGCCCGGCGAGCCGGCCGTACCCGTCACGGCCTGCCGCGCTGGTGATCACCGGCGGCGGGTCGGGCAGCAGGCGGCCGTCCGTGCCGATCACCGGACGGGTAGGCAACTGTAGATCCCGCCACCAGGCGATATCGGTGATGTCGCCGAACGTGCAGACCATGACGATGCCGGTGCCCTTGTCCGGCTCGGCGAGCCGGTGCGCGAGCACCGGCACCTGCACGCCAAACGCCGGGGTCCGCACGGTCGATCCGACCAGCGGTGCGTACCGCTCATCGGCCGGGTGCACGACGAGCGCCACGCAGGCCGGCAGCAGTTCGGGCCGGGTGGTGGCCACGATCACCCGCTCGCCGTCTGCCGTGTCCGGCTGGCCGGCCTGGTCGGCCTGGTCGGCCTGGCCGGCCCGGGTGAACGCGATCCGGTACCAGGCGCCGTTCGCCTCCCTGTCCTCCAGGTCGGCCTGGGCGACGGCGGTCCTGAACGTCACATCCCACAGCGTCGGGCCCTCGGCCAGGTACGCCTCGCCGCGGGCAAGGTTGCGCAGGAACGCCCGCTGCGAGATCGCCCGGGCGTCGTCGCCGATCGTCCGGTACTTCGTCGACCAGTCCACCGACAGACCGAGCCGCCGCCAGATGTCCTCGAACGCCTGCTCGTCCAGCTCGGTGAGCCGCTGGCAGAGTTCGACGAAGTTACGCCGGGAGATCGGTATCTGCTCACCCGTGCGTCCCTTGCGTCCTTCGCATCCCTCGCGTCCCTTGCGTCCCTCCAGGGGCGTGAATCCGGGGTCGTAGGGCAACGACGGGTCGCAGCGGACGCCGAAGTGGTTCTGCACCCTGCGTTCGGTGGGAAGGCCGTTGTCGTCCCACCCGATCGGGTAAAACACCGCCTTGCCGCGCATCCGCTGGAACCTGGCGACCGTGTCGGTATGGGTGAACGAGCAGGCATGCCCGATGTGCAGTGAGCCGCTGACGGTCAGCGGGGGAGTGTCGATCGCGTAGACGCCGCCGCGTGGTGTAGTCCGGTCAAACTTGTACTACGGACTGCTCTTCCCAGCAGCGCGACCATTTGTCCTCGATGCCGTCAAGTGCGGCTCTGGCGCTGGAAGTCATGCCTCATGGTAACGCAGCACCGCCGAGGGCTGGCCCGGTAAACAGCAGGGATGCCCGGGACAGTCCGGACAGGTGGGACAGGTGGTGACTGCCGGCGTACATGCCGGACGCTGGGTCGCCAGATCCCGGGGTATGAATGCGGCGTAGCCCCCCACTGATGGGGGGTAGCTTCACATCCACATCGGGTGAATCGCCGCCGTCGCGGTATGAACGCGGCGTAGCGCTCCAACAGGGTCCAGGTATCCCCGCAGGACGCCGCGCCCGCCTCGGGCGAAGGTGATCACCGTTGCCGGAGGCATGGCTACGGTTGTCGCATGCCTAAGCGGGCGGAAGCTCTGGAAATCGACGTAGGCGGCCGGGCCGTGCGGGTCAGCAACCCGGCGAAGCTCATGTTCCCCGACGCCGGGATCACCAAGGAAGACCTGGTCCGCTACTACATAGCGGTCGGCGACGGGATGCTGGCCGCGGTGCGGGACCGCCCGACGACACTGCGCCGGTATCCGGACGGGCGGCCCGTGTGGTACTTGGCGAGCTTGACATGACCGGGTTCGCCAAGACTTCGGGCGGGCGTGGCGTGCACCTCGCGGTGCCGATCGCCCCCGAATGGGACTTCATCCAGGTACGGCGGGCGGTGCGGGCTGAACGGGGCGGACGCGAAGGCTTTCCGTCTCGACCGGACGTGCCGACTCGCGAACAAGCCGACAGTGACGCCACTGCGGCCCGATGGGACACCGCTCCCTGCCCGCACGATTATCAGCCTGGAGTGGAGAAATCCTGGATATGTGATTCTCCAGCCCGCAGAGCGCGCCGCCGCCAGCGTGCACTGGGCCTCATGGTGCGGGCAACACGCATCTGACCAGGCGCAGGTGGACTGGCCCGGCGGCTCGGCGGTAGTGCAGGTGCGCGGACCGGCTCAGCCGGAATGTGTCCAGGGCCGGGCCAGCAATCTGACCGCATCCTGGTTCGACTTGATCAAATGACTCGGCAACGCCTGCGGCGTGTTTTGCCCAGGCCGGCCAGCGTCGTACCAGGCCCGGCACCTCGCGGCCGTCACGGGACGTGACGGTGAGAATGTCCGAGCCTGATGAGATACTCACGGGTATGCAGCAGGACGCGTGCGGGCCGATGGTCGGCCGCGATAGGGAGCTTGCTCGCCTGCTTGGCCTGCTCGACTCGGTGGCCGCGGGGGAGGCCGCAGTCGCCCTGGTCAGCGGGGACGCGGGGGTCGGCAAGACCAGGCTGGTGACCGAGCTGACCAGGCGGGCGAGGGAGCGCGGATTCACCGTGCTGGCTGGACGCTGCGCCGAGCTCGGTGACAGCGTGCCGTACCTGCCGCTCGCCGATGCGCTGCGGAGCGTAGCCGGTGAAGCGTCGGCCAGGGTGGCCGAGCTTGTCGCCGACCGGCCGGTACTTGGCCGCCTGCTGCCAGATCACGGGCCGGGCATACCGGCCAGCGGCGACGGCCGCGAGCTGGCCCGCCAGCAGCTGTTCGGGGCGGTGCTTGGCCTGCTCAGCGAGCTGGCCGAGACGAGCCCGGTACTGCTCGTCTTCGAGGACCTGCACTGGGCCGACAGGTCGACACGTGATTTGGTCACGTTCCTCTCCCGGGTGATGCACCGCGAGCGGGTGGCGGTGCTCGGCAGTTACCGGACCGACGACCTCCACCGCCGTCACCCGCTGCGGTCGGTGGTAGCCGAGCTGCTCAGGCTGCCGAATGTGACTCCGGTCGATCTTGGCCCGCTCGAGCCCGCGGCGCTCGCAGCGCACCTCGTAGGGCTTGCGGAGCTGAGCAGGCAACCGGCGCTCGACGCGTCCGACCTGATCACAATCATGAACCGGGCAGAGGGCAACGCTTACTACGCCGAGGAGCTGCTCGCCGCGTCGGCCGGCGACGAGGAATTGCCGGCCGGCCTGGCCGCGCTGCTGATGACCCGGGTCGAAGAGCTGTCGGACACCTCACAGCAGGCGCTGCGCGCGGCCTCGGTGGCCGGCCGCCGGGTAGACGACGAGCTGGTCATGGCCGCGTCGGGACTGTCTGCCCCCGAGTACGAGGAGGCAATCCGCGAGGCGGTCGCCCATCAGCTGCTGGCGCAGGACGGCCGCGAGGGCTACGTGTTCAGGCATGCCCTGCTCCGCGAGGCCATCTATGCCGACCTGCTGCCCGGCGAGCGGACCAGGCTGCACGCGACGCTGGCCGGCCTGCTGGCCGATGAGAAGCGGCTTGACGCGGTGCCGGGGTCGGCTGCCGAGCTGGCCCTGCACAGTCTGGTCAGCCATGACATCGCCGGGGCTTTCGCCGCTTCCGTTAGGGCAGGCATGGAAGCCGAACGGCTGGCGGCTCCCGCCGAGGCGCACCGGCATTACGATCAGGCGCTGGCCCTATGGGACCGGGTGGACGAGCCGGAGAAGCTGTCCGGGATGAACCGGGCCAGGCTGGCTCTCAAATCCGCGACCAATGCGGCGGCAAGCGGCGACCTTCCCCGCGCCGTGCACCAGCTGCGCCGGGTCAGTCAGGTGCTCGACGACGGCTACGATCCGGACCTGGTCTGCCGGATCCGTGAGCGTCTGGCGTTCTACTACCTACAGCTTGAGTTGGTGACCGAGGCCGCCGAGGCGGCCCGCGGCGCAATCGACGCCCTGCCGCCCGAGCCGCCGACCTGGGAACGAGCGCGTGCCATGGCGACCTATGCCAACGTGCTGCTCGCCACCGACGACGAGCGGGCGCGGGAACAGGCGGAGTGCGCGCGGGCGGCCGCCCGCGCGGCCGACGCTCCGTGGGTCGAGGCCGATGCCCTGGTGACGCTTGGCATGGTCAGCGAGCGGGGCGGGAACAGCGAGGAGATGCTTGACCAGTTTGCCGCCGCGCACCGGCAGGCCGGGGAGGCAAAAGTGCTGGGCGTGGAGCTACGGGCGGCATTCCACCTGGCCCGGGCGCGGCTCGAACGGGGCGACCTGACCGAAGCGGCGATGATCGCGCACCAGGGCTTCAGCAGAGCGGAGAAGGCTGGCCTCGCCCGCGCGCCATACGGTACTGACCTTCAGTACCTGCACTACCTGGCCCACTACGGCGATGGCGACTGGGACCACGCGCAGGAGCTCGCCGACGGTTTCGGCGTCAGGGTGGCCACCAATGCCGAGGCCGAGCTTTCGGCGATGGCGCTCTTCATCGATGTCGCCCGGGGACACGACGCGGTGATCGCCGAGCGCCGCAGGTGGCTGGAGCCGGTCTGGCCCGCCGCCGAGTTCGCCGAGTACACCTCCCGCGGGCTGCTCGCCGAGCACGCGCTCTGGCATGGCGATGCCGAGACGGCGCTGGCGGAGATCGGCGCGGCGATTCAGGCCGAGGCGGACGACGACGAGGACTACGGGCCGCCGGTTATCCGGCTTGCCGCGATCGGCCTGTCCGCCCGGGCGGCCCAGGCCGGCCGGGCGCGCGCCGCCGGAGACCAGGCCGCCGAGCGGGCCGAGGTCGACGCGGCCAAGGAGCTGATCGAGGCAGCCCGGGCCGGAGCGGCGCACCGGCGCAGGCCCAAGGCCATCATGGGGCTGGAGGGATGTGCTTGGCTGGCCCGCGCCGAGGCGGAGTGGCGTCGCGTCACTGGCGACAATTCCGCGGAGGCGTGGGAGTCCGTCCTCGCGGCTTTCGACCACGGGTTCGTCTACGAGGCAGCGCGGGCCAGGTGGCGCCTCGCCGAGGTGTTCGCCGAGGCCGGACGCCGCGAGGACGCACAGCGCGAGTGGGGGAAGGCCGCGGAGGTCGCTGACCGGCTTGGCGCGGCGCCGCTGCGGGCGGCGCTCGATGACCTGGCCCGCAGGGCCAGGCTGGGCCATGGCCCGCCCGGCTGGGCCGGCGGTCGGCCGGGCAAGCTGGCCGGCCTGACCAGCAGGGAGCGCGAGGTACTGCGGCTGATCGTGGTCGGCCGCAGTAACAGGGAAATCGGTGCCGCCCTATTCATCGCGCCCAAGACGGCCAGCGTGCACGTCTCAAACATCCTGGCCAAGCTCGGTGCGGCCAGCCGCACCGAGGCGGCAGCGATAGCGCACAGTGAAGGGCTGACAGCGAGCGCCGGCCCGCCCGGCAACTAGCGCGCACTGCCGATCCCGGATCCCCATGCGCCTATTAACGCTGTATTACGTCCCGCGGTCGCGCGGTACCGAGGCAGTGCGGCCGAAGTACGGTGAGCCGATGGCTATAGCGGCGAAGGGCAGCCGCCCGTGATGATCGTGCACCCGCGGGCACGCTGGCGCTGGGCGGTGGTCGTATGCGGAACCGTCTTGCTGGGCGCGTTTCCCGCGGCGCTGGCTGCGCTTCCGGTCGCCGGCTCGGCAGTCAGCCCGGCGGCATTGCGCGCGCGCATCATGGCCTCGGCGAGTCTGCCGTATCAGGGATACGCCGAGAGCACGGTGGATCTCGGCCTGCCGCCATTGCCTGACCTCCAGGGGGTGAGCAACCTTCTGGACGGCACCACCGATCAATATGCCTGGTACCGCTCGCCCCGCCACTGGCGCTCGGACACCCTCACGGCGGTTGGCGAGGACGACGTCTACCAGGTCTGTGGGGCGACCTATCTCTGGAACTACTCCTACAACCTGCTGACGCGTGTCCTCGGCACCGAGCCGGTCCGGCTGCCGCGGGCAGCGGACCTGCTCCCTCCGGCGCTGGCCCGCCAACTCCTGGGACTTGCCTCCGCCGCAGACCACCTCTCGCGGCTGCCTTCCCTCCGGGTCGCTGGAGTGGACGCGGCCGGCCTGCGCCTGGTTCCTGCCGACCCGGCGACCACGGTGAGCGCAGTCGACATCTGGGCCGACCCAGCCGACGGCCTGCCGGTCGAGGTAAGGATCATGGGCCGCGGCACGAGCCGGCCAGTCCTGGTGAGCAGCTTTCTCCAGGTGAGCCAGCGCCGCCCCGCACTCGCCACCGTGATCCCGCATCCGGCACCAGGCGTCGATGTCGTCACGACCCGGCTGTCTTCGCTCAACGGGTTCCTGAACGAGGACCATCGACGTCACCCCTGGCCGCCGCGGCTTGGCGGGCTCGCGCGCCTACCGATAGCCGGCGGCGGCCTGGCGGGCGTGGCCGCCTACGGCAGCGGCTTTGCCCGGTTCGCCCTGGTGCCGCTGCCGGGTACGACGGGGTCGCGGATAGTCGATGCCGCGACCGCGGCAGGCGCCGCGAAGGTCACGCTGACCGGGGGAACTGGCGTGCTGATCCGCACCCCGCTGCTGACCGTCCTGCTGGCCAGCCCCCCGTTTCGCGGGATCACGTTCCTGTTCGCTGGCGCGGTGAGTCCTGCCCTGCTGGAGAGTGCCGCTTCTGACCTGTTTAGCCGTTTCGCGAGCAGGCCATGATCGTCACCCGGTCGCTCACCAAGCACTTCGGCAGCTTCACCGCGGTGGACCACGTGGACCTCGAGGTACAAGAGGGCGACAGGTACGGCTTTCTCGGCCCTAATGGCTCTGGCAAGACAACTGTCATCCGTATGCTGCTGGGCCTTGTCTACGCGACGAGCGGCGAGATCGAGGTCATGGGCATGCGCATGCCAGCGCGCAGCGCGCAGGTCCTGCCACATGTCGGATCGCTGATCGAAGGTCCCTCCTCGTACGGGCACATGTCCGGCCGCGCCAACCTCGCCCTGCTGGATGCGGCCGGGACGGCAGGCAGCCGGCGCACCCGCAAGCTCCGGATCAACGAGGCACTGGAACGGGTTGGACTTGACGGGATCGACAACCGGTCCGTTAGGAAGTACTCGCTCGGAATGCGCCAGCGGCTCGGACTGGCAGCCGCCCTACTGCGGTCGCCGCGCCTGCTGGTTCTCGATGAGCCAGCCAACGGCCTGGATCCGCAGGGCATCCGGGAGATGCGTGACCTGCTCGTCGAGCTCAACGAGGCTGGCACGACGGTGTTCCTGTCCAGCCATCAGCTGAGCGAGGTGGAGCAGTTGTGTACGCGGGTCGGCATCGTTGATCGCGGGCGCCTCGTCTTGCAGGAAAGACTCGAAGCGCTGCGTGCACCGACCGGCCGGGTGGTTGTCCACAGTCCTGACGCCGACCGCGCCGCGGCCATGCTGGACGGCCAGGTGCAGCACCGAGAGGGTGACCGGCTGGTGGTCACGGCGGCAGACGCGACAGAGCTCAATGCCCGCCTGGTCGCCGCAGGCGTACGGGTCGCCCAGATCGGCGCCGAGCACCGATCGCTCGAGGAAACCGTGTTTGCCGTCACCGGTTCCGGTTCCGACCGCATGGACCGGGCCGACCACGTTCGACACCCAGTCCGGGACGCCCGTGGCACTGCCACCGGCCAGGACGGTGGCGTCACCGGCCCGCCAGCCGGCGGTGAGGCGGGGTGATCAGAGTTGAGCTCGTGAAACTGGCGCGCCGGCCTCGGAACTGGGCTAGCGTCGCGCTGCTCTGCGGGCTGCCGTTGCTGGTCGCCGTGTTCGTCGCGGTCACGCATCTCGCTCCGCCGCCAGGCCAGGGACCCGCGCTGCTGTCTGAAGTGCTGTCCAGCGGGTCGCTGTATCCCGCAGCGGCCCTCGCGATCGTGCTGCCGGTCTTCCTGCCGGTCGCCGTCGCTGTCTTCGCCGGCGACTCCATCGCCGGCGAGGCCGACTCGGGCATGCTCCGCTACCTGCTGACCCGGCCGGTCGGACGTACCCGGCTGCTCTGGGCCAAGCTCGTCGCGCTCACTGTTTATGTCGTGACGACCGTCGTGCTGATCGCGCTCACCGCCTACGCCACCGGAACGCTGCTCTTCGGCTCGCAGCCCGTCGCGGCCATCCGGGGCAGCCTGACGACCTCCAGCGTCGCCGCGACCTCGCTGTCCGGTTCCGGGCTGTCACCCGTCCAGCTGATCCTGCGGACGCTCGGCGCGGTGGCCTTCATCGCCGTGTCTATGCTCGGGGTTGCCGCGATCGCGCTTTTCCTGTCGACGGTCACCGACTCTTCGCTCGGGGCTGCACTCGGAGCCCTTGCCGCCCTGATCACCAGCGAAGTCCTTGTCACGCTGAACTCCGCCTCGGCCATCAATCCCTATCTCCCTACCCGCTACTGGCTAGCCTGGATTGACTTCTTCCGCCAGCCCATCCTGTGGCGGAACATTGACCGGGGATTCGCCGTCCAGGCCATCTACGTCGGGGTGTTCCTCGCGGCTGCCTGGGCTCATTTCGCGACAAAGGACATCACGAGCTGACGGCGCGGGCGCGGGCGCGCCACGAGCCGGTCGATGGCCGCGACTCAGCGACCCGGCGCGAGGGCGTCGAGGATCTCGCCAGCTCGCTGCACGGCTGATGCCGGATCGACGGCGGGAGATCCGACCATGGGATCCCAGTTGAGGTCGTAGAAGACCTCGGTGACGCCACGCTCTTCGAGCCAGGCGGTGTCCGCGCGGATCTGGTCGTACGAACCAGAGAGCAGCAGGCGATCGCCACCGCCGGGGGCAGTGACCTGCGAGCCGGCCCGCACCACGCCGCGGCAGATAATGCGCAAGGCGTCCGGGTCCCGCCCGGCATCGCTGGCCGCCGACCTGACAATCTTGATGCCATCGGCGATCCGCGACAGATCGGTGCGGCTCGATGTCAGCCACCCGTCGGCGAGCCGTCCGGCCCGCGCCAGCGCCGGCGGCGCCATTCCGCCCAGTAGGACAGGCGGGCCGCCCGGCTGAACGGGCTTGGGGTCGGCATGGCCAGCGGGCACAGAGTAGAACTCGCCGCTGAACTGGCTCACGCCTTCGGCCCAGAGTGCCCGCAGCACGGCGACGTACTCGTCGGCGCGGGCGCCGCGCCGTGCCATGGATGCTCCAGCCGCCTCGAACTCCTCAGGCATCCAGCCGATACCGAGCCCGAGATCGAGTCGCCCCGCCGAGAGCACGTCCAGGGTAGCGGCCTGCTTGGCCAGTACGGCGGGGGAGATGAACGGCAGGTTCACTACCGCGATGCCGAGCCTGATCCGCGACGTGCTGGCCGCCACATAGCCGTGCGCCACGAGCGGGTCAAGCACGCTGTGGTACACGGGCTCCATGGCCGAATCCACCGGAACGAGCAGCCGCTGGAAGGTCCAGAGGGAGTCGTAGCCCGCCTGCTCGGCCCTGCTGGCGAAGGCAGTCAGATTTTCCGGGGTCGCCCACGCGCCAGAAACCGGGGCGCCGAAACCGATCTTCATACCCGTCAGCCTAGGGGGCACGTCCAGGATGTAGTGCATTTGCCAACCGGTGATCTGGGGTCTTGCTTCGCCTACTAACGCAAGGGATGGCGGCGGGCAGCTGGAGACTGATCCGCAGATGGATGTCTTGTACAAAATGGTTTGTTATGGAAAGCTATTGCCATGACGGACGAACCGGGTCACTTCGTGGACACTCCCCGGCAACTGCTCACGACCGCCCAGGAGCTGACCCGGCGCGTGCGCAAAGCGCAGCGCGGTACCTGGTTCCCGCTCGTGCTGCTGGGCCTGGTGGTCGTCGCCGCGGCGCCCTTCTACCGTCTTGGGTCTCACCCGGACGTCACGGACTGCACGGTCAGGTCGTCATTCGTGTCAGGCATCCCTCATGCGGTTCCTGGCGGGGGGGTTGCCAAGACCTGTTTCATCGTCTACGGCTGGTCGGCCTTCATCTACTGGGTGGTCGCCCTCGTCCTGGCCTATGTCGTGATCGCCGGTTTCTACGTGCTCAGGGCCCGCAGGCGCGGGGTGGGCGCCCGTACCCTGCCCTACGTCATCGCAGGGATCGCCGGGGTCATACTCGTCGCGGCGCTCTGGCTTGTGCAGCGGTACCTGGATAACCACCTCCAATCCCACTATCAGGTCACTGTGGTCGTCCACGGGCTGAACCCGCTGTTTGCTATCGGCGTGGCGCTGTTCGTGCTGGCCTGGGTGGAACGCAGCTGGGCCTTGCTCGTCTTCGCGGTCTGCTACCTGGCGGCGGTGCTGCTGCCGTACCTCTACAGCCTCACCAGGCTGCTCGCGGACCACGGCTGGGTCATGGCCCGCGAGTGGATTTTCCTGCCGGAGCTCTGGCTGGCCGGCGGGGTGCTGCTGCTCGGCGGCGTCGGCTTCGCAGTAGCCGAACGGCTCCGCAAATGACGCACCCGGCGAACGGACTGGACGACATCGTCCACCAGCGTGTCCGGCTGGGCGTCCTCGCCATCGCGCAGGAGGCGCGGCGGGTTGAGTTCGGCTTCCTGCGCTCCACCCTGGAGCTGACCGCGGGCAACCTCTCGCAGCACCTGGCGGTGCTGGAGAAGGCCGGCCTGGTGGAGATCGAGAAGGGTTACGCCGGAAAGCGCGGCCGCACCTGGATCCACCTCACCCCGGCCGGGAAAAAGGCCCTGCATACCGAGATCGCCCAGCTCAAGCGTCTCATCGGCCAGGTCGAGCAGACCGCGGCCGCAGCTGCCGCCGACAACAGCGCCAGGCCGCAGTCCGGTGCGCGACAAGACCCGGTCCCCGGGCTGGCCGATCCTGCGGACGCCGGGTCACCGGCAGCCCGCGGCGAGGGCAAGGACGGACCGGGGGAGAGGGAACGATGACGATCCAGGGCAATGATCACGCGCGGCGCCGTATCCCCGGCCGGCCTGGAAGACCTGGTCGTGGCCTACCTGAGCCAGGCAGCCGGCCCAAGGCACCGCCGCAGTCCCGCACTGGAGGTACAGAAATGATCTGGCTGACCTTGCGGCAGTTCCGCGTCGAGGCCTTGGTGGCGGTTGCTGTCCTCGGCGTGGTCGCGATCGTCCTGGCTCTTACCGGCCTGCACCTGGCGGACCTGTATGACACCAGCGGGATTACCACCTGCCATGCCCACGGTGACTGCCCGGCGGTCACCGGCGACTTCCTGAACCGGGTCAATGCCAGCCTCACTGACCACCTGCCGCTGCTATTCGGCACCGCCCTGGTTGCCATCCCCGCCGTCATCGGCATGTTCTGGGGGGTGCCGCCGATCACCCGCGAGCTGAACGCCCGCACGCACCGGCTGACGTTGAGCAAGAGCGTCAGCCGCACCCGCTGGCTGGCAATCAAGCTCAGCCTGATCGGCCTGGCCGCCATGGTCACCGCCGGGCTGTTCAGCCTCATGGTGACCTGGTCGGCCAGCCCCATCGATACAGCGAACATGAACCGGCTCCTGCCCGCGGTGTTCAGTGAGCGCGGCATCGCCCCCATCGGATACGCCGTGTTCGCCGTCGCGCTCGGGGTCACCGCCGGGATGCTCATCCGCCGGACCGTGCCCGCGATGGCCGTCACCCTCGCCGTCTTCACCGCCGTCCAGTTCGCGATGCGCGCGATCCGGCCCCACCTCATCGCTCCCGTCCACCTCATCTCGGCGATCACAGCAGTGAGCGGCGTGCAGCTCTTTCTGCCGCCGGGCAGCAGTACCGCCGGCACCACCCTGATCCCGGGCGCGCCCGGGAACCTGCCCGGCGCCTGGATCCTCTCCACCCAGACCATCAACGCCGCCGGGCATATAGTCAGTGGCGTGCCCCTATCCGCGACCGGAGCGCTGTCCGTAGCGACCTGCGGAGGGGGGAGTCAGTATCCCTCCCATGCCTGCTTCGCCGAGCTCGCCAAGCGCGGCTACCGGCAGCTGGTGACCTATCAGCCCGCCGGCCGCTTCTGGGCCTTCCAGTGGTACGAGACGGCAATCTTCGTTGCCCTGGCCCTCGCCCTGGCCGGGTTCTGCTTCTGGTGGATCCGCCGCCCGGCCTAACTGGCGGGTGACTCACACACAGTCGTGCAGGCGCGTGAAGACCCGGCCGCTGATTGATACCTTTGTCCAGATGGCGGCTATATGCGTCTTTTGCTCAGGCAGGCCGGGCGTTCCCGCCAGGTACATCGCCGATGCAGCGCATCTTGGCGCGGTAATCGCCTCGCATGGGCACAGCCTGGTTTTCGGCGGAGGCGGCTCCGGGATGATGGGCGCGCTGTCGAATGCCGCCTCGGCCGGCGGAGCGCCTGTCACCGGGGTCGCGCCTCAGTCGGTAACCGGCCGCGGAGGATCGCTTTCAGCTGCGGGCGACCTCGTCGTCACCGTGGACCTGGGCTCGCGAAAGACAGCAATGTTCGCGCGCGGATATGGTGCTTGCGTGACGACCGCGGACGATATCCGGCGCTGGGCCACGGCGCTGCCTGAGGTCGAAGAAGCCAGCCATTTCCGGTTCCACGTCCCCGTCTTCAAAGTCCGGGGCAGGACCTTCCTCGGCATGGGCAAAGACGAGACAACGGCCGTGTTCTGCATCAGCGAGCAGGAGGCTGACAACGCGGCGGCGGCCGACCCGGGCTCCTGCGCCGCTGTCCGGCGCCAGGACGCGAGCAGAAGCTTCCTCGGCCTGCAGGTTGAGCTTGCCAGCGTCTGCGGGGAACGCATCCGGTGCCTGGTCGAGGAAGCATGGCGGGAGCAAGCGCCGAACGGCTGGCCGCCGGGCGTGACCAGAGCAGGCCGGCTTCGCCGTAGCCAGACTGGGCAATCGCGCGGTGATGCCTTCGGCCTGACCGTCCGCACAGCAGGACCAGTCGCCCCCACACGGTTCATCACCACTGTGTTAATCCGCCAGCCCTCCCGCAAGGCTCCGCGCACAGTACCGGTCCGCCCATGCCCAGGTTCGGCGTGGATGTACCAACTTCCGCGATCATCAATTGAGGGGTGCAGAGTTGGACGATATGGGCTCGCTCCCACCGTGTCGGCACCATCAACTACTCGCTCTCATGCCGAATAGCGCGTGTTGCGGATGATCACTGGTTCAGGTGTGCTGGGCGTGTCGCAGTTTGCCGCGGTTGACTTCGAGAAGTTCGCGGGCGGCAGGGTGGCTGCCGATCCAGGTGAAGGCGCGGTCCCAGTACTCCAGCCAGCAGAACTCGATCCTGGTGGGCCCGTCCTCGGATTCCCAGGCGTTGCCGTCCAGCCACGCTGCCAGTTCCCAGGCCGCCGGGTACCCGGCCGGCTGCCAGAACCAGCCGTCATCGAAGATTCTCGCTCCGTCCGGGCTGAGGTGAAGCGCGCCGTGGAAGTAATCCAGGTAGTGATCGGGCCTGGGCTCCCCTGACCGGCAACTGGCCGGCTCACGGGCGGTCAGCAGGCGGCCGGTGGCAGCGTCTGAGACATCCAGCCTGTTCCACGCGGTGCGGTGGATGACCACGTTCCGGCCGTGGTGGCGGGCGAAAGCAAGGGAGAACGGCACGGTTTCCGCGTCGCCGCCGCCGTTGTCCAGGGCCATCGTGACCCGGCCGGCCCGCAGGTCGATCACCTCGCCGAACCTGCCGTAGTCATTGACCACCGCGGCAAACAGGCCAGAGGCCGACACATGCAGCCGCCGCCGCAGGTCCTGACCGCGCCATGCCTGGTGACCGGGCTCTCCCGGAACCGAGGCCGCGGCCAGCGCCCGGCACGTGCCCGCCGCCAGATCCCACCTGCTGATCACCCCGCCCGCATCCAGGACCAGCCAGCCCCAGCCAGCCTCATCATCAACCGGCGCAAGATCAGCAATGGCCTCCACGCCTGCGGGGAAGCCGGCATCGGTAACCGGCCCAACCTGGACCATGCCTCAATAGTCCCACCCGCACCCAGCCGGAAGGCATGGACACCGCACGCCCGACCGCCCGGTTCTGCCGCCGGGCGCGTGTTCTTGCGCGTTGGAGACGGCCGCTGCCAGGCTGATGTCTCGATTGATAGAAGCTGCTGGTGGGTTCAGGGACTGGCGGATGTCCCGTGCGCAGTGATCTGCTGGTCAAGCTGAGAGGGTCCGGTGATGACGATGGCCCTGGCTGGCTCGCCACTGGTCACGGTGAAGCCATGCAGGCGATCGCGGGGCACGAACACGAAACTGCCCGCTGTTGCCATACTTTCGTCACCACGATGCTTGATGCTGGCGTGGACCTGCGAGACGTCCAGATCGCCGCCCGCCACGCCGACCCGCGGACGACGATGCGTTACGACAGAGCCCGCAACAACCTTGACCGCCACCCGAACTACATCCTCGCTGCCTACATGGCCTCCGGCACCTGACCAAGCCCCGGCTCAAGCCCGTAGACGCTCGGCATTGCCGAATAGCGAGCGTCGATGAGTGCATGCTTATGCGCCAGTCAGCATGTTCACTCGCGTTGAATGGGTTTACGCTTGGTGATCTTGAGCGCATCAGCGTCACAAAGTAGCGCCGAATCGGTCGTGGTGGTTCATGCCGCCTATGACATCCGGCGACCGCACCGATCAACCAGATCTGGCGTCGGCCGCCCGGGATCGGCATCTTCTCTCGGGTATGCCGCGGATCGCTGTGGAGGCGGTTTCCTCAGCATGGCCATGGCGACTGCAGGCTCCAGCGCGTCCCCTGGGTTTGTCAGTCAGTCACCGCGAACAGTCGCCAGTCTCCCGGGACGCCCTTCAGTTCGTGCTCACCACGGTCTTCGAAGGTGAGGTCAGAGCCGGCGACGAGATCGACGATCGTCCTGGACACCAAGACGTCGCCAGGTCCGGCGAGGCTGGAGACCCGCTGGGCGATGTGAACTGCGATCCCGGCCACGTCGTCGCCCCGAAGCTCGATCTCCCCGATGTGAACTCCGGCCCGGACGTCCAGGCCGAGCTGGTGGAGCGCATCCCGGATGGCGAGAGCGCACTGGATGGCCCGGGCCGGGGCATCGAAGGTTGCCAGGGTGCCGTCGCCGGTGCTCTTCACGAACCGCCCGGCGAAGCGCCGGATCTGACGTCCGGTCATCTCGTCGTGCTGATCGAGTCGTTCCTTCCAGGCCCGGTCCCCCAGCAGTGCCGCCCGCTCGGTCGAACCGACAATGTCAGTGAACAATACGGCCGCCAGCGGCCGATGCGACGCGGGCACCTGACGAGTCCCGGTCAAGAACTCCTCGACTTCCCCAGCGACGTCGGCAGCGCAAACCCAGGAGACATGATCGGCGCTGGCAAGCTCGACGTAGCGGGCTCCCGGGATGTGCTCGGCCAGGTAGCGGCCGTGTCCGACACGGATGTAAGCGTTGTCCCGGGCGTGGACAACCAGCGAGGGGACGGCCAGATCACCCAGTAGCGCCCGCACATCGCAGTCCAGCAGCATCCTCCAGACCGCGGAGGCCATAGCCGGGCTTGCTCCCCGGTGCCCGGCCCGGCGCCACCATGCCCGGAACGAGTCGTCCTGGGCCAGGCTTGGGGCCATCAGCGGGATGTCGTCGGCTTGCGGAGCCTGGGGATCCACCAGCCCTTCGAAGAACGGCTCAACGACGGCTGCGGGAACACCCACCGGATAGTCAGGCGTGCGGACAATCCGGGCGAAGGCGTTGATCAGCACCAGCGCCTGCGTCCGCTCGGGATGGGTCGCCGCGAGCAAGATCGCAGCGGTGGCGAACTGGGCCGTACCCATCAGCACAGCGCGCTCGGAGCATGTGGCGTCCAGAACCGCCAGGGTATCTGCGGCTCATTGCTCCAGCGTGAATGGGGAAGATGCACCAACGGGATCGGACAGGCCGATCCCTCGCACGTCGAAGCGGATCAGCCGGGAGAATGACGTGAGCCGATCCACATGAGCCTGCCACCGGGCCTGCTCGCTGGTCGCATCGATCGGGAACAGCGTGCCGTCGCCTATCTCCACGATGTCGAGCGGTCCCTCACCGCTGACCTGGAAAGCGATGTGGAGCCCGTCCGCAGCCCTGGCGTATCTGGTGTCGGGGCTACTAACCACCAGGCCAGTCATACCAGAGATGTCCGCGCGCCTCCACGGCGGAACCAGCCCGCGATCGATACCGGGCCGGTATGACGGCTCGAGCGCATGCGCGCGCGGACCTCCGCCCATCCGCGATCGGCAGCCCCTCCAGGGATGGGTCGCCCTTGGCGCCTGATCGGCGGGCGAAAAGAGCCGTTCCGCATTTCGGGACACCCTAGGTGCATCATTAGGGTTCGGGACCGGAGAAGATCGTCGTGTGTCCGAAGGAGGGATGCCATGGGCTGGGCCCAAGCCGGTCGCGGGTGGGGGCAGCGAGCTGTGGAGTGGGCGTATCTGCTCGAACCGTATGCGCGGCCCGCGAACGAGTTGCTCTTCGACCGGTTGCGCGTCAGTGATGGGGTACGTCTCCTGGACATCGCATGTGGATCGGGATTTGCGGCGCAGCTCGCGTCGGACAGGGGCGCGGTTGTCGCCGGACTGGACGCAGCCGAGGCGCTGGTGACGGTCGCACGAGCGAGGACGCCGGCAGGTGACTTCCGCGTCGGCGACATGTTCGCCTTGCCGTTCGCCGATGACTGCTTCGACGTCGCGACAAGCTTCAACGGCATCTGGAAGGGATGCGAAGGCGCCCTCCGCGAGGCTCGCCGGGTCCTTGTTCCGGACGGTCGCTACGGAATGACCTTCTGGGGCCGGTACGAGCGACTCGGCCTGATGCCGTACTTCCTGAAGGTGATCGAGCTGTCCCCGCCCACCCATGGGGCGGCCAGCATGGAGCAAGGAGACACCGGGCGCCCAGGGGTCGTGGAGGACATGCTGGCGGCGACAGGGTTCAGGCTTGCCGAGCGGGGAACGGTCGACGTCGTGAACGAGTGGCCCGATGTTGCCACCGCCGTCCGGGCTCTCGCCGCAGCCGGACCGTCGGTCCCGGCGATCGAAGCAGTCGGGTACGACGCGTTCTGCGAGGTGCTGAGTGAGGTCATGTCGCCCCTCCATGACCGGGACACCGGCATCCGGGTTAAGTCCGAGTTCGGATGGATCAGCGCTGACGTTGGCTGACGCCCCAGCTACACTGCTCGAAATCGCGCGCAGCCGCGCTTACCGGTCGGACCACCTGCGTCGCGCCGCTGGCAAGCTCGATCGGCGGCAGGTGCTGTGCCGGATGGGACGTCGCTCATGGTGAGCTGGTACCAGTCGCCCTTGGTGAGCACGTGCAGGCAAGGTCCCCTGCCGATGACGTGGGCCGACGTGGGGATGGGCTCCCCGCCGGGCAGCACGAGCCGGTGTTCGCCGGTTTGCCGGAACCGGTCGCCGTTGAGCAGGCCGGCTGCGAGCCGGTCGCGGTCGGGGCCGTAACCGCCGTAGAGGGCGGCCCGCGAGCCGCTGACCGCGAGCGCGTTGACGCTAGTGATGTGGTTGTGCCAGCCGGTGAGCGCGCCGTCGCGGACGCGCACGATCGGGAAATCGGTGTAGTAGCAGGTCCAGGCGGTGTCGCGGTCGACGTTGAGCGCGTAGCAGTCGCTGATGCTGCCATGCGGGCCGCCGCCCTGGCGCGACAGCTCGGCCTCGGGAGAGTGCGCGGTCTTGTTCCATATCGGACGATCGGTAACGCTTACTACAGGCGGCAGGTTGGCTGCCTGGCTGGGCTGAGAGCGGTCTCCTAGCCCGCGATCGGGGTCACCCAGGATCAGCGGGAGACCACGTCGTTCTGGGGCGCTTCGGACGGACACGGGACAAGGCTGGCGACTAGCTCCTGGGCGCGCCGGCAGGGCCCGAGCGCCGGCGCACGGTCCACGAGACGTTCCTTCGCCTTTCTGCTCGATCCCGTAGTGGATCTCCGAACCCGTGAAGCGTGGCAATGGGCAACCAGTGGGTCCGGCCATCTCGA
The DNA here is from genome assembly GCA_003168255.1 of Actinomycetota bacterium. Lineage (GTDB taxonomy): Bacteria > Actinomycetota > Actinomycetes > Streptosporangiales > Streptosporangiaceae > PALSA-505. The sequence goes on from PMSU01000107.1 coordinate 44,560, forward strand.
AGCTTGACACATGCCGATACCGGAATATGATCGGTCCGTGGCCCGCGCTTCGACGACGTCGGATGTCTTCAACGCCATTGCCGATATGCACCGCCGCGAAGTCCTGGACGCGCTAATCGATGGCGAGAAGGCGGTCGGGGCGATCGTGAGCGACCTCTCGATGTCCCAGCCTCAGGTGTCGAAGCACCTCCGGGTGCTCAGTGAGGTGGGACTCGTCAGGTGCCGCGCGGAGGGACGTCGCCGGCTGTACCGGCTGGAACCGGCGCACTTGCAGCCGTTTCGCGATTGGCTTGCCAAGTACGAGCGGGCGTTGAACGAGCGGCTGGATCGGATGGATGCCTACCTCAAAGAGCTTCAACGGCAAGGAGACCTTCAGTGACACCTAACCGGCATGGGTCCGCAATCGTCGAATACCCGAGCGAGCTCGTGATCGTCACCACCCGAGAGTTCGACGCGCCGATCGGGCTCGTCTTCGACGTGCTGACGAAGCCGGAGCATGTGCGCCACTGGTTCGCCCCTTTCGAGGACAAGATGACGGTGTGCTCGATGGACCTGCGCGTCGGGGGGGATTACCACATGGTCTTCGTGACGCCGGACGGGAAAGAGTGCTCGTTCCGTGGGACCTACCTGGAGGTCAAGCCGCCGACCCGGATCGTCCAGACGTGGCTGTTCGAAGGCTGGCCGGACGCGTGGGCCGACGAGACGGATGAGCTGAAGGAGGCTGACGGAATAACCACGCTGACGGTGACGATGGTGTTCGGTGACAAGGCCGGCCGTGATCACATGACCAAGCACGACGGCCAGGAGTCCAGCTTCGACAAGCTGGAGGATTACCTGATGTCACTGCTCGGTAGAGAGGAAACGCCATGAACCTTCTGCTGACGTCTTCTGGCATCGCGAACACGAGCATCCACGACGCGCTTCTCGGCCTGCTGGGCAAGCCGATCGAGGAGTCCAGCGCCCTCGTCATTCCGACCGCGATATACCCCTTCCCCGGCGGTGCTGGCCACGCATGGGAGGCGATCTGCGGACGGAGCAAGAGTCCCTTCGCCGGACTGGGCTGGAAGTCTTTGGGCGTGCTGGAGCTCTCCGTGCTGCCAAGCATCGACGAAGAGTGCTGGGTCCCGGCGGTCCAGGAGACCGACGCCCTGCTGGTTTGGGGCGGCGATCCAGTGTTCTTGTCGTACTGGATGCGGCGGTCCGGGCTTGCCGGCGTCTTGCCGTCGCTGCCTAGCGAGACGGTCTACCTGGGGGTGAGCGCCGGGAGCATCGCAGCAGCCTCCCCCTTTGCCGAGACTTACCGAGATCCGCGTCGCGGCAGCGGTGAAGCGCTCTCGACGGAAGACATCGTGTTCGATACACCCGATGGCGAACTCCGCATGATCCTGGTCAAGGCTCAGGGAGTCGGACTGGTTGATTTTGCGATTATTCCGCACGTGGACAACGCGGATCACCAGGACATGGCCATGGCAGAACAATGGGCCGCGAGGATACCGGCGCCGACGTACGCGATCGACGACCAGACCGCCATCAAGGTGACCGACGGCAACGTCGAAGTCGTCTCCGAGGGGCACTGGAAGCTGTTTACCCCCTAGTACCAAGAGGCTCAGCAGATTCGTTTCGATCTTTGGCCTTTCTGGCTGAAACAGGGCGGGTCATGGGTCCGAAGAGCTAACCGCGCGTTACGCCAGACGGTGCCGCCTGCCGTTCACTCGGGCAGGCCGATCCTGCGGTCGCCCCATGCCACGCGTCCTTGGTCTCTCACTATCGTCTGGACCCTGCCCGCGAAGTGCCGTTAGATGGCACCCAGCAATCGCGAGCACCACCCTGACGAAGCGCAACGGTGCCGCACAGAACGGCACCCCAGCATCGTGACGATCGAATCTCAGGACCGCGACAGAGTCGGCGCTCGGGAGCGATGGTCCGGGCGGTGGATGCGTTCGGTGCCGGTGCCGGTGCAGGGGCGTGACTGCCGCGACCGTCTTGCCGTGGGGTTCTCGTCATTTGCAGGGGCCTTGGCTGGCCCAGCCTCCGGGTCTCTCAACCCCGTCCGCTGCCCTTGTCCCGAAGGCGCCTTGTTCACCAATACCGAGCGGCTGGCATTAGCTGGATTGCTCGCCGCCTACAGCGGTCTGACCCGTCAGGCCTACGAGCTGGACCCGCGCCAGTACGCAGGTTGGTACCAGCAGCACCACCTGCGCCTGTTCCAGGCCCGCCGCGCGGACATCGAGAGTTTGCCCGCGACCCCGAAGCCCGCGGCCGTGCCAGGGTGGCGGGTTAGCGGGCCGGCCGGGGCGTCATGCGCGGCAGGCGATCCCGTCGAGGACGGTGCTGAGCCCGAACCGGAACTCATCGTCGGCGAAGTCGGCCGGCGGGGCGGCCGCGTGCTGGGTCATGGCGGCGACCAGGCGGGGGAAGCGTTCGGGGTCAGCCAGCCGCAGTAGCATCCGGGCGTACCGTGAGCCCGGATTGTCGCCGGGCCGGACCCGGCGGCCCAGCCCGGTCGCGAGCTGAGTCTGGCCCCGGACATAGACATTGACCAGCAGCAGCGCCGACAGCTTCTCGGTCTCGGCCAGGCGGGTCGGCTGCAGCGCCTCGAGCCCGCGCTCGGTCCACTGGATCTGGTACGGGAGCGCGGGCGGATCCGGCAGGGACACGCCCAGCACCCAGGGGTGGGCCTCGAGCCGGGAGCGCGCGGCGTAGGCCCAGGCTGACAGCCGGTCGCGCCAGCACACCTGGCCGTAGGCAGGGAAGTCCGGCGGTCCGATGGCCTCGTCGATCATGAGAGCGAGCAGCTCGTCCTTGGCCTGAACGTAGCGGTACAGGCCCATCGAGGTCATGCCGAGCCGCACTCCGACGGTCCGCATGGACACGCGGCTGAGGCCGCCTTCGTCAGCCAGCTCTACGCCGGCTGCGGCGATCGCGCGTATGTGCAGGCTGCGCCGGGGCCCCGGCCGCCTGCCGTGGTCACCGTGCCAGGCCAGGTCCACATAGTCCGGAATGCCCATGGTGTTGTGCCCATCCGGGCGGAGTGTACTGCTTGCAGTGTACACAGTCGAAAGTCTACTATCCGCTTACACTGACATCAGTTTTCGATGTAAGCAGATAAGACGGGGAGGCTCGGTGCGGAACAGGGACGTGCTCATCTCGGGGGCCGGTGTGGGCGGGCAGGCGCTGGCCTACTGGCTGCGGCGGCTCGGCTTCACCCCGGTTGTGGTGGAGCGAGCGCCCGCGCCGCGCGACGGCGGCCAGGCCGTCGACCTGCGCGGGGCGGCGATCGAAGTGGCCCGGCGGACGGGAATCCTGGACGCGGCCCGGGCGGCGCGCACCGGCACCCGCGGAATGTCCTACGTGAGCTCCGCCGGGAAGCGGCTGGCCAGCGTCAACGCCGCGTTCGGGGTCATCGACCCGCAGGATGTAGAGATCGTCCGCGGCGACCTGGTGAGCATCCTGTACCAGGCCGCCAGGAATGACGTCGAGTACATCTTCGACGATTCCATCTCGAGCCTGACCGACGCCGGGGACGGCGTCACGGTGACTTTCGAGCGGTCGGCGCCCCGCACGTTCCATCTTGTAGTAGGCGCCGACGGACTGCATTCCCGGGTGCGCAGCCTGGCCTTTGGCCCGGAGTCGCGCTTCATCGGTCATCTGGGCCTGTACCTTTCAGTGTTCACCATCCCCAACGACCTGGAGCTGGATCACTGGCAGCTCATCTACGTGACTCCCGGCAAATCGGTGACTGTCACCAGCGCGCGAGGCAATCGCGAGGCGCGGGCGATCTTCTTCTTCGCCTCCGGGCCGCTCGACTACGACTACCGTGACCGCGGCCAGCAGCAGAAACTCCTCGCCGACGCGTTCGCCGGGGAGGGCTGGGAGGTACCCGGGCTGCTCACGGCCATGCGGGAGGCCCCGGACTTCTACTTTGACTCCGCTAGCCAGGTCCGCATGGACAGCTGGTCGGCCGGGCGGGTCACGCTCGTCGGCGACGCCGGCTACTGCCCGTCGCCGCTGTCCGGCCAGGGAAGCAGCCTCGCCCTGGTCGGGGCCTACGTCCTGGGCAGCGAACTGCGCGCCGCGGACGGCGACCATCATGACGCCTTCGCGCGCTACCAGCAGCGCATGCAGGATTTCGTCGAGCGCAACCAGCAGATAGCCACCGGCAACGCCAAGCGGTTCACGCCCACCAGCCGCCGGCAGATCTGGCTGCAGAATCTAGGCATCAGAGCCCTGCCGTACATGCCTGGCAAGAACCGGATCCTCAGCCTCGCGACCAGAGGCGTTAAAGAGGCCGCCAACGCCATCACGCTGCCCAGCCCGGCTTCGGACTAACGCAACCGCCGCAACCTGCCGTCCGCGAACCCGCACCCGCCGCCCGGCCGGTCCCGGGGCACGAACCCGGATTCGACGGTCTCGGCGGCCCGGGGCGGCGCCGCGGCGATCAGCGCGGCCAGCTCCGCGGCGTCCAGCCCGGCCAGCTCCGCCGGGCGGCCGCCGTCCGGATCCGGCCCGCCCCACCCCTCGTCCGGGGGGATGTCATGCGCGGCCAGCGCAGCCAGGCGGGCGTCCAGGAGGTCATCGTCCCAGGGGCCGGGCTGCTGCGCTGCGGACACGACGACTCACCTCCGTCCAGGCCAGGACCGGTCACGTTCTTCGAACACTATATCGTACAGCTACGACAGGCCGCAGCAAAACCACGCACGCCACGCCGGTCAATCTGCCAGCCGGCCACGCTGGCAAGCGCGACGAACGGCGGGCGCACAGGTGACCCAAACTGCAACCCAGCCGGACTCACGTGATCACTGCTGCGGGGACCACCTGCCTCGGGCCGCGCCCGACCGTCGGCGGTGGAGTCGTCTCCGCGACGGTAGAGCGTAAGGGAGCTCATGGCCCCTCTGGCAGCCCAGTCCAGCTTCTCGCTCACCAACAAAGCGGCAGATAAGCCAGAAATCATGTATCACCGGGAGCTTGACCGCCTCTTTACCTCTAGCTGGTCTAATCGAGGGCCATGCGACAGGACGGGCCACGTCCACAGAAGGAGAGACGGTCCATGATGAGGAAGCGATTGCTGCTAGGCGCGGGTGCATCCGCGCTGGGATTGGCCACGATGTTGGTGGTACCTGCCACCATGTCCACGGCCGCGACGATGCCGGCCGCAGCCGCCCCCGGAGCGGTCGGGGTGAAGGTCCACGTCAACAAGGCCGCTATCTTGGCCTACTGGACGTCGGCCCGGCGGGCCGCGGCCAAGAACGACGACGTCTTGACGATCGCCGGGCCGCCAAAGACCGAATCGATCAGGTCTGTGCATCCCGGCAAGGCAGGCTCGGTACCCGGCGGCTCGCCCAGCGGCGCCACGGCGTCGGTCCCGGCCATCCACTCACCTCGGACTCCCGACGCCTTTAGCTACCCGTACCCGTACGACAGCTGGACGGTGCCGAACGGCGACTATACGAAGTACCCGTGGAAAGTCAACGGAAAAGTCTACTTCACCAACGACGGGGCGGACTACGTCTGCTCAGGCACGGTCGTCCCGTCCGCCGCCGGAACGAGCAACGAAGACGAGGTGTGGACGGCCGGGCACTGCTTGTCCAACACCGAGTCTCTGACCGGCGTATGGGATAGCTCCCTCGAGTTCGTCCCGTCCTACAACGGCACCGTCAAGAAGCAGAAGCCGGATGGGGTTTTCGTATGGACCGGCGCCGCGGAGACTACGTCGGCGTGGCTAGACAACCGCGACCTCAGCGAGGACGAGGCGGCCTTCACGGTCGATACCAACGGCAGCGGCCACATTCTCGGGAACGTAACCGGCTGGGCGGGCTTCGCGTGGAACTACAGCACCGACGAGCAGTTCGTCGCCTTCGGCTACCCGGCTGAGAGCCCCTACAACGGCGAGACGCTGATCACGGACCTGGGCGCCTCGGCGGTTCTCGACACGGGGGTCGGCGGAGCAGGCTCGCCTCCGATAGGGATCGGTAACCCCATGACCGGCGGCTCAAGCGGGGGCGGCTGGATGATGGGCTGGACCGACAAGGGCACGGGTTATGTCGACGGGCACAACGACTATAAGTACGATGACCAGCCCTTGGCCATGTACTCGCCGTACCAGGACACGCTGTCCAACACGGTGCGTTGCTTCGGCGCCACTAGCTGCTGAACCAGATCACCTCTATCGGCCAGTACTCCAGCCTGAGATCGTGATCTTGCGGCATGGCGGGCTGGATGTGAGATGACCGCCGGCTGATCATCTGGGTTGAGGACAACTCATGACGATCTTGCGGTGGCCGCTGGCCACAGCGTAGGCCCTGCCCGCTGGCTGGGTGAGCTCGACGAGCTGATGGGCGGATCGCAGGCTGATTCGCCCGGGTCGAGCCCAGCTGGCGGGCAGGGTCGTTCGTGCTGGCCCCGCTGGACACCGACCCGCACGTCACATACCGGGGTGCCGGTGTGAAGCAGGCGACACGCGGTAACCGGCGCTAGCAAGCCAAGATCGCGCCCGGCCACGTTGGCGCTCCTCGGAAAACGCCTGCCATCGCTGGAATTCCTCGGGCCAGCGTGCCAGGACGTCCTTGAACCGGCGGAACGCTCCTCGGCCTTCGACTGCGATGGCCAGGTGATCGGCCTGGCCAGGGTCATCCACGCTGGCAATGAACAGTTCCATGTCCTGGTATCCAGCCCGTGACCCCTCGCAATTCACCTGCAGCCACCGCCCGGGATCATCCGCGGCGTCTTCTTCTTCCGCGCCGGCATCTACGGCGTAGTCGATCGACTCCTCTGGCCAGGCCGCACCCGTCGTCAGGTCAATCCGCCCGCCACCGTAGCCGGGATCGCCTTCGAGGATGCCGGCCAACTCGGCGAGGTCGACAGGAAGCGACCTGAGCAGGGGCGTGGCGCCGGTGCCGAGCAGGCTATCGAGCTGGTCAGCCAGATCATCATCGCCCTCCCAGCCTCGCTGGGAGGGCGACAGCCAGCAGCCGAGCCAGCTCATGCGCGCCCTCGGCCTGCTGGGCGAGGGCGGCGAGCACGCCGTCGTTAGCCAGCTGGAGAGCATCTTCGGGGATGCCGCCGCGGTCCAGCAGGCTGACGACAGCCGGTCCGTCGCCCCGGTAAACCACTCCCCCGTAGCGCGGTTCTCTGCTCCTTGATGTTCATCTTCCGAAGTCTTACGCAGTGCCCGCCCATCCGGTCAGCCGATTTGCGTCAGCGCTCTAGGCTCGTGGCCCCTGTAGCACCGATGAGTAAGCAACTGGCTCGGTCGGCGTCATCCCAGCGGGAACGCGCCCAGCGCCCGCAGGTGGATCGCCGCCTTGCGCGGCTCGCAGCAGCGGCTGGCGTCGCTTTCCCGGATTCTGCAGCGGTCGGCGCGTTGTTGCCGGACAACCCCGCCGCTGCGGGTTGTCTAACGGCCCGGCGACGGATGGCGGCGCAGGATCTGCTCGGTGATGTCGCGGGCGCAGCCCCAGGAGAGGGTGACGCCTGCCCCGCTGTGTCCGTAGTTGTGCAGGAGCAGCCGTCCTGAGCCGAGGTGTTCGGCCTCGAGGCGCACCTGGGGCCTGACCGGGCGCAGGCCGACACGCTGCGCCAGTATCTCGGCTCCTGCCAGCCGGGGCTCTACGGCGGCGCAGCCGGCCAGGATGCGCTGGGACGTCTCGGGGTCGGGGTCCAGGCTCCAGTTCCCGCGCTCTTCGGTGCCGCCGAGAAGCACGGTGTCACCGTGCGGGAACATGTACACAAGGTCCGCCGTCGCATCGCCCGCCCCGATGAAGAAGTCGCTGATGCCGGGATTCGCAACGATGACGGCCTGGCCTCGCACGGGCTGCAGCGCGGGATCAGGGACCAGGTGATGTGCCTGGACGCCGGTGCAGTTGACGACCACCGGGACTTCCGCCGCCGCCTCGGCCAGGGAGCCGACCGTGGCGACCGCTACCTCCCCCCCACTGCCAGTGAAGCGGTCCAGCAGGTAGCCGAGGTAGACGGGCATGTTGAGCACGGGCGCGCTGTACTGCCAGCCTGCGACGAAGCCGTCGGGTACCTCGGCGGCTCCGCACCGCCGGAAGCCCGATATCAAGGCTGACCAGCCAGGTGGCTCGCCGGGCGCGCGCCATGCCTCGATGCCCCGCACCATGCGGACTCCGGTACCTGGCTGACCGGCCAGGTCGCGCAGCGTTGCCAGGGTGCTGCGGCTCCACCGGGTCACCCGCTCGCTCGCCTCGACCAGGTGCGGTCCCCAGACCGCGCCCGCCGCGGCCGAGGTCGTCTCGAGCGGAAGGCGCGAGGCCCGGATGGTGACGTCCAGCCCAGCCTCGGCCAGGCAGATCGCGGTGGTCAGCCCGGACACCCCGGCCCCGATCACCAGGACATCAGGTTCGCGGCCGCTCACCCGGGCACGGTACCAGCCGCTCACCCCGGGCAGGAGACCAGCCGCTCACTCGGGGCAGGAGACCAGCCGCTTGCCGGGGGTACGGACTTGCCGCTCAACCGCCGGCGCGGGACCAGTTGCCCACTGTCGCGGAACATCCGCCGATGCGCGTCGTTGTTAACAAAGAGGCCCTGTTCTGCCCACACTCCTCTGGGCGCGCAACGAAAGGAAATAATGAGTGGCCGGCGCATCGAAGTAAGCGGCACCCAGGTCATGGCCAGCGTGCTGGCGACGATCACGGGTGCCATCGCAGCCTCTTACCTCGGGATAGCGGGGACCATCATCGGCGCCGCGGTGATGAGTGTGGCCAGTACCGCGGGCAGCGCGGTCTACAAGCACTACCTGGGCCGGACTGCCGGACGGCTGCGCGAGGCTGCCCCCGTCATCGCGCACCGGGCAGCCGAGCGGATGACCGCTGTCGGAGCGCACGGTACGACGCAGCAGCGTGCCCACGCGAATGGTGCGGGCGTGAAGGCGCCTACCGCTTCCGGGAATGCGGATGACGTGGTTACCGAGACGCTGCCTGCCCAGCGGGGCCCGGGGGATAAGGCGTCGCCCGCGACACAGGATGGCAAACACGGCGGTCGCGGTGGCGAGACGAGCGAAAATCATAGGCCGGCCGCCGCCCCGTCCGGACGGCCTGGCTCGCTGCGCCGGGGGGCCGCCTGGCCGCACCGGGGGGCCGCCTGGCCGCACCGGGCGACCGCCTGGCTGCACAGGCGGCCTGGCTGGCTGCTGGTCACCGTCGCCAGCCTGGGGATATTCCTAGGGGTGATCGGCGGTATCAGCGGGTTTGAGCTGGTCGCGGGGAAGCCACTGGACGCCGTTGTCTGGCATCGCAGCGGATCGGGCACAACCGTGGGCGGCATCGTGGGCGGGCAATCGGCGCCCAAGCAGCACACCGCTCCCGCAACACGGCAGCCGTCGAGTCCGGCCTCGCCCAGCCCGAGCAGCAGCCAGACAAGCCCGGCCTCGCCCAGCCCCTCGCCGACGCCCTCTTCCGGCTCTCCGTCGCCGAGCCAAAGCCCGTCTCCGTCGCCCAGCACATCGGGCCCGAGTACCTCGCCGTCACCGACCCGCGCTTCCTGACCTCGGAGGTGGGCGGCACCGCCGTTCGCGTCAGCGTCGGGATCTCGTTGCCTGCTGCTCAGCGTAGGTAAAGACTTGCCCCGTACTCTCTCTTGGCGCCTCAGCTCAGCATGGATGCCCCTATGACCGGCCGGACTTTCAGGAGGTAGCGGTGGACGAGGACGAGATGCGGAACAACGCGCACCAGGACAGCGCGCACCAGGACAGCGCGCACCAGGACAACGCGCACCAGGACAACGCGCACCAGAAAGCCGCCAGCCACGATGCCGGGGTCGGGGCGCCGGGACAGGATCCGACCAGGCGGGCATTCGTGATCGGCGGGGCGGCTCTTGGCGCCATCGGCGCCATGGCAGGGCGCCGGAGCGGTCGGCTGACTGGCACGCAGTCACGGCTCATCGAGGACGCGGCCACCGTGCACACGACGACCAAGCCGACGCTGAACGACATCAAGCACGTGGTCATCCTGATGCAGGAGAACCGCTCCTTCGACCACTACTTCGGGACGCTGTCCGGCGTCCGCGGGTTCTCCGACCCGAACGTGCTGACCCAGACCGTCAACGGCCAGACCTACCCGATCTTCGACCAGTTTGGCTATCAGCCCGGCGTAGGCGTGGACTCCTCCGGCTACATGCAGCCTTTCCACCTGCTCAGCGACCCGCCGCTGAAAGACGGGGAGACCACCAACGACATCACGCACTCCTGGGGACCGCAGCATCAGAGCTGGAACAACGGGGCGCTCGACAGCTTCATGACCGCGCACCTGGCCGCCGACGGGGACACCAACGGCCCGGTGACCATGGGCTATTACACCAGCAGCGAGCTTGCCTTCTACTACGCGCTGGCCAACGCGTTCACTGTGTGCGACAGCTACTTCTGCTCGGTCCTCGGCCCCACGGATCCGAACCGGATCATGTCACTGTCGGCCACGATCGACCCGAACGGCACCAACGGCGGCCCCGTGGTCGAGACCTACACCGACCGCCTCGCCGAATACGGCCAGCTCAGCTGGCAGACCATGCCCGAGTCGCTGCTCGCCGCAGGGGTCAGCTGGAAGGTCTACAACGATCCCCTCGGCCTGATCGCGCTGAGCCCGCTGCCGTACTTCAAGGCATACAACGACCCGCTCTCGGTCACCGGCCTCGAGCTGATCGCCAACGCGCTCACGCCGGTCTACCCCGTGTCGTTCGCTGCCGACGTCGCGGCGGGCACGCTGCCCTCGGTGTCCTGGATCACGCCGCCGCTCGCCGAGTGCGAGCACCCGGCGGCCCCGCCCGAGTACGGCGAGTACCTTGTCCAGCAGGTGCTCAGCACGCTGGTCTCCAATCCCGACGTCTGGGCGCAGACCGTCCTGTTCGTCGTCTACGACGAGAACGGCGGGTTCTTCGATCACGTGCCGCCGCCCACCGCCCCGGCGGGCACCGCGGGGGAGTACCTCACCACCCTGCCCGCGGCGGCGGATGGAATCGCCGGGCCGGTCGGCCTCGGGTTCCGCACGCCGTGCCTGGTGATCTCCCCGTTCAGCCGCGGCGGCTATATGTGCTCGGACGTGTTCGACCACACCTCGCTGCTGCGTTTCATCGAGACTCGCTTTGGGGTCCAGGTGCCGAACCTGTCAGCCTGGCGGCGCAGCGTCACCGGGGACCTGACCACGGCCCTGGATCTGGTCCACCCGCCCAACAGCAGCGTGCCGTCGCTCCCGCCCACCTCGCTCGGCAACACGAAGGTTGCCGAGCAGGCGGTACTCAACGCGCTGGCCGGGACCGAGGATGTCGGCATCCCGTATCCGCTGCCTACGAGCAACTCCATGCCGGTCCAGAAGACCAAGCCGAAGCGCCCGCCGGTGCCGTCCTGATCCGGGCGGCCGGCTCGGTCTAGTACCTGGAACCGCGGGCCAGGTCGGCCAGCGGCTCGAGCTTGGCGAGTTCATCTGGGTTCAGCACGACGTCGATCGCGGCCACGTTCTCCTCGAGCCTGGCCCGCCGCTTGGTGCCCGGGATCGCCGCGATGTCGTCGCCCCGGGCGGCGACCCAGGCCAGGGCGACCTGCGCGGGAGTGACATGCCTGGCGTCGGCGACCTTGCGCACGGCGTGCACGATCGCCAGGTTGGCCGCCAGGTGCTCGTCGGCGAAGCGGGGATTGGCGCGCCGGAAATCGTCGTCGGCCAGGCTGCCCGCCGAGGTGATCGTTCCGGTCAGGAAGCCGCGGCCGAGCGGCGAGTAGGCGACCAGGCCGATCCCCAGCCTGCGCATGACCGGGAGCACCGCCTCGACGTCGCGGGTCCAGAGCGAGTACTCGCTCTGCACCGCGGTGAGCGGGTGCACGCTGTGCGCCCGCTCGATCAGGCCGGCGTCCACCTCAGAAAGCCCGATGTAGCGGACCTTGCCCGCGGTGACGAGCTCGGCCATGGCGCCCACGGTCTCTTCGACCGGGGTGGCCGGATCGGGCCTGTGCTGGTAGTAGAGATCCACGTGGTCGGTGCCGAGCCTGGTCAGCGAGGCGTCGATGGCCGATTTCACGTATTTGGGGCTGCCGTTGACCGAGCGGCGCCTGGGGTCTCCGGCATCCCGGACGATGCCGAATTTGGTGGCGAGCACGACCTCGTCCCGGTGCCCGGCGATCGCGCGGCCGACAAGCCGTTCGTTCGCCCCCCTCCCGTACATGTCGGCGGTGTCCAGATGGGTGACGCCGAGTTCGAGTGCCCGGTGGATGGTCGCGATCGACTCGTTCTCGTCGCTAGGCCCGTAGAACTCGCTCATCCCCATGCAGCCAAGGCCCTGAGCGGAGACGGCCAGGCCGAGGCGGCCGAGGCGGACGGTACGCACGATGCCCTCAACTCCCGGAGTAGTGGTGGCGGAACCGACTCTTCGGATGGTAGTTCCGTCGTCAGTCCAGGCAGCGCCGGGCATTGCACCTACTGCGTCAGTCCTCCTGCTTGGCGCAGATGCAGAATGGATGGCCGGACGGATCGGTCAGCACCCGCCAGCTATCACCGCCCGGCTGAGAGTCCGGTTTGGCCGCGCCGGCATCGAGGCAGGCAGCCTCCGCCTTGTCGAGGTCGGCGACGACAAAGTCGAGGTGAAATTGCTTCGGCGAGGACGGATCGGGCCAGCGCGGCGGTGTGTAACCGTCGATGCGGCCAAAGCCGATGGACACCGGACCTTCGGTGATCATCGCGTAATCGTCCTCGCTGTGGGTGATGTCCCAGCCAAGGATCTGGTGATAGAAATCGGCCAGCGCGCGAGGCGCGTCACAGTCGATGTTGACCATTGCGAGGGCAGCGACTGCGGTCATCGTTCGGCCCTTCCTCTCTCGTTTCTTGATCACAGCGGATGAGTCTGGATGCTAGTTGGCCCCGGCACCGGGCGTCTTGAACAAACACGACATCGCGACTTCGGCTTTTCCCAGCGAGTTTCCTCAGCTGTCCCGGGTCCTGAGCACGGTGAGCCGCTCCTGATACTCCTCGGTACTGATCTCTCCCCGGGCGTACCGTTCGGCAAGGATGTCTTCAGGACTTCCAGCCGGAGGCCGCCACCGGCGCCAGCGGCGGACGCAAAAGACGGCGAGGGCCGCGATCCCGCCCCATACAATCAGCATCCTCGATGTCGTCCTCACCGTCGAGCAGCGAGCGGAAGCCCGCACGGACGAGCAGCTGGTCGTCAGCGACGAGAATGCGGATCACCGTGTGCCTCCCAGCGCAGGTTCGAGCGGCAGTCTGGCCACGACCTGGAAGCCGCCGCCCGGCCGGGCACCCCGCCTCGAGCTGGCCGCCGACTGCCGCGGCCCGCTCCCGCATCCCGATGAGCCCGCTGCCGCCGCCGCGTGCTGCCGGGGACGGGCTAGGGCCAAGACCGTCATCCTCTATCCGAACGGTGAGGTCCCGGACGCCGTAGTCAAGCCGGCGGTCGCGGTGGCGGCCCCTCAGGTCGTGCCGGTCCCGCGAGATATGCAGCCGCCCCACGCTACGCAACGACGTGCCCGTTTACCGTTCCTGACCTGGGCTGCGGGCCTCCAGGAAGGCAAGATACGGCCGGGGGAGTAGCGTGACAGGAGGCGGATGCGCCCACTGGCGTGCCGTGCCAGCCTCCCGCACCGGAACCCTCCCGCACGTCCCGCACAGGAGCCGCGCATGCTCGTCGCCGGAGTGGACAGCTCGACGCAGTCGACGAAGGTGGTGCTCTGCCGCGCGGAAGACGGCGCAGTGATCGGCAGCGGGTCAGCGCCGCATCCGGATGGCACCGAGTGTGATCCGCAGGCTTGGTGGGATGCGCTGCTGATTGCTGGCCGCGGGCTGCTCGACCGGGCGGACGCGGTGGGCGTGGCGGCGCAGCAGCATGGCATGGTCGCGCTGGACGATGCGGGCGCGGTGGTCCGGCCTGCGCTGTTGTGGAACGACATGCGTTCGGCCCGGCAGGCCGTTGACCTGATCGCAGAGCTTGGCGGGCCGGGGGAGTGGGCCAGGCGGACCGGCAGCGTGCCGACGGCCTCGTTCACCGTCACCAAGCTCCGCTGGCTGGCCGAGCGCGAGCCGGCCAACGCGGCTCGCACCAGCATGGTCGTGCTGCCACATGACTGGCTGACCTGGCGGCTCGGGTCGGCGCCGGCGTTCTCGCCGGTGCCGGGAGACTGGCCGCGCACCCGGCCGGTCACGGACCGCGGCGACGCGTCCGGCACCGGCTACTTCTCGCCGGCCGACGGGACCTGGCTGCCCGGCCTGGCGAAGGCGGCGCTCGGCCGCGACATTGACCTGCCTGAGGTGGCCGGGCCTGCCGGGGCGGTCGGCCAGACCTCGTGGGGGGCGGTGCTGTCCGCGGGGACAGGTGACAACATGGGCGCCGCGCTCGGCCTTGGCCTGCGCGACGGCGACGTGGTGATCTCGATCGGCACCTCGGGCACGGCGTTCGCCGTGACGCCGGCCGGCGCGGCCGACCCGTCGGGTGCGGTGGCCGGGTTCGCCGACGCGACCGGCAGGTTCCTGCCGCTGGTCTGCACCATGAACGCGGCACGGGTGCTCACCATCACCGCGGGGCTGCTGGGCGTGGACCCGGACACGATGTCCGGGCTCGCGCTGGCCGCGCAGCCTGGCGCGGGCGGGCTGAGCCTGCTGCCCTACCTGGACGGCGAGCGGACACCCAACCGGCCGGACGCGGCTGGCGTGCTCAGCGGCCTCACCACGGCCAACTTCACCAGACAGAACGTGGCCCGGGCGGCGGTGGAGGCGGTGCTCTGCGGGCTCGCCGACGCCGTGGATCACCTGATCGCGGCGGGCCTGACGCCGCGCCGGGTGCTGCTCATCGGCGGCGGCGCGCGCTCTGCGGCGATCCGCGCCATCGCGCCCGGGGTGTTCGGCACCGAGGTGGCAGTCCCCGAGCCAGCGCAGTACGTGGCGATCGGCGCGGCCAGGCAGGCGGCCTGGGCGCTGGCCGGGACCAGCGAGCCGCCGCCATGGCCGGAGCGAGCGGCGACAAGCTACCAGGGGGTACCTGTCCCGCAGGTACGTGAGCGCTACGCGGCGCTGCGGGATGCGACAGCAACATGGCAAGGACCAAGACAGGAAGGAAGCGCCCCATGACGACTGGCCGTTACGAGCCGCATCCCGACGACCGGTTCTCGTTCGGTATCTGGACCGTCGGCTGGCAGGCGATCGATGTCTTCGGCCCGGCGGCCAGACCCCCGATGCCGGCCGAACGCGCGGTTCGCAAGCTGGCCGAGATCGGCGCCTACGGCGTCAACTTCCACGACAACGACGTGTTCGATTTCGATGCCACGGACGCGGAGCGGGAGCAGCGGATCGCCGCCTTCCGCAAGGCGCTGTCGGACACCGGCCTGGTGGTGACCACGGCCACCACGAACCTGTTCTCGCACCCGGTCTTCAAGGACGGCGCGTTCACCGCCAACGACCGCGACGTGCGGCGGTTCGCGATCGCCAAGGTGATCCGCAACCTGGATCTGGCGGCCGAGCTCGGCGCGGACACCTACGTCTGCTGGGGTGGCCGCGAGGGCGCCGAATCGGGCGCCGCGAAGGACGTGCGGGCGGCGCTCGACAGGTACAAAGAGGCGTTCGATGTGCTGAGCAGCTACGTGCTCGACCAGGGATACCGGCTCAGGTTCGCGATCGAGCCCAAGCCGAACGAGCCGCGCGGAGACATCCTGCTGCCCACTCTTGGTCATGCGCTGGCGTTCATCGGCGAGCTCGAGCACCGGGAGCTGTTCGGGGTCAACCCCGAGATCGGGCACGAGGAGATGGCCGGGCTCAACTACGCGCACGGCATCACCCAGGCGCTGTGGCACGGCAAGCTGTTCCACATCGACCTGAACGGCCAGCACGGGCCGCGCTACGACCAGGACCTGCGGTTTGGCGCCGGCAACGCGCGCGGCGCCTTCTGGGTGGTGGACGCGCTGCTGGCCGGCGGCTACGACGGCCCGGTCCACTTCGACTACAAGCCGCCGCGCACCGAGGACGACGACGGAGTGTGGGAGTCGGCCCGGGCCTGCATGCGCAACTACCTGATCCTGCGGGCCATGGTGCGGGCGTTCCGGGCCGACCCGGAGGTGATCGACGCGCTGCGAGCCTCCGGTGTCGGCGAGCTCGGCTCGCCGACCCT
>PMSU01000083.1 GCA_003168255.1 Actinomycetota bacterium
AGCCGCCAGGACGGCCAGAGCCCCTAGAGCCGCCAGGACGGCTCAGCGTGATAGCGATGGAGCCGGACCCGGCCATGCTGGCTGAGCTGCGCAGCAGGCTCCCGAACGTCACATCCCAGCCAGGCAAGGCCGAGGACATCCCGCTGCCGGACGCCTCGGTGGACGCCGTGCTGTGCGGTCAGGCCGCGCACTGGTTCAACATGGACCTGGCCCTGCCCGAGATCGCCCGCGTGCTGACCCCCGGCGGGGTCTTCGCCGGCCTGTGGAACGTGGACGATGACCGTGAGCCCTGGGTGGCCGGCCTGGCACGCGAGTGCGACGCGAGCAGGACGCTCAGCGAGTGGCGGTCAAGCTCGCACAGCTGGATCGCCACGAACCGGGGCAGCGCGGAGTTCGACCCCGTCGAGCAGGCCGAATTCGAGCACGGCCAGATGCGCACCGCCGATTCCATGGTCGCCCTGATCGCCACCCATTCCAGGCAGCTGGTGATGGACCCCGTCGAGCTGACCCAGCAACTGGAGCGGGCGCGCGCTTACCTTCGCTCCCGGCCGGAAACGGCGCGCGGCGAGTTCCGGCTGCCGATGATGACCGGTGTGCTCCGTTCGGTACGAAAGTAAACGGCCTCAGGAGGACGAGTCGTCGTCGCCGCCACCGCGACGGCCACCAAAGATCCCGCTGAATATCCGCTCGCCCGCGCCGGCCGCCGTCTCGGCGGCGCCCCGCACCAGGCCGATGAACGGGTCCTCTGAGCGGCTCCACGATTCCTGGTAGGCACGCGCGGCCGACTTGACTTCCTCGCCGACCGAAGCGGTCCCGTCGTCTTCCCGCCGGGGATAGTTTCCGGCCAGGATGCGCGCGTAGTCACCGTTCGCGGCCCAGCGGTCGATCTCAGCGAACCGCACCACCGCGAACGGGTGCGTGTTGCCCTCCAGTTGCAGCAGCTTGAGCAGCCCCTCCCGGACGTCAGGCACGGCGTCGTACTCGTGTGCCTGCTCGTGGAAAGCATCCGCGCTCAGCTCGGACATGTAGGCGCCGCCCGCCAGCTTCATCAGCGACCGGCGTGCCGCGTCCACGTCCTGGCCAGCCAGCAGCCCGGCCCGGTCGCAGGACAGCTCCGACTTGCGGTACCACTCCTCCAGGCCCCAGATGATCGCCCGCAGGCCCAGGTAGCCGATCGGCATCCAGGCGATCCGCTGAGCCAGGTTGATCAGGTGGAACAGCATGGTCCGGTAGACCGCGTGCCCGGACAGCACGTGCCCGAGCTCGTGCCCCACGACCCACCTGATCTCCTCGGCGTCGAACAGGTCGACCATCCCGGTGGTGATCACGATGAACGGCTTGTCCGCGCCCAGCGCCATCGCGTTGACCATCGGGTTCTGCCAGATGTAGAGCTCAGGCACGGTCGGCAGGTCCAGGATGTAGGCGCCGTCGCGCAGCGTCTCGTAGATGTGCGGGAACTGCCGCTCTGACGCCTTTACGCTGCTGGCCAGGAACATCAGCCGCAGGCTACGGTCGTTGAACAGACCGGACAGGCGGCGCAGCAGCACGTCGAAGCCGGTGAGCTTACGCAGCGCGACGAGGGCCGAACGGTCCGCGGGGTGCTCGTAGGCGCGGGAGCTAATACCGGGCAGGCGTACCCGGGAACGGTCCGGCACAGAGGTCATATAAGGCATGCTAGCCCAGGTGAGCGACTCCCCCGGGCAGCCCAGCCAGCGGCCAAGCCAGACGGTGTTCGAGCCCGCGGCGGAGACCAGGCCGGCCGCCGAAAGGGCACGGTTGCAGGGGAGCGGCTAGCATCTACGGCCTGTCCGAGGTCATCGGCCCCGGCGTGGCCGCGGAATGCATCGAGGCCGCCGACGGCCTGCACGTGAACGAGGACCATCTCATCGTCGAGGCGGTCGATCCGGCGACCGGCGAGCCCGTCCCCGACGGCACGCCAGGCGAGCTCGTGTTCACCACGGTCACCAAGCAGGCACTGCCGCTGATCCGCTGAGCGGGTACTGCTGGCCGAGCCGGCCCTGGCCCCCGATTACCTGCTAGTGGTCGACGCCCGCGAAGTCCCGAATCGGCTAGTCGCATGCTGTGAATTCCGAACGGCTGGCGCCGGCCAGGCAGCCGACGCCATGGAGCACAAGCTCCGAGACGAACTGGGCGTGCGCGTTCGGGTCCAGATTTTGCCAGCCGGCGGTGCCGCGGACCGAGGTCGGGACGGCGGTACGGGTGGTGACCTGGGACGGGGGAGAGCCGCCGGTGCCCGGCCTGTAGCGGCCTGGCGCCGGGGACCGGCTACGCTCGGTTCATGAATTCGGGGGGTGCGCGGGTCGGCGTGATGGGCGGCACGTTTGATCCCATTCACCATGGTCACCTGGTCGCGGCGAGCGAGGTCGCGCACGCGTTCGCGCTGGACGAGGTGGTGTTCGTGCCGACCGGGCAGCCGGAGGACAAGGACGGCGCCTCGGCCGCCGAGGACAGGTACCTGATGACGGTGATCGCGACCGCGTCGAACCCGCGGTTCTCGGTCAGCCGGGTGGACATCGACCGGCCGGGCCCGACCTACACCATCGACACGCTGCGCGACCTGCACGCCGCGCGCGCCCCCGCCGACCAGCTGTTCTTCATCACCGGTGCCGACGCGATGGCCAGGATCATGTCCTGGCGGAACGTGGAGGAGCTGTTCACCCTCGCGCATTTCGTAGGCTGTACTCGTCCGGGACACCGGCTGACCGGCGACGGGCTGCCGGACGGGAAGGTAAGCCTGATCGAGATACCCGCGCTGACCATCTCGTCTACGGCGTGCCGTGTCCGGGTGGCCAAGGGCGAGCCGATCTGGTATCTCGTGCCGGACGGCATCGTGCAGTACATCGCGAAACGCAGCCTGTACGCGGGTCCAGCCACAAAAGCCTGCGGACGTGAGAGTGTAGAGCGGTAAGCCAACCGACGGAGGACGAGCAGCGCACGTGACAGCCACCGAGAGGGCCGTGGAGCTTATCGAGATTGCCGCGGCCGCCGCGGCCGACAAGCTCGCCACTGGCATCATCGCTTATGACGTAAGCGAGCAGCTCGTCATCACCGACGTGTTTCTGCTCTGCTCGGCAGCCAACGACCGTCAGGTACGGGCGATCGTCGACGAGGTCGAGGCCAAGCTGCGGCTGGCCGGGGTCAAGCCCGTCCGCCGGGAGGGTGAGCGCGAGGGTCGATGGGTGCTCCTCGACTACCTTGACGTGGTCATCCACGTGCAGCACTCCGACGAGCGTGCCTTCTACTCGCTCGAACGGCTGTGGAAGGACTGCCCGCTGCTTCCGCTGCCCGAGCCCGCCGCCACTTCGGGTGGCGGAGCTACCGGGCCAGGCGGCGGAGAGTCCCGCTGAGCGCCCCGGAGCCTAGGCCAGACGCCCAGACTGAGCCTGGGCCGCAAGCCCAGCCGGAGTCCCGGTCGGACGCCAAGCTGGAGTCCCGGCCGCAGGTCAGTCCCGAAGTCCGGCCGGCGCCGCGGAAGGCGGCCATCCGGATGGTGCTGTGGCGGCATGGCCAGACCCTGTGGAATGCCGAGGGCCGCTTCCAGGGCCAGAGCGACATCCCGCTGGACCCGACCGGGGAGGCGCAGGCGGAGCGGGCCGGGCGGCTGCTCGCGGCGCTGCGTCCTGACCTCATCGTCTCCTCGGATCTGCGGCGCGCGACCGGGACGGCCGCGCCGCTTGCCCGGCTGACCGGGCTCGACATCAGCGTCGATAAGGATCTGCGGGAACGTTACGGCGGGCGCTGGGAAGGGCTCACCGACAAAGAGATCCGGGAGCAGTACCCGGTGGAGCACGCGTCCTGGATGCCGCCGGACGGTGAGACGTCGGCGATCGTCGCGCAGCGCGCCGCGGCCGCCATGCAGCGGGTCGCCGAGCGCATGCCGGCCGGCGCGCTCGCCGTGGTGGTCAGTCACGGCGCGGCTATCCGGTTTGGCATGGGTCAGCTGCTCGGCCTGCCGCTGGAGTCGTGGGGGATCCTCGGCCCGCTGGCAAACTGCTCGTGGTCGGTGGTCGAACGCCGCAGGGAACGCTGGCGACTCCTCGAGCACAACGCCGGGACGCTGCCCGAGCCGACGCTCGGCGATGACCGCTGAGTGCCTGTTCGGCCATACTTAGCCCATGAGTCCAAGATCGTATGTGGTGACCGGTGCCTCCACCGGGATCGGCCAGGCTTGCGTCGCGCAGCTCGTGGCGGCCGGCGCCCAGGTGTGGGCCTCGGTCCGGAGCGACAAGGACGAGGCGGCGCTGGGCCGAGAGCACGGGGACGCGGTCACCGTGCTGCGGCTGGACGTGACCGACGCCGAGTCGGTCCGGGCCGCTGGTGAGCGGGTGACCGCCGCAGGGCCGCTGCACGGCCTGGTGAACAACGCCGGCGTCGCGCTGCCTGCCCCGCTGGAGCACATCCCGATCGAGGTGTTCAGGCGTCAGCTCGAGGTCAACCTGATCGGCCAGCTCGCGGTCACCCAGGCGATGCTGCCGGCCCTGCGCAAGGCTCGCGAGCAGGGCATGGACGCGCGGATCGTGATGATCGGCTCGATCGGCGGCCGGATTGCCGCGCCCATGCTCGGGGCCTATCACGCCTCGAAGTTTGGCCTGGTCGGCCTCGCCGACACGCTGCGCGCCGAGCTGGCACCGTCGGGGATCCGGGTGATACTCATCGAGCCGGGTGCCATCGCGACGCCGATCTGGGGCCGGGGCGCCGACGCAGCCGCAGAGGTGATGGCGGGGATCTCGCCGTCCGCGCTGGAGCGTTACTCGGCGCAGATCGCGGGGGCACAGAAGGGCGCCGCCCGCTCGGCCAAGCGCGGCCTGCCGCCGCCGCGCGCGGCGCAGCTCATCATCAAGGCGCTGACCGTCGCCAACCCGCGGCCGCGGTACCTCATCGGCTCGGACGCGCACACGGCGGCGGTGGTCGCCCAGCTGCCGCACCGGCTGCGCTACCGGCTGACCGCGGCCCGGCGCTGACTCTGCGGCTGATGACACAGCGGGTGACGAACGCAGCGGGTCCCGGCGAGGCGTCATGAGCTGGCGCGGCTACCGTGACTCCGGCGGCAGCCTCGATGTCGCGGGCATCGCCAGGGCGCTAGCGTCGGCTCGCGCGGCCGGCCGGACCCTGGACGTGCCGATCAGCGACGAGCTGGATCTGCCGGTCCAGGACGCCTACCGGGTGCAGGACGAGCTGGCGGCGCTGCGCTACCGCGCAGGGGAGCGGCTGGCCGGCTGGAAGCTGGGCTACACCTCGGCGGCGATGCGCGCCCAGATGGGCATCGACGAACCCAACTTCGGCCCGCTGACCGGGGCGATGCTGCTGCCATCAGGCGCGGACGTGCCAGCGGTCGCGCTCCAGCCCAGGGCGGAGCCCGAGATCGGGCTGCGCCTGGGGCGGCGGCTGGCCGGGCCGTGCACGGCGGATGAGGCACTGGCGGCATGCTCGGCGGCCGTAGCCTGCCTGGAGATCGTGGACTCTGTGTGGACCGGCTACCGCTTCCGGCTGGCAGACAACACCGCCGACCTGTCGTCAGCCGCCTGGGTCGTGGTCGGCGGCACGCTACCGCGGGGCGACCTGGACCAAGTGCGCGTCACCCTGTCGGTCGACGGCGCCCCGGCCGGTACTGCAACCGGCGCGGCGGCGGGCGGTCACCCGGCCCGCGGTGTGGCCTGGCTAGCCGGCCAGCTGGCCGCGACCGGGCGCGTGCTACAGCCGGGAGACCTGGTGATTACCGGTGGCCTTACCGCCGCGGTCCCGGTCACTCCCGGGAGCACTGTGGCGGCCGTATTCGACGCCCCGGACGCCGCCGCCGTCACCGTCACCGTCAACGGGCCCGGTGCCACCGATGTTGCTAGGGAGGTGCGATGACGAATCCGGGCGCCGGGCTAGTCGTGCGCGATGTCGCCGCCAGGGCTGTGCTTGTTCCGATGAGCAGGCCGCTGGCTACCAAGGTGGGAGCTTTCTCGCAGTGGCCCCTGCTTCTGATCGATGTCACCACCGAGCAGGACGTCGTAGGCCGCAGCTACCTCGCTCCCATGACGACCCGGGCGACTTCGGCGTTGCTTCCGGCAATCCGCGATCTCGGTGCTGGGCTTCGCGGGCGGCCGGTCGCACCGGCCGCGTTCTTCGAGGAGAGTCGCGGCTGGTTCGCTACCGCCGGGTATGAAGGCCTTGCCCTGGCGGCCGTGGCCGGGATCGACATCGCCCTGTGGGACGCCCTGGCCAAGGCGGCCGGGCTGCCGCTGGCCCAGTTGCTCGGCGGGACCCTGGGACCGGTGCCGGCCTACAACAGCAACGGGCTCGGGCTCATCCCGCCCGCCGCCGTCGGCGATGAGGCTCTCGAACTGCTCGCCGCAGGCGGCGGGTTCACCGCCTTGAAGGTCCGGGTTGGCCGAGATGATGCGAGCGACGACATCGCCGCGATTCGCCGCGTGAGGGAAGCTGCTGGCGACCGGGTGACATTGGTCGTGGACTATAACCAGGGGCTTACGCTGGGCCAGGCGCTGGAGCGCTGCCGCGCTCTGGACGCCGAAGGTCTTGGGTGGATCGAGGAGCCGCTGCGCTACGACGATCTGGACGGCCACGCCAGGCTCGCACGTGACGTCGCCACGCCGGTCATGCTCGGCGAGAATTTCTACGGCCCGCGGGCCATGCTGGCGGCTATCCGGGCACAGGCCTGCGATCTGGTGATGCCGGATCTGATGCGCATCGGCGGAGTGACGGGCTGGCTTCAGGCCGCCTCGATCGCCGATGCGTTCGGTATCCCGATGTCTTCCCATCTGTACCCGGAGGTCTCCGGGCAGCTGCTGCGGGTCACGCCGACAAGGCAGTGGCTGGAGTGGCAGGACTGGGCGCATCCGGTACTGGCCCGGCCCTTCGAAGTCCGCTCCGGCGAGCTTCAGTTGCCTGATGTCCCCGGCAACGGCCTGGAATGGGACGAGAGCGCTGTCGCGCACTATCAGGTGGAACGCTGACCGGACGCGGTGCCGAGAGCGAGCTTGTCGGGGTCGGCTTGCTTGCGCAGGTCGCTTTCTAGCGCGTGATTGAGTTCCCGGTGAACGAGCAACTTCGTGCATGACATAGCCAGCGGCTGCAACCTGGTAACCAGTCCGAAGGTCAAGCCCACAATCTCGCAGAATTCGGTGGCACCGTTCAGCTGGCGGCTGGCCGGGGCGAGAATGACATCGCTAGTTATGCCAACCGCATCGAAGGGCTTTTCAACGAGGCGGTGCAGCCACTCGTCGGACCGGTCAAGAAAGTCAGCCGCGGTCACGAGCGGGAATACGTCCGTTGTCCGCCACCACCGGGTGGACGCCGCAAAGCCGGGATCGCCGGCCCTGGCAGCGAGAAACTCCTTGGCCGCATCCGCGAACCTGGCGGGCAGGGCCTCGTCGTGGTGCGCCTCACGAATCAGGTCAGTCATCGGGAAAATGTCGCTGAACTGGTCATCTGGCACGAGTGCCATATCGCGCTTGATCAACAGCCGGATCCTTAGCTCCGGCGAGCCGGACAACGGCTCCTCCTCGTAGAACAAATTCCATCGCGTCACGGCAACTTTGTATCCAGTGTCCGCGAGATCGTGCGCCGCATCAGGATCGCGGTCGGTTTGGTCACTGCCCAGGGGCGCGGAACGGACCCGCTGCGCTCGTTCCCGGTCAAGCTGCACCCGGATCTCGCCATGACGAAGCTCGGCGTTTCGTGCCCGCGCCAGCGCAGTGTCCAGGTCGCGGCGCAGGTTCCGGACGGTAACGGCCCGGCAGATGGCATAGCCCGCCGTGGTGAACGCGATCGCGAGCAGAGCATCCACGACGTACTGCGAGTACTCGGTCCCTCCTTGGAACCAAACCCACAGCAGGCCGCCGAGTGAGACCGCCGCCGACAACACCTGTCGCCGGCCCTGGAGGATCGCCAGCGCAGCCAGCAGGATCAGGACGCCGAGCCAGGCCATGACGTAGGAACGCCAGGTGATGCCGGTCGCCAAGGCGAGGACAAGCGCAAACGGGACGAACACGATCAGCAGGACAGGGCCTCTGTCCTGAAGCAGCCACAGCCCGATCAGGATCCAGACAGTCCAGAGCGAGAGCAGCAGGATGGCTCCCGCATGCAGGCCAGCCATAACGATCACCTCTGGGTACGACGATCCGTGACGACGGGGTTCGGTGGCAACTCTTCAGAGAGTGAAATCAATTATACGTTCGCATCGCCGTGATCGGCTGACCGAGGTTGCGGCACTGAGGTTGCGGCACTGAGGTTGCGGCACTGAGGTTGCGGCACTGAGGTTGCGGCACTGAGCTGGCCGGGCGCGGGTCAGCCTCGCTCGGTGTCATCATCGCGGTGCCTGGTGTCATCACCGTGCCTGGTGTCATCGCGGTGCCTGATGACATCCACGGTGACGAGCTGGGAGTGCCGTCCGTCGCGCGTGACTCGCACATCTGCGGCCCAGCATGCGGCCCGAAGAGTGACTCTGGCGGAACGCAGATCCTCGGCCGATGTGCCGGCCGGGCACCACAGCAGGACGCGCTCGCCGAATGGTTCGCGCGTGACCCGCCTGATGACCGGCATCCTGCCCTTCCTGTTCTGGATTCGCGCCTGCACCATGCCGGTGCGGAGGCGGTGCGGGGTGATGATGCGCCAGGCGCAGCCGATGAACCACCTGGGCCAGGGCGGGCCGAACGTGCCTATCACGGCGGACACGCTGATGGTTGCCCACTCGATGCCAATTGAGCGTACGAGGGCGGTGGCCATGATAGCGGTGCCGACCCCGACAGCGAGCTCATGCCGCCATCTCCAGATGTGGACGGGGAGGTGCGTGCGCCGTTCCGGAATGATCACCTTCTCCAGGGTGGCCATCAGCCGGGCTTCACGGCGCTGCTGCGAACGGCGCCTGGTCATGGCTTCTGGTCTTCTCGGCTTGGGGCAGCCAGGGACACTCGCCCGGTGGCGTCGCACGGGATGCACGGGTTGCCGTCGGTGGCGCCGCTGCCGTGGCACCGCGGGCAGGAACGGAGGGTGTCGAATCGCGGGTCGCGGTAGCTGCGGCCCATCCCGCCGCGGCGCTGCGTGATCTGCCAGCCGTGCTGGGTCGCCGCGAGATCCTCGGCGGCGAACAACCGGGCGCCCACCGCCGCAATGCGGCCGGCCAGCCAGCGTGCGACGCGGTTCCGGGGCTTGTTTTCGCTGGTAGGGCTGGTATCGTTACACACAGCACTGTTCCCCTTCGCTCGCCTAGAGCTGGGTTGGTGTGTCAGCTGGGCCGATGTGAGCGCATCGGTCCAGCTTTTTTGTGGTCAGTGCTGAGCGCTGGCCGCGTCCCGAGTGTGCGGGCGCCGGGTATCGGGGGCCTCGCCGGATAGCCGGTGAAATCAGGTGGTCAAATCGAGCGCGCCTCTCCTCTCAGGGGGCCCCGGTGCCCCGGTGATGCTCTCTATATGGCAGCCGGTGGGCTGCATCTCCGCCACGGCGGCGAGTAGCTTGAGGATCATCAGCGTTTCTGCTTCAATGGTGCCCTTGGCAAGCCAGTTTTGGCAAGGCCGTTGGGCAAGCCCGTTTGGCAATTGCCACCGTCAAGTCTGAAGTCCTGGTGATGGCGGCCATGCGGCGCTGATGCCAATGGGATGCATGGGAAGGATCCGCGCTCCAGTGACCGGTATCCGCAGTCCGATCGTTCGTCGACGCGAGCTCGGGGCACTGCTCCGTGAGCTGCGGACGGAGGCTGGAATGACGGTCGAGGATGTCGCTAAGGATCTCCTCTGCTCTGCCTCCAAGGTGTCGAGGATGGAGACCGGGCAGCGGGCTGTCACCCCGCGGGACATCCGGGACCTCTGCGCTCTGTATCAGGTGACGGACCCAGACCAGCGAGAGCACCTAGCGACGCTCGCCAAGGACGGGAGAGGGTCGGCATGGTGGCAGCCGTATGACCTTCCGTACGCGACTTATGTGGGCCTTGAGGCCGAAGCGACGCACATCAGCGACTACGAGCCTGGTGTCGTCCCAGGCCTCTTGCAGACCCCGGACTACGCGCGCGCCATACACGAGGGTGGTATTCCTAGGCTAAATGAGAAGGTGATCGACCAGCGGATCCAGGTCCTCCAGAACCGCCAGGCGATCTTGACGCGCGCGGACCCGCCGCCACCGCAGTTTCGGGCGGTCATTGACGAAGCGGTCCTGCACCGGGTCATAGGCGGGCCGGCTGTCATGAGCGCTGCTCTACACCGTGTCATCCAGGCGAGTGAGCTGCCGAACGTCACGGTGCAGGTCCTTGCATACGACGCAGGTGCCCATCCTGCGCTCGACAGCACATTCATCTTGCTGGAATTCACGGATCCGGTGCCGACGGTTGTGTATGTTGAGGGCCTGGTGGGGCAGTTGTACCTCGAACGTCATCAAGATGTGGAAAGATACGAGCAAATTTTCAAGCGTCTGCAGACGATCTCATGCAGCGAGCAGGAATCGGTTGACCTCATGACCAAGGTCGGAACGGCGTATAAGAGATTCTGAAGATCCGGAATCGCAGTATTTAAGACTATTTTCTATTTTATTAATGAAAGTGAAAGGATTGTAAATGTCTTCGAGAGGGTCGGAATACAGCAGGTTGATCTGGCGTAAGGCGCAACGCAGCGTGAACAATGGCGCCTGCGTAGAACTTGCTCCGGCTGGAGGCAAGGTTGCTATTCGTGACTCTAAGGATCCCAACGGGCCTGTCCTCGTGTACACGGCTACGGAGTGGCATGCCTTCCTGGATGGCGCCAAGAACGGCGAGTTCGACGACATCTGCTGAAGTTGGGTGCGCCGCGCGAAGCTGGCTGGCGCGGCGACGCATGCCAGCCTTGCGCGAGCAGCCACGCGTCCTGACCAATTTCCGGCCTGAACAGGTACCGGAATCCTGCCGGTACTGCCTTGCGATGACCCGCGCCATGGGTCCTTGGCCCGTGCCAAGGATTGCGGTGGTGCGCGCCCTAAGCCCGTACGAACTAAGCTGTAACATGCGGGAGGTCGCGAATGCCTCCAATCAACACTACGATTACAATAAGCAACTCGAACAACCCTGACGGGCCATTCCTCACATATACGGTCACGGATTGGCGCGCGTTTCTAGATCGCGTCAAGGAGGGTGAATTCGACGACCTCGGTGAGGTCCTACGGGAGACGTCGAATCTTCAACAATCGAGTGCGACACCTCGCGCCATAACCAGACCCAACGGTCCACCCGACCAATTCGTTCCAGTAAACCTAATGCAGTCCGTCGACCGCCAGATTGAACGTGCGATGGAGACAGATAACTCCATGCGCCGTTATCGTAGGCTGCTCAGGCTGGTGGGATCGATGATCTTGATGGTCACCATAGTGTTGGTGGCCGGATGCATCGCACTGGTGCGAGGAGTCGGTGCGGCCCATGCCATTGCTGGCCTGCCGCCACAGGCTGCCTGGGGTGTCGGCGCAGGTGGAACTGCCACCGTCCTACTAACC
This sequence comes from Actinomycetota bacterium, assembly GCA_003168255.1. Lineage (GTDB taxonomy): Bacteria > Actinomycetota > Actinomycetes > Streptosporangiales > Streptosporangiaceae > PALSA-505. The sequence continues at coordinate 11,473 of PMSU01000083.1, forward strand.
GTGGCGTTCCAGGTTGGCCGCCACATCAGGGGTCGCCGGCAGCGAAGGCTGCAGATCAGCAAGCGTCCGGATAATGCTGAAAGAAAGAGCCCGCCCAACTGCGATTGCCGACAGCAAAACTGTAATCACGACGAATAGCGAGGCAGCTAGGCTGCCCCGCGCAAAAAGCGCGGCGGCTCCCAGTGAGCCGACCGTCAACGCTGCACCTGACACCGCCATGCCCGCGGCAGACGCGAACATGGAACTGCGAATCAGGCGTCGCACGAACTCATCCCGCACAGCGAGGATAGTACTCGCCATCGCGCGGTGAGCCATGCTGATTTTCACGCATGTCCGGGTGTGAAGCAGGTTGCCGTGCGGCCGGCTTCGACTCTATGGACAATGCCGGGCGGCAATGTCGGACGCATCGGGCGCAGCCAACGACGCGATGTGGGCGAGTATTGCGTCGAGTGCGGCCTCTAGCGGTGCGGTGTCGCGGCGGACTTGGGTGAGGAGCAGGCCACCCTGGAGGGCGGCGAGGGTGGCGAGGGCTAGTTGGTCGGGGTCCGCGTCAGGGCGCAGATCGCCGCGAGCGTGCATGGCGCGCAGTCCGTTGCGGATGCCTGCCTCCCACTGCCCGAAGCCATCGGCTAGATCGGCGCGCGCCTCGGGCCAGGTCTCGGCCAGCTCGGCGGCCAGGGACCCGATCGGGCAGCCGCCCTGGCACTGGCGCTGTCGCTGCAAGCTGACGATGGCGTCGCGCCAGGTGCGCAGGGCGTCCAGGCTGTCCAGTTGGCTCAGCAGCGGCTGCTGCGCGTCGAGCACGTTCTGGGTCTGATAGGCGATGACAGCCCGGACGAGCGTCCTCTTGTCGCCGAAGTAGTGGTAGAGCTGCGAGGTGCTCACGCCGGCAGCGGCCTGCACGTCGTCGGTGCTGGTACCGCCCACTCCGTGCTCGAACATCAGGGCAGCCGCCGCGGCCACGATCCGGTCTCGGGTGGCCTGGCCCTTGCGAGTCAGGCGCTGCTCGGGGACCGGCTCGGCGGGTTCGGGTTGGGCGGCTGGCAGGGGTTCGGCTGCTGGCGCAGGTCTGGCGGCTGGCACAGGTTCAGGGTATCCATGTTTTGGAGTTGACACTCCAATCTTGGTGCTGCTAAGAATGGAGTGTTAGCTCCAATCTGTTGGATCAGCCGGGAGGATCCCTGTGACCGCCACCGATCAGACAATCGCCGAGCAGTCCGCCGCTGTCAGCGCGGGCATGGCCGCTCAGGCGCCGGCCGAGATAGTCGATGCGTTCGCCGCGGAGCGTGCGGGTCTGGACGCCGCGGGTCTGCCGGCCGGCATCGCGGCGGCTGGCACGCCCATGCCCGACGGGCACCTGCTCGGCGTTCACGGCGAGGCCACGACCTTGGCGGCGGCTCGCGGTAGCGGACCTGCCGTCGTCGTGTTCTACCGCGGGGCATGGTGTCCGTACTGCAATCTCGCCTTGCGGACGTACCAGCAGAAGCTCGTTCCGGCCCTGGCCGCCAAGGGGGTGGCCCTGATAGCGATCAGCCCGCAGAAGCCGGATGGTTCCCTGACCATGCAGGAGACCAACGAGCTGACTTTCACCGTCCTGTCGGACCCGGGCAATCAGATCGCGGGGCAGCTGGGCATCCTGACCGCTCCGACCGAACGCGCCCGCAGCGCGCAGTCCGCCCTGGGCCTCGACCTCGCCGCTACCAACGCTGACGGCACCCACGCGCTGCCTATGCCCACCGTGGTCCTGGTCGACGGCGGTGGGGCCATCCGCTGGATCGACGTCCGTCCCAACTACGCCACCCGCACCGAGCCGCAGCAAATCGAAGACGCGGTGACGGCTGCGTTCGGCTAAAAGGGCTTTTTCGTCGGCTGGCGGCAGGTGCGCTGCGTCATCTCTTCAGAAGCAGCTGGCCGACGAATGATCCCGGCGCGGGTGCCGTGGGCGGCAAGGCCGCGACGACGCTTCCGGTCTGGGTGGTGAACTGGTTGAGGGCGTCGTTCTCCGCCAGGTTGCCGAAGATCGGGATAAAGCCGGTGCGCGGATCGCGCTGGTAGGCGCAGAAGAGAAGCCCAGCGTCGTACATGAGCGCCTGCTGCCACGGCGGCCAGCGTTCGATGAACCCGTCGGCACCGTCGTTGTAGGCGTAGCCGCGGCGCAGGAGCATCTGGCCCCTGTTCGCCTGCGGCGAGGAGAGCCGCACGTGCGAATCGGCGGGGATGAGCGGGTTCCCGCCGTTGTCGGTCGCGTCGAGGTCGATGGGGTCGAACTCGTCCGACTGGCCGAGCGGGGCACCGGAGTTCTTATATCGGCCGATGACCTGCTGCTGGGTGTCGAGTGACTTGGAATCCCAGTGCTCGAGGGAGATCCGGATACGGCGGGCAACCAGGTAGGTCCCGCCGCGCATCCAGGCCGGACCCTCGGCTCCGACCCAGAGGAAGGCAGCCTGCTGAGCGGCCGTTCGGGGATTAATCGTCCCGTCCTTGAAGCCCATCAGGTTCCGTGGTGTGCCCTGGCTTTCCGGGGTTTCGTTGAATCCGGCCTGGACCCAGCGGATCGCCGCCACGCCGCCAGCGGCCCTGGCGAGCTGGCGCACGGCGTGAAAGGCAACCTGCGGGTCGTCCGCGCAGGCCTGGACGGTGAGGTCACCGCCGGTCTTCTGCTCGATCAGCTGATCACCGGGGAACCTCGGCAGGTCGACGAGGGCGGCGGGGCGCTGCGCCCGCAGGCCGTAGCGGTCCGTGCCGTCCTTCTCGAACAGCCCGGGCCCGAAGCCGAAGTTGATGGTCAGGCGCGCGGCTCCCAGGCCGTTCGCCTCGCCGCTGTCGGGCGCGGGGGCGTCTCCGGTCGTCGGCATCGGTTTGGCCGGCCGCCCGGCCGTCAGGTTCGCCGCCATGTCGGTCCAGGCCCGCAGCAGCTCTGCCACATCAGTTCGCTTGCCGGTCGCCAGATCCAGCGCGGCGAAGTAGGTGTGGCTCTGCGGGGTGGTGGTGACGCCACCCTGATGGATGCCGTAGAAAGGCTCGGTGGCGTCGCGGTAGGTGCCGCCGACGACCGGGGCATCGCTCTGGCTGAGCCGTAGACCGGCCGCGAGCGCCCCGGCGCCGATGGCGGCACCACCGCCGGCGGTGACGAATCTTCTGCGGGACAGCAGAAGGCGCCGCTTGTCCCTGGCCGGGCCCGCCGCCTCTGCGGCCGGCTGGCTGATGTGGTCCCGTGCTTCCTGCGTCATTGCCTGCACCGCCGCTCGCTAATGGAGGAGTCCCAGCGTGTTGGTGTCGTCCTTGGCGAAGTAGACGCCCTTGCCGGACGGCGGGATGGCCAGGCCGAAGAGGTCGCCGCTGCCGGGCGGCGACTGGGCCGGGTCGGAGTCGACGGCGAACTCTCCCACCTGATGACCGGTGGTGCTCACCTCGACCAGGTCGCCATCCCCGGCGTTGGTGACCAGCAGGTCGCCATTCGGCGCGGCCACCATGGCCAGCGGGTGGTCGAGGTAGCCGCCCGAGGCCACCCGGGTGCCGGTGCCGGCCGACGACATCCGGGTCAGCGCGTCGGGAACGGCCACGATGCTTCCGGCGAGGGGGTCTGATACGTAGGCGGTGCCCGACTCGTAGGCGACACCGGTCGGGCCGATCACGAACGCGCCGGAGCTGGCCTGCTCGGGGAACCCGTTCGCGATCACTGTCGTGCTGGTCACCTTCGGAGCCGCGGCTGGGGGTACGTCGAGAGTGATCCGGACGAGGTCGCCCCGATCGACGACCGGCTGCCCCGGGGCTTTCACGCTGATGAGCGTGTTTGTGAGCAGCAGGGTCGCGGTCGAGCCGTGGCCGACGGCCGTCATGTCCCAGGGGCGAGTGCGCCCGCCCCGGCGGTGGCCCAGCCGCGGCGCAGCCCGGTCCAGCGGGTGCCGTTAGGCCGCAGGCTGGACGGTCTGCGGGGGGAGGCGGGTTTCAGGTTGCCGGTGCCGGTGCCGGTGCCGGTGCCGGTGTCGGCGTCGGTGCGGGTGTCGGTGTCGGTGCGGGTGTCGGTGTCGGTGCGGGTGNNGTGCGGGTGCGGGTGCGGGCGGTGCGGGTAGCGGTGCTGGGATGGCAGCTCGAGCCCTTCACCTCAGAGACCTGCGGAGCCTGATCGCCGCTGCTGAGCGGCGCCTTCGAGGTTTCCCACATAGGTACGATCTCCATTTATTAGGTTAGGCTAACCTAACTTCTGCCAGCTCATCTAAGGACGCTCGGGCTGTTCTGTCAAGGCGCATGTTTCGCGCTCCGTACTCCGGAGGCGCTGACCTAGGTCGGCTGTCTGCGGCGAGATACATGGGGTACCAGAGCTAGGTGCCGACGTTCTTGCCTGGGTCCGGACGGGACGCTCGGCAGCGGCAGGTGAGGACAGCCCGCAGCGAGGCGGGGATCTCATCGAGGGAGGTGACTGGCCCGTCGGGGAATGACAGCCGTACCGTGGCGGCGCCGTCCGGGGTGAGTACGGCTAGTTCGAGGCCGAAACGATCTAGGCCACGCGGTAGGACCCACTGAGCCTGGTGTATGCCGTGCGCCTGGACGCAGGAGACCAGCTCAGCCATGTGCTCGTGCTCAAGGTGGCCGAGCACGAGCGGCGCTTCACGCCACAGCGGATCGGGCTCGGCGGCCTGATACTGGGCCAGGGACACAGGCGCGGGCGTGGGGCCGGTGAACTGCAGCGACCGCAAGATCACCCGGCAGGCGATACTGCCGGACTTCCCGACCTTCCAGCCGGGTTGGGCGGCTCCGGTAAGCGCCAGCGTCGCAAACGACGGGGCCGCGGCCACGGAGACTGTCACGAGGGGGCGGCTGGCGATCCGCTGCGCTATGGCTGATTCGGAAGCCAGCAGCAGGATGGGCTCGCCCGCCGAGTTGGCTCTCAAGCCGACCTTGGTCATGACGGGCGTCCGTTCCTCGCGGTCGCAACAGGTCACTGCGGCGACTCGGGCCCGGGTGACCGCGGTGCGCGCCATCTCGGCCAAGGGTGGTCCGGGGAGAACGTCCATGAGTAATATTTATTAGGTAAGGCTAACCTTAGTCAAGACCCGGGGTAAGGCGTTCGAGGGTTTGGCGGGATGACGGCGGCTGGCGAGCGGACGCTAGTGGAGGGGTGCGGTCGGATCACTGTCAACCCCCTGTGGCTGTGGCTGTGGAGAAGGGGGGACAGGGCATTGTGCGGATGGAGCAGTGATCCGACGGGTTGGAGGTCGGCGGCTCGGCGTGACCCGGTGTGGTCCGGGACGGAGGGTTCTTCGCCGGGGGAGCTAGAGCGCTTTTGCGACTGGGAAGCTAGCGCTCTAGCACCGGGATGCTTGCCAGGTCACCGGTCCGGTTGGATGCCGGGACGGTGCGACGGGACGCCCGTAAGCCGGTATGCTGTCTGCGTTCCGCGCTGCAGAGTGCGGAGCACGATTCAGGGGCTATAGCTCAGCTGGTAGAGCGCTTGCATGGCATGCAAGAGGTCCGGGGTTCGACTCCCCGTAGCTCCACAGGTCAGGTAGATAATTCGAAATCTGGAATGCAAGTACAGCAGTAAAGTACAGCAACCCGACTGCGGCAAGTTCCACATTCTTGTTCGAATTCGAATTCCGCTGCGGTCGGCGGTTGCTGGCGTGGGCGCTGATCAGGGTGTCCAAGGGCGAGGCTAGAGACTGTGACCAGCAGGAACGCTTCTTCTCTTCCCCGGTGACCACTTTGACGCTGAGGGCCGGACGTGGCGTCCGGATGCCTCGGAATCGGGGATCAGCTCGCGGCTATTGCCCCCAGAACAAGGGGTCAGAGCCAGTCGTTACTTTTTGGTCGGCGGATGACCGTCATCGCGGCTGGGGGCTGCCTCGGCCGGTCGCCGGCGGGGTCATGGCCGGGGCTGGGGTTTTGTGCGCGGGTTTTGGGTTGATGTGGGGTGGGCCTGCGATAATGGGGGCGGTTTAAGGAGTGTGGTGATGAGCCGGGTGGTGCATGTGCCGTACACGGTGAAGTTGGATGAGGATGGTGTCTGGTGTGCGCATGCTCAGTTGCGGGCGGGGGTGGGGGCTAATGGTGAGGGTGGTACCCGGGAGGCGGCTCTGGCTGATCTTCGGGAGGCGCTGACCGGGCTGATCGCGGAGTTCGGGGTGCCGGAGGAGATGACGCTGACTCTTGACGTGGCCTGATGCCGCCGGTTCCCGCGGTTCGCGGTGACCGGGTGGTCAGGGCGCTGGAGCGGGCGGGCTTTGCCGTGGTGCGGGTGAGCGGGAGTCACCGTATCTTGCGTCATCCTGATGGCCGCGGGACGACGGTGCCGGTGCATCCGGGGCGCGATATTGCCAAGGGGACGCTGCGCGGCATTCTCAGCGACAGCGGGCTGTCTGTCGATGACCTGCTGAAGCTCCTGTGATCATGGTCGTCGCCTGGAAACGCCAGCCCGCAGGGTGGCCGGACGGCGGATCTCGCATTCGCTTCACTGAGGTTGTTATTAACGGAAAGTTGCGGAGTTGCTGATGAATTCCGAAGCCGGCCGTGTCACAGCTAGCGTTCCGCCGTTCAAGGTGTGCTTTCGGGGATATCGGCGGCTGGGTCTTTCCAGTCATCAGGTGGCACGATCTTGGCTTCTACGCCGGCGTGCTCGGCGAGCAGGTAGAGGAGGTTCGCCCCGTCGATAAGCTCGATGGGCTTGTTCTGGGCGAACTGGAAGCTCGCCTGCCCGTAGCCGGAAGTGGTGACGAGGATGCCTTTGCTGGCGCCTTCGTTCTGCAGCGTGCCGAAAAGGTCCCGGACTGCCGATACGCCGACCGTGTTCTTGTACCGTTTCGCCTGGATGACCACCTTGCCGCCGAAGATCGGCCTTGGGTCCCACGCGACGCAGTCGACGCCGCCGTCGCGCGAGGGCCGGGTCTGCCGGGCTTCCAGCCCCATCTTGGTGAACAGGTTCTGAATCAGGACCTCGAATTCCGTGGGGGAAAGGTCCATCAGATTGGGCCGCTGGTCGAGTTGGGACAGTGCGTCGCTTTCGGCGACGAACCGGGGGTCGACCATGTCGAACTCGAGGACCGGGCGTACCGGGGTAAGTTCAGCCGGGCTCTTTGATACGCCAGCTGATAGGTGCTTCAGGCATGCCAGCGGTTCTACGTGGGCTAGGTCCAGTTCGCCGAAGACGTCGCGGGTGGTCCGCAGCGTGACCAGGCACGGCCGGACGCGCCGGCCGCTGCCTGGATCGGTGGTGTCGACGATTCCGTTGAACACGACCGTGTCAATGTGGCGGCCGAGGTCAGCCTCGAGCAATTCGTGCACGGTACGGACCGCGACTTGCGCGACGGCTGAGGCGTACAGGGCCTTGATCTGAGCCTGCGGCCGGGCGGACTCGGTGACCGTGTCTGATCCCTTGATGTACCGGCATGTCTTCACCGCGGGGACGACTTCGACGGTGGGCAGTTCATATTCCACGACGACCTGCCGGGATTCAGGTACGTACGCGAGCTTGAACTGCTGCGGAAAGCCCTCCGGATAGTCGGACGCTTCCAGCACCATGGAACAGTACGAGACAACAGCGTCGAGGTCACCGCGGTGATAGTCGGCCTCGAACGCGTCTATTTCCTGGTGCTGTTTCTCGGCCTCGGCCTGCCGCAAGGCGGCAGCCGCCCGCCACTCAGCCCGGGCTCTCTCAAGGGCATGAGACCGCTGCTCTTGGCGGCGGCGATGATCCTCAGTTGCCTGCTCGTACCTTGCGCGGCCGTCAGCAACGGCCTGCTCGTGTCTGGCCTTGCCGAACATCTTTGACAATCCCGCCGGTGGGGGCGGCATGAACGCTTCGGGAACGGGGGCAGGCTCAGCCTGCTCCAGGTCGCCATGCCCCCAAGGGGGAATGGACGGCGGTTGCTTCAGGGAGGAGAAACGGATCCTGTCATCCACGCTCAGGGTGGCGGCCAGAAGGCCCTGAAGCGCCCCGACCTTCGCCCCAAGGTCGTCGTTCGCCGCCGCTACGTCGGCGGCGCGGCTTTCCGCATACAGCCGCTTGTGTTCCTTGTCCTGCGCCGCCGCTGCGCGCACGTATGCGGCGCGGGCCCGGTCGGCCTCACGCCGCGTCGCAGCCTGAGCTCTTAAGGCAGCCGCATTCGCCCTCGCTGCCTGCCGCTGCCGCTGAACCGATGCGGACGTGTAAGACCGGCGGCGAGCCACAAGTCCCCCCCTTTACCTTCGCTAAACCAGCATCGTATGGGCTGAGGCTGCTCCCGGCCAGGATGACCGAAACGGCAGCATCAGATGCGCCGATTACCCTGGCCCCAGAACATCGGGGGACTGCCGTCAGTGACCGGCGCGAACAAGCTGGTTCGAATTTGCGGCGAGAGTACCTACCCGATGGTGCCGAAATGCCGTGTGTACGACCTCGCCGGCTACAAGCCATCCAGCGGCCGGACGGTGGCCTGTACTTCGCCGCTGTCGCCCGGTTGTTCGGGGTGCCTGCATGGTGGCGGCCGGCTGGTTCAGGGCCAGGCAGAGGCATGGAATTCAGTTATGTCTTGGCTGGTCACGCGGTTGATGAAGTGCTCGTCAGCCAAGGCTGACCGAGTACAGCACGACAGTACCGCAACCGGCCCGGACACGGGCGGTCCCGCGGAGACGTTGGAGGACGGTGACCTGCGCCGATAGACGTCAGTGGACGTGGTGCCTGCTGATGGCATGGAAGAGGTCCGGGGTTCGACTCCCCATAGCTCCACAGGTCAGATGTATAATTCGAATCCGTTCGAGCCGGTGTACAGCAGTAAAGTACAGCAACAGAACGCCTCGAACGCATCCGAACAGGGCAGATCTACAGCAGCTACCAGTGACCCACGGGCGCGTCACCCAGATGTAGAGTCCTGTGACCTGCAAGGACGCCGTTCCCTGTGTGGCTATCCATCTGGCAGTTCGTCAGTGCGCAGAGGTGCAGGTGCCTCGCCGTTGCCGTCAAAACAAGTGGTCATCCTTGCCTCTCCTGGAACGCGGCGTTGTGCCGCAGTCGGCTGACGGCTCGATCTGCGCTAAAGGTGCGGCCCTGTGACGCAGCCAGGCGCGCGGTGCGCGCCGCCGCCCAGCGGTGTGATCGCCGCCGCGTAAGGCCGCCAGGAGTGGCGGGGGTCGCCTGGTGAAGAAGGCAGGCCAGGCAGGAATCTTTGCCCTACCGGCGCGTCACAGACGATCGCGCCCGATGGCAAGCTGAGCCCGAACTCGACAACAGAAATCTACGCCATATAGCAAAATATGCTATAGTTTAGAGGTGTCGGATAAGAGCTCTGTGCTGCGCGAGGTCATGCTCAACACAGGTACCAACCAGTCGGAACTGTCGCGTCTCAGTGGGGTGTGGCAGTCGAGCATCAGTCAGTTCCTCTCTGGGAAGGTCCAGTTGAGCGACGAGCAGCTCGACCGGCTGCTGTCGTGCATGGGATATCGGCTCGAGGTCGGATGGCGACCAGTGCTCCCCGATCTCACCCGCTCCGAGTGGCGCTCCTGGCGGCTGCACCGTCGGCTGTCGACGCACTTGACGCGGTCGAGCCTTGGGCAATGGCGTCCGACGATTGAGCGCAACCTGGAACGGCTTCGAGGCATCGTGCGAGGCCAGCCGCATCTACGGAACCTCGACCGGTGGGAGTCGCTGCTAGATCGCGGCGACGTAACAGGCCTTCACCGGATTCTCACCGGTCTGGATCGCGACTCCATCGAGATGCGTGAGGTATCTCCGGTTGGCGGCCTTCTGTCGGACGAGGAGCGTTTGGAAGTGCTCCAGAGGGCGGGCTGATGCGTCGCGATCAGCTGGAGCACGCCATCCGGACCGCGTGCCAGATCATTGGTCGGCAGGAGGTGATCGTGGTTGGTTCCCAGGCGATTCTCGGCACGTTCCGTGAGGATGAGCTGCCCGACCGCGCCACTATGTCCGGTGAGGTCGATATCCTCCCGATTGCCGATAGCAACGAAGAAGCCAAGCAGCTCGCCAACGACATCGAAGGGGTCGCGGGAGAGTTCTCACCGTTCGAATCGCTTCACGGCTTCAGGATCGATGGCGTTGACCTGGATACATCCGCGTTGCCGGAGGGCTGGCGGGATCGACTGGTCAAGGTGCAGAACGCCAACACAGCTGGAGCCGCGGGTGGGCTGCAGTGCACTGGCTGGTGCCTCGATAAGGAGGACCTCTGCGTTGCGAAGTTGTGCGCGTTTCGAGAGAAGGACCAGAACTTCGTCTCTGAGCTCCTCAGAGCCGGCCTCGTCGATCCGGGCATAATTGCAACGCGTCTAGCGACGGTTCCAGAGCGATACCAGCCAGGTGCGGGGCGTGCCGCCGAATGGCTCGCCTCCTGGACATAGGTACGCCGAGGATCGTGGCTTTCGCCAATGCGACGCGTTGACCGGAGGGTCGGGAATTTAGCTCGTCTGCTGAGCCGGGGCGCGGATCCGTTCAATTCGACGGCTGGGCAATAGCCGACTCAGATGACGAATCGGCCACTGTCACCGCCGCGGCAACTTGCCGCATGACCGCAGGCCGCGCCCTCATCAGCCGCGATCAATCGGCCTCCCTACAGCGACTGCGGCAAGTTGCTCGGCAAGCGAACCAGCCTGCTCTGCCGCCATGGGCCGGCAACTTAGGTCACCGGCCGGCGAGCAAGGTGTCGGGTCCTCCGCGGGGGATACCCTGGGGTGCCTCGCGTATCAATGTGTCGATGTGAAAGGCCCAGCGTGATTCGGTCCCCGCTTCGGGGGAGAGATCCGGAGCTTGTGCTGATCCGCCAGCGGGTCAGCGGCGCTCTCGGTGGGCGCGGAGCGGTGGTCGTCGTCGAGGGTCGGGCCGGGCTGGGTAAGACGCGGCTGCTCGCTGAGGCGGCTGAGATCGCACAGAGTATGGGTCTGCGCGTCGGATCCGGAGTCGCGGCGGCCATGGACCAGGCCGTGCCGATGGGCGCCTTGGTCGCCGCTGTCTCGCCGCTGGTGGACCCGGCGACCAGATCGGCGCTGCCTTATCTTCGCGAACAGCGCTACTGGCTGCTGGAAGAGCTCGAAGGGGTGCTGGAGAAGCTCGCCATGAAGTCTCCGCTCCTGCTGTGCATCGATGACGTGCAGTGGGCCGATAGCGCGCTGTTGGCCGCGCTTCGCACGCTCCCAGCCAGGTTGATGACCTTCCCTGTCGTCTGGCTGGTCGCCTACCGGCCACCGCAGGCCCTGCCTGAGCTTCGTGGCGTCATCGAGGGCCTGGACCAGGCCGGGGCCGACAGGCTGCTGCTGCGCCCGCTGAATGACGAGACAACGGCCCAGGTGGTGACCGACGTCCTCGGCGCCGAACCCGACGACGCTCTGCGCGAGATGGTGCAAACGGCGCACGGGAGCCCGTTCCTGCTGGTGGAGCTGCTGCACGGACTGCGGGAGGACGGCCTGGTTCACGTCAGACCCGGCCAGGCAGAACTCGTCGGCAACCGCCTTCCCCGGCGAGTCCGGGAGGGAATGCAGCAGAGGCTGGACGGGATGTCGGACCTGGCGCGGCGAGCCGCGCTGGTGGGCTCCGTCCTGGAAAGGGGATTCTCCTTCGACCAGGTGTCGATGATGCTCGGCGAGCCGGTCCCGGCGCTGCTCGGGCCGATCGATGAGCTGGTCCGGGCTGAGCTCCTCACCGAGGAGGCCGGACAGCTGGTCTTCCGCCACGACCTCCTGCGCGAAGCCGTGCGCGATACCCTGCCGGCCTCGGCCCGTCGCTCGCTCCAGCGCCAGGCGGTCGATGTCCTGCTGGCCACCGGGGCGGTGCCTGTGGAGGTGGCGGTTCAGCTCGCGGCAAGTGCCGAACCGGGCGATGCGGCGGCAGTTGAGACGTTGCGAGAGGCGTCGCGGGCCGTGGCGGCTTCCGGCCCGGGAACTGCCGCCGACCTGAGCCGCCGGGCACTCGAGCTGGCCAGTAAGGACGATCCGCTGCGCGGAACGCTGGCCGCCGAGACCGCGTTGCTTCTGCACGCCGCTGGTCGTGTCGCAGAAGGGAAGGAGTTCGCTGACCGGATCCTCGGCGAGATCCTCCCGGCCCAGCAGGAAGGGGAGGTCAGGCTCAGCATCGCTCGCATGCTGTCCCTCTCCGCCACGGCGCGCGCCGATTCGGGATTGCGTGCCCTCGCCCTTCCGCACCTCTCGGCGCCGCTGCGGGCCCGCCACTTCGCGACTTTGGTGCACAATTACGTCGGCGAAGGACGCTTCACAGCGGCCAGGGAACGGCTGAGCGAGGCGCGTGACGTTGTCGACAACAGTGGCGATGCCAGCGCGATCTTCACTCTCGACCTGGCTGAAGCCTTTCTCGAATACACCACGGCCGATATCGGCCGCGCCCGCGAGATGACCGAGGCTGCCCTGCGAGACCGGCACCTCGCCGACGAACCCCAGCGCGTCCTGCTCGGGACTCGCTCTCGCTTCCGCGCTCGAGGACGCCGGCCGGCTCCAGCTGCGGCGTGGGGATACAGACGACGCGGTAGCCAACCTCGCCCGAGCGCTAGAGATCTACACGCTCGCAGGGGCGTCGTGGGACGCGACGCGGGTCCGGCGTCGCCTGCGCTCCCTGGGGTTCGCCGTCGGCTGCCCGCTAGGCCGTCCGCCCGCCGGGGCTGGGCGTCACTAACCGACTCCGAGCTGGCGGTGGTAGGCCTCGTGGTCCAGGGCATGACCAACCGTGAGGTGGCCGAGCGGCTGCTGGTCTCCCCGCACACGGTGAGCACCCACCTCCGCCACGTCTTCGAGAAGCTCGAGCTCAACTCGCGAGTGGAGCTCGCGACCGCCGCCGCCCGGCATCGCGTTCCAGCGCGCTAACCATCGGTACCCGCCACCAGCGGTGCCTGGACTCCGGTCGCCTCGCGCAGCAGCCCGAGGACCTCGGCGTCGAGCCGCCGGGCGACCGCGGACGCGGCAGCATTGTCATAGGGAGCGATCGCGCTGGCGACTGCGTCGTAGGCCACGCGAGTTCCTCCTTCCCGCGTTTCCTCGATCAGAATGGTGACCGGTGCGTAGGAGCCCGCGTCGGGCACATGGCGAGTCATCTGGCCCATGGTGACCGGGTTGCCTGCGATCAGGCGGACCAGCCGGCGCCTGGCCCACTGCCGGACTTCCGGGTCGATCGACAGCGCATGATCGAGGTCGAGCTGGAGGAACCTCATCAGGCCGGCACTGCCTTGCATCTGCTCAACCAGGGAGCTGAACTGCTGATATGTTCTGCTGGCCGCGAGCTTGCTGAACAGCTGGGCGATATCAGGCTGGCTGATACCGCTGAAGACGCCATCCAGGACGCTGGTGAACGTCCGGCCGGTGTCAAAGACGTGGCGGCGCACCACGACGTCAAGCACCCGTTCGGATGTCATGATCTTCTCCTCTCGCGCTTTCGGCCCGCAGGAACCCGTCATAGAGGGCGACTGCCGCCACACCCCCGGCCACCGGCGCCGCGAGGTAAGCCCACCAGTCGGGGAACTGGCCGGTGAGGATCATCGGCCCGATCGCCCGGGCCGGGTTGACGCCCGCGCCACTGACCGGCCCGCTGATCACGATGGCCACCGCGAGCGCGGCGCCGATGGCCACGGCGGCGATGCCACGCGGGACCCGGCTGTCGGTGGCCACCGCCACGACGACCAGGACTAGCACGAAGGCAGCCACGGCTTCCGCCGCCGTCCACCCGCCCGGCGGAAACCCCGGCGGCCGGGGTGGTGGCGCCCAGGCCGCCGATCGTCCGGGCCTGGTCTCCGTACAAACCCCAGGTGACCGCGGCGGCGGCTATCGCGCCGCCGAACTGGGCGAGGACGTAGCCAGGAGCATAGGCCCAGGGGAAGCGCCTGCTGGCGGCCAGGCCGAGCGTGACCGCCGGGTTCAGGTGGGCACCGGAGATGTGGCCGGTGCTGGTGATGGCCAGGACCAGCACGAAGGTGCCGGCCGCCTCAGCCGTGATCGCCCGGGCCAGGTTGTGGTCAAGCTGGTGGCCGTGCAGGAGCACGACTGGGTTGCTGCTGGCCACCCGCTGCCCTGACCGGGGACGCATGCTGATTGCTTTCATGATCACACTGTTCGCGTGGGCTCGCCGTTTCTGAGCCCCTGTCGGCTTCGTCGCCGAACAGGGGCACAGAAAGGGGTGCGGGCTCAGACGCCTGCGGCGGCTGTCCGGATGACGTCGAGGACGAAGTCGGGGTGGGAGAGCATGGGGACGTGGCTGCTGTCGATGTCGTAGGTGGTGGCACCCATCCGCTTGGCCGCGGCCCGCTCCAGTTCAGGGTGGACGGACTGGTCGTGGTTGGCCACGATGTACCAGGACGGCTTGGTCCTCCAGGCCACGCCCGGGGCATTGTGAGAGAACAAGGTCGCCGCCGGCGGGCTGGCCGTCGCCCAGACGATTTTCTGCTCTTCTTCTGGCAGGTCACCGCAGAAGCACCCGATACCCGACCGCTTCATCCACACCCGCCCGTCCTTGACCTCGATCTGCTGGAAGACCGGGGTGACCGGGAACTTAGCCTGCTCGCCCTCGGAGGTCTCGGTCTCATCGGGCCCCAGCGCGGCGATGTACACCAGCCCGGCAACGCGGTCATCGGTGCCCGCGGCAGTGATGACCGTTCCGCCGTAGGAGTGGCCGACCAGGATGATCGGGCTGCTGACCTGCCCGAGGTAGCGCACCGTCGCGGCGACATCCTCGACGTTGGAGTTGAGCCCGTACTGCGCGGAGATCACCTCGTGTCCCTCCGCCTGAAGCGTGGGTATCAGCTTGTTGTAGCACGAGCCGTCGGCCCAGATGCCGTGGGCGAACACGATGCTTGGCTTGGTTGGCGTAGCCATTGCTTCCTCCTCGAACTGGGTTGGCGACGGCTCCAGCCGGGGGAGCCGCACAGACACCAGCCTGGACGGACGGGTGACGGCGATCCCTCACGCGTTCAGGTGAGGCGCGGCGCCCTCGCCGGCGGCGCGACGGGTTCAGGTGGAGGCGATGAACCTGTTGATGGCCGCGGCGACCAGGGCCGGCTGCTCCTCGGCCACCCAGTGCCCGCTGTCGGCGATGATGCTGGTAGCCACGTACCGGGCGCCGGCCTCGGCTAGCCCCGCCGCCACCTCGGGAAGCACGGTGGCGTGGCCGTACTCGGCGAACGCCAGCTGGATCGGGGGGTCCACGGTGCCAGCGCGGCGCTCGTTGCGGGCGATGTCGAGCGGCATCGCCCGGTACAGGCCAAAGCCCGCGGCCAGACGCAGGCGCCCTTCGTATCCCTGTGCGTACCTGGCCACGTCGGCATCGCTGATCGCGTCGGGGTGCGCGGCGAACCGGTCGAGGTGGCTGCGGAAGTAGCAACGCTCCCGGCCGGCGACCATGAGTTCCGCCAGGCCGGTGTCGCCGGACATGGCCTGATGGAAGCCGATATGCCAGAACGCCGGTGAGGTGACCAGGTCCTCGCCACCGCCAATTCCTGCGATCGGGGTGTCCAGCACCATGACCCCGCGCACCTGGGTGGGGTAGCGGCGCAAGTAGGCGTAGGCGACCTGCGCCCCCATGCCATGTCCTATGACCAGGGGGCGCTGGATGCCGCGCTGGCCGAGGCTGGCGTTCAGATCCCCGCTGATTGACCACTTGTCGAACCGGTCGATGGCCAGTTCTGAGGAGCCGATGCCCGGCAGGTCATAGGCGAGCGTGCGGCAGTCCGGGGCGACCAGCGGTGCCACGTGCCGCCAGGCGTGTGAGGTCTGCGGCCATCCGTGCAGCAGGACGAGTGGGATAGTCCCGCTGCCCTGCTCGACCAGGCCGAGCCGCCGGCCGTGATCGCTGGCCACGTTGCCGACTGTAGCCAGGTCATTGCGTCGGGCGCGCTCACCTATTCAGGTGAGACACGGAGGCCCGAGGCGGCTTAGACGTCGCATGAACGAGCGATGCGCGGCGATCCGCATCGCACGAACAGGCGATGCGCGGCGGCCCGGCTCCTGTCACCCTGGCCAGGAGAAATTCCGTTCCTGAGGTGGTGCCTTGCGGACAGGACCGTTGCGAGGACGCAGTGAGCCGATGGCGAGCGCGCTGGCGGCGTTGCGTGGCGCAAGCCAGCACGGGATCAGTGCCAGCGTGGTGATCTCCGGGCCGGCCGGTATCGGCAAGACCGCGCTCCTCACGGAGATCTGTGAGCACGCGGGCCGCCTGAAGATCCGGGTCGGCCGCAGCAAATGCGATCCGATCGAGCAGGTCTGGCCCGGCGCCCCGGTGATCGCGGCGCTGCGCGCGGGGCGGGATCCGCTGATCACCGTGGGGGAGTACGAGCAGATCGCGGGCGTGGTCAGCCAGCCGCTGCTGCTGGCCGACCGCATCGCATCCCGCCTGGAAGACCTCGCCACTGAGCATCCGCTGACTATCGCGATTGATGACCTCCAGTGGGCCGACCGGGTTAGCCGGTTCCTGCTGCGCAGCCTGCTGTCGCGGCTGGCCGGCCAGCCCGTGGTGTGGATGTTCGCCAGCCGCGACGACTCCATCGGGATCGATCTGACCGCGTGCGACGTCGTCCGCCGCGAGCACCTTGAGCTTACGCCGCTGGCTACGCAGGACCTGGCGGCGATGGCCAGGGACCGGCTCGGCCGGGTCCCGGACGAGCGGATCCGCCGCTACCTGGAGGCCACCGGCGGAAACCCGTTCCTGGCCACCCAGATCCTCGACGGACTTGTGTGCTCGAACGCAGGCGGGGAACCCGGCGCCGTGGCCGCCGAGTTCGCCACGGCGATGGCGCGCCAGCTTGCCGACCTTCCCAGTTCGGCCCGCGAGCTGGTGGAGTTGATCGCGACCACCGGCCGGCCGTTGCCGGTACGCGACGCGTTCGCGCTGATGCCCAGCCTGTCCCGGGCTGACGGCAAAGACGGTCTCGCCGGCGCCGTCGAGTCCGGGCTGATCACCATGTCCGCCGATGCCCTCACCTTCCGCCACGACCTGGTGCGGGAGACGGTCTATGCCATCCTGGCCGGTCATCAGGCCCGTCAGCTCCACGCACGCCTGGCCGACTACCATCTGAGCGTGCTCGGTGAGCCGCTGGTCGCCGCCGCCCACGCCAGGGCGGCGGCGACCAGCGGTGATCTCGCCAGTGCCCTGATCCTGGTCTCGGCGGCGGAGGCCCTGGCCCGCACCAGTGCCGACGACGCCGGGGAACTCGCGGCGCACGCCTTCGCTACGGTGTGCCCCGCCCAGCCCGAGTGGCTGGACCTGAGCCGCCGCTGCCTGTCCATATTGTCCCGGGCCCAGCACGCCGCCCAGGCGATCAGCGTCGCCGACCAGATCCTGGCCCGCGTCGACGACGCGAACTTGGCCGGACAGGTCGAGACCGAAGCCGCGCGCGCCCTGTGGCTGAGCGGGCGGGTCGAGGACCTGGCCGGGCGGATCGAGCGGATCCTGCGCAGCAGGGACCTGGACGAGCTGTCCACCGTCCGGCTGCGCGCGGCGTACGCGCTGGCCTGCACCCGGACGCTGCCCGGCGAGCAGGCGGCCACGCAGGCGGACGCTGCGGTCAAGCAGGCCCGCGACAGCGGTGACCGGGAAGCGCTCACCCTGGCGGTACAGGCCGCCGGCGAGGCCGCCCGCAGCCAGGGGCGTCACCAGGTGGCGTTGCGGCACTTCCGTGAGCTGCGTGCCCTGACCGGCGCGCCGTACCTCGCCGAGGAGATCATCGCGCTGCAGTTCGTGGACCGCTACGACCACGCCCAGGCCCTGCTCGATCAGGCTCGCGCCAGCCGCGCCGCCACCACCGTGGCTTTGCTGCCGGGCATCGTGTGCGCGCAGATGTGGCAGGACTTCAATCTCGGGCGCCTCGACGACGCCGACGCCGGCGCTCGCACGCTGATCGAGCTCGGCCGCCAGCTGGGCACCAACCTGGATCTTCTCGACGCGATCACGATCCGCACGGCGGTCGCACTGTTGCGCGGCGAGACTGAGATCGCCGCGGCCCAGCTGCGGCTGGCCGACAAACTCACCGACGCCGACGCCGCTATCCGTAACCCAGGAATCACCGTGATGCGGGGCTGGCTCGCGGCGAGCCGCGGCGATCTGCCCGCAGCACGCGACATCCTGCGGCCGGTCCTGCAGGGCGCCGAACAGGCCCGCAGCTACTGGCCGCTGTGGCCGTGCTGGAACGGGCTGTTTTTCCAAGTGGGTACGGCCATAGGCGATGACGCGTTCGCTGGCTCCTGCCTCGACGTCGCCGGAGCGAACGCGGCCAGCAATCCCGGCGTGGCCAGCTTCGAAGGCGTCGCCCTCAACCTGCGCGGACTGGGCAAACAGGACCTGGAGATCCTCGCCGAGGCCGTCGAAGTCCTCGACCGCAGTCCGCGTCCGGTCCTGCGGGCCGTCGGCGCCGAATCCTACGGACGTGCCCTGCTCGCCGCCGGCCGCCGCTCCGAGGCGCTGGCGCAACTGGACCGGGCCTGGGACGAGTACCACCGCATGGGAGCGCGGGCCTTCCGCGGCGACGTCCAGCGCGCTATGCGCCAGGCCGGAGCCCGCCGTACCAAATGGTCGGCCACGGCCGCCGCCCCGGCGACCGGATGGGCTTCCCTCACCGACGCTGAACGGCGCGTCGCCACCCTCATCAGTGACGGGCACACCAACAAGTCCGCGGCATCTGCCTTGGGTGTCTCCATTAATACCGTGGGCACCCACCTCCGTGCGGTATTCGCGAAACTGGGCGTGCAATCCCGCGTGCAGCTGGCTAACCGCCTGGCAGAGATCGGCGCGCGGCAAGCCTCGTGAGGTGCACACGGGAATTGACTCCGAGCTTCTCGAAGACGTGGCGAAGATGAGAATTGACGGTGTGCGGGGAGATGAAGAGCTTGTCAGCGATCTCCCGATTGGTGCATCCACGCGCGGCAAGGTTGGCCACGATGGACTCGGCCTCGGTCAGTGCTTCCCACCCGGTCTTCGGCCGGTCGATTCTGGCGGGATGCCGTCGCACGCCGAGACGGCGCAGCCGACCGCGAACGCGTGCGGCATCCCAGTTCGCCCCGACGCGCGTCGAAATCGTGAGCGCCTGGTCGAGCGCGGCGATCGCCGAGGATTGGTCGCCCCGGTGTGCCAGCACCCGGCCGAGGTCTTCGAGCGCGGACGCGTGGGCCAGCGGGCGCGGTCCGTCCCGGTAGAGCGAAACCGCGCGCCCGAGATCCTCCGCGCAGTCGGTCCAGATGCCGCGGGCGTGCGCGACGGCCGCGGCGCATGAGGGGATATCGGGATTGAGGCTCGCGCGTCGTTCGGCGACCGAGATCCCGTGTTCTGCTAGCTCCTCGTCCCCGACAGCCGCGGCGACGCGCACTCGTTCGGCGTCGTAGGTGACCTCGTGCGGGTAGAGCGGGAACATCGACAGCCGCTCCTCATGCCCGTGGGAGCAGAGCCATTCGTGCGCCTGCATGGGGTCGCCCTGGGACAGGGCGCGCAATGCGAGGTACCACATCGCATGATGCCGGACGCAAGGTGCCTTCGCCCGCAACATAATCTTCGCGATCTCGGCTGCCTCCAGCGCGCCGGACTCGTCCCCGGTGTGAATCTTGAGCATGCCTAGCGCGACGACCGAGGGCGCGTGGAGAGCGCCGGCAATGAGATGGGCCTCCTCGTCACTAAATCCGCCTTCCAGGGCAAGCGCCGCCTCGGTGAAATTCCCCATCTGCAGCATCTGCCGGCCGCGTGTCGTCTCGAAGATACGCAGCGCCCAATTCTGCCGGTCACGCTGGGCGGCGACCACTCCGGCGTCGACAGCTTGGAGCGCGTCCTCGTACCGGTCCATGGCCACCAGAATCCACGCCCGGAGCATGTGCGCGAGACGAGATCGCGCGTCGCCTTGACCATCGAGTTGCCGGCGTTCTGCCGCCAGGAGAATCTCGAGCGCACGCCCAAAGTCGAGTAGCTGATAGGCCAGCCCGGACTCCGGGAGCTCAAACGCGAACCGGCACACCTCGCTCGTGCTCGCGTACGCCGCCTCGCGGGCGCTCGGTTCGATGTCGAGCGCCTCCTGCTTCCGCCCGGCGACGCTGAGGCTGTGGTACAGCCCAGCCCACAGTTCGGCCCGTAGATCCACGGGCAACGACGGAAGCGCAAGGCCGGCCCGGGCATTTTCCGACCGGACTTCCGGCGACAGGTCGAACATGCTGGCCACGCTGACCCGTACCCTCGCCTCTTCCGTGGCCGGCATCGCCTGCCGCAGCGCGGAATCAGCGAACCGCCTTCCTTCCTCCGCCAGGCCAGCCGCGAAGAGAGACACGACACGCTGGGCGACCAGCGGACCCCGCAAGGTGTGCCGCAGCGGGGTGAGGTTAATCGCCTTCGCGGCGAGCTCAGCTGACGCGGCGGGATCGGAAGCTCCGAGGGCCTGAGCTGCCTGCAGCGCCGTCTCGATCGCGATATCGTCGCCCGGATCCGCGCTCTCAACGAGCTGGGTAGCCACTTCTATCGGGAGCGCGCCATGCGCTAGCAGCACGTCCGCTGCCTGCCGGTCGATAGCCCGCCGGACCGGTGACAGCAAACTGCCGCGGACGGCCTCCCGGAGGATGTCGTGCCGGAAAGCAAGCTGGCCGCCGTCGTCAGCGAAAATATCGGCCTGAACGAGCTCATTGACCGGGTCGATCAGCTCCGTGATGGACATGTTGGTCATCGCGGCCAGGTCATGAACGCTGAACCTGCGGCCGAGCCCCGACGCGAATGTCGCAACCCGTTCCGACGTCGGCGGCATGCGCGCCAGGCGCCCGCGCATGCCGTCACTCACGCGATGGGGCAGCCGGTCCTCGACGAGTGTCGCGCGCCCCGAATCAACCGCGACGAGGAGGTCGTCCTGGAGCCCGCGGAAGAACTCAACGAGCAGGAACGGATTGCCCTGGACCCGGTCCACCTTCCGGAGCAGTTCCTCGTCCGCCTCGGCCCCGAGCACGTCGGTCGCCACCTGCGCGACCGCTTCGCGGTTGAGCGGTCCCAGCCGGATCAGCTCCGCTCCGGACCCGATGAGCTCGGCCTTCGCCTCCTGCATCTGGGGCAGACCCTGGCCAGGCCGAAATGCGATCACCCACGCCACAGGAAGCGACGACAGGCGCAACGGGAGCTGCCGCACAGCGAACGACAGGCTGGTCCCGCCCCAGTGCAGGTCATCGAGACAGATAAGCACGGGATTTTTGAGCGCAGCCCCCTCAATGAGGGACTGCACGTCCTGGAGGAGCCAGAACAAGAACTCCGACGAGGCGTGGACGTCATTAAGCTCGCGCCGGTCCGCAAGCGGCGGATCCCCCTCGAACAACGCGTCGAACAGGGCACCCAGCTCGATCAAACGCCCCGGTTCGGCGGCTCCCCGCCCGACCCGGAACGAGAGCTGCCTGGCTATCGATGCGCACTCATCCAGCAGTCTCGTCTTGCCAAGCCCCGCGCTGCCCTCCACCACGACCACACAGCCGGTGCCTGCCTGGACCTGGCTCAGCCTCCGGCGCACGACCGCAAGCTCCTGCTCACGTCCACGCAGAGGGGGACGGAACGGAGCGCCCATTTTCAAAGAGTACTCGGGGACCGATCAGACCGCTCAACGCCGTGGCTCAACACTGGCGGAGCAGCCCGATCAAGCAATGTCATCAGGCGGCCTGCCGCATCTCAGTGCATCAGGCTCGGCAGTTTCCGGTGTGGGTCGTCAGCGGGTGCCGTGCGGTCTGGTGTAAGTGCCGCTATTCGGCAGAAGAGTAAAATTCAAAACGTGTGTGCAACAGCCGTTGGAGAGTAACTGCGAAACGTACTCAGGAGTGTGCTTGGCGGTCTCCGAGACCGGGGGAGTACAGCAGTAAAGTACAGCAACCGGCCGGGATGGCGGTGCATGTGGAGGTACGGCCGGGGACGGTGACCTGCGGTGATGGATGCCGGTGGACGTGCTGCCTGCTGATGGCATGCAAGAGGTCCGGAGTTCGAATCTCCGTAGCTCCACAGGTCAGGCGCATAATTCGAATCCGTTCGAGCCGGTGTACAGCAGCAAAGTACAGCAACGGGGCCCTTCGAACGCCGCTCCCGCTGAGGACCGATTCCTTCGGGTGACCGCAGCCCTGCTTGTAGGCAGCAGGCGTGAGAACTCTTTGACCAGCAAGAGCGCTGCTTCTTGCCTTGCCTGACCACCCGGCCGGACTTGTTTGAATTTCTTCCCGCAGCCCGGTCAGCGCCGTTGACTCTTGCCGCCAGACAAGTGGTCAGTCGTTGCCTTC
The DNA here is from genome assembly GCA_003168255.1 of Actinomycetota bacterium. Lineage (GTDB taxonomy): Bacteria > Actinomycetota > Actinomycetes > Streptosporangiales > Streptosporangiaceae > PALSA-505. The sequence continues at coordinate 33,643 of PMSU01000083.1, forward strand.
GCTGGCCACGGCCTTGTGCTGTGATTGGCTGACGGGTCGATCTGCGGCTAGAGGTGCGGGCCGATAAACGCAACTCGGCACGTCGGCGCGCGCCGTTGGTGCTGGGTTGCGCGTTCGTGGCGCCGGGGGCGCGGGAAGGGTCGCGCTGCGGCGCAGGGGGAGTGCGCCTCCGGCGCGATGCGGCGCACGTCGGGCGCAGCATGTGCGCGGCGGCGATGGGGTGACTGGCTGATCTCGCCTGAGGCAGTCGGCTAACTCGGGCCCTTCCCAGCCGTTGGGGGCGATAGCTGGAAAAGCGCCAACCTCGGCTAGGACAGCCAACTGACCGCCGAGCATAAGAGGCGTAGGTACGCGTCTGTGGTTCTACGCGCCATACAGAACGAACGACTCTGCGCGTTGGGCCAGTCGTCTGATGAGTTGCGGGGAACGGACATATCAGCCAATTCTGGGTGGCCTGAGATCAGCCTATGGAAGCATGTCATGTCCGTGCCAGTAGTCTTTTCACGGCTGCTGTGCCGGCCATGGCCTGGTCGTGGTCGGGTGACTGGGGGATGAGGTTGAATTCGGTGCAGCCAGCATCAAGGTAGGGCGCAAGGAACCCGGCGACGTCATCGGCGGTGCCGTATGGGCAGTAGCGCTCGAAGCGCTCGAACGGGAGCTGGTAGAAGGCCTGCATCGCTGGCGCAAGGCAGGCGCGAGCCGTTTCTTTCGAGTCCGCGAGCCCGCACCACACTTGCATGCCGTGACGGGCCGGCGGGTCGGGCCGGGCCGTGCGTGCGGCCTCGTGGGCTGCCATCTCGACGGCGTCGGCGAAACGGCGGGGGGAGTTCCAGATGCCGAGCCAGCCATCGCCGAGCTTGCCCGCGCGCCGGATCGCCACGTCGGAACGTCCTCCGATGATGATGGGAATCGGGTCGGCCGGCGCGGGGGCGATGACTGCTTCATCAAGGTCGAAGAACTCGCCGTGGAAGGTGACCGGCTTACCGGTCAGGAGCTGACGCAAGACCGTGAGGCATTCGTTCATCCGCAGGCCCCGGGTGGCTGGGTCCACCCCGCAGATCGCCACTTCGTGGCGGTCCTCACCCCCTACTCCGACGCCGAAGACGAGCCGCCCGGGGGCGAGCCGGCTGATGTCTGCGAGCTGGCGGGCCACCAGGACCGGATGGCGCAGTGGCAGCAGGTATACGCCGGTGTAGACGGGCAGCGTGGGATGGAGCAGCGCCAGCGCGGTGGCTTGCAGGAGCCCGTCGAACCCGGTGCCGGCGAAGCTCACGTGGTCTCCGCAGCAGACGTGGTCGATGCCTGCCTCGCCGGCCTGCGCCAGAAATGACGTGGCGGTCTCCTCGCCCCGCTCCAGCAGGTCGAAGGGCGCGAACATGCCGACCCGGGCCGATGCAGCCCCGCTGCCCCTCGCGTCCGTCGTGCCTGTCATCGGGCTGGTCACTGTCCTGCTGGTGATGTCGTCTTCCCCTTCGCTGATGGCTCCTTGGCGGTTATTAGCCCGGTGTGCGTGGCCCGCGCCGCTGTCAGCCGGAAGCGACCGTCACTTGGGCGCGCCGGGGTAAGCATGACCCGGTGTGGGGGCTGTCGCGGCGTGGCTTGTCCGGGTAGACGTCCGCCGCCGGCAGGGATCCGCCCAGAACGCCGAAGATCCGGCGGCTTACCTCGGGTTGCTGTGCAGCGGTCCGGTAGAACGCCTCGAGCCTGGGCGACACAGGCGCGAGCCTGGCTGTGGTCAGGGCAAGGTCGAAGCCGCTGCCGGTGAGGCTGTCTCGCTGGTGCTGGTAGCCGGATATGGCGTCGTCCATCGGCCGGCGCCCGGCCAGGCCGTCGTGGAGGGCTTCGGCCAGCAGGCCGGCGTCTTGGAAGGCGTCGGAGATGCCCATGCCGGTCGAGGGGTCTTTGTGGTGGCCGGCGTCGCCGGCCAGCGCCCACCCCGGCCCGGCTGACGTCCGGTACAGGTTGGGCAGGTCGCCGGTGCCGGTGAAGCGCGCTTCGCGGCGGCCCGACGCGGCGGTGTCGCGCAGCCCTGGGACGAGTTCGAGGGCGGCATGGAAGTGGTTTTCCGTGTCCTTGCGCACCTGGCTGAACTCCTGGCGGGGCCAGGCGACATAGATGCAGGTCAGGTCGTCGTTGGTAGGCCAGACCAGGATCAGCTGGCCGGGGCGGGCATGGAAGGACGCGCCCAGATGGCGGATCCCGCTCCAGTAGGAGTAGTAGACGGCTGTGAGCGGCGGATGCTCCCGGTAGGCGCGGGCAGCGACCTTTCTGGCGACGGTCGAGTGCAGGCCGTCGGCGCCCACGACCACCCGGGCCCGCAGCGACGATTCCGCAGACTCCCGGCGATGGCCCCGCACGCCCACCGCCCGGCCCTCGGACCACAGCATGTCCCGGACAACGAAGCCGTCGATCAGCTCGGCGCCGGATTCCGCCGCGGCCTCGGTGAGCAGTGCGTCGAGCACGGTCCGCCGGGGACAGTAGGTGTCGGCCACGCCTTCCACGGCGGGCCCGATGCCCGATATCTGCACTGGGCCGACGTCGAAGGTGATCTCCCGGATCGGTGCGCAGCCGCGGGCCCGCAGCCGGTCGAGCAGTCCCCAGGCCTGCAGCCGGGCGGCGCCGCGCTGCCACAGGAAATGGGTGGACATGGTGTCGCTCGGGAACGACGCCCGGTCGGCCAGGGCAACCCGGTGCCCGGCGCGGGCCAGCAGCATGGCCAGCGGCGCTCCCGCGCACCGGGCGCCGACCACGATGACGTCGTACATCGCGCCTCTGCGAGGGACTGGCGACGGCTAGCCGACGGGCTGGCCGGCGGCGAGCGCCTTAACGTCCGCCGTGCTCAGCGGGTTGCCGGCGATGCCCCAGTCGCCGCTCTTCACTTCCTCGACGACCACCCAGGTGACCGGGCGCATGTTCTCACCCTCGATCTCGACCATCGTGTCGGTCAGCCGGCGCACCATGTCCTGCTTCTGCCCGGCAGAGAAGACACCCTCGATGACCTTGACGTTGACGAACGGCATAACCCGCCCCTTCCAGTAGGGCCGGGCTCAGATACCGGCCATGCGCGGTAGATTAGCACGATCGTTCGTGCTGTACAATGAGTCTATGTCACGTCAAGCCACCAGCCACGGGGCCAAGACCAGGACCGCGATCCTGCAGACCGCTGCCGACCTGGCCTCCGTAGACGGCCTGGACGGCCTCAGCATCGGGCGGCTGGCCACCGAGCTGGCCATGAGCAAGAGCGGGCTGTTCGCCCACTTCGGCTCCAAGGAAGACCTGCAGCTGGCCACGATCGAGGAGGCCCGGCAGCGGTACGCACGAGAAGTGATCACGCCGGCCCGCGCTGCAGGCTCCGGCATCACGCGCCTGTATGCGCTGTGCGAGGCGTTCCTGTCCTACCTCGAGCGCGCCGTGTTTCCCGGCGGATGCTTCTTCGCCTCCGCCATGGCCGAGTTCGACGGCAAGGCGCCAGGCCCCGTCCGCGACCGCATAGCCCACTGCCAGGACCAGTGGATGAATACCCTCGAAAGCACCGCCCAGCACGCCCAGGAACGAGGTGAGCTGAGCACCGGCAGCGACCCACGGCAGCTCGCCTTCGAGCTGGAGGCAGCTTTGCTCTCGGCGAACTGGTACTTCCACCTCTTCAGCGACGCGACGTACCTTGACCGGGCCCGCCGGGCCGTCCGGGCGCGCCTGGCCAGCGAAGCAACCCCCGCCGGCCTGTCCCTGCTGCCCCCCGACCCGCAAAGCCAGTGAGAACACGACCGGCAGGCGCAGGATGCTGATGCTCACACTGAGACAGAATCCCCTGTTCGGAGCACCACCTGCATCCAGGGACAGACACCTGAAAGCGCGCAGATCGGCGGGGATGCGCTCACAGCTATGGCCAGCAGCAATCACTGAGCGTGACCCGGGTTGGTCTGGCGTGCTACGCGATCACCGAATATTCGCTCATATGCGGTCCGGCGGGCTCAGCGCCACGCGAGCGCAACTCGGCCGCTCCGCCGCGTGGGGCACTTCCCTGGGCTGCCTGGGATCAACCCCCGACCGCAAACTGGTAACTTCACCTGTACGCCGATTTGGGCTACCCCAGCCGGACCCGCGCGCAGTCCGGGCACGCCTTGCCAGTCAGGCCACCCCGCTGATCTGCGCGCCGTGCCCGCCCGGTTGACCGGTGGCAACACGCAGCGGGGGACCTGGCGGCGCAAAGGAGCGGCGATGATCAGACCGGGCACAGACTCTCCGCAGTGGGCGATGGTGGATGAGGGCTGGGGCCGCAAGGCGGTGGATTTCGCAACGCTCAGCGAACCGGGTAACTGCCGGGAGTACGTGGCGGTGCATCATCGGCTGGGTGTCGATGCCGGGGACCGGCTGCTCGATGTGGCGTGCGGGTCGGGGCTTGCGATCGAGCTGGCTCGCCTCCGCGGCGCTTCGTGCTCTGGTGTTGATGCCTCGGCCCGGCTGGTCGCGGTGGCCCGGGACCGCAACCCCGGATGCGACATCAGGGTCGGCGATATGCACGCCCTGCCGTGGGATGCGGTGTCGTTCGACGTTGTCACCAGCTTCCGGGGAGTCTGGGGCACCACACCCGACGCGGTGGCCGAGATACACCGGGTCCTTCGTCCCGGCGGACGCGCCGGGATAACGGTGTGGGGTCACCTGAAGGTGTCTCCTGGAGCCTGGGCGCTGGCGCCGTTCCGCCTGGCGGCGGCGGAGAAGGTCGACAACCAGGCGGTGATGGTGTCGCTGGGCCGGCCTGGTGTGGGTGAGCAGCTCCTCCAGTCATATGGGTTCGTCGATGTGGAGCGTCTGGACGTCCCGTTTGCCTGGGAGTTTGCAGACCCGCAGCTGTATGTGCGGGCGCTGGCCGCTACCGGCCCGGCTTATGAGGCCATTCAGAACGTCGGGGAGGCTGAGTTCCACCGCGCCGCCGTCGAGCAGGCTCACCGGCAGCTAAGGGACGGCTTGCCGCTGCGGGCCGAGATCAATGTCGTGGGCTACCTGGCCCGCAAACCTGAAGGAGCCGAACGCGCATGACCGGCAGCTTTCTCTACGAACCCCCGATATCCCCCCAAGTGCGGGCGCTCTACGACGAAGACCTCGCCGACGGCGGCTACGTGTGGAACGTGTCCCGGCTGTGGGCACACCAGCCAGGCACCCTGAAGGGCCTGTTCGGGCTGATGTCTGAGGCATTCACGCCGAGCGGTTTGAACTTCCGCCAGCGCGGGATCCTGGTGGCCGCGGCCGCCACGGCCCTCGGTGACTCGTACTGCTCGCTGGCCTGGGGCGGCAAGCTGGGCAAAGCGTCGGACGCCGGTCTTGCGGCGGGGGTTTTGACTGGTAGCGACGCCGGACTGACGGATCAGGAGAAGGCCATGGCCGCGTGGGCCCGCAAGGTCGCCAGGGACCCGAACGCGACGACACCCGCCGACATCCAGGCGCTCCGCGACGCCGGGCTCGACGACGAGCAGATTTTCGCCATCACCGCCTTCGTGGCCCTTCGCCTAGCGTTCTCCACGATCAACGACTCGCTCGGCGCTCAGCCCGACGCGGAACTTGCCCAGTCTGTGCCCCAGAAGGTACGCGAGGCCGTGACCTACGGCCGGCCTGTAGCTCAAGCGCCGGCTGTCTGACATGGTCTACTGCCAACCTGCGGCATCGTGAAAGGGAGGAGGAGCAAGGTGCCGGCCGTGGCGACGCTGAGCAGGTCTTACGACCTGGACTCCGTCCACGGCTGGACGCGCCCAGCAAGCGCAAAGAAAGCACTGGTATTACGTGCACGCCGCACAGGCGGGGAGCCACCGGGCCGCATGCCACCGCCGAGCATGGGCACCGGTTGCGGATTGAGCCTGCGCAGATGCATGAGTTCTGCGCCTATGACAAGAATTGCAACCCTGCGACGTATTCACCCGGCAAGGACGAGACGCACGATCATGAGTGATATCGATAATGCAATGCGGCATCTTCGCGACGTGATCACAGGCCGCACGGACGGGCTATGCGGCCGACTGAACCAGGACAAATTAGAATGCCGAAACGATCTCGGGATACGGATAGTGTGCAGCGCTCATGTCAGTGCCGATGAGCAGCGGCTGAACGATTTTCTGCACGATGTGGCTGTACTGGCTCGTCAGGTCCAGAAGACTCGCCGGTGACGTCCCGGTAGCCGGCCGGGGGCGAACCATCGCAGTCGGCAGCTCATCATCCCCTGCTGCTGATTCCTAGGGTACTTGCTGAGAATGAAGCTGACTAATTACGGTTGCCGGGCAGGATGCCATTATTGTGCCCAGTTCCAAGGGTTGAGCAAGTTGCTCTCATCAGCGGATCCGATCGACCTCGACGCGCGTAGCGACCTAATCTGCGCACCTCGACTGGCGATCGCCGATGACTCGCCCGGCTAAGCATATCGGCGGCGATGTGCGTCTCGACCACCCGTCCATGGTAACCACGCTGGGTGACAGTGCCAGAGTTGCCATTGCCGACTGGGGGCGTCCGGATCGCCGATTATTTCCGGCTGACGCCAGCAGTGCTGCGGCGCGGCAGCTGTGCGCAGACGCTCCAGTTCTGTGCGGCCTGCTTGCCGAACGGTGCATCCTCATTGCGGCACCCGTAAGAGCCGTTGGTGTCAAGAGGGCGTGGGGAATTCAGCCGGTGGCTTTGTATGGTGCCGCCGGGCTGGGCCTGACTTTCTTCTGGATCTTTCTCGCGGCTGCCCTGGTTTCACGTCGCCGTGCTGGAGGATCGTCGCGAAGATCCGGTGTTCGCCGGCACGCGAATCTCGCTTCCGGTGCGTCCGTGCCTATGGCACAGTCCTGATTGTGCCGTTGGACGATCTGCCGGACTGGTTGCCGGCTTGGTGCCTGGATCATCTGGGTGGTGAACCCGCCGGTGTCCTGTTCCAGGTACAGCAGGTCTCGATGGTGTTCGGTCTGCGGTTGTCTGGTGGCAGGGACGTGGTGGTCAAGGCGCGCGCTGATGACGGCCGGGCTGTGTCGTGTGTCGCGGTGCAGGCCCGGCTGGCCGAGCGCGGGTTTCCGTGTGCCCGGCCGCTCACGCCGGTGGCCGGTGTCGGTTCGCTGGCTGTGCATGCCGAGGAGTTCCGGCCCGGCGGCGAGGTGTTGCATGGGGACTCGCCGGACGTGGCCGTGCGCTACGCGGAGGTGTTCGCCCGGCTGATGGCCGAGCTGGCTGACGTGACCGTCGCGCCGCCGCTGCCGAATCCGCCCTGGGTGCGCTGGGACCACACCGATTGCGGGGTGTGGCCGGCGATCGGCTTCCCCGGTAACCGGGACCAGTGCGCCGTGCCCGCGTACGTCGCTGACACGGCAGCGCGGGCTCGGGGGCGGCTACTGGCCGCCGGCCTGCCGTGCGTGCTGGGCTACGCCGACTTCGAGGCGCAGAACCTGCGGTGGCACGGCCGGGAGGTGTGGGCGGTGCACGACTGGGACAGCCTGGCGTGGCAACCGGAGGCGGCGCTGGCGGGAGCGGCGAGTGGGTCTTTCGCCAGTGCCGGGCCGCCCACGCTGGCGCCGATCGAAAGCTCCGAGGCGTTCCTGGTGGCTTATCAGGACATCCGGGGGCGCTTGTTCACGGCCGTGGAGCAGGAGATCGCGTGGGTGGCTAGCTTGTGGATGGCTGCGTACAACGTATGGGAGGCACTGCACGGCGACACCCCGTTGTCCGGCGATGCGCTCCGGGCACAAGCAGCCGAACGCCTCCGCCGGGCTAATGCCTGACCAGCACCGCGGCACCTGGTCAGCGACCCCGCTCTGATGACCGCAGCCACCCCTGACCTGGCCATCCAGATACCCCTCGGCCGCCTGCTCACCGCCCAGAACACCCCGTTCGGCGCGGGGCGAGCAGTCCTTCTGCCAGGGCTAGCCGACGCGCATAGCGGCGGCTCGGCGTGCGGTGGTAACAGCGATGGCAGCCGCACCGTAGGCGTTTAGTTATTCACCGAGGCTTGCTAGCCAGCGCTCGTGCCAGGCGAGTTGCTCCTCGACGGTAACCGCGAGCTCTGCCGTGACCGGAGCAAGGGTCGGAACCTGCGGCGGCCGCTGGCCACGAGGTATGCCTTCCAGCAGGTAAACGCTCAGTCCCTGACCCATGTCACGCTGCATGCCCGAACTCCACGCGTCACGCCGCGATCCCTGGCAGCACAGCTGGACACCAGCAGGCTCGGCCTGCCGCCGCAGCTCCATCAGGCAGCTGAACACATCACCCGCCTCCACGGCCCAGCACCGGCCATCGGGCGCCCGGCAGGTCAGCCGGTACGCCCGGTGAGCCGCCACTGTCTGCACGTCCAGCTCCAGACCGCTGTCCCACCCGATCCCAGCGCGACGGGAATCTCATTCCACTCGGGCACGGCATACCTCCGCTGCCTGATTGACCAGGTGCCAGGGCCTTACGGAATCTATCCGCTGCGGCATACCGACGCACAATTCACGGGCATCCAGCCCGCCATCTTCAGAAGGACAGGCCGTCAGCCTGCCAAGATCACTTATGAAGATCACCGGAATACCACGCCCGTAAGTGAATAGCCAGCGGTGCCGGCGGGGATGCGGTGCGCACAGATCACCCAACTCTGCACGCCCGAGCTGATGCTCGCCGAGGCTGGCGGATCTGTACAGAGCGGCGGCTCGGCGAGCGTTCTCCCTGAACTTCGCCCGCGACTCAGCGTGATGCTGACGATCGACGGTAGCCTGCGGCCGATCCCATCTGGCATTGACTTCGGCTGTTGCTCCACGGCAGGGGGGATTGGCTCTTCGGGGCAGGAACCGGGGGGCCCGCGCGGGGCGCGGCGGCCGTTCCGCGCCGTGGAGATGCCCCTCGTGGGCAGGGCTGAGCTGTTGGCGTCTGCTGGCATTCAGTGGCCGCCAGTCCAGCGGGGCTAGCAGCAGGTGCGGCGCCGGGCCCGTTGTTCGCGCGATATGGGAGAATCGGTGTTGTGACCCGCGTTGTACATGTGCCTTACGCCGTCGAGCAGGACGAGGACGGCGCCTGGTGCGCGTCTGCCCAGATCCGCCCGGGCGTCGGTGCTGTCGGCGATGGCCCCACGCCGGAGGCGGCGGTGGCTGACCTGCGGGAGGCGCTGGAGGTGCTGATCGCCGAGGTCGGTCCTCCGGATGAGCTGACGCTGACCCTCGACGTCGCCTGATGCCCGAGGCCGTCCCGGCGGTACCGGGGGCGAAGGTAGTCCGGGCGCTTGAGCGGGCAGGGTTTTCGGTGGCGAGGATCCGCGGGAGCCACCAGGTCATGCGTCATCCGGACGGCCGGACCGTCGTCGTGCCGGTGCACGCCGGCCGCGACATCCCCAAGGGAACCCTGCGGAACATCCTGGCCATCATCGGCATGACGTCCGAGGAGTTGCGGAAACTGCTCTGAGACTGACGGCAGTCCCGGCTGTCGGCTCAGGTGGCGACGTCACGAGGATGTAATGAACCCGGCGAGTTGCTCGTCGGTCCGGCGCAGCCGCCGATATCCAGCGGCGGCTGGAACTGCGGTATTCGATGATCAGGCAGCGGAGCGGCCTTGCGGATCGCTTCTATCTCTCGCACGGTCAGGTCGTAGTCGTAGGCCACCTCTTTTGCCGGTCCCACAGCACCTCGGCCGCGTCCGTCTTGAGCCGCTCTGACCTGGGCTTTTACCGGGTTGCCTGGGTGGTGTTCTGACTACTTCAAGGTGAGCGGGATGGGGGTGCCGATGAGGTCGAAGGCTTACCGCTGGTCGCTGGTCGGCTCGGCGAGCATGGCGACGGTGAGCTGGGTTCCGGTGAAGCGGACCTGGTTGCGGGTCAGGGTGGCCAGGTGCTCCAGCAGGCCGCGGAAGCTGCGGTAGGGCCGTCCGGCCGGGTCGCGCTGGCAGGAGGCCTTGGCTTGGGCGTGCGCGGATCTGCGGGCGGGAGTGACCGGGTTGTCCTGGGCCGGCGGGTTCTGGTCGGTGACGGTCAGCGGCGCCCATGTCCTGCGCAGGTGTACTTGTTGATCACCTTGCTGCGCAATAACGGTCACGATGCCGTCCAGGTCAATGAGGCAGGCCTGGCGGCGGCCGGCGACACGCAGGTTGCCGCCGCGGCCCGGGCGGAAGGCCGGGCCGTCGTTACCGAGAATGCGGCGGACTTCGCGGCGGAGCACGATCTAGCCTTGGTGTTCGTCCTGAAGAGGAACCTGCCGGCGGGAGGCGGGCCGGGATCGGGGGCACAATGGACGAGTGGGGTTCCCCTCGGGCACGGTGACGTTGCTGTTCACCGATGTCGAGGACAGCATCCGGCTGTGGGAGGCCGCCCTCGCCGTGTCACGGGCAGCGGGAGACAACTACCGGCTCGCCATCACGCTGGCCAACCTCGGCATCTACGAGCTCGCCGCGGGGGAGCTTCGGGAGGCCCGGGCGCACCTGCAGGAGGCGAGCGCTCTAGCTGACCATTTTGGCTACCCGAACGTGTCCGTCGGTTTACGGGAGAACCTGGGTTTCGTCGACCTCATCGACGCCGATCCGGGCAAGGCCCGCAGCCTCTTCCTCGACGGCCTGGACGCAGCCCGGCTCATCGGTGTCAAGTCTTACTACGTTCATGCCGCGCTCCTGGGCCTCGCCCTGGCCACCGCAGCAGCCCGGGCCGACCCCGAGGTTGCGGCCGCCAGCACTATTCCCGCCACCGGCCAGGCGATCACAGACGGTTCCGCCGGCCCGCTGTCAGAACGAGAGCGGGAGATCCTGGCGCTGGTGGCCGGCGGGGCGACCGACGCCCAGATTGCCGAACGGCTGTACCTGTCGACCAACACGGTCAGATCGCACCTGGAGCGCATCCGGGACAAGACCGGTGCCCGTCGGCGCGCAGAACTGGTCCGCTACGCCATCCAGGCCGGCATCGAATCGGCCGACCCTTCCGCCTGAGGATGGGCCTCTGCGGCCCGACCTGGGCCTGCCCGGCCCGACCTGACCGGCCTCCGGGCGGTGAATGGGGCCGTTCGGCCCACACCTGGCGTGCTCGATGGGGCCGCCCGGCCCCTGCTGTCAAGCTCCGGCCGGGCTCATGCTGGCCCTACTGCTCCGCCACCTCGGCGGCCAGGCCCGACGAAAGGGAACCGCGATGAAGCTCAAGTTCACGAAAACCCCGACCATCACGAAGGCAGTCGTCGCCGCGGTGGTGTTCACGATTGTGTGGACTGCGTCAAACGTCAATCTTCCCTCGTGTAGTGACCCCGCCGCGTACCTGAGCAACGGCGGGTGTGTGGAGAGGCAGTCGTACTTCCACATAGTGAGCGGCTGGCTGGCGCTGGCCAGTCTCATAACCGGCGTGGTGCTCTTCATCCTCAAGCAGCGCAAGGGTTCCTCGCGGCACGAGCAGGCTGCCCCGCGCCCCGCGCCCCCCGAGGCACCCAGGCCCGCCGAGACGACAGTGTCCGAAGTGTGGACTCACAGCGACGGCGCCGGGCAGGTCACTCCTGCCGACCTGAACGGATCTCCTGGTCCCGAGCGGACTGCGAACTTCTGTAGCGAGTGCGGTATGCGCGCCGTCGCGGGAGACACCTTCTGCCAGCAGTGCGGGGCTCCGGTGAAGAACGGAACCGGAAGCTATCCGCCGGACAGCGTCGCCAGCTACTGAACCGGCGCGTTGACTGCCGCCAGTGCCGACGCCCAGTCATTACCGACGAAATGAGAATGTCATGAAGGTCATCCCCCCGCCTGGACAAGGATGCGGCCATGAGCTCAGGCCGGAGGGCGCAATTCTGCATAGTCTGCGGGCGCCCGGACAGGTCATGAGAAGGCTCATTCCAATGCTCGGTTGCGTCGCAGTGGCGACGCTCCTGGGGGCGTGCGGTAACGCCGCAACTCCCGCGGCAGCACCGGCGCGGACTACCTCGCCTGCTTCTTCGGCGGCACCTGCGACGCTCCCGGCGCCACGTTCACCCTCAGTTGCTTCGATCGACAGCGCGATCTGTGCTGCTGCCGTCCCCGACGTTGGTGGCGGTGACCATTGCGCCGTGAGTTACCTGAAAGTATCCACGGTGGACCCACACTGGGTGCATGCCGCCATCGGGCTGTACAACCGCCAGGACCAGCCCGAAAGCGACGAGAGTAGCGTCATCTTGAATCTCAGCACGCACGAGCTGATCGGGCCGGCAGACGACGGCTTCTGCGCAGACGGCACAGGCACACCCATTCCCGGGTACAGCTCCGTCCCCGCAAACGTGCTCACCGGCTTCGGGCTGACCCGTTGCTCGTCACCGGCGACCACCAGCTCTCCGGCAACGAGGGCGGCCCTACCCGTCACGCTGGCCTCGCTAGCTGGGACGTGGGGCGCGCACGAGGAGGGCCTGGTGATTGACGCTACCGGAACCGGTCACCTGAGCTATGCGGACTTGACGCTGTGTCCCAGCTGCTCCTTCGCGACCGCACCACAGGGCACCCTCGTCTTCGTGTTGACATCGGTCTCAAACGACGAAGCTATAGGGCGCGTCACCGTCAGCTCGGACTCAAAGAACTCGACGGTAGGCGAGGCCGTACAAGTCACGTTGACCACGGGCTCGCCAGGTCAGCTCCTCGACCTTGACATCGGCGGCCACGGGTCCAACTATTTCTGCAACAGCACCTCCGTCGGCCAATGCGGCGCATGACAAGCGAGGAGCCCGAAGCGGGGTGCTGGTAACAACAGACCCCGTCAGCACCGCTGCGGTGCCAGTTTCCAGGACAGCCCTGGCGCGGTGGCAGGAGTGGTCATCAGCGTGACCGGAACGGATTGCCGACGGGTCGCCGCGGATCTCCGGATCGAGTTGGCCTCCGAGAACGGCGAGCTCGGGATAGCGTGCTCCAGCTGATCGCGACGCATCAGACCGCCATCTGGAGCACTTCCAAGCGCTCCTCGTTCGGCAAAAGGCCACCAACCGGAGAAACCTGACGCATCTCGATGGAGTCGCGATCCAGACCGGTGAGAATCCGGTGAAGGCCTGTTACGTCGCCACAATCCAGCAGCGACTCCCACCGGTCGAGGTTCCGAAGATGCGGCTGGCCACGCACGATGCTTCGGAGTCGCTCCAGATTGCGCTCAATCGTCGGGCGCCATTGCTCAAGGTTCGACCGCGTCAAGTGCGTCGACAGCCGACGGTGCAGCCGGTGCCCGAAGGTCACTCTGCAGCCGAGGTGCCGGCTCTAGCCGGGCTGAGTGATCCGCTCGCCGAGTGCCAGCCGGTGACCGCCGGGCATCTGCACTACAAAGTCGCGCAGGCCCCATGGATGATCGGTCAGGCCCGTGACAACCGGGGCGCCGCGTGCCGCGCACCGCTCATGCAGGTCATCCACGCCGGTGACACCGATATAGACGGCGGTCGTGGCGTTGATGCCAGGGCTCGCCGACCGGACCAGCGCGAGTCCCACTGCGTCGCGGCGCAGCAGCAACAGGCCCATCTCCGGCTCGTCGACTTCGACCTCGAACCCGAGCACGTCACGCAAGAACGCGGCGGCGGGCGCCAGTTCGCCCACTTCCAGATTGGGCCGGCAGCTCAAGAACTCGATCACCGCCGCATACTAGCCGCCGTGCGAGCGCTGCGCTGGCACGGAGATGACCGCGCTCATGGCTCATCCCGCAGCGCTGCTGGCCCGGGAGCGGCGCCCTTATCACCACTGCAAAAGGCAGTCCGATACTCCCCGGAACCAGATCTGGATTTCACCCGCGGTGGATGACCAGCGAGCGGTCAGGATGCATGCCCATCCCCGCCTTCGATCTGCGCAGTCAACGGCCAGTCGCGTTCCAGCCACGCGAGGACCGCGTCGTGGACGGCCGGGTCGAGCGCGGCGTGGTCGGCGCGCACCCAGGATTCGACGGACGCGTGCAGGCGGCGTTCACCGTCGCCTGGTCGCTGGCTGCCGGGCGGGTAGATATAGACGCAGCCGAGGACGTCGCCGGTGCCGATGCCGAGCACGGTGTAGGTGAACCCGCGGCGCTCAGCGAAGTCTCGGGCGTGCCGCTGCAGGTCGCGGAGATTGTCAGTGAGGGACATCTCGCGTGGCCAGTTGCCCTCGCGGAACCCCGGCGTCGCGCGGATGTGATCGATGCTGGACGTCCAGGCAGCGTAGTCGGCCTCGTTGTGCTGCGGACCGAGCGGGGTCAGCCGGAAGTCCCTCGCTATGAGCTCATCAGGTACCGCGAAGTCTTCCGGAACGAATAGCTCATCGCCCATCCGGCGATGTTAACCCGGCTGCGACAGCAGACGCGCCGGCCGTCCGCCCGTAACCCATAGTGATCAACCCCGCGGGAACCGCCGATCCGCGCCGATGGCGGCTTCGTGGCGATCGGCATCTTGGGGCACGCAGATCAGGTGGCTCTGTGCACCGAGTCGACCCGATCTGCCGACGGCACTGGAGTGCGGCGGGCCTGACCAAGGGTCGCACCCCCGGCAGCCTAGCGGGCCGCCAGCGCGTCACCGCCTGTGTGAAGACCCGGTCAGGCGGGCTGCCACAGCTCGACCCGGTTGCCCTCGGGATCGGTGACCCAGCCGAACCGGCCGACACCCTCCATGTCCTGCGTCTCCTTGGCCACGTCCGCTCCCTTGGCGCGCAATTGCGCGAGCATCGCATCCAGGTCGCGGACCCGGAAGTTGAGCATGGCCTGCTGGGCGCGGGACCCGAAGTAGCCGGTCTCAGACTCGAACGTCGCGAACACGGTCACCCCGGCTTCCTGACGCCACAGGCCGTTCTCATCGGCGTCCAGGCCCAGGCAATCGCGATACCACGCGCCCAGGGCCGCCGGGTCGGCGGCCCGCATGAAGTACCCGCCGATGCCAATCACACGTTCCATGCCGCAATCTTGCCAGGACCGCAATCGTCCGCTTGACACCCGAGGTCGCCTGCCCTCTGCACGGCGAGGAAGCTCACCGCAGCGGTCCGGGCATCGGGCACCACGCTCACCGATCTCTTCGGGGTCGGCCCGGTCATTGCCGCCACCGTGATCGGCTGTGTCCGCGATAGCAGCCGCAACAGCACCGCGCGCCGCCGCGCTCCGCGTTGCCGTGCAGGAACAGGTTCGCTGTCTGCTCGTCGAGCTGGAGGCTGGCGAGGTCGCGCAGGCAGTCGGACGCGGGCCAGGCAGGGTGATTGGATCCGAAGAGCACCTTGTGCCGTCCGTGGCCGCGGAGGTAGTCGACGAGCTCGCGGGGGTACCGGCTGGCGGTGTAGGCGGAGGTGTCGATGTAGACGTTGGGGTACTTGGTGGCCAGCGAGATCATCTCCGCGGTCCACGGGTAGCCGATGTGACCGCCCACGATGACCAGCTCGGGGAACTCGAGCGCGACGGTGTCCAGGTACGGGATCGGCCGGCCCGGCTCGGACGGGCACAACGGCCCGGTGTGGCCGACCTGCAGGCAGAACGGGATCCCCAGTTGCACGCATTCGGCGTACAGCGGGTAGTACCGGCGGTCGCTGGGCGGCAGGTTCCACAGCCACGGCACCACCCGCAGCGCACGGAAACCAAGATCGCGGACGCAGCGCCGCAGTTCCCGCACCGCCTCCATCGGGCGGGCGAGATCCACCGCCGCGACACCGGCGAACCGGCCCGGATGGCCACGGACCATCGCGGCGACGGCGTCATTGGAGATCAGCGGCCCCCGCGGCCCCCACCACGCGCACAGCATCCCGGTCCGCACCCCCGCCGTGTCCATCGCTGCCACGGTCGCCTCCACCGGCACCTCGCCCCCGGCCAGCTACCCGTGGCTCCAGCGCCGCAGCGAGTCAAACACCGGATCCGCCAGGAACTCCGCCGACGGGTGCTGCATCCAGGCGTCGATAATCACCACACGGGCCTCCGGTACCGCGCCAGCATCCACAACAGCCCAGGGAATCACGGCGAGGACCGGGACCGGAAGGCGGTACCGGCACCACCGACACGCCGTTGATGCGACTCCGTCACCCCAGGGAGTCTGGCGGGTCGCCGCCTGTCATGGGCCGAGGGATGTCCGATACGCAGCGCCCGTTAGCTGTGCAGCGGCTTTATGGGCGGCTTGCAAGTAGCTCGGATGGGTCGCGCCATGCGTATGTCAGGGTGATCGGCTTGCCGTTGAGCCGGGCGGGGTCTCCGCCTGGTGGTGGGACATGGAGGCGCTTTACGCAAACACCGCCCTGCGCGGTGTAGAAAGCGCGGGCATCGCTGTTTTGCTCGAGGCCCGGCCAGGTCGAGCTTGATGACCGGCGTCTGGCGCAGGTAGGGGCCGATCGTGTCGTAGGCATGGTGAATATCGTCATGCGTGATCACCGGGCGCTCCTCTCCGTCAAGCGCCGAGTTCGGCGATGGCCTCGATCTCGACCGGGGTGTCCAGCGGGAGCGCAGCGACGCCGATCGCGGAGCGAGCATGCGCGCCCGCGTCGCCGAGCACGTCCAGGAACAGGCGCGAGGCACCATCGGCGACCTGCGGCTGACTGGTGAAATCGGGAGTGCTCGCGACGAACACCGTGATCTTCACCAGCCGCCCGACCGCGTACAGCGATCCGGCTGCGGCGTTCAGCTGGGCGAGCACGTTGAGCGCGCACATCCGGGCCGCCGCCTGGCCGTCGGTGACGCCGACATCGCGCTCGCCGGCACGTACCTGCAGAATACCGGCTGAACGCCGGACGGTAGTGACGTGTTCGGCCACGCCTGGGCAATCGGCCGCGGCGCGATGCCGGCGGCCGCGCTGTGCAGACCCGCGTAGTCGCCGAGAACGACCGAGTCGCCTCCATCAGCTTGTGGGACGGCACGATCACCCAGAGCGGCTCGGCAGTCGGCTTCACCTCGGCCGATTTCTCCGCATCGGCGTCGACATCTCGGCCGCAGGTTCGGCGCTGTTAGGACGCCCAACCCGCCTCTCCCGGCAAGCGGCCTAGCCCTCCGCCAGGCCAGGATGGGAGCGGGGCATGACGCCTAGCACGCAGCATGCCGCGTCGGGGCCGATAGCTCAGAGGGGAGACACACTGAGGCTAGCGAGGAGCGTCAAGGAGGGTGCAGTTGGCGGGGAATGAGGGTCCAGGGTATGGCTCGGTGCGGCTTGCTTCGGCCGCCGGTCGTTGGGTGCTGGCGGTGGCGGTGCTGGGCGATTCGATGATTTTGCTGGAGGCGACGGTTGTCAACGTGGCGTTGCCGACGATCGGCCGTGATCTCAGCGCGGGCGTCGCGGGGTTGCAGTGGACGCTGAACGGCTATGTGCTTGCGCTCGCGGCGCTTGTCTTGGTGGGCGGTTCGCTCAGCGATATCTACGGCCGGCGTCGCATATTCATCCTGGGGGTGGTGGTCTTCGTGGCCGCGTCGGCGCTTTGCGCGGCCGCCCCGACGATCGGGCTGCTCGTTGCTGCCCGGTTCGTTCAGGGGATTGGGGGGGCTCTGCTTACACCAGGGAGCCTTGCGATCATCGAGGCGGTCTTTCATCCCGATGATCGCACCCGGGCGATCGGTGCGTGGGCAGGTCTGGGTGCCGTCGCGGGCGCGATTGGCCCCACCGTCGGCGGGTACCTGACCGACGCGGTGTCGTGGCGCGCAGTCTTCCTGATCAATATTCCGCTCGGGGTTTTTGTCGTCGTGGCCGCGGTTGTCCATGTGCCAGAGACCCGGGACCCAACGCGTGCCGGCGGCCTGGATCTGCGCGGCGCCGCGCTCGCCGCGCTGGCCATCGCAGCTGTGTGCTTTGCGCTGATCGAGGCGTCCGGGGGGCTGACACCAGCGGTGATTGCCGCCTCGGCCGCCGGCCTGGCCGCCGCAGCTGCCTTTGTCGCCGTTGAGCGGCGGGCCAGGCACCCGATGCTTCCACTGGAGTTGTTCCGCTCCCGCCAATTCGCCAGCGCCAACCTGCTCGCGCTGGTCACCTATGCGGCGCTCGGCGGCGTGATCTTCCTGTTCGTCGCGTTCCTGCAGATCACACTCGGCTACACCGCACTTCAAGCCGGTGCCGCCACACTGCCGATCACCTTGCTGCTACTGACCCTCTCCACCCCATCGGGAGCGATCGCCCAGCGAATCGGCCCGCGGATCCCGCTGACGATCGGAGCACTCCTGGCCGGTGCCGGACTGCTGCTGATGGCGCAGATCCACCCCGGCGACAGGTACCTCCCCTCGGTGTTGCCCTCGCTGGTCGTATTCGGGGTCGGTCTCGCCGCACTGATCACCCCGATCACCGCGACGGTCCTGGCGAGCGTCGATTCACGGCACTCCGGGATCGCTTCCGCCGTTAATAACGCGCTCTCGCGCCTCGGTCAAATGATCGCGGTTGCCGCCCTCCCCCTTGCCGCGGGGCTTTCCGGCTCCGCCTTCGAGGACCCTGCCAGAATGGCAGCCGGCTTCCCGGTCGCCATGACCGTTGCCGCAGGGGCGTCTTTCGCAGCCGCGCTGCTCGCCTGGACGACGATCAGCAACGACGTCCTGAGCCGACCCGGTACCGACACCGAACCAGTACCGAAGGAACTCCCGCCCTCTGTTCAGCGACACTGCGCAGTGGCAGGGACCCCGCTGGCTATGTCACCCAATCCACGGCCCAGTTCCCGCCCACCAACAGCCAAGGAGTCATGACCGTCTCGCAACACAACGCATTGTGTGCCGCTCACACTCCGCCGCCCTGGCCTGCCCAGCCAGCATGACCGTCGGCGGCACCGGCACCTGGACGCTGGCCTCACTAGCCAGCGGCGCCTCGGCGAAATTGGCCATCACCGTCAGGGCCAGCGTGGTGTACGTCCCGGGGAGAGGTTTGTCGCGCGTGGGCAGTGGTTACGGGACGGTCCCGCGGGGCACGACCCATTGGGCTGGCTGGCCAGTGACCTGGGCGATGATGTCGTAGTCACCGTCGTAGTGCAGCAGTGTGACGCGTTCTCGTTCGGCGACTGCAGCGATGAGCAAGTCGGGAAAGCCGACCGCGCGCATGCGCCCGCTGCGCCACAGCGTGGCTTGGACATCAAGTGCGCGCCGCCAGTCCTCATCGTGGGTGGCGAGCCATTCATAGCCGGTGTCGCGGTCGGCTCGCTGCTGGTCGAATTCCGCGCTGCTCCTTGTCGCCCTTCCGAGTTCGAACTCGATGACGCCGCAGGTGACTACCACTCCCGCATCGATCAGCGGGGTAAGCACGGCGGCAACCGCGGGGTGGCGGAGCCGGGCTAGCGCGCTGGTGTCTGCCAGGTGGCTGGCTACCGCTGCCATGCGGCGTGCATCACGTCTTCATCTTCGAGGTCAGGCAGGCCACCAGAGGTGAGTCTTTGCAGGTCCCGGCGTCGCGCCGCTAGCGCAGCGACCTCGCGGAGAGCGGCGTTCACGGTATCCTTCTTGGTCTGGGTATGCAGTACCCGCTGGATATATCCGATGGCCATGACCGTAGCCGCGAGACCCGGAAGAGTCGACCGCTTCTGCCGCGAAGAGGAACGTTATACCCATGAGCTTCCGCGTACAGAACTGGTGCATCTGCGTGAGGCCAGCCGTGCTGGCAGAGCCGACTTCGAGCCGCGCGTAATCGGCAGGGCGATCTGATTGGCTGCGGGTTCGTCCTTGGTGGTGCCAAGCTGCGGGGGTCGAGATGGGCGAATCCGCCGTCGGCTTCAGCGCAGCGCGGTCCGGATTGTCAGGTGCCGCGTTGCTGGCCGGGACAGGGGGCAGGCCCGGGGGGCGTGGCTCACTCGAAACCGGACGTGTCACCCGCTCCGCGGCGCAGGATCTCGGGCTCCTCCTGAGAGAAATCGATGACGGTTGTCGGCTCGGTACCGCAGTCACCGCAGTCGATCACGGCGTCCACGGCATGGCCGAGCTGCTCGGCGATCTCCCACCCCTGGGTCATGGGCTCCTCCTGGCCGGGCAGCAGCAGGGTGCTCGAGACGAGCGGCTCCCCGAGTTCGGCGAGCAGCGCCTGAGTCACCGCGTGCCGCGGGATCCGCACCCCGACGGTTTTCTTTCCCGGGTGCTGCAGCCTGCGCGGTACGTCCCTGGTCGCCGGCAGGATGAAGGTATAGCTGCCCGGGGTGACCGCCCGGACCGCCCGGAACACCCGGTTCGAGACATGCACGAACTGCCCGAGCTGGGCAAAGTCCCGGCACACCAGCGTGAGGTGGTGCCGTTCATCCAGGTGGCGGATCGACCGGATCCTCGCGTTGCCGTCCCTATTGCCGAGCTGGCAGCCCAGCGCGTAGCAGGAGTCCGTCGGGTAGGCGATCACGCCCCCCGCGCGGACGATTCCGGCGATCTGAACGATCGCGCGCTGCTGCGGGCTGGCCGGATGGACGTCGAAGTACCTGGCCACCCGACGAGCATAAAGGCCATCGCCCGCCGCCCGCCGATCCTTCGCACGGACGCGGGACCCGCCGGTCTTCACGGCCGATGACCGGGTACAAAGCGAGCTGGCGGCCGTGCAGATCTGGTTCTCCTGCGTACAACCCCACTCTGAGAGGCGCGCCGCGGGCTTCCGCTCATGCCTGTTGACTGAACTACCGGACCCTGACTCACCTTGCGCATTTGTGTAGCAGCCTTGAGCTGCGGTAACTCCCAAAGTTGCAACTCGACTTGGATTGTTCAGTGAATGCCGATGAGCGGGCACGTCGTTCTGCCCGCCCTCCGAGAAATCCAGTTGCGAGTGGCCGGCATCGGATGTCTGATTGATCAGCCGCCAATCACGGGAGAGAACATGACGGGCACGTCGCTGCCTGCCCCCACGCTGCACACCGCTCGCCTCCGACTGCGTCCCTTCGACGACGCGGATGCGAACGACCTCTTCGCGCTGCACAGCAGCGCCTGCGTGCTGCGCTACTGGGACGCGCCGCCGTGGAGCGAACGCGCGCGCGCCGAGCGGTTCATCATGGCTTGCCGGCAGATGGCGCAGGAGGGCACCGGGGCGAGGCTGGCCGTGGATCGTGTCTGCGACGGGGCGTTCATCGGCTGGTGCAGCCTGAACCGGTGGAATCCGGACTACCGCAGCGCGTCGCTGGGCTACTGCTTCGACGATGCAGCGTGGGGCCACGGCTACGCGACGGAGGCCGCGCACGTCTTGCTGCGGTGGGCATTCGACACGCTGGACCTCAATCGCGTCCAGGCTGAGACCGATACGCGCAACGTGGCATCTGCCCGCGTGCTGGAGAAGCTCGGCTTCGTGCGTGAAGGGACATTGCGGGAAGACTGCGTCGTGAACGGCGAGGTCTCTGACTCGTGGGTCTACGGGCTGATCAGGCGAGAGTGGCGGCCGTCGTCCGAGCCGGTTCCCGCCCGCTGAGTCCTCGCTCCCTCGCGAGACGTCGCCCGGCACCCGAGTGTTTCGCTTCACCGAGTCGAGGGGCCGACACGGGGCACTCTCATAGCCGCGATGGGGGACGCCTGCCACCTGCCGCGATGACCATCGTGGCACGCTGCCAGTGTGCGCGTGCTATTGCGTTGCGCGAGCGGAGAGCTTCAGCTGTCGCCGGGACCAGGGACGCCGCACAGATCGGCCAGCACCTGGCCGGCGGCGTGCACGGGCAGCGCCCAGGTCTGCAGGCCGACCACGCCATCCACCTCGATGCCGCCGAGACGCCGCGCGCCCTCGACCACCCCGGCCGTGATCGGGCCGTAGATGCCGTCGACGACGAGCACCGGATCGGAACTGGGTGCGAACTGGCCCCGTCCCTCATTCAGCGCAGTCTGCAGCTTGCCGACCACCGGTCCCTGCGATCCCTCGGCCAAGGTCGGCGGCTGCGGGCCATCGCCGCCGAGCTTGCCCCAGGTGACCGGGCCGACGATGCCGTCGACGGTGATGTTCACCTGCGCCTGGAACTGCTCCACGGCCGCCTTGGTCACCGGGCCGAAGATGCCGTCGATCTGATCATCGCTCAGGGTGCGGCGCACCAGGAGGTATTGCGCCCACCGGACCACAGGTCCGGTCGCGCCTTCGGAGATAGTTGGGGGTGTGAGCATGGCTTGCTCCTATCCTCGCTTGTCCGCGGGCCAGCCTTGCGGGCCGGCCGTCCTTTATCCGGAGCAGGCGGTCGCTTCCCTGATACATCGGCCCCGGGGGAAGGAAAAGCCGGGCACGCTCTTGCGGGAACCCAGGCCACCCGGCACAGGCGTCCAGCCCGGCTTTGCCAACCGCGCCCGTTGGCCTGGTGACGGCGGGCCCTGCTTGATGCCGTGGCCAGGTCCACCCGAGGGTTGCGCGCCACGCCAGCCCTGGCCACGGGAAAGACGCGCCCGGCAGCGGTTGCGGTCGGACCCATGCCAGAACACGACGGCCGTGCGGGCAGTAAGGTCCCTCGCCTGCGATCGCGTGAACCCGCAGCTCCAGCCGCTGGATGGCCGCTGCCCTGGGCAAAGATCCATCGCGGCCTGCCAGCGAGAATGCGCGGGTCTGCCGCGAAAAGGTACGCCTGCAACAGACACCCTTGCTGGTGAACCTCGGGGAGCAGGACCTAGCCCCGTACTACTCACGTCCAGATCGACACGGCAGGCACTGACCACGGAAGGTGATCAGGTTATTGCTACCAGCCGCGCACACTCCCGTCAATCTGCGTGTGGGTCAGTTCGATTCCGATGACAGCATGAGGCATTCAGGTCTGGATGTTCTGTGCTGCTTGCGGTGGTGAGCCTTATCGTGTCTGCCGGCCGCCGCAGATGCCGTGGCAGGTGCTTCCGTCGGAAAGCCTGCCCCAGCCGCCACAGTCTGGGCAGTCACGACCGGGGACATAGGGACGCCGGCCTACCGTGCGGGTGTTCTTGTTGATGAACGTCCGGTAGAACGCTAGCGGCCCGAGCACCACGACCAGCAGCAGGAAAGCCCAGAAATGCCCGGTGAGCGTAAGGGCAGTACACGATAGCGCGAATACGACTGTGACAATGGATGCTAGTTTTCTCATTTACTTTCCTCCCCTTGATCAGTCCTCCCCTAGGTCGGGAGCAGTAGACCCAGCGTGCGTCCTGCCGGAGCCTGACGGCAGGGGCCAAGCGGCCCAATTGAGCGCGCCAGATGTGGGCCGAACGGCCCATTGACCGCCCGGCAGGTCACATCAGCCCAGGCAGGGGTCGGCTATGGGGTGGAGGGGGCGGTCGCTGAGCGGCTCAAACTGACCGACGTAGCCACTGTGGGCAAGAAGCTCGAGGTCCCGGCGTGGCGGATCCTGCTCGGCATCCCGCCCGAGCAGGCGCCCGACCCGGACGTGCTGTCAACCCCGAGGTGCGCGCCTTCTTCGCCGCGTCTTGGCCCCCGTCCCGGCGCGGCCGGCGGCCAGGTCAGAAGCCGCGCTCGGAGCAGCCACTGGTCCCCGAACACTGACACCGAGCCGGTGCTCCATGTGCACTCGAAGCCGACTCAGCGGACGGCCGCAGCCGTCAGCCGGTCATCACCCGGATCCGGCCGTTGCCCGTGTCGGCGATCACCAGGTTGCCGTTACCCTCCACCGCCACGCCGCCCGGCTGATCGAGCCAGGCGCCGGTGGCCGGGCCGTCACCGGCGTACCCCGCGGTGCCGTCACCGGCGACGGTGTAGATGTCCCCGCGTCGTGATCTTCTACACCAAACTCCACAACCGGCCCCCGCTCGCCGCCGACCAGCCCCAGGCACCCGCCGAACTCCGGACCGCGCTGCACACCATCGACCAGCACATCGAGGACTACATCACCCGCGCCCGGCCCGGTCGGACCGCGTGAAAACTTGACACAAACCTCCAGAAGCTAACGACCAAGGATCGCCAGCCAGGGGCGGGCCCCTGGAGACGACGAAAGACCCCGCCTTTATGGTGGACCGATGGCGTCGGTCAGGCAGATCCAGGTCACCTTCGACTGCGCAGAACCTGAGCGCGTCGCTCGTTTCTGGTGCGAGGTGCTGGGGTACGTCGTACCGCCGCCACCGGAGGGGTTTGCTACTTGGGACGATGTCGATCGCGCGCTGCCCCCTGAGCATCAGGGTTCATGGTTCGCATGCATTGATCCCTCAGGTGCGGGCCCGCGACTGTTCTTCCAGCGCGTTCCCGAGGGCAAGGTCGTCAAGAATCGGCTGCATCTTGACGTGCGGGTCGGCACCGGGCTCGTGGGTGAAGAGCGCCTGGCCGCGCTTGAGGCCGAATGCGCACGGCTGGTCGCGCTCGGCGCGGTACGCGTGCGGCTACTGCGCGCCGATGGCGACAACGAGTCGTGCCTCGTGATGCAGGACATCGAGGGCAACGAGTTCGATCTCGACTGAGTGGCCGCGAACGTGAACATGCCGTGGGGCTTCCCGCGCCACCACCAGGTCTGCCCGTCGCGATGCTCCCAGCGAGCATCGGAACCGTCATCCTGCGGTGGCATCGACGGCGTGCCGCCTCAAGCGACTGCACCCCGCACGAGTAGCAGGTTCTCCGCCCTCGGCCACTCCAGTCGAAACGTTCGCTCATGGCCGCCGATAGTGCGTGCCGTAGAGGGGGTGTTACGGAGCCGGGATGACGGAGGAGTTGTACCTGGCCCAGACGCTCGCCTGGGCGGCGCCGGGACGGCGCTGTGCAAGGCCGGAGATGAGAGCGTCGATTTCGGGCGTCATTACCGCCAGGACGCGGGTATGTGCAGGTCCCCGGCATCGGCGGACGACGCGGTCGTCCAGTCCGGTGGTTGACCGGTGCTGGATCTAGACGGTACTCACTACTACAGGACCATGCAGGAGGCCGAACGCACGATGACGACGTCGATCGGGACGTCAGCCGACACGGGGCGGGCAGCCACGACCAGATCGTGCATCGCCGTGGTCCCCGCCAGCCTCTCAGAGCCTTGAGTGATGCCCGACGATGAGTTTGAGGATGCGGGTGAGTTCCGCCCGGTCGACCTCTGACAGGGGGGCGAGAAGCTCTGCCTGCGCGTCCGCTATCAGTAGGTCGAGGTGTTTCAGGTGGCGGCGGCCCTCGTCGGTGAGGGTGATGGCGTTGCGGCGGCGGTCGGCCGGGTCGGGGGCTCGTACGACGAGCCCCCGCGCGGTGAGCTCGTTGATGGTCGCCACCAGGTCGCTGCGGTAGATGCCGGTTCGGTCGCTGAGTCCCGACTGGCTGTCCGGGCCGAACTCCTCTAGTGCCGCGAGAGTGGCGTAGTGCCACTTGCGCGAGTCCAGGGTCGCCAGCCTCTCTCCCACCTGCCGCTGCGCGTAGCCGGCTGCCAGGTTGAGCAGGCGGCTGGGCAGTGCCCGTAGCCGCTCGGGTGCGTTCGCCTCGTCAGGGCTGTGCCCGCCTTCCATGCGCCCGATCCTACCTCTTGCGTTAGTCGCACTAACAGTATAATTTCGTTAGTGCGACTAACGTTAGAGCTTTTACGTCATGATCGGGGAGGTATCACATGTCCGCAATCACGCCCTTCCGCGTCGAGATCCCGCAGGCCGACCTGGACGACCTACACGACCGGCTGGACCGCGTCCGCTGGCCCGACGATCTGCCCGGCGTCGGCTGGGACCTCGGCATCCCGCTGGAGCGGACCCGCGAGCTGGCCACCTACTGGCGCGAGAAGTTCGACTGGCGCGCTCAAGAGGCCGCGCTCAACCGGTACCCGCAGTACACCACCGAGATCGACGGCCAGAACGTCCACTTCCTGCACGTCAGGTCGGCCAACCCCGGCGCGCTGCCACTGGTCCTCACCCACGGCTGGCCCGGTTCGGTCCTGGAGTTCCTCGACGTGATCGGACCCCTGTCGGCCGACTTCCACCTGGTCATCCCGTCCATTCCCGGCTTCGGCTTCTCCGGCCCCACACACTCGAAGGGCTGGGACATCCACCGGGTCGCCCGCGCCTGGGCCGCCCTTATGAAGCGGCTCGGTTACCAGCGCTACGGAGCACACGGCGGCGACTGGGGCTCCGGCATCTCCCGCGCCCTGGGAGCCGTCGCGCCCGCGCACGTCGTCGGGGTGCACCTCACCTATCTGGTCACCCCGCCGCCCGGCGCGGACGAACCCTCGCTGTCCCCCGGCGACCAGGCCCGCCTCGCCAAGATCAAGCAGCTTCAGGCGCGCCAGCCCGCCTACCAGGCGTTGCACGCCACCAGGCCGCAGACGATTTCCTACGCCCTGACCGACTCGCCGGCCGGACTGCTCGCCTGGATCGCCGAGAAGTTCACCGAGTGGGCCGATCCCCGCTCCACAATCACCCTCGACCAGATCATGGCTGACGTTTCGATCTACTGGTTCACCGCCACCGCCGGCTCCTCGGCCCGCCTTGCCAACGAATCCCCGCGCGGGAGGGTGCCCTGCCCGGTGCCGGTCGGGGTGGTCGTTCTGCCATACGACATCCTCCAGTCCGTCCGGCCCTTGGCCGAACAGGACTACGACATCGTGCACTGGACCGAGTTCGACCGCGGCGGACACTTCTCCGGACTGGAGGTCCCCGACCTGCTGGCCGCCGACATCCGCGACTTCTTCCACAAGCTCCAGGTGCCTTAGACCGCCCCGTGAGAGTTAACGGGTCGTGTCAGCCGCTCAGGGCGCGGTCGTTAGGCAAGTCGTGCCCACTGCTGGCGGCACATTCGCCTGGCCGCGCGGGACTTCGAATGTATGGTCGACGACTGTGAGAGCGGGCAGTTCAAGTAGCCGCGTGATGCCGTCAGCCGGTTGCGGCTCCCTGTTCGACGAGGGTCCGCTCGTTTTGCTCCCGGAATCCGCTGTTGCGGTACCCGGCGGCAATGCACGTGGTGGCCGAGACGCAGGACACGCTGCTGAGAATGCCGTCGGGCAGGCGGCCCGGGAGCTTGGGTGTGGTCACCATCGACCAGTCGGTGCCGTCCCAGGCCTCGACGATGGGGAGGCCGTAAGAGCCGGTGGCGATGCAGGCGCTGACCGATACGCAGGAGACACTTTGCAGGGTTTGGATGAATTGGCCGCTGGCGTTCGGGCTGGGCACCACCGACCAGGTGCTGCCGTTCCACGACTCGATCAGGGTCTGGTCGGCGTTCCCGGCAGATTCGTACTCCCCGACGGCGGTGCAGTTGTCCGCCGCAGTGCAGGAGACACCGTTCAGGTCACTGAACGGTCCCGGATCCGGGCTCGACGCGACCGACCAGGTGCTGCCGTTCCAGGTCTCGACCAGCGTCTTCGGACCACCACGGAGGGCAGTGCCCACCGCGACACACGAGTTGGCCGAGGTGCACGAGATCCCGTAGAGGCTGCTCTGGCGGACGTGGTCATTGATCCTCAGGCTGGGGCTGGGCACGCTGCTCCAGGCGGGCGGCTGGGCCACGGCGCTGCGGGACGGCGCCGGCCGGCCGCCAGTGCCGGGCCGGGGGGAAAGACCGCCGCCATTAATGCGGCACAGGCCAGCCAGGCCGCCGGTGTGCGAAGACGCATCAGGACTTCCTAATGAGTCTCAGGGAGCCGGCCGTCTTTCTGCTCTGCGCGGGGGTGCCTGGCCGCAAGGGTTCCCACGAGGGGATGTCGGCAGCCATCAGAACCAGGTGGAATACGATTACCACGCCAGTACAGCCGCGAGTTTAACAGAACCACGCGAATCGGGCATCCTGCCAGCCACAGCCACAGCCACAGCCACAACGCGGCGGAGGAGCGGACATGGTCAGGCCAGCCATCTGGCAGGGTCACTGGCGGGCGGCGGCATCCTCGGTATTTGGGACTGTGAGCCGCTGGGTTCCGATCACCGATAGTAGTTGAAGTTTTTGGTAGCTTTCGGTCCCCGGTGTGGCGGTGAAAACCAGCAGGGATTGCACTTGGTCGGGGTCGAGGAGGGTCTGGCAGTGCAGTTCCATGAGCCCGACTTCTGGATTCCTGAGACGCTTCTGGGAGGTGTATTCGATGCCGATTTCGTGGTCGCTCCAAAACGCGGCGAATTCCGCGCTCTGCCCGCGGAGGGTGTCCGCGAGGGCTGCTGCCGGAGACTGGGGGCCTTGCTGGGTGACGACGCGTCTTAGCTGCGCGGTGTAGATGCGGCCGTGAGTCGGGTGGTCGTCCTCGGGGTAGATAAGCCGCGACGCGGGGTCGGTAAACCACCGGTAGACGGCGCTGCGTGCCAGCCCGGTGAACTGAGTCTGGTCGCCGAGCAGGGCACGGGCGAGGCGGGTCTGGGCGAGGGTCTCGCCGAGACCGCTCATGATCTGGGCGGGAGTATCCTCGAGCCGGTCAAGCACCCGCATGAGGCCCGGGCTCACATGGTCGGTGCGCAGGACCCGTTGCGGCGCGTTGTGGCCGGTCAGCAGGAACAGGTGATCGCGTTCGGCGAGCGACAGGCGCAGCCCGCGAGCGAGGGCTGCGGCCATCTGCTCCGATGGCTGCGGCCCGTTTCCCCGTTCGAGCCGGGCGTAGTAGTCGGTGGACATGCCGCAGAGCTCGGCGACCTCTTCACGGCGCAGGCCGCTGGTGCGGCGCCGGGGCCCGCGGAACAGCCCGACGTCCTCGGGCTGCAGCGCCTGGCGGCGGCTGCGCAGAAAGTCTGCGAGTTCAGGCCGATCCACAATTCTCATCTCCCATGGCATAACGATACGTGCATCCCACTCATGGTTGCACGGTTGCGCGGCGCTATCCACGACCTGGTGATCCACCCATAACGGCAGCGAGGCGTCCTGCACCAAATTCCCTAGCCGTGGATTGCCGATCAGTGGATAAGCGGGTCCTTGTTAACTGCCGGCCTGTCAAGTGAAATGAAGTTAACAAAGCCGCTCCGAGGCTGAAGGAATTAGGGCGGTCCACTGAAATCCACTAAGACCCAGAGGAAATCAACCATGACGAAATGGACTGCAGCCGATCTGCCCGAACTGACCGGACGCACGGCCGTGGTCACCGGCGCATCCGGCGGGCTCGGCCTGATCACCGCCGGTGAGCTCGCCCGGGCCGGGGCCCGCGTCGTCCTCGCCGTTCGTACCGTGAGCAGGGGCGAACAGGCCGCCCTTGCCATGTCCGGCCGCACCGAGGTGCGGCAACTCGACGTCGCGAGCCTGGAGTCTGTTCGCCGGTTCGCCGGGGAGTGGACGGGTGATATCGACATTCTCATCAATAACGCGGGAATCATGCAGGTTCCCCTGGCGTATACCGCTGACGGCCTCGAGTCGCAAGCGGCGACCAACTACTTCGGGCCGTTCACGCTGACGAATCTGCTCCTGCCGCACGTCACCGACCGCGTGATCACGGTCTCCTCCCAGCTGCACCGTCGCGGGCACGTGCGCCCCGGCGACCTGAACTGGAAGGCGCGGCGCTACCATGCCACCGCCGCCTACTGCGACTCCAAGCTCGACGCGACCGTGTTCGCCCTGGAGCTGAACCGCCGGCTGGCCGCCTCCGGCAGCCCGGTCCGCTCGATCGTCGCCCATCCCGGCATCGCGACCACCAACCTGACCGCCCACGTCGGCGGGGTTCCCGGGCTGGTGAACCGGGCGATGCGGTTCATGGTGAACGACGCCGAGCACGGTGCGCTGCCGATCTTGTACGCGGCCAGCCAGGACATCCCCGGCGGCAGCTACGTTGGCCCCGACGGCCCCGGAAGCATCAAGGGATACCCCGCGGTCCGCAAGCCCTCCCGGGCGGCATCGGACCCGGACAATGCCCGCGTCCTGTGGGACGCCACGGCCGAGCTCACCGGCACCGGCGCTCAGCTCCCCGCGGCCGCCTGAGCCTGGTTCGCCGGCCCGCGCGCCACCCACCACCCAGCAGCGCACGACACGAGGGGCGCCAGCGCGCCCGCAGACATTGAGGAAACACCGATGAAGGGCTATGAGCGAGCCATCCCGCTTCTGACCGCCCATTTCCAGGTCTATGCGGTCGACATGCGCGGCCAGGGACGATCGACCTGGACTCCCGGTCGCTACACACTCGACAACTTCGGCAATGACCTCGTCCGGTTCATCGATCTCGTCATCCAGCGACCAGTGATCGTCAGCGGTCTTTCGTCGGGTGGCACGATCGCAGCGTGGCTGTCGGCCTTCGCCAAGCCCGGCCAGATCCGGGCGGCAGTCTGGGAAGACGCACCACTGTTCGCATCGGAAGCGAACCCGTCGTGCGGCCAGTCGATCCGCCAGGGAATCGGCCCGATGTTCATGCTGTGGAACAAGTGGCTCGGCGGCCAGTGGTCGACCGGCGACTGGGAGGGAATGCAAAAGGCAATGTCCAGTGAGATTCCAGCGTCAATGCTGAAGGCCCTGGCAGCTATGGCCCCGCCGGTTCCGCAGACGCTCCGCAGGGACCGCCGCAGGACCTGAAGGAATACGATCCTGAGTGGGAAGCGCCTTCGTGACTGGCTTTGCCACCACGTCCTGTGACCATGCCAGCATGCTCAGCAACGTCAAGGTCCCGGTGCTGTTCACACACCACTTCCACCAGGTCGACGAGAATTCCGGAACGCTCATGGGAGCGATCTCCGACCTGAAAACAGTGATCCAATGGGCTTCGACGCTGGCCTGAAAAACAGCCATAGCCTAACGGCGGCGGGGAATCGCAGCTCGCTGAGATCGCGGAGGATTACACGCCCTGGCCATACATCTATATACGTTTGCTCACGACGCATGGTGTCATGACCGCTTGCTGGAAAGGGTGGGGGCAGATGAACGACGATCGTTCAGTTCGGGTGATCGGTGCGACGGGGTTCTTGGACCGGCGGGTGGTGTCGGCGTGATGGCCGATGGGCACCGGGTGCGGTGTCTGGTCCGAGACCCGCGTCGGGCGGCGGACCTGCTCGGAGATCGGGTCGAGGTGGTGCGCGGGGACATGCTCGCCGCCGAGACGATGTCCGCGGCAGCACAGCGGACGCGATTTCGTCGACGTGGAAACGGCGGGGGCGGGCAACATCATTGACGCATGCCGCGCGAACAACGTGAACCGGCTGCTGTATGTGACCTCTATCGGGGTCGCGTCCGATGCCCGAAGCTCCTGGCTGCGCGGTCGGGCCCGCATCGAGGAGCTGCGGCCTATCGCGGCGGGGCAGGCCGGCTGCTCGGGGCCGCGGTGAGCGAGCCTGAACAGCATGCCGGATGCACGTGACTGCGGTCGTTCGCTGAGGCCGGCTCGCCGGGGGCGGCATCCTGTAGGTCGGCCGCGCCTTTTGACCGCAGCCGGAGCCGTGGCCGTCGCTGCCGCTGACTCCGGTGGGCGCGCCGCAGGCCAGTGAACCCAGCGGGTTTTCGATGGCATGCAAGAGATCCGGAGTTCGAATCTCCGTAGCTCCACACAGGTCAGAGGCCCTTTCCCAGGTTGTGGGGGAGGGCTGATTCCGTCTTGAGGGGCAGTTTAAGGGGCAAGATCGCGGCCACTGTGAGCGGGTGGCCGTCATTCCCGCAGGTGCTGCGTCGCGGCACCCGGTCAGAGCCGGGGCCGAGAGCCACCGCTCGGCAACGTCCGGCACGCCTTGAGGCGCGCGCGGCGTGCGCGCTGCCGCAATGGTTGTCCGGCGCCCTCACGGCGCACCCGGCTGGTGGGTCGGCTCAGCGGCTGTGAAGGATTGTGGTGGACACCTGCGCCGGGCGTGCCCGGCCACCGTTGGCGGGTCACGGCCGCAGGGCAGGGGCGGGTTCTAGCGCGATGACGCCATCGTTTCGGCGAGTTGTTGCCGGGCCGCCAGGTCGCTCGAATAGACTCCTTGCGTTTCGGTTTCGGCACCGGATACGGGCCGAGGAGGGAGACCGCTGTGGACGACACCCGCCAGCTACAGGTCAGCCGCATCATCGACGCTTCCCCCGAGCAAATCTTCGCCGTGCTGGCCGACCCGGCCCGCCACCGCGAACTCGACGGCGCCGGCATGCTGCGCGGCCTGGACTCCGGTGACGCCCCGATCACCGCCGCCGGCCAGGCGTTCGTGATGAACATGAACCAAGACGGCATCGGCGACTACCAGATGCGCAGCGAGATCGTGATCTACGAAGCCGGCCGCCTGATCGGCTGGGCGCCGGCCATTCATCCGCCAGGGGCGCTGGCCCACATCATCGGCGAGCTCGACCCGAGCGGCCATACCTACGCGTGGGAGCTGGAACCCGCAGGGGATGGCCGGACCAAGGTCACCCACACCTACGACTGGAGCGGCGTCCGCGACCAGAATGCCCTGGGCCTGTACCCGCGGGTGTCAAAGGAACAGATGGAGAGCAGCTTGGACCGGGTGGCGGCGGCCGTCGCCTGACCGGGGCGCTCGCCCGCTCGGCCCCGCCCCCCACGTCCGCGGCAAGCTCCGCTAGCGCAGCACTGCGACGCCGACGGTATCGGATGACGTTCGCTCCGCGCCGCCCACAGAGGGTTCTGGGGATTACTGTGGGCCTCTGAACCGGCCCGCCGCAGTCGTCCTGGAGGTCGCGTGCGCATCAGCCTTGGCGATGTGTGCCTGTGGTTCGATGTCTCCGGGCCGTCAGTTATCCCGCAGGGGGACACGACGGTGGAGCGCCCGGTCCTGGTGGCCGTCCATGGCGGCCCCGGCCTGGACCACATGACAGTGAAGTCCGCGCTAGAGCCGCTGGCCGCCGATTTCCAGGTTCTGTACTTCGACCTGCGCGGCCATGGCCGCAGCGACCGCAGCAGCGCCGAGTCCTGGAACATGCGGACCTGGGCCGATGACCTGCGGCGGTTGTGCGACGCGCTCGGGCTGCGCAAGCCGGTCGTCCTGGGCAGCAGCTTCGGCGGGGACGTCGCGCTCACTTACGCGGCGCTGTTCCCCGATCATCCTGGCGGCGTCATCCTGGCCAACACGACTGGTGGCCACTGGGGCGGGCCGCGAGTCATCGAGGCGTTCGGCCGCGTCGGCGGCCCCGAAGCGGCCGCGATCATCGAGCGCATCTACGCCGGGGACGCCGGGGATCTCCAGGCTGAGTTCAACCGCGTCTGCTATCCGCTCTACAGCGCCACGCCGGGCTGGGCCGGGGAGTCCCGCCAGTTCCTGGCCCGGATGATCAGGAACCCGGACGTCGCCGCGCATTACAGCAGTCACGAGGTCTCAAGCTTCGATCCCTGGAGCCTGACCGGCGCCGTCCGGTGCCCCGTCCTGGTCCTCGCCGGCGAGGACGACCCGGTCTGCCCGCTGCCCGTGGTCGAGGAACTAGCCAGCCAGCTGCCGGCCGGCACCACCCGCCTCGTGCGACTTCCCGGGGCACGTCACACCATCTTCCTCG
Organism: Actinomycetota bacterium; assembly: GCA_003168255.1. Classification (GTDB taxonomy): domain Bacteria; phylum Actinomycetota; class Actinomycetes; order Streptosporangiales; family Streptosporangiaceae; genus PALSA-505. The sequence goes on from PMSU01000083.1 coordinate 66,609, forward strand.
ACCGCCCGGACCTCGCCTTCCCCGCCGTCAAGACCTTTGTCGCCCAGATCAGGGAAAGCCACCCCGCCAGCTGAGCCGCGCTGCCCGGCCAGGAAGACTGGACCACAGCCCGCCAGGTCTCGCAAACTGTGCGGACCCGGCCACCACTGGCCACGGCTCTCTTGCCCTGATCTTGAACACAGAACGTGACCCGACGGGCAGCGGTGTTCAGGTTGTGACGCCCGGCGGTAGATGTCACCTGGGATGGGTGCTGGCCTGGGCGTCTGTGGTGGTTTCCCAGCGGTACCGATTCCCGGAGATTGTTGTCACCGGTCGAGTGCCCGGAAGGACACGCTGCGGGAGGGAGCAGCCTTGATGACCATTTACGCATGATCGGGCAACCATGAGGAAGCTGCCGGCGCGGACGGACGGCCGCGTTCCTGAATCAGCCTGGGGGACGCGGGCTTGCGCTGCGGTGTTGACGCCGCAGTGCTTCCAGGGCAGTGAGCTGCCTGGGGCGCGACATCGGGCCGCAGGATGTCAGCTGGCTTCTACCCTCTTCTTCAGGGCTTCGTTCAGTTCGGCGAAGCTGGCCTCGGCGCGGGCGAGGATCTTGCCGGACAGCGGCACCAGCAGGCCGCGGAAGCTCTCGCTTTGCACCACCTGAGTGCCGCTGCCCGCGGGACTCAGCGCGAAGCTGTGCTCGCCGCTGATGACGCCGGGCAGGCTTGATGCCCATCGCAGTTCGACGCCAGCCTCGGCCGTGACGATCTTCGGCTTGACGGTCATCATGCGTCCGTTGGCCGGATGGACGCTTCTCAGCCTGATCCTTTCCCCGGCGGCGATCTGTCCGGAGGCTTCACGGAAGAGGGGGTTCCACTCGGGGTAGCGGCTCAGGTCGGTGAGAACCGTCCACACGTCCATGGGCGGGGCGTCGATCAGGATTGTTGCGGACATGGTCTTCATCGGGTGTTCTGCCTGCCTCGCCGGCCGCGGGCGCGCCGGGATCGAAGGGTCCGGAAAAACACCGTGCACCACACGGTGTTTGCTAAAATGCTACCTACGCTGCACGCCAGAAGCTAGGGGCTGCGATGGCACCGGCCGGCGATCCGGGCACTGGCCCCACCGCGAGGGCGGGCACGAGCGCCGGGCAAAGGCCCGCGCCGGGCCCAGGGGCAGGTCGCCATGCGCCGATCTGGGATCTCCCGGCCCGCGGCAGCCGAGGTCCGAAGCCGCGGCATGACCGCGCGGCCATCGCAGCCGTCGCCACCCAGATCGCCGATGCGCACGGCCTGGACGCGCTCACGATGCGGCAGGTGGCGCGCGCGCTGGGCATCGCCACCATGTCGCTGTACACCTACGTCCCGACCCGGGACCACCTCGCACAGCTGGTAATCGACCACCTGGCGGGTGAGTTCACCTATCCCGCCATTCCCGCGCCGGGCAAACGCGCGGCGGTTGCGGACCTGGCCAGGCAGGGCCGGGACATCGCGCGCAGCCACCCCTGGATTCCCGGACTGCTGAACCGCCCTTCGCCCCTCGGCCCCAACCGCCTGCGCTACCTGGACTACTTCCTGGGACTGCTCTCGGACTCCGAACTCGACACCGGCGCCAAGATGGAGATCCTCGCACTGATCGGCGGCTTCGCCACGATGTACGGCGCGATGCAAGGGACGCTCGCCAGCGAGCGGGCGAGCGGCGCGATCCGCGCAGACGAGGAAGCCGCCGCACAGATGCAGGCGCTTGCCCGTACAGCGGCCAGCGGTCACTACCCGAACCTCGCTGCTGCACTCGCGGCGGCCGGCCCCCCGCGCAGCGAGGACGACATCTTCGAGTCCTGCATCACCCGCCTCATCGACGTCGCCGGCCTGGACAGCTAAACCAGGCAGCCGCAGAGCCAGAACCGCAAGCCGGCCCCGCACCAGCCACACGACCGGCCCAAGCCCTGGCGGTCCTGAGCGCGAGACTCGCCATCTCTCCCGCTCAACTCGCCAGCTGAAACGCCCAGATCACAGCCAGGGAGCTGAGCCGGGGAGCTCAGCCCGGGAGGTCCTCCGGGCGCTTTTTGGCGAGATGGCCGTGCAGCACGCCCGTGGCCTGGCCGACTTCGATCATGTAGCCGTCCGGGTCTCGCATGTAGCAGCGGATCTCCGCCTCGCGGTCGATTGGCGGGGTGACGAACTCCGCGCCCTTCGACTTCCATTCCTCGTAGCAGGCCTTGATGTCAGCGACCCGCAAGTTCAGGAAGATCGAGGTGGTGTCGCCTGGCTCGTAGTTGACCACCGAGATGCCTGGCTTGTCGGGGGTGGGCGGCCCGCCGGGATTCATCAGAATCCACGAGTTGGACAGCTTGACGATGCACGGATTCTCCTCAAGCACCACGGTGCCGCCCAGGACCCGCGAGTAGAAGTCCCGGGACCGCGCCACGCTGCGGACGGTGATGAACATGGTCACGACGATGCCCTCGGCAGGCGCCGGCAGGTTGGCGACGTCAATGTAAGGCGAAGGTTCTGTCATGCGCTAACCGTTCCCCGGGTCGGGACGGCGCACACGCGGCGGGACTCGGCCCGCCCGCGTGCTGGGCTCGGTCCCGCTGCGGTTCCCTCGGCGGGTGAGGATTTCGACGGCATCCCGGTGGGTGAGCTGCGGATCGATGAGGTGATCTGGTAGGACGACCGGGCCAAACATATCCGTACCCGGACCGAGCGTAAGGGCCCAGCCGAGATCAACATCGAGCCGTTGTGGGCCAGCGAGGCGGCATTGGATCCGAACCGGATGGTGCGCCGCGGTAGCGGCAGGGAGTCGGTGGAGGTGCTGGGCTACTCGCCGCCAGCGCGGCGGGTGCCGCTGGTGTGGATCTACACGACTGAGCATCCGCCGGGCGGGATATGGCATGGCGGTAGCGCGATCGTCGCGGGCGGGAAGCTGCGGGCCGCGTACTGGGAGGGAAGGAGCGATTGCGCCAGGAGACCACCGGCGAGGATCTGCTGGTGTCACGGGACGAGCTAGCTCGGATCGTCCGGGAGCAGGTCGAGGCGGCACTCCGCAAGGCCAGTTGAACGACGACGGGCCATGCCTATGCCTGAGCCTTGCGGTGATCCGGTCGTGAACAGGGTGCGCTCGCGTCGTCAGGGCCGTCGGGTTGTGTTGCGGTGGATGAAGTCGTCGATGAGGCCGTTGATAGTGTCGGCGGCTTCGTAGGCGGCGAGGTGGCCGACTTGTTCGAGGATGACAAGCTCGGCCCCTGGGATGGCCTCGGCCATGCGGCGCACTTCCGGCACGGGGGAGCTTTCGTCCTCGCGTCCGGCGATCACGAGGGTCGGCGTGGTGATGTGTTCGAACAGTCGGTGTTGGTCGGGTCGGCGGATCACGATGCTTTCGACCGCGAAGCTGGCCGACCGCGCGTTGTTGCGCCGGATCATCGCGGCGAGGCCGTCGACGAGGGCTGGCTGCTGCCTGCGAGTGGTCGCGCCGAGGAACCGCGGCACGATCGCCGAGCGTACCAACAGCGGGCGCCCGACTCGTCGCGTCATGTGGGCGAGCAGGGCCAGTTGCAGTCGGTCCCAGCGCGGCGCGGGCGAGGCGGTCCCGTTCATCAGCACCGAGCACCCGACACGGCCGGGGTAGGTCGCGGCGATGGTCCCGCCGATCATGGCTCCCCACGAGTTCCCCACCACGTGCGCCTGCGGCAGTTGCAGCGCGTCGAGGATCTCGACGTAGGCGCGGGCGCTCTCCTCGAAGGTGAAGCACCTGTCGAGCGGTTCGCTGCGGCCCTGCCCCGGTGGGTCGACCGCGATCGTCAGGTACCGGCCGCTGAAGTGACTGACTTGCCGGGCGTAGAGGGTGTGGTCGGTCAACAAGCTGGGCAGCAGCAGCATCGGCTCCCCGTCGCCGTCGATCTCGACGTACAGCTGGCCCAGCGAGGTCGGGATAGTGTGTGCGGTCATGGCTGCCGTCCAAACGACCGAACGGAGGTACGGATCCAGGTGGCGCTGTGATCGCGTGCCTGCCCGCCCTGCGGGAGGAGCGGCATGAGCGGGTTGATGTGTTGCATGCCGGAGCCCTTCAGCTGCGTAAACCGATCGAGGAGCGCAGCTCCGCCAACAGCGGTAGCGGCTGGCACTCTCATACGCTTCCCTCACTCCCGACACGACGGGACTCATTACCTTCGGCAGAAGAATAAATTTCGAAAAATTTAGCGATCGCCTCGTCCGATGTTCTACACAGTTTGCTCAGGGTGCGCTGGCCAGCCTGCTAGGGCGGGGGAGTACAGCAGGAAAGTACAGCAACCTGCGGGGATGCCGGGGCACCTGGAGGTACGGCCAGGGACGGTGATCTGCGGCGATAGATGTCAGTGGACGTGCTGCCCGCTGATGGCATGCAAGAGGTCCGGAGTTCGAGTCTCCGTAACTCCACAGGTCAGGTAGGTAATTCGAAATCAGGGAACGCGAGTACAGCAGTAAAGTACCGCAACCCGACCCGCGGCAAACCCGTATGCCTGTTCGAATTCGGATTCCGCTGCGGTCGGCTGCTGCTGGCATGGCCCGCTGATCAAGGTGTCCAAGGGCCGGGCTGGGACCTGTGACCAGCAGGAATGGTTCTTCCTTTCCCGGGTACCACTTTGACGCTGAGGGCAGGACGTGGGCGTCCATGCACCTCGGAGCCGGGGATCAGCCTTCGGCTATTGCCGCCAGAACAAGAGGTCAGTCCTGTCAAGGCTGGTCGAGGCGCGTGCGGTTGTCGGCTTGGGCTCGCGCGTCGGGTTGCGCCGCGGGCGCGGCGAGCGGCGGGATAAGATCTTGGCGCGCATTACCCACCGCCACTTCGCGATCTTCCGAACCCGCGTGAAGCCGTATCGCGCGTACAGTTCCTCCGGTCCTGTATGCAGATAGGCGCCACGCTGCGGCGGCCGCTCCTCGGTCTGCTCCGGATAGGCCTCGACGACGCCGCCGCCGGCCCGCTTGATCTCGTCGAGTGCCGCCGCGACCGCAGCGGCGGCAACGCCCCTGCCGCGGTCCCTCGCGTTGGTGAAGATGCAGCCGATCCGCCAGTCCGGCGGATCGTCGGCCCCCCGGTCGTAGGCGCCCCGGTTGTTGATATTGGGGAGTTCCCGCGGCGAGCCGAACTGGCACCAGCCGACGCAGCGGTCACCGTCGTAGACGAGCACCTGGCGAACCGTTCCGTGCGCCACATGCCGGCGCTTCAGCTCCCGGTTTCCTTCGCGCCCGTGGCCGACGCCCTCCGGGTGGAATCCAATGCACCAGCAACCACCCCAGACACCATTGTTAGCCTCGACGAGCGCAGCGAAGTCGTCCCAGGTCTCCGGCGTGAGCATGTGAGTCGTCAACGTCATGCCCACAGTGTGTCCGAGCGGTCTGACATAGTAATTTAACGACCACGGCGGTTACCCGCACCGTGCCCGGCAGATTCGCCGAACCAGAGCTCACCGGCAGATCCGAACGACATCGCGCACAGACCGACCTAATCTGGTGCCGCCGGCCGGTGATCAGCGAAAAGCCGTCATGCACACCGAACGGCGGTTCGCGAGCGGCTGTAGCGTCATGATCGGCAAATCCTGTCGCGTCTGTGCGGATTGATTGAACTGCCTGGCCGGGTCCGGCCAGGCAGCTGGATCGTGGTGCGGGTTGTTACCGGGCGGCTCCGGCGAGATAAGCGGCGACGATGTAGGTGGCGTGCCGGTCTAGCGAGGCGCGGGCGCGGTCATAGCGCATGGTGGTGCGCGGGTCGGCATGTGAGGCAGCTTCCTGCACGTCCCGGAGCGGGACGCCGGCATCCAAACTGGTGATGAACGCGTGCCGGAGCGTGTGTGGTCCGACGGGCTTGGCTGAGACCCCGGATGCTGGGACAACCGAGGTCCCAGCAATGGACGACAACCTCAGGGTAAGACGGTCCGAAGCCCTGCACCAGCTCATGCCTGACGACCGATCCACCGGGTAAACCAATCCCCCCAGCGCATCCGATCGCTGGCGAATATTTATCTACGTCGGCCGCGTAGGTCGTTTGGTTTCTGCGCGCAGATCATTCAATCTGGGAGCGGGTATTTCACTGTTGCGCGGTTCGCGAGCTTGATCTTCTGGTTATGATGCAAAACTTAGCTGGGCCAGGTGCAGCGGGGGTGAAATTTCACGGACTTGCCGGGCCGTGGGATTGCACGAAGACGGGACCAGCATCCCTGGCATGAGCAGGGCCGCACGTCTATGGTGGTATGTGCGTCGCTGTGACTTCATTGGCTTTGCATGAGGTGGCGTTGCTGCGGATCTTGCTTTGGATTGCGAGGGCCGGGATGTCCATCAAGGTGGCTTGCGTGCGTTCGCGCGCTATGGCGGGGCCGGCCCGCCGGGCGCTGACGGTGGTGGCCGGGCTGGTGGTGCTGGCTGGCCCGGCGGCGGGGGTGGCTAACGCCAGCCTGGCACCGGCGCTTGGCTGGTCGCCGATGACCTCCCCTGGAACCTATGGCTACGGCACGGTAAAGCTGGGCCACGCCGCCTCCCAGGTGTTCACGCTCACCAACTCCGGCAGCGGACCATCCCGGCGGCTGAAGATCACCCTGACCGGTTCGGCGGCGTTCAGCAAGATGAGTGGCTCCTGCGGGGGGATCAGCCTGGGCCCGGGCACGTCGTGCAGCGTCACCGTCAAATATGCTCCCACCAGCCATGGGCAGACCGATACCGCCACGTTAACCGCCGTCAGCGGCACGATCACCGCCAGCGTGGCCCTGCAAGGGGCGGCGGCGAAGGCCTCTCCTGCCCTCACGGGCAGCCCGGGCGCGGGCGGGACGGCCGGCAGCGCCACGGTGACCGACACGGCCAAGCTGTCGGGCGGCTCGTCCCCGACAGGCACGATCGAGTTCAAGCTGTATGGCCCCAGCATGGGCCCCAGCTGCTCGGGGGGCCCGGTGGATGACGAGACCCTGACCGTCAGCGGCGACGGCAAGTACACCACACCGGCAGGTGCCACCCCGTCGCAGGCGGGCACCTACTGGTGGACCGTCAGCTACAGCGGCGACACCGCGAACAACCCGGCCGCCGTGACGTGCGGCGCGCAGTCGGTGGCTATCACCATGGCCTCCCCGGTCATCGCGACGGCGCCCAGCGCGGGCGGGGCGGTCGGCACGGCGGTGACCGACGCCGCGGCGCTGGCCGGCGGCGACAACCCCACCGGCACGATCGAGTTCACCCTGTACGGTCCCAGTCCGGCCGCCGGCTGCTCGGGCACGCCGGTGTTCGACCAGGGCGTGGCCGTCAGCGGCGACGGCGGCTACACCAGCCCGTCATTCACCCCTGCCCAGCCGGGCAGCTACTGGTGGGCCGCCAGCTACAGCGGCGACACCAGCAACAACCCGGTAGCCTCCGGCTGCGACCAGCAGCCGGTGACCGTCAGCAAGGCGACTGCGGCCCTGGCGGCGGCGCCGGGCGCGACCGGGATGGGAACGGCCGGCACCACAGCGGTGACCGATACCGCGGCGCTGGCCGGCAGCGACAACGCCACCGGGACGATCGAGTTCACGCTCTATGGCCCCAGCGCGACCGCGAGCTGCACCGGCACGCCGGTGTTCGACCAGGGCGTGCCCGTCAGCGGCGACGGCAGCTACACCAGCCCGTCGTTCACCCCTGCCCAGCCGGGCAGCTACTGGTGGATCGCCAGCTACAGCGGCGACACCAACAACAACCCGGCCGCCACCACCTGCGGCAGCCAGTCGGTCACCATCAATGCAGCCTCCCCCGCCATCTCCGCGACCGCGAGCGCGGGCGGCCCGGCCGGCACCACCACCCTGACCGACACCGCCACGCTGGCCGGCAGCGACAACGCTACCGGGACGATCGAGTTCACCCTGTACGGCCCCAGTGCGACCGCCAGCTGCACCGGCACACCGGTGGATGACGAGACCGTGCCCGTCAGCGGCGACGGGACTTACACCACTCCGGCGGGTGCCATCCCGACGCAGGTGGGCACCTACTGGTGGATCGCCAGCTACAGCGGCGACACCGCGAACAACCCGGCAGCCACCAGTTGCGGCAGCCAATCGGTCACCCTCAGCATCGGCACCCCGGTCTTCGAGATCGACCCGTCCTTGGGCCCGTTCCCGGTTGGCACAGCGGTGAGCGACACGGTCACCGTGGCCGGCGGTGCCTCACCCACCGGGACACTCGACTTCGAGCTGTCCGGCCCATCTGTGAATTGCCTCGGCGGCGGCGGCATGTTCCAGACTGTGCCCGTGAACGGCGATGGCACCTACACCAGCCCGTCGGTCACCCCCGGCCTGCCGGGCACCTACTGGTGGTACATCAGCTACAGCGGCGACACCAACAACGCACCATACGACCCCTTCCAATGCGAGACTGAAACACAACTGATTCTCTGGGCCACCCCCGCTCTCACGACCAGCCCGAGCGCGGGCGGCCCGCCTGGCACAACGGTGACCGACACGGCCAGCTTCCCCGTTAGCCAGCCTCCCGGCGGTGGCATCGAGTTCACTCTGTATGGCCCCAGCGCGACCCCCAACTGCACCGGCACGCCGGTCGACGACGAGACCGCCCGCCTCAGCCCAGAAGGCGGCGGACTCTGGGGTGCCACCACCCCGGCAGGCGCCACCCCGACGCAACCGGGCACCTACTGGTGGATCGCCAGCTACAGCGGCGATAACACCTACTACTACCCGGCCACCACCAACTGCGGCGACGAGTCGGTCACCATCACGCCCTGACTACAGCAGGCGCGGACATGATCGCCTCCCAGGCGCACACGCTGGTCGACCTCGGCAGCACCCACTTCCACCGGAGCGACTACCAGCAGGCCATCGACTGCTACGGTCAGGCCCTCACCCTGGCCTACGAGCTGGATGACCGCTTCATGCTCGCCCGGGCCCTGGGCAGCCTGGCCACCGTCCATTGCGCGCTGGGCCGTTACGGCGAGGCGATCCAGGGCCACCAGCAGGCCCTGGAGGTATGGCGCGACCTGAACGACCAGCTAGGCGAGGTCATCAACCTGTACAACCTCGGCCTGGCCTACCAACGGCAAGGCTGCTACCAGGAAGCCAGCAACGCGCAGCAGCAGTCCCTGGCCCTGTGCCGTGAACTGGACGACCAGTACGGCGTGGTCTATGCGCTCAACGCGCTGGGAGAGATCAGCTGCCACCAAGGCCAGCACGAGCAGGCGGAAAGCTACCTGCAGCAGGCCCTGCAGGTCAGCTGCTCGCTCGGCGCCCGGTCGCTCGAACCCGTCGCGCTGACCAGGCTGGCCGACGTCTACGGTCAGCAGCACCGCACCGGCGAGGCCACCACGCACTACAAGCGGGCGCTGGCCATCTGCCGGGAGACCGGCAGCCCCGACGGCGAAGCCGACGCACTCATCGGCACCAGCCACATCCTGGTAGCCACCGGCCAGATCACCCAGGCCCAGGCCTGCCTCACCACCGCACTGACCCTCGCCCGCCAGACCCGCGACCCCTACCAGCAAGCCCGCGCCCTACAGGGCCTGGCCACCGCCTGCCACGCCGGCGGCCAGCACGACCAAGCCGGCCAGCACGAACAGCAGGCCCGCGACATCCACACGGCCCTCGGCATCACCCTTCCCGCCACCACCTACACACAGCCGCTGGGCAGCCCAACACCAGGCAAGCAAGCGCCTTCAAGAAACGAGCGAAGGACTGAGACGTGCAGGAAGTTCCATCAGGACTTCAAGGAGGACTCGGTCAGGCTGGTGGTTGTAGCGCGTGAGAGCTACATGACGGTACGCTAGTAGGCGTTCCGTCAGGGAGGTTGCCATGGCCGCCAGCACGTCGTTTCGGATTAGCGACACCGCCAGGGCCCGGCTGGCCGTGCGTGCCGTCCGCGAGGGCATGACTGCCACCGCGCTGCTCGGCCAGCTCATCGTGGAGGGCATCGACCAGCTGGACTACCCGGGAATCATCTTCCGGGGCCCCGCGCACGACCGGCGCGCCGCGCTGGCCGCCGGCCCGGACGTCTGGGAGGTCATCGCGCGGCTGCAAGAACTCGACGGCAGCGAGGAACAGCGGATCAGCGTGCTAGGCGCCGAGTCGGGCCTGCACCCACGCCTGGTCCGCATCGCGCTGGACTATGCCGCCGGGCAACCGCAGGAGGTCCGGGACCGGATCGCGCGCAACCAGGCCATGGCCGAGCGGAGCCGCGCGATGTCGCGGCAGCGTGCGGCACTGCTGGGGTGACATCCTTCCTGATCGATGAGATGTTCCCGGCGGCCGCCGCCGTGCTCCTGCGCGACACCTACGGCCGCGACGCAGTCCACGTCGCCGAGATCGGCCTGCAGGCGGCCGACGACGCGGATGTGGCCGCTGCCGCCCGGGCGGGAAACCGGGCCGTCGTCACCGAGAACGTCGCGGACTTCGCCGCCGAACGCGATGTCGTACTCGTCTTCGTGCTGAAGAAGAACCTGCCCGCAGGAGGCGGGCAGACCTCCGGGCTCGCGAAGATCCTCGACTGCTGGGCACAAGACCATCCCGACCCCTACCTCGGCCCGCACTGGCCAACGACAGACTGAACGGGCAACGCCTCCGCAACACGCACACCACGCGGCATGTGCGGACGACGAGTCAGGGGCTTCGGGATCGATCTGATCCCGGAGCTCGTCCGCACCGGGCGCGCACGGGGAAGGGGAGCGCGGTCGCCCCGAAATCCTCGCGCTGCCGGATCGCTTACAACCGGCGTACCAGAAAGTCTTGAAAGAAATCGGGGAGGTGGTGTCGGATCGGGGCAGGGGTGTTCGTAGCAGGGGTGAGAGGCTGCCCGCGAGGGGCGCCCCGGACCACGGGAGATGATCGGGATGCAGTACCTGGTTTCGGTGATCGATGACACGGCCGGCCTGGCCACCCCGGACGAGATGGCGGCGATCGACGTGTTCAACGGCCGGCTCGAGGCGGCGGGTCACTGGGTTTTCGCCGGCGGCCTCGCGGCGCCCGGCTCGGCCACCGTCATCGACAACCGGGGCGGGGAGGCGATGGTCACCGACGGGCCCTTCCTGGAGTCGAAGGAGTATCTCGCCGGCTTCTGGATCATCCAGGCCGCCGACCTCGACGTGGCGCTCAAGCTCGCCGCCGAGGGGTCCAGGGCCTGCAACCGGAAGGTCGAGGTGCGGCCGTTCCGGTGAGCGCAGCCGACGCCACCGAGGCGGTCACCCGGGCCTGCCAGGAGGAATGGGCCCGGGTGGTCGCCACCCTGACCCGGCGTTTCGGTGACCTCGACATCGCCGAGGAGGCAGCGGCCGAGGCATTCGCGACCGCCGTGGCGCGGTGGCCGGCCGACGGCGTACCCCCCCGCCCCGGCGCCTGGCTGACCACCACCGCCACCCGCAAGGCCATCGACCGGATCCGGCGCGAGAACAACCGCGGCGACAAGCACAAAGAGGCCCAGATGCTGTCCCACAACGACCCGCCCGAGCCGCCCGGCGCCCTCGACGACGACCGGCTCCGGCTGATCTTCACCTGCTGCCACCCAGCGCTGGCGATGCAGGCCCGGGTGGCGCTGACGCTGCGCCTGGTCGCCGGCCTGACCGTGCCCCAGATCGCCCGCGCCTTCCTGGTCCCCGAGACCACCATCGGGCAGCGGATCACCCGCGCGAAAGCCAAGATCACGGCGGCCCGCATCCCGTACCGGGTGCCATCCGCGGACGATCTCCCCGCACGCGCCGGCGGCGTCCTGGCCGTCCTGTACCTCGTCTTCAACGAGGGCTACCTGGCCACCGGCCCCGGCACCGATCCCGTCCGGCACGACCTGACCGCCGAGGCGATCCGGCTCACCCGCCTGACCCGCGCCCTCCTGCCCGCCGACGGCGAGGCAGCCGGGCTGCTCGCGCTGATGCTCCTCACCCAGGCCCGCCGCACCGCCCGGGTCTCGGCCAGCGGCGAACTGGTCACCCTCGCCGACCAGGACCGCGGCACCTGGGACGCCGCGCTGATCGCCGAGGGCCACCAGCTGGTCCGCGACCGCCTGGCCACCCAGGTCGCGCCGGGCCGCTACCAGATCCTCGCCGCGATCAGCGCCGTGCACACCTCCGCCCGCGACATACGCGACACCGACTGGCCGCAGGTCCTCACCCTCTACGACCAGCTCACCCGCCTCGACCCCTCACCGGTCATCGCCCTCAACCGGGCCATCGCGGTCGCCGAGATCGACGGCCCGCAGGCAGCACTGGCCGCCGTCGACCGCCTCGCGGACAGGCTGGTCGGCTACCACGCCTACCATGCGACCCGCGCCGACCTGCTGCGTCGGCTAGGCCGCAGCCACCAGTCACGCGCGGCCTACGACACAGCCATCGAACTGGCAGGCAACACCGCCGAAACCGCCTACCTGACACGCCGCCGCGACCAGCTCGGATAGCGCCGCCCGCCAACCCCGATCGAACCCCGTGCAAAAGCGGCGGCCGGCCCCGATGGAATACTCGGCGCGGGCCAGAGGCAAGTGAAGCATCGGCACCTGCTCTCCGGCGGAACCGGGCAGGTCCCAGCCGAGCTGAACGGCGTGCTCGAGGCCATCACCGCAGCGCGCACAGCAGTCCCGGATCGCCGCGATGACCATCGGCCAGGTCGCCCGCCGCAGCGATGGCGTCTTCGTGCACCTCGGCAAATGCGAGATCCCAACCCCCGAACCTCTCAGCAGCCTGCTGATCCAGCTGATAGAAAACGGCAAGTCACACACTGGCGTGGGCTCCCCAGCCCAGACCCAGTGGCTGTTCCCCGGCGGGCTGCCCGGCCGCCCGATCACCGCCAAGCACCTCGCCGACCGCCTCCGCAGACTCGGCATCCCAACCCAGCCCCACGACGATCGGCCCTAATCGACCTCGCCGCGCAACTCCCCGCCGGCGTCCTCGCTGACCTGCTCAACCTGCACCCCACCACCGCCGCCAAATGGGCACACGAGGCAGGAGGCGACTGGTCACGCTACGCCGCCGAGATCGCAAGAACCCGCCATCACCAACCTTGCGAATGACCTCCGGCTCCTTCCCCGAGACGGGGCATTCGCAAGGTTGGAACATTGCTCTCTACCAGGTCACCGCCGCGATCGCGACGGCCAGCAGCCCCGCCAGCGCGTGCGGGCGGCCGCGCCTCTTCCACAGGTCCGCGACCTGAGCAAGGAGACCACGAAGGTACTGGCTGCGAGCAGCCGGAATAAGCGAAGATGGCATCGGCGGGCGGGCGCCCCTCGTGGCAGAAGATGGTGAGCTTAGGAACTTCCAGCATCCGCCTCTGCGACAACCCGGCTGACGACAGGATCATCCGGCTTCACCGGGTCGGCGACGGCGATCCCGCTTCGCTGCCAACGTGCGGTACCGGCCCGTCACTACCCGTCGACCCGCAGCCGTCTCAACAAGGGGTTGCAAACCATAAGCGGAAGGAGCCACCCGTGCTGAGCCAGGTCGCGGAGGGTGTGCTGATCCACCAGAGCGAGTTCGTCCAGAGCAACGCCGTTGCCGTGCAAGGCCGGGCTGGCGTGTTGCTCATCGACCCTGGGGTGCACGGCGGCGAAATGGCCACCCTCGCGAACGACCTTCGCGAGTTGGGCCAGCCTGTTGTCGCAGGGTTTTCCACGCATCCGCATTGGGATCACCTGCTCTGGCACGCCGGGCTCGGCGCGGCGCCTCGTTACGGCACGGCCCGCTGCGCGGCCGCTGCCCGAGATGAGCTGTCGGACGCGGGCTGGAAGGCCCGCATCGCCGAGTGGATACCGCCGGACATCGCCGAGCAGATATCGTGGGACTTGTTTGGCCTCATTACCGGCCTGCCCGCCGAAACTGCGCGGATTCCCTGGGATGGCCCGCACGTCTGGATTGTCGAGCATCAGGCGCATGCCCCGGGCCATGCGGCGCTGCTGATTGAGGAACGCGGGGTTCTCGTCGCTGGCGACATGCTTTCTGATGTCCTGATTCCGATGCTCGACCTGGACGGCACCGCGGACCCGATCGAGGACTACCTCGCCGCGCTGCGGCTGCTCGAGGGCGCGGCGGACGACGTCGATGTCCTCGTCCCCGGCCACGGGTCCATCGGCGGAGCTGATCAGGTACACAAACGAATCGGCCAGGACCGGGCGTACGTGCATGCCTTGCGTGACAGCGGCGTTCCCGGCGACCCGCGCCTCGGCCCATCGGCGTACGGCAAGGATTTCCTGCCTGGCGTGCACGCACGCCAGCTCCAGGGCCTCGCCCGAAGAAGCGAGCGCGACGGGACGCCCGGCTAGCGACCCTCTCGCGCAAACACACTCCGCGACCAGGTGCGGGACCTTTCCCTCCTTGTTCTTCACACAGCGGACGGTCTTGCGTCGACCGCAATGACCAGCCGGCCTTCGGCCCGCACGGCCCTGGTCCACAGCCAGGCACCCAGCACCCGGTCGAGCGCGTCGCTGCTGACCAGGGCGACGCGCGCACACATTAGCCACCGTTACGAAACCGCAGGTCACAGCCTCAAATCACGACTTTGCCGAGTCCCTGTGTTCCAGCCTGACTCGTCGACACCTGCCCGATCGAGCCGGGATGCATGATTATTCATGATCGCCCGGCCAACTCGGTGCGCGCTCATAGCCCCGTGGCGCGAGGCATCCGCGGCTTCGATTCCTGCCGGACATGCCGGTTGACCGGTCCTTCCTGCGTTTCGGCCGGCTACTCACCTAATGCAATGGCGGCGAACTCGCCGACATCCAGGGCACCGGCACCGAAGATCCTCACCGCGACCTGAAACTTGACGTCCTCGCTTGCCCCTGGCCCTGGCACCGGGATGTGCTGCTCACGGAGCATGTCGCGGATCAGGAACCCGGCATCCCGAAGAGGGGTGCCATAGCCTAGCCACGCGACATCTACCGTCGCCGCCGGGTCCGGGCCAAGGGCGATGATGACGCTTCCCATACGATGCACATCGGCCGCGCATAGCGGCGGACAGCATGACCGGTCAGCGGTACTCGGCGACGACCTCAATGGTGCCGACGATGCTGGCGTTCAGTTCGGTCAAGTCCTCGGCGGGAATCCAGTACTCCAAGATGGCGAGCAGATGCAGGGCGAACACGTGGCGGCGACGCCAACCACTGCCGGGCCCCGGCGACGCGGCCCATACTGGACTGATGGCAGATATGACTCCGGACGCAAAGGCATCCTGGCGACGCTTCTGGCGGAATGGCCCTCCGACGCCTCGTCAGACGGCAGACGAGGCTCTCGCTCGCCTGCTAGCGGCCGAGGAACTCGCCGAGACACCCGCGGACCTCAGGAACCTGGCGGACCCCTACGACGCTTACCTTGCCGAGCAGGCCACAGATCCCTTAACCACGCATCTTGACAAGGCGAGGCGAGTTCACCGGGGCCGCGCCACCCGCCGCATGAAGCGCCGCCTCTCAGCGAACAAGAACCGCCAGCGGCACTAAAGCCACCGCTGCGGCATCTTACGGCCTGGCGGTCCTCAGTACCGACCTGCGAGCAGGCTGCCCAATCCATCGGCAACCTCACCGCGCTCACCAAGCTCGACCGCGAACGACTCGAGACCGGCAGACGCGGATGACCGTCGCCGGCACGTGGCGTCCGTCGCCGAGCACCCAGAGAAACGCCCTTCAGAAACAAGAGGAGATCAACAATGTCCGGAACGCTGAAGCTGACGCACAAAACAATCGGAGTGGAGGTCCGTCGTGGCTCGTACGATATCGAAGTTGACGGTAAGCGTGTCGGGTCGGTCGAAATGAACGACACGATCGAGACGCCAGTCGAGCCTGGACGTCACACCCTGCAAGTCCGCAATGGCCGAAACTCGAGCCGAACTCAGACCTTCGACGCGGCCGAGGGCGAAATCGTCGCCTTCCGATGCACCGGCAAGAGGTTTTTGCCGCTCTTTCTCGCGTCGTTCGTCGTCCCCAGCCTGGCACTCAAACTCACTCGCGACTAGGCGCAGACTCCGCACTGAGCCCCGCCGCGGTCGCGACGCCAGCCCAGCTGCCGCGACCCGACCACGGCACCGGCAGCCCACGGCTCGGCTGTCAAGCACGCGTCGGATCGTCTTATCCGCCACGTCCAGGTGCCAACCAACCGCCTGAAACGACCAACCCTGCTCATACAGACGGACTGCCTCATCGACCCGCGCCTCGGTCAGCTGACCGCGGGTCTTGCCCGCCCGGCCCGGATCGAATGATCCTGGGCGGAGAGGGCGGGCCGGGGTTTGGCTGTCGATCAGCTGAACGCGGCGGCGAACATGCCGGGCTCGTAGGAACCTCCCTGCTGGTGCACGATCACGGCGAGCCGGTTGGCTGCGTTGATCAGGGCGACCAGGGCGACTAGCGCGGCGATCTGGTCGTCGTCGTAGTGCTTGCGTACCTGGGCCCAGGTCTGGTCGGATACGCCGTGGTGGGCGTCGGCGAGCCGGGTGCCTTCTTCGGCGAGCGCCAGCGCGGCCTGCTCGGCCTCGGTGAACACGGTGGCCTCGCGCCAGGCAGCGACCAGGTGGAGCCGGACCGGGGTTTCACCGGCGGCCGCGGCTTCCTTGGTGTGCATGTCGATGCACCAGCCGCAGCCGTTGATCTGGCTGGCGCGCAGCGACACCAGTTCCTGGGTGGACTTCGGCAGCGGCGACTGCTGGATCACCAGGCTGGCGCTGGCGAACCGCTGGGCGAACTTGGCGGCGATCTCGTTGCCGAACATGTTGAACCGGGCGTCCATGGCTTCGTCCTCACTCGTGGTGTTGCACGGAACGAACACGAGATGCCGGCGACCCGGTTCCTGTGACAGCGCGGTTATGTGACGCGCGCCACAATCAGGTGGCGGTCTGGGTGATAGACGACGGACCGCTGCTCACGACGCTGTCTCGCCGTCACGTCATTCGGCGCGAACCAGCAAGGACTGGTTACCGTCTGGGTGTCACACGACGGCGGGGCCCGGCATCTGGTGGGTGACACAATCGAGAGTGAACAGGAGTGGCCCATGGCCGGCACGTCGCAGTCCGCGCCCGGCGATCGCGGCGGGAGCATGAGCCGGCCCGGCCGCCCGGACCCCGCCACCGAGGCGTTTCTGGCCCACCGCAACCTGCTGTTCACCGTCGCCTACGAGATGCTCGGCTCGGCGGCGGACGCGGAGGACGTCCTACAGGAGACCTGGCTGCGGTGGGCGGGCGTCGATCTCGGCACGGTGCGGGACCGGCGTGCGTACCTGGTCCGCATCACCACCCGGCAGGCGCTGGCCCGGCTGCGGACGCTCGGTCGCCGCAAGGAGTCCTACGTGGGGTCCTGGCTGCCCGAGCCGCTGCTGACCGCGCCCGACGTGGCAGAGGACGTCGAGCTGGCGGACAGCGTCTCGATGGCGATGCTGCTGGTGCTGGAGACGCTCGCGCCGGCCGAGCGGGCGGTGTTCGTGCTGCGCGAGGTGTTCGATGTCGGCTACGACGAGGTCGCGGAGGCCGTCGGCAAGAGCCCGGCCGCGGTCCGCCAGATCGCGCACCGGGCCCGGGTACACGTCGCGGCGCGCCGGCCGCGCGGGGCCGTTTCCGCGGCCCAGACCCGAGACGCGCTCGAGGCGTTCCGGCGGGCGGCCGAAACGGGCGATCTGCAACACCTGCTCGACATCCTCGCGCCCGATGTCGTCTTCCTGGCTGACGGCGGCGGAGTCAAGCAGGCCGTCCCGCGGCCCGTCGTGGGGGCCGGCAAGGTGGCCCGCCTGCTGGCCGCCGGGCTGGGCAGGCTCGCCGCCGGAGCGTCGCTGCAGCCGGCCCAGGCCAATGGCTACCCGGCGCTGATATACCGGCTCAACGGCGAGATCGACACCGTCGTGGCGGTGCGCATCGACGACGGCCTCATCACCGGGATCTACGCCGTGCGCAATCCCGAGAAACTCTCGCACATGGAGACAGAGACCACCCTGCGCCGCTGACTCCGGAACCCTCGGAAACCAACAACCCAACCCGGCAACTCCACCTGCACGTCGCTGCTACCGGTCGAAACGACCGGACATCGGCGTGATAGTTACATTTTGTTCGAGGACGCGCGAGAACGATTGATCGGTTCACATAACGCGCGCCGCCAAGCCAATCCGGTGTGTGTACCAGACCGCCGAATGTTTACAGCCGCTGGCGGGCTCGCCCCGCGTATGAACCGAACACAGATTATTTAAGTTACTCAAGATCTCCCAGGGTGCAGGATGGACTCGTGATTCGGCAGAGCATACGATTGCTCCCTGGATAACATCGGCATTACCGGCATGAGGAGCGGGAGGTCAATCATGAGGAGAGTCCTCGTTCTACTCTGCGCAGTGCTCAGCATGGCCGCTGTGGTGCTCGCGGGCAGGGCGTTAAGCCCGGCCCCGGCGGATGCGGGCAGCAGCGCCGGTACCGGTAACTCCGGCGACTGGATCGTCCGCTGCCCGATGACCGGCGAGGTGCAGGCGATCGATCCGATCATGGACCCGGGCATGCCCGCTCCGCACGTGCACATGTTTTTCGGCAATCCGGACGGCACCGACAACGTGCAGCCCACCACCACGTTCGCCGATATGAACAGCAAGCCGAACACGAAGCTGACCACCTGCCAGGACCCCAGTGACACAGCCGCCTACTGGGCGCCGGAGAGCTTCCTGAAGACCACCGTGACCGGGACCGCCGCGCCCTACCTGCCTGGCTGCACGCTCAAGACCGACGGCAGCGGCAACTACACCTGCGGCAGCGATACCGGCACCACGATCTACATACGTGCGTATTACCAGAGCACCAAGGGCGCAGCCGCCGACGCGGCGCTTCCGTCCGGGCTCATTATGGTGGCCGGAACGCCGGACGCCACCGCTCCGCCGGCCAACGACAACGTGATCTTCTGGGACTGCGGGGAGAATATCAGCGACAGCGTGAAAACACCGCAATCGATCTGGCCTTACGATTGCCAGCCGTACCGGAATGACCCGAATCTCAACAACCCGTCGGGCCTGGTCGAGTCCATCAACTTCCCCTCGTGCTTTAACGGCAAGAAATCTTACCTTTCCCCCAATGGAGACGGTCCCGGTGGCGATACCAGGGTACCGGGTTACTTTGACCCTTCGCTGGGCAGCATGTCGGACAGCAATGACCTCTCGTATGCGGTTACCGGCGCGTCTTCACCGTGCAACGGTGAGAACGTCGTTCCGAGGCTGTCGATGCGCATCCATTACGTGGGCCTGTGGATCATCAACGACGACTCGGAAACCGTCTACCCGTCATCGTGCGCGCAGGCTGAGGGCCTGAGTGAGCCATGCGAAACCGAGCAGCAGGCGTACGGGACGCCCGGGGCACCCGCCGATATCGGCCTGGAACTGTCGTCCTCCCAGACGGACGGCGCACCCGGGCCGTGGTACACCGAGCATGCGGATTACTGGCAGACCTGGCAGCAGGGTAAAGCGCTCGGCCCTGACCCCAACACTGGCAAGCTGAACAGCCTGTCCTACTACTGTCTAGTCGAGGACAACAAGTGCGGGTTCATGCCGAACCCGAACCCGAAACCCACCGACCCGGCGTACCCGCCGCCACCGGGCCAGTAAGCGATTCTGCGCATCATCGGGGCTCAGATTAGCTCAATTTCGGGATAGATCGGTTTCCACATCGCTTCGTGAACCTGCTCGACCGGGTGGTCCAGCGGGGTTTCGGCCAGGCCTTCGGCTTGTGCCGCGAGTGCGACCGCGACGGCGACGGCGGCGGAGACGGCGCGCAGGCTTTTGACCGGGGGTAGCAGGGCGGCGCCCGGACTTGTGGCGTCACAGAGGCCAGCTACGGCCTGCGCGGCCGCGGAGAGCATCCCGTCGCTGATGTGACGAGCCCTGGAAAGGATCACTCCGAGCCCGAGGCCAGGGAAGATGAGGGCGTTGTTGGCCTGGGCGATTTGGTAGTCGCGGCCGTTGTGCCGGACCGGGTCAAAGGGACTGCCGGTGGCGACGAGCGCTCGTCCGTCCGTCCAGCGGATGAGGTCAGCGGGCAGCGCCTCGCACCGCGAGGTCGGGTTGGACAGCGGCATGATGATCGGCCGCTGGACGTGCGCGGCCATGTCGGTAACGATCGATTCGGAGAACGCCGCGGCCTGGGTCGAGGTGCCGATCAAAATGGTGGGGTGGCTGTTAGCCACGACATCGGCCAGGCCGACGGGCCCGCTGTCGGCGCGTGACCACGCGGCGACCTCCGCCGCCGGGCGGGCATAAGGTCTCTGGAAGTCCCTCAGCATGTCGGGCCGCTCGTCGGTCAGTAGCCCCTTGCTGCCGATCGCGTAGAACCGCCTGGTCGCCTCGGAGGGGCTGAGGCCGTCCCGGATCATCACTTCTCGCAGGGCGTCCGCGATCCCGATTCCGGCGGTGCCGGCGCCGTGGATCACCACCCGCTGATCACGCATCCGGGTGCCGGCGGCCCGTACCGCGCCGAACGCGGCGGCCAGCACGACGGCGGCGGTTCCCTGCATGTCGTCATTGAAGGTGCAGCACGCGTCGGCGTATTTAGACAGGATGCGGCGGGCGTTTCCGGCGCCGAAGTCCTCCCAGTGCAGCATGGCGTTCGGGAACAAGGTGGTGACGGCGGTTACATAGGTGTCGATCAACTCGTCGTAGCGATCGTCCCGTATTCGCGCGTGCCGGTTACCCAGGTACATGTCTTCGTCGAGCAGGGCCATGTTGTCGGTGCCGGCGTCGAGGACGACAGGGATGACCCGGCGGGGGTGGATGCCGGCGGCGGCGATGTAGACGGCGAGCTTCCCGATCGCGATCTCGATGCCGCCGACCCCCCAATCGCCGATGCCGAGGATGCCTTCGGAGTCAGTGGCCACAATCAAGTCGACGTCGTCCGGTCCCATCCCGTAATTGCGGAACGCGGTTTCTACCTGGTGTGGGTGGTCAACGGAGAGGTACACGCCGCGGGGCCGGACGAACTCGTGGCTGAACCGCTCGATCGCCGTTCCCACTGTGGGGGTGTAGACAATAGGCAGCATCTCTTCGATGTGATCTGTGAACAGCCGGTAGAACAGCACCTCATTGCGGTCACGCAGGCTGGCTAGATACAGGTTCTTGGCCAGATCATCCGGCTGGTGGTTGTACTGGGCGTAGACCCGCCGCAACTGGCCGTCCATCGTTGACACGCCGGTGGGCAAAAGACCAGTCAACCCCAGCGCCTCGCGCTCTGCGAGGGTGAACGCGGTGCCTCTATTCAGCAGCGGCGACGACAGCACCGAACCGCCCCGCAGGCGCACCCGAGCCACCATGCCCTCGGGCGTCGAGACGAACTCGTACGGACGCTCCGGCTTCGTAGTCACCTATCTCCGTTCGGCAAGTACACGTCGGTGATCGTGTCCTCGAACGCATGCGACCGGCTGCGACGATTGCCTGCCCGAAGTCTACTGTGGTGATCCCCCTCGGCGAGCTCGACCTGCCCGGCCGCATGCAGCGCGACGAGCACCAGCCGGCCTCCGCGGCGCAGCCCAGCGTAGGCAGTGGCGAACGACTTGCCATCGACGGCCAGCCGATCGGCACATCAGCGCGAACCCGTCCGCTTACCAGCAAGCTGCCGCCGATTGCCAGCAAGCTGCCGCCGACCCGCCGACCCGCCGGCCTGGTGAGCCGCGCAGGCGCGGCAGCGGCTTGACTGGGACACGCCGTTTTCTGAGGTGCTCGACGACAGCAACCCGCCGTTCTACCGGTGGTTCGCCGACGGCACGCTCAACGTGTCGCACAACTGCCTCGACCGGCATGTCCAGGCTGGGCACGGCGACCGGGTGGCCTTCCACTGGTATGGCGAGCAGGGTGAGCAGCGTGACCTGACCTATGCCGAGCTGCTCGCCGACGTGCAGCGGCTCGCGAACGGGCTGACGGGCCGCGGCGTCCAGAAGGGTGACGTGGTCGTGCGGGGTGTCCGGCGTCGACCAGAGCACCTCCACCGAGGCCAGCTACGGCGTGCAGGGCGACTCCAGCTTCGGCACCGGCGTTGACGGCTACTCCGCGTACGGCAACGGGGTGCAGGGCAGCACCCTGGGCGAGGGGCCGAGCGCCGGCGGCGGCTGGCCGAGCCGGACCTGGAGTTCCGCGCCTTCTGCACCCGCACGGGATTCCCCGCCTCCTCCACCCCGCAGCTGGAGCGAGCCTGGGACGCCTGGCAGGCCGAGCGATACCAGCGCGGCGAGACTGATCAACGACCCGGCTACACCGACAACCCGTTCCGGCCACGCTGACGACCAACCCAGGGGCCATCGCGCACACCCCAGGGCTTTCCAGGAAACTGGACACTGTAGCGGTGCTGACGACTCGATTGTTACCAGTACCCCTGTTCGCCACCGGATCCCGGCTCACCGACCCGCCGGACGCGGCGGTCTTTTGGTGGACCTGCCCGGGCTGCGGGCAGACCATCACCGACCGCGGGCCGGTGACCGGCGGCCACCCACAAGACGCCGAGCAGGGGCACGGCGAGGGCTGCGCGCAGCTGGCCACCGCGGTGGCAGCCTGGGACGCGGACTGGACCCAGGACAGCTGACCCCAGCCCAGGAGGGGCTCGCGGCACCATCCAGCGCAAAAACAACGATTAGCATCACGGCCGCATAACGAGAGGCCGGGTTGCCCGGTTTTGCTGCGAGTGAGCATCCATGTCGGATAGGTGTGCTCCGGCGAGGTCTTCTTCGGGGGATGGGACGCCGGTGGCGACCAGGGACGTGTTCTCAGAGGATGAGCTGGCGCAGCTGCGGGGCTTCCCGGAGCCTGCCTGTGCTGAGCTGATCCGGTACTTCACGCTCGGGCCGGCTGATGAGGCGTTCGTCCGGAAGTTCCGGGGCCAGGACAACGTGCTGGGCGTGGCGGTGCAGCTGGGCACGCTGCCGTGGCTCGGGTTCGTCCCGGAGGATGTGGCCGCTGCCCCGGCCGCCGTGGTGGCGCGGCTGTCGCAGAAGCTGGGCATCCCGGTCGGCGCGCTGCGCGGTTACGGTGCCCGTGAGCAGACCCGCACCGGTCACCTGCGCGAGGTCGCCGGGTACCTGGGCTGGCGGACGGTCGACGGGCCGCGCTGGAAAGCTCATCGCCAAAGGGCTCGACGGCGGGCGGCTGCGGCGAGGTATCGACCGCGCGGCCGGTGCGCGGGATGATGCGGTGAGGAGATGAGTATGCGGGTACTGATGATCGCGCCCCCGGGCGCGGGCAAGGGGACTCAGGGCGCACTGATCGCCGGGCATTTCGACATCCCCCACATCGCGACCGGTGAGCTGCTGCGCGATCATGTAGCGCGGCGGACCGCTCTCGGCCAAGACATTCAGAAGTATCTCGACCGCGGCGAACTCGTGCCTGACCAGGTTGTACTCGACATGGTGCGGGAGGGGGTGGTCGCCGCGAAGGCGGCCGGAGGTGGGTTTGTCCTAGATGGAATCCCGCGAAACATGCAACAAGCCCGAGCGCTCTATCTGATAGGCCGCGAGCTCGAGATGACCGCGGATGTAGTGCTGCACCTGCTGGCCGACGATGGGGAACTCATGCGTCGGTTGCTCGCGCGAGCTGCGCTGGAGCATCGCTCCGACGACACCACTGACATCATTGCCCAGCGCCTTGCTCTCTACCATGAAGTGACATCCCCCATTGTCTCGTGGTACCGCGACCGCGGAATCCTGGTTTCCGTGGATGCGATGCGTTCCGCGGATGAGGTCGGGCGCGAAATCCTTACCGCCCTCGAAGCGATGCGTCCGCTCCTGGACCATGTACCCGCGCACGCACGGCTATCCATTGACCTCACCAGCCTGGGGGACGCGTTCGGCGCGACTGACTCCACCGCCGGCAAAACCGACTGAGCAGACGGGTGTTCACTGCCGGTCGCGGCGCGAGGATCGCGCTGGCCTGGCAGCCGTGATCATCACGGGCGGGTCGCCGGGCGCGCAACTGTGCTGGTCGAAGTCGTGGACCGGATTCTCGGCACGCACAGTCCGGGCTGGCTGCCTGGCATGACCTGGGCCAGCCCGGGCGGTGCGGGGTAGGCGTCAGACGGTGCCAAGCAGGGATTGCGGGAGTGTGCCGAGGGCCAGGTTGGCGAGTTTCGCGATGGTGGCAAGCAGGCCGGAGATATTCACGATCTCCTGCTGGGTGCCGACGCCGGGGACGCCGTTTAGCAGGGAGTTGAGGGTGGCGACGGTCGGCGCGACCAGCGTGTTGAACAGCGCGTCCGCTGCTGCGGCGACCAGGGAAGGCGGTCCCGCTGGCGGGGGCGTGGGGATTGCCGGCCGTACCCCTGGAGTGGTGTTGAGTTCCCCTGAGCCGGGTCCGACGTACTGGTTGACGAAGTTCAGCATGACCTGGGTGGCTTGCGGCGAGGCATCCGACAGCTGAACGCCGTGCCCGGTATCAGGCACTGCATATGCCTGCACGATGGCGTCAGGCCCGTAGAACGGCTTCTCCCACGCGGCCAGCGCGGCGGAACTGCTACAGTCGGCCGCCCCGGCGCCGCAGAAGAGCGGGTCGTCTTGTCCCGTGACGTCCAGCACCGGAATGTTGGTGTCCTGGTTGGCATCGTCGATGGCATACGCGGCCACGGTGGCGAAGTCAATGACGCTGTCGATGTCCTTGAGCTGCTCGTCTTCGGCGAGAACTTGCGGGGAGTAGGTGCCGGGCTGGTAGAACGCTCCCCGGGTGCCGGGGATGCTGGTGTAGTAGAGCGGGTCGCTGACCGATGAGGAGAACTTGGGGTCGTCCATCGCGGGGTAATCATCCAGGAAGACCCTGGAGACCGCGTTGGCGAAGTTGACGGTCAGCTCCCGGGCACGGATCTATCAGCGGTCGCCATATCGACTACCTACGCAGGATGGCGCCCGCGTGACTGTCAATATGTACCAGCAGATTGCTTCAAGACGTTAGAAGCACTCTGAGCTGTGCATACGCATGTGCCCTAAGCGCTGTGGCGTTAGGCCGCGAGGAGCGGATGAGCTTTGGCTTCTTCATAGAGCGGTTCGGGCGCTAGGTCGATGCCATCGGGCCAGACAAGGGTTCCTGCCTCGGGATCGACAGTGACCCGAGCGAAGTAGGCGGGATCGTTCAGCGGCGAAAGGACGCCTGTCCACCGTTCAGCGGAGAAGTCAACATCTCCGGCTGCGCCGTCGCTGAACAACAGGCGGAGCACACGGTCACCGACCACAGCGACACCCACGACGGCAGGAAGGTAGCTCTCGTCCACGATCTTCATATTACGCCAGCGGGTCGATGCCGAGCAGGGGCTCGTTCCGCCGGGCGCGCTCCCAGTTCGCCAGGATCTCACTGCGGTGCAGGCCAGCCCATTCTCGGACGAACTGGAGGGCTCTGTGCTCGAGGCTGCCGGCCAGCACCTCCCCGTCTGCTGAGACTGACACGCGGCATGCCCTCGACGAAAGCCCGAGCCCGTCGTCAAGCTTTCCCGCCGCACCGAAATGCGCCCGGACTCACAGCAATCCCGTGATGTTATTCATTCCAACGGCTATATCTGCGAGTGCCGTCACACTCCCACGTGACTGTCAATATGTACCAGCAGATTGCTTCAAGATTCTTTACAGGGCTCTGAGCTGCTCATGCGTACGCTACCGGACCCACCCTAAGGTGTCTGGATGGCGGCGCGGATGCCTTCCGCACGGCGCGGCTGAGCCTTGTCTGTGACGTGCGCGCGGCGGCGGGCCGGGCCGTGGTGACGGCGGGAGGGGTGGCCGAAGGTTGGGCCGGTGTCCTGGTTTGGGTGGGGAGCGGGGCAGGCCCTACCCTCGCCGGGAGGCCGGGTGCTCCTCACCCGACCGCTTTTGCCCGGCCGGGCCTGACCCGCTTAGGGGCCCCGCCCAAACGAGGTGGCTCAAGCTTCGGCCAGCCCGGCCCCCGAACGGACTTCGCTTCCTGGCGTCAGGACCGGAGCGATGGCAACAGCTCACATGTGGCCGGCTGCGTGTATCCATCTAGCTGGGACAATATGCGAGCTGATGCCTCTTCTGTCCCTTCGGACACAGTGTACCCATCAATCCCCTCTCTGCCGATGCCAGTTTCGGAAGGGCTCATGACCTCGTTCAGGAATGGGGCCGACGGAGCTGCCGCGTCACGGACGCGTAAATATGAGCCCTTCATGTCACGTTGATCGCTCCTAGTCGCTGTCATCTGGTGGGGTTTCTGAATCTGCCGCATCGGGGAGCACAGTGTCCTCGCGGGCGGGCGCAGCGTCCCTGGAATGTTCGCCACTGATGTCCCGGCCCGCGCTGACCTGTGTCCCTGTCGGGGAGGCATGCCGCCAACGGCGTGGCAGCAGGACACTAAGAAGCGGTATGAATATTCTCGCCACCGCTGGCACCGCGACGACGACCGCGGCAACCGCAAGCCACCTGGAGGCACTGCTCAACCCGCTGAGAACGTCCGTTGAGTGGCTGGCCACGTAGAGCATCTAGTGAACCGCCTTGCTTGCAGACTTCCAGACTGCGAGCGTGCCGAATACGAGCGCGACGACTACGCAGTAGAACGTGATTTCGCTGATGGAACTCCCGCTTGTTGTGGTGATCGGCGCAATCGCCGCAGTCACAGTGGCGATGCGGTGCGTGTCAAGTCAATTGAGACAGCGGGTGCTCTTGTTGGCTATGCGGCCTCCTGTGGTTGATGTGGGGCGTCGATGGCTGGCTCGTTGATCCACGCTGCCTCGGGCAGGGCGGGCGGCCTGGGGTGGCGGGTGAACCGCCGGGGGTTCGCGGCGCAGGCGGCGCTGAGGACGGCCTGGCGTTTTTCCTGGATGGCTGCCGCGGTGCCGATGTGCACCGAATACGGGGTGTGCAGCCCGATTCCCGAATGGTAATGCTCGTGGTTATAATAGGTGAAGAACTTCCGGCAGAATACGCGGGCGTCCTGCAGTGACCCGAACTCGCCGGGGAAAACAGGACAGTATTTAAGAGTCTTAAACTGGGATTCACTGTAGGGGTTGTCGTTGCTGACCCTCGGCCGGGAATGGGATTTTATGATCCCCAGGTCGCTGAGCAGCGCCGTCACCGGCTTCGAGGTCATGGACGTGCCGCGGTCGGAGTGGACGTAGCCGGGGATGATTCCCCCGTTCACCCGGAACGCTTCCTCCATGAATTTCTCCGCCAGCTCGCCGAGTTCGACGGCGTGGACTTCCCAGTGCACCGCGCACCGAGAGAAAATGTCCATCATCACGTACAGGTGATAATAGGTACCCCGCATGGGGCCGGCCAGTTTCGTGATATCCCACGACCACACCTGGTTAGGCGCGGTCGCGACGAGCTCGGGCTTCTTCCGGGCCGGGTGGCGGGCCTGAGCCCGCCGCTCCCG